>JAJFHD010000059.1 GCA_021775805.1 Alphaproteobacteria bacterium | reverse complement strand
TATAGCTTTATGGTCATCTCGGGTGCGCTCTCTTGACAGTTGGAACCGTACGATAGGCTTGAGGCAAGACGTCGGTCCACCGGTATCTGACGCGTCATCACGATGAAGAGATTGGAGAAAGCAGACTTTGGCAGTGTTGGAGGGCTTGGTTACAGTGGGGCTCAAACCGGCCATCTGCGTCTGCCAGCTGGCTGTCGGCGCCATCGGCACCGCCCGGTCGGGCGCGGCCGCCACAGCCTTGCATCGTCACCACCAGATCCCCATTTGTGCTATATTGAGTGAGGGAGGCGACACATTGCGCGAGACGTTCAATGCAAAAGGATAATCGTCCGGATGAACCAGGTGGTTCCAACAAGCCGGGATTTCTAGCCACTCTTCTGCAAGGATTCATCCGGGATACGGTAGGTATGTGGATCACATTCCTGATCGGAACAGCCGCGGGCGCCATTATATGCCTCTACTTCGGCGCTCCGCTGATATTTTCCTTGCTGGGCGGCATTCTGGTTCTCGCCGTCTACGTTGCCTGGGATAGGCTGTAAAGCTCATCCCACGACACGCTCGGCAAGGTCCGGTCCGGTCCGGTCGGCTATGGTTGCAATTAACCAAGGCGCAGCATCCGGCACTTTGAGCTCGAACCAGACATTTACGGAGATCAAACTGACTTCTGTGGTGGGTCTTGTTGCATCTTGCTCTATCCGCCAGATCGACGGCGACGGTGCATCCGAAGGCGGACGGGGGCGCCGACGCCTTGCCGTTCGCGGTACAACTGCGAACAAAACTTAGAGGTGCCTCAAACCCGCTTGGCAAGCGTGTCGAACGCCATAAGCGTGTCGATCAGTGCCGGCATTTCTTCAAGCGGCACCATGTTCGGGCCGTCGCACGGGGCATTGTCGGGGTTATCGTGGGTTTCGATAAAGACTGCCGCCACACCGACCGCTACGGCTGCGCGAGCGAGCGCGCCGACAAATTGCCGCTGGCCGCCGCTGGAGGCGCCTTTGCCGCCCGGTTGCTGCACGGAATGCGTGGCATCGAACACGACGGGACAGCCGGTCTCGGCCAGTATCGGTAGCGCCCGCATATCCGATACAAGGGTGTTGTAGCCAAAACTTGCGCCACGTTCGGTCAACAGGACATTGGGATTGCCAGCGCCGGTCACTTTTCCGGCGACATTCGTCATGTCCCACGGCGCCAGAAACTGGCCCTTCTTGACGTTGACAACCAGACCGGTCCGCGCTGCTGCCACAACAAGATCTGTCTGCCGGCAAAGGTAGGCCGGGATCTGCAGGACATCCACGACGTCTGCCACCTCCGCGCACTGGCTTTCGGTGTGGACATCGGTCAGGACGGGTATGTTGAAAGTTTCACGGATTTCCTGAAACACGGACTTGGCTGCATCCAACCCTACGCCCCTGGCCCCCGAGGCGCTTGTCCGGTTGGCCTTGTCGAACGAAGTTTTGTAGATCAGCCCGATACCTGCTTTTTTTGTCATCGCCACAAGCCTTCCGGCAACATCAACCGCGTGGTCACGGTTTTCCAGCTGGCAGGGTCCGGCGATAAGCGTGAGCGGCAAGCTGTTGCCGATACTCAAGTCTCCAACGTTTACGGTGGTATTCGGTTTCATGGATCTAATCCGTCAAAGGTCGTGGACAAATTCCAGAGTCACGCCAAAATTGTTGGTCGGGTCGACCACGATCGTCTCATTCAGCATACGGAAAGGTATACCGTTGTTTTTCAAGATTTTTTCGGTATCCCGCAAGTCGTGCACGCAGATTGTATAAGCCGCAAGGATCGGCCCGTGGTCAAGATCGGGACCGGTCGTCGATTGAAAATGTTTGCGCCAACCGGCCGGCGTCGTAACCAGCACGTTGCCGCGGGCGGTTCTGATGCGCAGGTCCTCCCCGGATTTGAACACGGACGTGGCATCCTGAAGCCCGGCAAAAAAACCGAACAGGTCAACAGGGTGTTGGGCCACGAGCGTCACGTCGCGAATGCCCAGCGCACCGTTGTCGTGTACCTGAAAGTCGCGCTTCCAGAAATATTCCGGCGCGTGCTGCTGACAGGTGAAAAACACCGCTCGTTCCATGTCCGGATGGGTCACGAAGGCCAGAGAGAAGCCGACCGTGACTTCTGCACCGTCGGGAAGCTTCGCTTTGCGTTCAAAGTCGAATGGTTCGAGATCGGACAGTCCCTTTTCCGCAAACTCCTCCTGATCGCTCCTGGCATCGAACCCTTCGAAGACGAGCATGGAAAACCCCTCTCCGCCTTCAAGATAATCCCGGTTGAAGGCGCCGAAACTGAAACCCCGATCTTCCGGTTCGACAATCCGGGAGGCGTCGTTGACTGTAAGAAGTTCAAGAAAAGCCCCATCGAACTGGATCAACGAGTTGGCCGTGCCGAAAGGGTGTTCAGCTTTTGGCGTTAACGTGAAACCGAGACGGGCATACCAATCGCGCGCAGCATCGAGGTCATGCGCACAAAGAACGAGATGGTCTATTCCGCGGTTCAGCATGGCGGTGTTAGATCAGACCAGCCGGCTTTGATCAACGGCGGCGGAGATAAAGGAAACAAAAAGCGGATGCGGTGCAAATGGCCGGGACTTCAACTCGGGATGATACTGCACGCCGATAAACCAGGGGTGATCGGGAAATTCGATTGTCTCGGGCAGCAATCCATCGGGTGATTTGCCGGAGATGACGAGGCCTGCCGCCTCAAGCCGTTCGGCATATCCCATGTTCACCTCGTAACGGTGGCGATGGCGCTCCGAGATGGTCCGGGAGCCATAGATCTCGCTTATCCGGCTGTCGGCCTGAAACACCGCATCGTAGGCTCCCAATCGCAGGGTCCCGCCCATGTCGCCGCGTTCGGCACGCTGTTGAAGCTGGTTGCCTTGCATCCACTCGGTCATGAGGCCGACAACCGGTTGGTCGGTCTTGCCGAATTCAGTGGAACTCGCATCTTTAATTCCGGCAAGATTTCTTGCAGCCTCGATCACGGCCATCTGCATGCCGAAACATATGCCGAAATAGGGCACGTCCTTGGTCCGGGCAAACTGCGCTGCCAGGATCTTGCCTTCCGCACCCCGGTGACCAAAACCGCCGGGCACAAGAATACCGTTGACCCCTTCCAGGAACGGTGCGGGATCTTCCTGTTCGAATATTTCCGACTCGATCCACTGAAGATTGACCTTTACCCGGTTTTCAATGCCGCCGTGCACCAGCGCCTCGTTGAGCGATTTGTAGGCGTCGAGCAGTTCGGTGTATTTTCCCACAACGGCGATCGTTACCTCGCCTTCGGGATTGGCAACACGCTCGGAAATTCTGTGCCATCGCTGAAGATCGGGCTCGGCTTCCGGCTCCATTCCGAACGCGGCAAGCACTTCCCGGTCAAGACCTTCATTGTGGTAGGCAACCGGCACATCGTAGATGCTGGCGACGTCCATGGCCTGAATCACCGCCGATGCCCGCACGTTGCAGAACAGGGCAATCTTGCGGCGCTCGCCCTCCGGTATCGGCCGATCGCAGCGGCACAGCAGAATATCGGGCTGAATGCCGATTGAGCGCAGTTCCTTGACCGAATGCTGGGTCGGCTTGGTCTTCATTTCCCCGGCACTTGGAATGTAGGGCATGAGTGTCAGATGGACGTAGATGCAGCCTGATCTAGGCAATTCATTGCCGAGTTGCCTGATCGCCTCGAAGAACGGCAGTCCTTCGATGTCGCCGACGGTCCCGCCTATTTCGCACAACACGAAGTCGACGCCGTCATTGCCGCTCAGAACGAATTCCTTGATCGCGTCAGTGACATGGGGAATGACCTGGACGGTGCCTCCCAGATAGTCGCCGCGGCGTTCTTTGGTCAGGATGTCCTGATAGATCCGCCCGGTGGTCACGTTGTCCGCCTGACTGGCGGGCACATCCGTGAATCGCTCGTAGTGACCGAGGTCGAGATCGGTTTCCGCACCGTCGTCGGTGACAAAAACCTCGCCATGCTGATACGGACTCATGGTGCCCGGATCGACGTTGAGATAGGGGTCGAGTTTCCGGAGCCTTACGGAATAACCGCGGGCCTGGAGAAGCGAGCCGAGGGCCGCCGATGCCAAGCCTTTACCAAGGGAGGAAACCACGCCACCGGTGATGAATATGTACCGTGCCATGGGCCTGCAGAATACACGAGTCGGGACAGATTCGAAGAGCGTTGTTACGCAATGCGAAAGTTTTCCTCGGACAAATTTCTATTCGAGGCCAAAATCGTCAAAATTGACCGATGCTTACGGCAACCTGCCGGCCTGCTACTGAGAAACCGGTGCCTGCGGTTCTGCCGGTGCGGCAGGTGCCGGTAGGGCGGGCGCCGTGGTCGAGCCGGAAGATTGACCGGTGCTGTTGATGATCGTGCCCGTGTTTTGAGGAGTCTTGGCAATCAATGTCAGCGATATGCTGGTGGCAAAGAATGCCAGTGCCAGAACTGCAGTGGTTCGCGTCAGCATGTTGGCGGCACCCCGGCCGGACAAAAACCCGCCGCCACCGCCGCCACCGCCGCCGATTCCCAATGCGCCACCTTCGGAACGCTGCAACAGGACCGAACCGACAAGGGCTATGGCAACCATGATATGAATGACGAGAATGACAGTAGTCATTTCGGAACTTTCTCTGGAATTGGATCAGTTGCGGCGTCTTTTACACGAGATGGGTGCCTTTAGCCAACATGCAAGTTGCGCATCGGTCGAATTGTCGCTCGAATGTGATATTTGGAGCTTCAGGCGGAAACAAAGGACACTTCACCATCGTTCAGGCGGAAGAACCCCAACTGGGGCTCCGGCAAGGCAATCGTTTCCTCTGGTGTTAGGTCGGCATAAAAACCCCGCAGTATACGTCCGGTGGTGCCATGGCTCACGGCTATGACGATGCGCCCGTCACTGTTGTCCTCCAGCCAATCCGATACCCGATTCTGCACCATCGAGAATGTCTCGCCATCCGGTGCGCCATGCGACCAACGGTCAAGATTGCGCCGGTCCCAGAGTTCCGGGTCGCGTTTGGCAATCTCGGATTCCGTCAGGCCCTCCCACTGGCCGTACCCGATCTCCTTCAGGCGATCGTCATACTCAATGCCGGCTTCATCAAGCCCAATGCTGGCCACAATCAGACTTGCTGTTTGCCGGCAGCGCCCCTGCGGGCTGGAGACAACCCGGAAGGCCGTGGCTGGTTCGATCAATCTCGACAGAGCTATGCCGTTAGCGGTGGCCTGTCCGATCCCCTTCTCGGTCAGATCGGAATTCTGCCAGCCTTGCTTGCGGCCTTCCCGGTTCCAACAGGTTTCACCGTGCCTGAATAGATAGATCATGGTGCTCAGTGCTTTGTTCAGGATTTGTAAGTCGCGGTGATTCCGATGAATTCCTGCGCCTTGAGGCTCGCGCCGCCAACGAGCGCACCATTGACGTTTTCCACGGCCATGAGTTCTGCAGCATTGTCCGGTTTTACGGATCCGCCGTAGAGAATGCGCACGCCCTGGGCCTCCTTTTCCCCCATCTGTACGGTCAGTCGCTTTCTGATGTGGGCATGTACCACTGCGACGTCTTCGGGGGTCGGGGTCAATCCGGTTCCGATCGCCCAGACCGGTTCATAGGCAATGACCGTGTTTGCAGGCGTCGCTTCGGCGGGAACCGATCCCTTCAACTGCATTGTGACAATTGAGAGCGTGCGGTTTGCCTTTCTCTGTTCGGCGGTTTCGCCGATGCAGATGATCGCCACGAGACCGGCACGGTAGGCGGCCTGCGCCTTGGCCTTGACCACTGCCGACGACTCGCCATGATTCGCACGGCGTTCGGAATGTCCAACGATGATGGCCGTGGCGCCGGCATTTGCCAGCATTTCAGCCGAAAGATCCCCCGTGTGCGCTCCGGCTTCGTCGGCATGGCAATCCTGGGCGCCAAGTTTAAGGCTCGATCCCTGTGCCTTGTCCCGCGCTGCCGTCAACAAGGTCGCCGGCGGGCAGATCATGACCTCGCAACCTGGCTTTTTCTTCTTGGAATCAATTTTGCCGGCAATCTTGACGATCTGCTTCAAGCTGGACTTCAGCCCATTCATTTTCCAGTTACCGGCCACGAGGGGTTTTGGGTTCTTCGACATTTGTGACTCTTGTTGCTTTCAATTTTTCGGTTGGACGTAGCTGGTCTGGCTAAGGCAGCATCACCAAATACAAGGCAAATCGTTGCATTTTTGCCACACACGACATAGCGCTGTTGCGTTAGAGTAATTTCTTCGCTTTCTATCATGCCTGCAAAATGTGATACACCACTATTGCGGACGATCATTGATTTGAAACGTTATGATCTTCGTTGAGAGAAATTAGCCACATAAGAACGGACATCATGCTTGAAGCGCTCAGAAAAGGTGCCGGCAGCTGGATCGCCAAAATATTCATAGGACTGCTGGTCCTCAGTTTTGCGGTTTGGGGTATCAACGATATCTTCACCGGCCAGTCTTCAACGTCGCTTGCAACGGTGGGCGATCAGAAGGTCACGGAATATCAGTTCCAGGAAGTCTTTCAAAGAGAGCTTCGCCAATTGTCACAACGCCTGCAGCAACAGGTCAGTGTCGATCAGGCGCGTCAGCTCGGTGTCGACCGTCAGGTGTTGCAGCGCTTGATCAGTCAGGCAGCCCTCGACGACCAGGTTGCCTCTTTCACTCTTGCGGTTCCCGATCAGGCAATCGCGGACCGGATTGTCAAGGATCGCCTGTTTCAGAACGCACAGGGCAAGTTCGACCGTTTGAGGTTCGAACAGGTGCTTGCAAATAACGGCTTCAACGAACAGACCTACGTGGCCGTGGAGCGCCAGAACATATTGCGGGCCGAAATCGCCGGCATCGTCGACCGGGGTGTGACCATCCCGATTGAAATGATCAAGGCGATCCACCGTCAGCAGAACGAGGCACGCACGGCAGAGTACTTTGTCGTGCCGGCAAGCAAGGCCGGTAAAATCGCTGAACCGACCGACGCCGAACAAAATGAATACTACGATGCCAACAAACGCCGGTTTACAGCGCCGGAGTTTCGCACCCTTTCGATCCTGCGGCTGGACCCCAGCGATCTCGCCAAAGGCATCGACATATCCGAAGAAAATCTCAAGAAAGCCTTCGAGGACCGCAAGGATGGCTATGTCACGCCGGAACGCCGCGAGATCCTCCAGATGGCTTTCACCTCAACCGAAGAAGCCCAGAAGGCCTATGATCGCATCAGTTCAGGCACGGACTTCGTCGACATTGCGAAAGAACGCAAACTGACAGAGGTCGACTATGTCCTCGGCACAGTGACCCGTGCAGCACTGCCGGACAAGGCGATCGCACAGGCAGCCTTTGAGTTGGCGGAGGGCGCAGTCAGCCCGCCGGTCTCGGGGAAACTTGCGACCGTTGTCCTGAAGGTGCTCAAGATCGAGCCCGAAGACCGCAAGACGTTCGCCGACGTCAAGGCAGACCTGCAGAACCAGCTTTCTCTCGAGCAGGCCCAGGAGGAAGTCGCCAACATGCACGATACGGTCGAAGACGCCCGTGCAGGCGGTTCGACCCTGGCGGAAATTTCGGAGAAGCTGAATTTGCCGCTCATAAACGTCGATACGATCGACCGGAACGGTCTGGGCGCGGACGGTAAGGCGGTAAAGGACATTCCAGCGACAACCGAGGTCCTGCGGGTTGCCTTTGAAAGCGACGTCGGTGTGGAGAACGACCCCATAGACACCGCCAATGAAGGCTATGCCTGGGTCGATGTCGATGAGGTGACACCAGAGGCGGTGCGACCGTTTGACGAGGTGGCGGCAGAAATCAAGACGTTGTGGGTCAGTGAAAAGCGTCGCGATGCCCTGTTTAAATTTGCCCAGGGTCTCGTGGATCAGGGCCGTGACGGCAAAACCATGGCGGAACTTGCTGCGGCAACCGGAGAGACGGTGCAGACAACCGAAGCCATGCGTCGGCGTGACGTGTCGGATGTGTTTTCGGCCACGGCGATCTCGAACCTGTTTCAGCAGAAAGACGGCGGCTGGACCCTGGCCCCTATCGGCAAGGGAGACGGCATGCTGATCATGCGGGTTGCCTCCGTGACGGCGCCCGAATTTCCCAAAGACACTGCCGAAGTCAAGTCCTTGTCACAGCAACTCGACCGGGGATTGGGTGAGGACTTGCTGCAGCAGTATCTCAACGGCCTGCAGGAGACACTTGGTGTGACGGTCAATGCCGAGATCTGGGAAAGACTGCGCGGCAGCGGCACCTGATCGGCCGTTCTGCCGCGATCGGTTTTTAAGGACCACCCTGCAATGTTCATCGAGCCCGACCTTGAGACGTTTGCCTCGGTCTATGCCAACGGCCGCAATCAGGTGGTCTGGACCAAAGTCGTCTCGGACCTCGAGACCCCGGTTTCGGCCATGCTCAAGCTTGCTGAAAACAACGAGAACAGCTTTCTGCTCGAGTCGGTGGAAGGCGGCGCGGTCAGGGGGCGCTATTCGATTATCGGCCTGAAGCCGGATCTGATCTGGCGTTGCTTCGGCGAGAAAGCCGAGATCAACCGCCAGGCCGGCAACGATCCGAAGTCCGGGTTCGAGGCCTCCAGCGAACCACCCCTCACCTCATTGCGGATGCTGCTGGAAGAGTCGCGGATCGAATTGCCGGACGAA
The DNA here is from genome assembly GCA_021775805.1 of Alphaproteobacteria bacterium. Lineage (GTDB taxonomy): Bacteria > Pseudomonadota > Alphaproteobacteria > Rhizobiales > JAJFHC01 > JAJFHC01. The sequence goes on along the minus strand of JAJFHD010000059.1, from coordinate 63,655 downwards.
CTGCCGCCCATGGCTGCCGGTGTTTTCGGCTATATGGGATACGACATGGTGCGGCTTATGGAGGAGTTGCCCGCAGACAAACCAGATCCCCTGGCAGTACCCGACGCGATCCTGCTGCGTCCCACGATCATGGCGATTTTCGACTCGGTCAAGGATGAAGTGACCCTGGTTACGCCGGTTTTTCCAACCCAGTCTCTGTCTGCCGCCGCGGCGTACACCCGGGCCCGCGATCGGATTGAGGAAGTGGTGACGGCCCTCGACCGCCCACTTCACCATGATCCGCAGAAGGATGTACCGTTTTCCGCAACCGACGCCACGGTATCGAACACGACTCCTGACGACTACAAGGCCATGGTGCTCGCCGCCAAGGAACATATTGCAGCAGGCGACATCTTTCAGGTGGTACTGAGCCAGCGGTTCAGTGCACCATTCGACCTTCCGCCGCTGGCGCTCTACCGGGCCCTGCGGCGCGTAAACCCCTCGCCGTTCCTGTATTATCTTAACTTCGACGGTTTTTCGGTCATCGGGTCGAGTCCGGAAATCCTCGTCAGGGTACGCGACGGCAAAGTCACGGTCCGCCCGCTTGCGGGCACTAGGCCCCGGGGCGAAACCCGTACCGAAGATGATGCTCTTGCCGCTGAACTCCTTGCCGATCCCAAGGAGCGGGCCGAGCATCTGATGCTGCTCGATCTGGGACGCAACGATGTGGGACGGGTTTCGCGTATCGGATCTGTCCGGGTAACCGAACAATTCGTGCTCGAGTACTACAGCCAGGTCATGCACATCGTATCGAACGTCGACGGTGATCTGGACGATGCCTATGACGCCATTTCAGCCCTGGTCGCGGGCTTCCCCGCCGGCACGGTCTCCGGTGCTCCAAAAGTGCGCGCCATGGAGATCATCGACACTCTCGAACACGAAAAGCGCGGTATTTACGCCGGCTGTGTCGGTTACTTTTCAGCCAACGGCGATATGGATACGTGCATCGTTTTGCGCACGGCTATCGTCAAGGACGGGACAATGTATGTCCAGGCCGGTGCCGGGATCGTTGCCGACTCCGATCCGCAGTCGGAACAAGTCGAATGCATCAACAAGGCCAAGGCCCTGTTCAGAGCGGCCGAGGAGGCCGTACGGTTCGCCGGCACCGGCGGACGCGCTCAGTAAAGGCAGGGGTGATGATCGTTCTGATCGATAACTACGACAGCTTCACGTACAACCTCGTCCACTATCTCGGCGAACTCGGTTCGGACGTCCAGGTGTTCCGAAACGACAAGATCACAACCGATCAAGTTTTGGCCATGCGGCCCGACGCCATCGTAATTTCTCCCGGCCCGGGCATGCCTGATACGGCCGGCATCTGCATCGATCTTGTCCGTGCTGCCGGCGCTGAACTGCCGGTTCTTGGGGTCTGCCTTGGCCATCAGGCGATTGGCGAGGCTTTTGGCGGCCGAGTCATCCGGGCACCGGTACAGATGCACGGAAAGTTGTCAGCGATTCGCCATGATGACCACAGTGTCTTCAAGGGCCTGAAAAACAACTTCACGGCCACGCGATACCATTCCTTGGTGGTTGAACGCGTCAGCCTGCCAGACTGCTTCGACATCACCGCGGAGACTAACGACGGACAAATTATGGGCCTGGCGCACAAGACCCTGCCGCTGCATGGGGTCCAGTTTCACCCGGAGAGCATCGCCTCTGACCATGGACACGACTTGTTGTCGAACTTTCTGAAACTTGTGTGAGTCCCGCCAAGGGCATGTTCGCCCTGGCCGATGGCTTTAGTTTCCGCCTTTGGACCCGGGATCGTTCCAGATGCAAAGGCCAGTGACCGGTACGGCCCCGGCTCACGCTTCCCGCGTCCGGGGAACGGTGTGGTTTACTGTGCTCGGCGGATCTTGCGTGGCGCAACGCCTGGCAAAACCGCCCTGCCCGTCCTGCGAAAAGATAACCATCCCCGTGGGTATCGGTTGCACAAGACGAGCACGATAGGCTATCTGTCGGCATATATGGAATTGTACGAACATCGAGCTCCGAAGCATGGCCGACCTGAAACCATTTATCGCCAAGATCTCCGGCGGAGACAGCCTTGACCGGGAGGACGCCCGACTTGCATTCGATGCGATGATGTCGGGCGAGGCGACGCCGTCACAAATCGGCGGCTTCCTGATGGCGTTGAGAGTTCGAGGCGAATCGGTCGACGAGATCAGCGGTGCCGCAGAAGCCATGCGCAGCAAGATGCTTCGAGTGTCGGCGCCGGATGACGCAATCGATATTGTCGGCACCGGTGGCGATGCCGCTGGCACCCTCAACATTTCGACGGCGTCCGCCATTGTGACGGCAGCCTGCGGCGTCGCGATAGCAAAACACGGCAACCGCGCCATGTCATCAAAGTCCGGCGCCGCCGACGTTCTGGCGGCGTTGGGTGTCAATCTGGATGCGGGACCGGAAACAATTGCGCGGTGCATCCGGGAAGCCGGTGTCGGGTTCATGTTTGCCCCCGCCCATCACTCGGCGATGAAACATGTGGGGCCGAGCCGGGTGGAACTCGGCACCCGGACAATTTTCAATTTGCTCGGGCCGATATCGAATCCGGCCGGAGTACGCCGTCAACTGGTCGGCGTTTTCGATCGCAGATGGGTAGAACCGCTGGCGCATGTGTTCCGGAACCTGGGCTCCGACTGCGTTTGGGTGGTTCACGGAACGGACGGCGATCAGGGCCTGGATGAAATCACGACCACCGGAACGACTTTCGTTTCAGAACTCCGGGACGGCGTTGTCCGGAGTTTCGAGGTGGAACCGGACGATGCCGGATTACCCAGATCGGGTCTGGACGATCTCAAAGGAGGCAATGCCCAAGAGAATGCCGATGCCATGCGTGCGATGCTCGACGGAGAACCGGGACCACACCGCGACAATGTGACAATAACGGCAGCAGCCGCGCTGATCGTGGCCGACAAGGCCGACAATCTCAAGCAGGGTGTCGCGATCGCCAGCGAAGCGATTGACAGCGGTCGGGCAAAGTCGTGCCTCGACCGGTTGGTCGCCACATCGAATTCGTGAGCGGACCCGCATGAGTGACATCCTCGACCATATCACAAAGTACAAACTCGAAGAGATTGCGACGGCGAAAGCCGCGCGGCCGCTTCATCATATGGAAGCATCGGCACGGGACGCTTCGGCGCCACGGGGATTCTATCATGCCCTGAAATCCCGCACTGCCATGGGCGAGTACGGCCTGATAGCGGAAATCAAGAAGGCCAGCCCTTCCAAGGGTTTGATCAGGAGTGACTTCAACCCGCGAGAGCTTGCCGTCGCCTACGAGGCCGGCGGTGCAGCCTGCTTGTCGGTCCTCACAGATGCGCCCTCGTTTCAGGGCTCGCCCTCCTATTTATGCAGCGCGCGTGTGGCAACCGAGCTTCCCGTCTTGCGCAAGGATTTCATGTTCGACACCTATCAGGTGGCCGAGGCGCGGGCCCTGGGTGCTGACTGCATTCTGATTATTCTGGCTGCCGTTGACGACACCCTGGCACAGGAACTGGAAGCGGCTGCATTCGAATGGGGAATGGATGTTCTGGCCGAGGTTCATGACGAAGGCGAACTGGAACGTGCGCTCGATCTCAAGACGCCCATGATCGGCATCAACAACCGCAACCTGAAAACCTTTGAAACCAGCCTGGAAACGACCGAACGGCTGGCTGAGTTTGTGCCGCGCGAGCGCATGATCGTTGCGGAAAGCGGCATCTTCACCGCCGGCGATATGGAACGCCTCGCCCGGTGGGAAGTGACGTCGTTTCTGATAGGCGAGAGTTTGATGCGCCAGGACGACGTCGAAGGGGCAACCCGTTCTCTTCTGTCGACACGTCCTCCGGTCGTCGACACCACACCCCAGTATCATGAGTAACAGCGGGCTCACCCACATAGACGCCCAGGGCAATGCCCATATGGTCGATGTCTCCGGGAAAGACACCACAGATCGGACCGCGGTCGCCGCCGGCAGGGTATGCATGCGACCGGAAACCCTGGAATTGATCGAACTCGGGCAGGCAAAGAAAGGCGATGTGCTCGGCGTTGCGCGGATTGCCGGGATCATGGCGGCCAAACGAACCCACGACCTCATCCCGTTGTGCCATCCTCTGCCGGTCACCAAGGTGTCCGTGGAACTTGTTCCGAATCGTGCCAACTCGGCCGTCGATGTCACTGCCACCGTAAAGGTATCCGGCAAGACCGGGGTTGAGATGGAAGCGTTGACAGCGGTTTCCGTTGCCTGTCTGACGGTCTATGACATGGTGAAGGCGGTGGACCGGGGCATCACGATTACCGGCATCGGATTACGGGAAAAGTCGGGCGGCAAGTCGGGCGACTTCCGGAGCGGATGAACGGATATACCACACACCCTGGGGGCGTGCCATGCCGTTGATGCCTGTAGAAGATGCGTTGTCACGGATCCTCGGTACCGTCTCTGCGCTGGAGACCGAGGACGTTCCGCTTGCCGGCATGCTTGGCCGTGTCAATGCGGAGCCCCTGACCGCGAGGATCACTCAGCCGCCGTTCAATGCCTCTTCCATGGATGGCTATGCAGTGAGATCACAGGACGTTGCCGTTACACCTGTCGAATTGAGCGTGATCGGAAGTGCGCCGGCCGGACGCGGTTTCCATGGAGCCGTGGGGCGCAACCAGGCGGTGCGTATCTTTACCGGGGCTCCCGTGCCCGAGGACTGCGACCTGGTCGTTATCCAGGAAAATACCGAGGCCGTCGGTGACAAGCGCGTCAGAATAACGCAACCCGGCGACGGAAGAACCAACATCCGGCCCAGCGGACTCGACTTTCGCATTGGAGAAAGCCTGATCGAGGCGGGTTCGCGAATCGCACCGCGCGAGATCGCCCTTTCCGCTGCCATGAACATTGCCGCTGTGCGCGCCTATCGCCGCCCACGGGTAGCCATTCTTGCAACCGGTGATGAACTTGTGCTGCCCGGTGACACGCCACGCCCGGACCAGATCATATCGTCCAACAATTTCGGCCTGAGTGCGTTTGTCGAACGGCTTGGGGGAGAGCCGATCGATCTTGGAATTGCACGCGATACCGTTGAAAGTCTGACCCAATGCGTCTCCAGCATGCACAAAGCAGATGTGCTCGTGACCATTGGCGGAGCGTCCGTGGGCGATCACGACCTGGTGCAATCAGCCCTCTCGGAACTCGGTCTTGAGGTGGATTTCTGGCGGATTGCCATGCGGCCGGGAAAACCCTTGATGTTTGGCAGCCTCGGTACCACCAAGGTTCTGGGATTGCCGGGAAATCCGGTCTCCGCCCTGGTCTGTGCCCGTGTCTTCCTGCAGCCCATGCTCGCCCGGATGCAGGGTTCCAACTTGACCGATCCGGTCATGACAAGTGCCGTGCTGGGCCGACCCCTCGAAGCCAACGACCGCCGACAGGATTATCTTCGGACAACTCTGAAAAAGACCGCCGACGGCAAAATCGTCGCAACCCCGTTCGAACGCCAGGACAGTTCGATGCTTCGAATTCTGGCGCATGCCCACGGCTTGCTGGTCCGCAAACCGTTCGCACCGGCAGCGCCGGCCGGTGAAACCGTCAGTGTCCTTGAGCTCGACTTCTGAAAGCACAGCGGCGGTTCCCGAGCTGCCTTAACTGTTCATTAGCCCTTGTCGAACATAAATAGAACATGTATGAATGTTTTTGTTTTGTTCTAGTCCGATCTCCCAGAGATCCAAATGGCGGGGAAATGCCATGTTGACGCGCAAGCAGCATGAATTGTTGATGTTTATCCACGAGAGGCTCAAGGAAGCCGGTATTCCGCCGTCCTACGACGAAATGAAGGAAGCACTGGACCTGCGGTCCAAGTCTGGAATTCATCGCCTGATCACGGCGCTTGAAGAGCGAGGCTTCATAAGACGCCTGCCCCATCGCGCCAGGGCGCTTGAAATTGTCAAGTTGCCCGAATCGGCAAGGGCCGGTGTGGCCTCCGGCAGACGCGGTTTCTCGCCTAGTGTGATCGAAGGTTCTCTGGGTCGCGCGCCGGCTGCACCGATGGCCAGCACCGAAGCACAAAACGCATCCGCGGTCGTACCCATGATGGGGCGGATCGCAGCCGGAACGCCGATTTCAGCCATCCAGGACCACACTCACAACATCTCCGTGCCGCCGGAATTGCTTGGCAAGGGCGAACACTACGCGCTCGGCGTGCAAGGCGATTCAATGATTGACGCCGGAATTTTCGACGGTGACACGGTTGTCATCCAGAAATGCGATATCGCGAGTAATGGCGAAATTGTCGTCGCGCTTGTGGACGATGAGGAAGCGACGCTTAAGCGACTCCGGCGCAAGGGCGATTCGATCGCTCTTGAAGCGGCAAACCCGGCCTACGAAACCCGGATATTCGGTCCAGACCGGATCCGGGTCCAGGGAAAGCTCGTCGGCCTGATACGGCAGTATTGAATGCCCTGCCGATCAGGGTCCCGACGGCACCCAAGGCCGATTTCCGAGCACCTGCCGGGCGCGGCGTATCCGGATTTTGGCCCCCTCAAAGGTCAGCGCATGCGCGCCATGTAGTTTCAGATCGCGGCGGTCGATAATGACGGTCGGCCCACGACAACGGCGACGATCGATGTTGCGGTTTGAAATAACGACGATGGCCAGCCTGCATTCTTCTTCGAGAATCGCCTGGTTGCGGACATAGGCAATCCGGTGGCCATCGGCGGTATGGCCGATACACCCCAGGGGATCGCAGGATATCCCGTAACGGGCGGTTGCCGTTGCCAGATCGCTTAGGTCACCATCCCGGACAAGCCATTTACCTGTGACGAACCGGGCTCGTCTTGAAGACGCGAGCGCCAGTTTTTCATTGTGGTTCCTTACGGCAATATTCCGCCCGTTTTCATCGACAAGGATGTCCGGGCGGACCGTCATGTTCGTCATCGCCAAACCCGCCAGGATTGCCGGCAACCCATATCACCGCCAGTTTCCACACCACAATACAAGCCAGAACAGGCCGGTCACGATGACCAGAATCGATGAGTACGGGATCGCCGGTACGGCGACAACCGCCCCTTCCCAACCGGATACGATTGACGCGACGAGGATGACGACGTCCGTCGCCATGGCTGCCGCACTCAGGAATGGCTGGTCCAGTCCAAAGGGCACGAGAAGTGTGCCCGCCAGGGAAAACGGCATGACAAACAACCCAACAATCGGGACCGAGACGATGTTCGCTGCCAGACTGTAAGCGGAGACCTTGTGAAAGTGAAAGGCCGCTATCGGTGCGGTTGCAATGCCGGCCACAATCGTCGTCATGGCCACCGATGTAACGCCAGTGAGCCCCTTTGCGATATAGCTGCGCCGTCCGGGTGTCGGCCGTCGGAAGCGATGTTTCCTGATTTCCTGATAGAAAAATATCAGCACTGCGACGGTAACGAAGGACATCTGAAGGCCTGGTTCAATCACACTTTCCGGCGTGGGCAGGATGACCAGCCAGGCGGCGACAGCAAGATTGCGCATAGTGATCGCCTGGCGGTCTAGTACGATCGCAAGGCACATGACGGAGAGCATTACAAACGCTCTCTGGGTTGAGACCGCAGCGCCGGACAGGACCAGATAGGACGCTGCGCCAAGCCAGGCAACCACGGCGGCGGTTTTCTTTTCGGTTCGTCCGCACGTTGCCGTGGTGATGACCGACAACGTGCGCCTGACGGCCTGATAAAGAGTTCCAGCCACCAGTGACATATGCAACCCGGAAATGGCCAGGAGGTGGGCAAGGCCGGCCTCTCGCAGACGTCTGAGCAACCCTTCGTCCAGACCAGACCGGTCGCCGGTGATCAATGCGGCGACGAGATCACCTGCAGCTCCCGGCACGGCCCGGCGGATATGCCGGGAGAGAGCATATCGAAACTTCGTCACCGCCGTCGATATCCGTAATGGCAGAGGGGCTTTTCGGCCTCCTGTGAGTTTGACTGGATCAGCCAGAGCAAATCCGCCGGCACCGATCCCACGAAACCAGTTGTAGCGAACATAGTCGAAGGCGCCCGGTGCAACCGGTCCCGGCGGTGACAGGACCCGCGCGAGGATTCGGACTTTGTCGCCGGCATACAACGGGGTACGGGCTATGCGATCGGTCAGTTGAACTCGACGCGGCCACAGCATGCGATCGAGCTTTTCGATGCTGATGACATTGACCACCAACCGGCGGCCGCCCGACGGGCGCGTTTCGACCTTCTCTATCCAGCCGTCTACGTTGGTTGCCCTGATGTCCCGCTTCAGGACCGGTGTCGCCAGATAAGCTGTTCGTATTGTACAGGCACAGAAGCCGGCAATGACTGTGAGGAACATAAGGGCGGGAAACCCAAAGCTGCGTCCGAAACTCAGCAGCAAAACCACAAAAAATATCGCCCCTAGCAGCGCAAGCAACAGAACCGGCGGTTCATTGACCTGACCCAAATAGATGCCGCTGCCGAGCGCAAAACCCACAGGCGACCACAGAAACCACTGCGCCCTCTCCCGCTCCAATCTGTTTGCGACCCAACCGGGCATGGGCATGACCCACTTCTGTTCAGTTTTGTACGGTCCTGAATTTCAACAACTGTCGGAGATATCCCGCAGGCCGGTATGCGCGGCTGTCCGGAACTACGATTGATGTTCGCAATTCCGCTCCGGTATTGCCGGTTTCGGCGCAGTCTCTTATCGGGGATTACAGAACACGTCGTCATGTGGTATTAATCGGTCTCGCTTATACTGACCGTACGAACCGATCAAAGCCTTGGCTCTTGCGTGCACCCAGCACACACCTGTCAAATACGCGCTTGGCGGTCGTTCCTGCCATCACAGTGATGTTGGTAAGACATTCTCGGTCGCGTCCCGGTATAGCTTTGTGGTTCAGTCAACCTGGAGACACTTGAAAGAGCATGTCAAATCCTGTCGTCACTCGATTTGCCCCATCACCCACCGGATTCCTGCACATCGGTGGCGCCCGGACGGCGCTTTTCAACTGGCTGTACGCAAAGGCGAACGGCGGACGCATGCTTCTGCGCATTGAAGACACCGACCGGGCCCGCTCAACCGATGCCGCCATTGAGGCCATTCTGGACGGTCTGCGCTGGCTGGAACTGGACTGGGACGGCGATCCGGTTTTTCAGCATGCACAAGGTGACCGCCACAGAGAGATTGTCGACCACCTGCTGGCAAGCGGCCATGCCTACCGGTGTTACTGCAGTCCAGAAGAGCTCGATGCCATGCGGGAACGCGCCCGGGCGGGAGGACGCGCGCCCAAGTATGACGGCACCTGGCGCGACCGTGATTCGTCCGAAGCGCCGGAAGGAATCAAACCGGTTGTCCGATTTCGCGCGCCGCTCGAGGGCAAGACCGAGATCCTGGACCAGGTTCAGGGTCTTGTTTCCACGTCGAACGACCAACTCGACGATCTAATTCTGCTCAGAAGCGACGGGTCGCCGACCTACATGTTGTCGGTTGTCGTGGACGATCATGACATGGAGGTCAGCCATGTTATTCGTGGTGACGACCATTTGACGAACGCAGCCAAGCAGACATTGATTTTTCAAGCACTCGGATGGCCGGTCCCGGTGTTCGCGCACATTCCGCTGATCCACGGTGCCGACGGTGCAAAACTTTCCAAAAGGCATGGTGCGCTCGGCGTCGAGGCCTACCGGTCGATGGGATATCTGCCCCAGGCCGTTAGAAACTATCTGGTCCGGCTGGGCTGGAGCCATGGTGACGATGAAATCATTTCGATGACGCAGATGATCGAGTGGTTCAGCCTGGCGAATGTGGGCAAGGGTGCGGCACGTTTTGATTTTGCAAAACTGGAGCATCTCAATGGCCATTACATTCGCACGATGGACAGCGACGCCCTGACCGACACACTCGTGGCGACGTTGCCCGAACTGGATTGCGACTTCGATACGTCACCGTATCAGACGGCAGAGGCCTCGGACCGGCTTCGTGAGGCCGTTCCCGCCGTTCGTGAACGTGCCAAGGTCTTGAGCGATCTATTGAGGGGCACGGCATTTCTGTTTGCATCGCGTCCAATCGAAATTGAACCGAAATTGCAGAAGGCGCTCGACTCTGGCGGCCGCGAGGTCCTTGGCCAGCTTGTCGAGCACCTTGTGGATCTTGAGGACTGGTCTGTCGGCAGCCTGGAAGCCATGGTTCACCGGTTCGTCGAAGACCGTGGGCTCAAACTTGGCATGGTGGCGCAGCCTCTGCGCGCAGCTCTCGCAGGCACGGCTGTTTCACCGGGAATTTTTGATGTCCTATCCCTTCTCGGCAAGGAGGAGACGTTGGCCAGACTTGGGGACCAAACAGGTGCAAGCGGCTGATGTTGCGCATTGCACAAATCTTTTGTGTGCCGAAGATTGACGATACTATTTTAGTTTCAAATACTTATGCTTTCACGACTCGGGAACAAAAATTTGAAAAATTATTTACTGCAGTGCACAATGCACCATGACGTATGTATGAGAATGGAAAAAGGAAAGGTGTCCATATGAGCTCAATGAAAACAGCGGACAAAACGGCCAGCCTGACGTTGGACGGTAAATCGTACGAACTTCCGGTTTACGACGGGAGTGTTGGACCAAGTGCGATCGACATAACCTCTCTCTACCGGGAGTCGGACACCTTCACCTATGATCCGGGCTTTACGTCGACCGCAAGTTGCGAGTCACAAATAACCTATATCGACGGCGATGAAGGCATTCTGCTCTACCGGGGATACCCGATTGAACAGCTCGCCGATCATGGCGATTTTCTCGAGACGTGTTATCTGCTGATCTACGGCGAGCTGCCAAATGAAGTGCAGCGCACTGAATTTGAGACCGCGATCACCTATCACACCATGACCCATGAACAAATGGCCCGCTTCTACACCGGGTTCAGACGCGATGCCCATCCGATGGCGATCATGTGTGGTGTGGTTGGGGCGATGTCGGCTTTCTATCATGACTCGACGGACATCAACGATCCTCACCAGCGCATGGTTGCAATTCGCCGGATGATTGCCAAGATGCCAACGATCGCGGCAATGGCCTACAAATATTACGTCGGGCAGCCGTTTATTTATCCACGCAACGATCTCGGTTATGCCAGCAACTTCCTGAGCATGTGTTTTGCAGTACCGTGCGAGGAGTTCAAGGCCGATCCGGTTCTCGCCCGCGCAATGGATCGCATCTTTATCCTTCATGCCGACCATGAGCAGAACGCGTCAACGTCCACGGTGCGTCTGGCCGGATCCTCCGGTGCCAACCCATTTGCCTGCATCGCGGCTGGCATCGCCTGTTTGTGGGGCCCGGCTCATGGCGGTGCGAATGAAGCCGCTCTGAACATGCTTTCGGAGATTGGCTCGGTCGATCGCATTCCCGAATTCGTCAAACGGGCCAAAGACAAGAGCGACCCGTTCAGGTTGATGGGATTTGGACACCGGGTCTACAAGAACTACGACCCGCGCGCCCGCGTCATGCAGAAGACGACTCACGAGGTCCTGGACGTTCTCGGCGTGCGCAACGACCCCCTTCTCGCGGTCGCCATGGAACTTGAACGTATCGCATTGGAGGATGAGTATTTCATCGAAAAACGCCTGTATCCGAACATCGACTTCTATTCAGGCATAACACTCAAAGCGCTGGGATTTCCGACAACCATGTTCACGGTTCTGTTTGCTCTGGCCCGTACGGTCGGATGGCTCGCTCAGTGGACAGAAATGATCGAGGATCCCAAACAAAAGATCGGCAGACCGCGCCAAGTGTACACCGGTTATTCGGAACGCAGCTATACGCCGATGTCCGAGAGATAGACACCTCGCTGATCAAGGCTTAGCAGTCGGGCGGCTCGGTGCCGCCCGGCAGCAACCTTCAGACAACTCTCTTCAGCCGCGAACGGGCCGCAGCTGGAGTGCCGCATTTGCTCCAACCAACCGGAGCACCGAATAAAGAATTCAACAACTCCCAATCGCCTGACGGCTTTACCCGGCACAGGGTCGCACAGCAACAGTGCAGACAGGCTCTTAACCCATGTTGCTATAATATAGATTTCGCTCCTGAAGCTGATCCCAGTGCAGAATGGCAAGGTTGGTCCTACCACCCTTCCAATCAGTCGTCCTCGTGCGCCGACACGAGGATCTGCTGCGCTGCAATTCTGGAGATGTCCGTGTCAAACACGTACAAGGCAGTATTTGTGGATATCCGGGACCGACACAACTGAATTGATGGGGCCGGTAAAACGCGAAGCGCCTTAACGTCAAAACGCGGCTTCGCTTATTGCTCGGCGTCGGCAATCATGGCGCTGATCTCCGCCTGCGCAACCAATTTGCCGTCAACCTTCGCTTCGCCGGAATATTTCCATACGTTGGCGCGTTTGCGAAGAAGCGAGACGTGAAAGTGAACCGTGTCACCAGGCACAACCGGGCGTCTGAAGCGCGCCTTGTCGATTGTCATGAAATAGACAATCTTGGCCGCGTCACTCTCGCCGGTCTCGGTGTTTCTGTGCGATATGACCAAGCCGCCAGCCGTCTGAGCCATAGCCTCTATCATCAAGACACCGGGCATCACGGGATTTCCGGGAAAATGTCCCTGAAAGTACGGCTCATTGATCGTGACATTCTTGATGCCTGTCGCAGAGATATCTTCATGCATATCGACAATTCGGTCGATCATCAGGAACGGGTACCGGTGTGGCAGTAGTTCCATAACCCGACTTATATCGGCGGTTCCGAAATCGGTTGCTTCAGAACGCTCGCTCATGTCTCCCCCAAGCTATTCCGACATACGTCAACTTTAGTGCCAATCTGTCGTCCAACAGGACATTGCGTTGCAGATGACCAGACAACAAGCACGATGTCTTCGCAAATGCTGAGTCGCCGTCTGTGGCCGTCGATTGGTACGATGAAACTAGATGTTCTCCAGTTCAAAACCGTATGTATGATTCTGACTAGAAACGTGTACCCACGCTGAATCTGAAGAACTCGGTCTTGTCGAAAGACTCTTTAAGAATTGCTTCAGCCAAATCGAAACGCAATGGACCAACCGGAGACGACCACAGAATACTTGCGCCAACCGACATCCGCAGATCCGCGCTGTTTCCTCGTAGTGTGGTGGCACCTGAATTTGGCGCATCAAAGAGCGTACCAACATCCGTGAACAGGGCACCGCGCACGCCCAGTTCATCGGGCAGTCCAACCGGGAAAGTGACTTCCGCGGTGCCGATCGCAAAGGCCTGTCCGCCCAGAGCATCTGCATTGGTTGCACCGATATCGCGCGGACCAATCCCCGAACGCTCAAACCCGCGGAAGCTGTCTCCGCCCTTGAAGAAGCGATCCACAATGCGCGTATTGTCGCCGTTCCAGCCGGTGATGTACCCGGCACTACCGCGCACCAGACCGACAACACCGTCCCACACACTCTTGTAGTAGGTACCCTTGACACTCGAGCGGACAAAGAAAACGTCTCCACCCAGACCGGCGAAATCCTGATCGAATGACGCCCTGACCCCGTTTGTGGGATCAACCGGAGAATCAAGCGTGTCATAGGAAATCGAATAGCCGAACAACGACGTGTTGGATTGTCCTGCAGACTGGATGATTGCCAACGATGCATTGGCGGTATCGACGTCACGGATGTCGTCGTTGGTGAACGAATACCGGGTCGTCACCGACGTGTTTTCAGACAACGGGAAGCCCAGGCGCAATCCGGCACCGATCTGGCGGCTGTCGAACGATGATTCGTCCTGCAGATCCGTCTCGGTCGCATAAATATCGACACCGAACGACATGCGCTTGCCGAGGAAATAGGGCTCGGTGAAACGGAAATCGACTTGCTGCCGTTTGAAGCTCAACGATGTCCGTAGACGGACGAACTGACCACGACCCAGGAAGTTCCGCTCACTCAAGGTGATATCGCCGAGGATGGTTTCCGCGGTCGAGAAACCCGCTCCGAAGGCAAGCGAACCGGTCGACTTCTCTTCCACCTCGACAATCAGGATGATCTTGTCCGGCGCGCTACCGGGCGATTCCTTGATGTCGATCTTCCCGAAGAAATCGAGCGCCGTGATTCTCCGCCGCGCGCGGTCGACGAGCACCCGATTATAAGCATCGCCTTCCACAAGCCTGATTTCGCGGCGTACAACCTCGTCCAGTGTCCGCACGTTGCCGACGATATCGATTCGCTCGATATAGACCCGTGGGCCTTCCTGAACTTCGTAAACGATGTCTATGGTCTGAGCTTCTTCATTTCGCTCGGCTCGTGGCCGAATCTGGGCAAACGCAAAGCCCGCCTTGCCGGCTTCGATCGTCAGTTCCTCGATCGTCTTGTCGACGTCTGTCGCATCGTAAGTACTGCCTTCTTCCGACTTGATGACGGTTTCCAGTTCTTCAACCTGGAGTGACGGCACCACCGTGCTTACCGAGGATTTGCCGAATTCGTACTGAACGCCTTCATCGACAGTGAACGTGATGAAAAAGCTTTTGCCGTCACGGGCCAGTTCCGCGGTCGACGAAAGCACTTTGAAATCGGCATAGCCGTTACGAAGGTAGTGCCGGCGCAGCAACTCGCGGTCAAAATTCAAGCGATCCGGGTCGTAGCTGTCCGTCGATGTCAGAAACTTCCACCACCGTGATTCGGATGTCGAAATGGCGCCGCGCAGTTGCGAGTCGCTGAACGCGCGGTTGCCGACGAAGTTAATTCTTTCGATCTTCGTCACCGGACCGTCGTGAATTTCGTACACAAGATCGACACGGTTCTGCGAAAGCTTGATGATTTTCGGTTCAACGGTGGCGGAAAAACGGCCCGAACGGCGATAGAGCGCGATTATTCTCTGCGCATCTGATTGTGCCCGGGCACGGGTAAAGACAACCCGTGGGCGCAGTTCGACTTCCTTGCGCAACGCGTCATCGTCAAGCTCGCTGTTCCCTTCAAACCCGACCCGGTTGATGATGGGGTTTTCCTCGACAGAAACCACCAGGATCTTACCCCGCAGATTTATGCTCACATCGGAAAACAGTCCGGTTCTGAACAGCGTCTGCAGCGACTGGTCGATTCGTTCCGGATCGTAGCGGTCACCGGGCGCAATCTGCATATATGAGCGAACCGTTTCCGCTTCCAGCCTGTGGTTGCCCTCCACAGCGATTCGGCTGATCACGACGCTCGATTGCGCTTGTGCCGAGGACACAAAACCGTTTCCGGAGACGATGATGCTGCCAACCGCAACGAAAACGGTCAATATCAGCGAAAGAACCCCAAACCATATACGCATTGAATTATATTAACCTGCTGCTTCATCGCCCCGGCGAAGTGTCCTCAATTAAGATATCTTTTACCGGTTTTTTTCCTCGTTGTGAACCGTCTATCGAAAGCTTTGAGACTCTAAATCACTGATATGTGGTTAAAAAGCATCACATCAGTTGGCGAACTGCATCAGATCGTTCCATGTGGCAAAAATCATCAACATCAAGACGGCCGCCAAGCCAAATTTGAAGCCCGCCTGCAACACTCTATCACTCAGCGGCTTGCCCCTAATTGCCTCGATTCCATAGTACAGCAAATGTCCTCCATCCAAAACCGGAATTGGAAAAAGGTTAAGAAGTCCGATACTTACAGAAAGCACTGCAGCGAGATTGACGAGAGCTGTAATGCTTATGCTCGCAAGTTGGCCGGAAACTTGCGCGATTCGCAATGGGCCGCCTAGTTGATCGGCTTTCTCCGTCCCGCCGATCAGTCCCCCAAAAAAGCTGAATGTCCGTTCGACAACAAACCAGGTCTCTTTTGTTCCCATCCAGGTGGCTTCCAGGATGTTGTATTTTTCCACGACCACATCGCCGGGTTTCATCTTGTGAGAGATACCCAGCAATCCGCGCCGGTAGCTATTGCCGAATCTGTCCTTTGATTCGTTGAGCAAAGGGGTGGCCGACAGCGTCACGTTCTCCCCACCGCGATCAACCACAAACGTCAACGACTGGTCGGGGCTGATGCTGACCTTGCGCTGTAAATCGGCGAAGGCCTTGATCGATTCTCCATCGATTTCAACAATAATGTCACCAATCTCGAACCCGGCGAGTTCCGCGGCACTGCCTGGCTTGATGTCGTCCACCCGGGGCGGCGACACCGGCCGGCCGACAAACGTGAAAATTCCGGCGAAAATCACGATCGCCAGGATGAAATTGGCGATTGGCCCCGCAGCAACGATGGCCGCCCGCTGGCCCAGCGGCTTGCCGTGAAAGCCGCCTTCGCTGGCGGATAACGCATTTTCCGCCTGGTCCTGTGAACCGGGCGAACTGGAAACGTCGGAATCGTCGAAAAACTTCACATATCCGCCCAGCGGGATCCAACACAGCTTCCAGCGGGTGCCCTGGCTGTCCGTACGGCCAAATATCTCGCGGCCGAATCCGATCGAGAAGGCATCAACCTTGACACCGCACCACCGTGCCACCGCGAAATGGCCTAGTTCATGAAAGAAAATAATGACGGTCAAGACAAAGAGGAAAGGAACCGTATTCAGAAATACCGTGTTCAGATGCCCTTGAAGACCAGCGAAAATATCCATTTATGTAATTCCAACACTTTGGGACTGCCGTCCTCCCGATATGGGACAGACAGTCGTTACAACCAACAGGTACCGCCTCTATTGCAACCCTTGGGCCAACATGCGGGCTTTGTTGCGACCATATTGATCAACACAAGCGACGTCATCGAGATTGCTCAGTGGCGCCAGCATCCCGTCTGTCATCGCACATTCCAGCGACTTCATCACGAGACTCGTAATCTCGAGAAACCCGATGTCGCCGGCCAGGAATCGCTCAACAGCGATTTCATTCGCCGCGTTCAGGACAGTGGATGCACTGGCATTGTGCCGCATACAGTCGCGGCAGACGCCAATTGCGGGAAATCTTTCTTCATCCACAGCTTCGAATGTCAGGCTCGACAGTTGTTCAAGTCTGAGCTTCGGCGCCCGGTTCTCAATTCGGTCCGGCCAGCCGAGCGCATGGGAGATTGGCTTACGCATATCCGGCGACCCCAATTGTGCCAATATAGAACCATCCCTGTACTCGACCATACCATGCACGACAGATTGCGGATGGACCAGAACATCGAGTTTGTCGGGCCCAGTGGAAAACAGATGATGGGCTTCGATCAGTTCCAGGCCCTTGTTCATCATCGTCGCAGAATCAATTGTCAGCTTGTCGCCCATACTCCAGTTCGGGTGATTGAGAGCCTGTTCCGGAGATGCGGTTTCCATATCTTTCGTCGACCATGTGCGGAACGGCCCTCCGGACGCCGTAAGAATTATCCGACTGAAATTCCTGCCGTGACTTCCGTCCAGGGCTTGAAAAATCGCGTTATGCTCTGAATCAACAGGCAGCAATGTACAGGCGGAGGCAGACACCTCCTTCATAAACAGCGAGCCGGCGGAGACCAGGCACTCCTTGTTTGCCAGGGCGACAGCCGTGCCCTGTCTCACAGCCGCCAATGTCGGCGCCAGTCCGGCTGCCCCGACAATCGATGCCATAACGATGTCGGCCGGGCGCTGCGCGGCCTCGACCAAAGCGCCAGGACCGGCAGCGACTTCGATGTTCGTGCCGGACAATCGTTGTTTGAGTTCGTCAAACAGCGACGCGTCGCCGATCACCGCCAGTTTCGCCGATACGTGTCTGGCCTGCTCCGCCAACAGCGCGACATTTCGATAGGCTGTGAGCGACTCAACGCAATACCGTTCGCTGTTGCTTTCAATGACATTCAGTGTGTTGCAGCCGACAGAACCGGTCGATCCCAAGATCGATACCCGCCGGCGTGCAGGGATGCTTGCAATGCACGGACTGCAGTCGGCCAGTTTGGTTGATTGCGTTACCATATCAGAATTCCGCGCGCCGCCTCGTCCATCCCGCCACGATACCAACCGATTGCACCGGCAAGCGCGACGACGGTTACCAACCCGTCAACCCGATCCATGACACCGCCATGGCCGGGAATAAGGCTGCTGGAGTCTTTCACATTGAAATGGCGTTTCATAGCAGATTCGGCAATATCGCCAATTTGTGCGATGACCGCGAGTACGCCGCTCAAGATTGCCAGAAAAGCCATGGATTCCTGATTCAGCACGGCGGCCACCACGGCACCAACAATCGACGCGCCGGCGATACCGCCCAGAAGTCCCGCCCAGGTTTTGTTTGGCGATGCCTTAGGCGCAAGTTTAGGGCCGCCAATGGATTTTCCCGCAAAATAGGCAAAAACGTCGGTCGCCCAGACCACAAGCAACAGCCAGATGACGGCTTCCAGACCCAGCGCCGTATCGTTTCGAAGAATTATCAAGAATGCGACCGGCAAACCGATATAGAAAATGGCCAGGCCGGCCCACACCGGATTTCTGGTGCGCACCCGGGCAATTCCGGCGCAAACAATACCTGTCACCAAAACCGCTACTGCGACAAACCCGGGAGTGCCGGCAAATGCCGAAGTTGTCGTAACAAAAACTCCGGCTGCCAAGACCCACATTTGTGCCAACCAGGGATTGCCTTCCGTCAAGCCGGTCCACTCCCACGCCATCAAAAGTCCGACAATTGACACGAACAGGAAATACCAGATACCGCCGGACCACACGGCACCCAGGGCAACAGGCGCCATGACGAGCGCTGAAAGGATTCTCTTCGTCAGCGTGCTCATCCGCGTCGATTCCCGATGGTCAATGGGTAACGCAAATGCCTAGGTACCCGTCTGTCCGGCAACCCGGCCGAACCGCCGATCTCTCTTGCGATACTGCTCGATCGCTCGTTCCAGCGATTCCCGGCCGAAATCCGGCCAGCACTCGTCAACAAACACGAACTCCGAATAGGCGCATTGCCACAACAGGAAGTTGCTCAAACGCTGTTCACCACTGGTCCGCACAATGAGATCGGGATCGGGGATACCAAACGTGTCCATGTGAGATGCGAGAAGCTCCTCGGTGATGTCTTCGCGCCGCACATCGCCGCGGTCGATGGCCTCGGCGACCGATTGGACAGCTCTGACGATTTCATTCCGGCTTCCGTAGTTAAACGCGACAACAAGATTGAGATTGGCGTTGTCGCGTGTCAGCGCCTCTGAGTCTTCAAGCAATCTGAGCAGGTCCCGGTCAAGATCGTCCCGGCGTCCGATTATCCGGACACGAACGCCGGCTTCGTGCAACTCCGCGAGGTCCTGCCTTATGAACCGCTTCAGCAGCCCCATAAGAAAGTCGACTTCCTGCGCCGGCCGCCGCCAGTTCTCGGAACTGAAAGAAAACAGGGTGAGATAATCAATGCCAAGTTCACCGGCCCAGCGAACGACGTTGCGAACCGTCTTGACCCCCTGCTGATGCCCCGACGTGCGGGGCAAAGATCTCTTCGACGCCCAGCGGCCGTTACCGTCCATAATGACAGCAACGTGTCTGGGCGTATCCGCGTCAGATTTTGCATCGTCAACTGACTGGGAGGTATCGGTGGTCAACATACGGGTGGTCCGGGTATGGGGTTGTCGAGTACCTGTGTGGTTCAGACCTGCATGATCTCTTCTTCTTTTGCCGCCAGTAGTTGGTCAATGGATTCAATGGTCTTGTCGGTCAGTTCCTGCACTTCTTCTGCCCATGCCTTGTGCTCGTCCTGCCCCATGCCGCCGTCCTTCTCGAGGCGCTTCAGCTGCTCCATGCCGTCACGGCGCACGTTGCGGGCAGCGATCCTCGCCTGCTCCGCATACTGACCGGCAACTTTGGACAGTTCCTGACGGCGTTCCTCATTCAGTTCCGGAATTGGAACACGGACCGTTTGCCCGTCAACGATGGGATTGAGGCCGAGGCTCGATGTGCGTATGGCCTTGTCCACCGCCGCCACAAGTGTCTTGTCCCAGACCTGAACCGAGAGCATGCGTGATTCCGGGACACCGATGGTCCCGACCTGTGCCATGGGCATTTGGGAGCCGTACGCTTCGACGGTGATGGGCTCCAGCAGGCTTGCCGATGCCCGACCGGTCCGCAATCCGCCAAACTCTTCGCCGAGAACCGTGACAGAGCCCTTCATACGGCGTTCGATATCGTCAATGTCGAAATCCTGATCAGACATAACAACCTCCAGTTTGCCGCGTCATATTCCTTAGCAGGTGGAATCAACGATTGTCGATCTTCCCTCGCCTTTCAATACGGAAACGAATGCGCCGGCCGTCTTGATCGAAAAGACAATTATCGGTATTCCGTTCTCGCGGGCAAGCGTTATAGCAGCCGCATCCATTACTTTGAGATCGCGAGACAAGACGTCAAGGTAATTAAGATGCTCGTATCTCACGGCATCCGCGTCCTTCTTGGGGTCTGCCGAGTAAATTCCGTCAACGCTTGTCCCCTTCAGCAAGGCGTTGCAATTCATCTCTGCCGCTCGCAAAGCAGCGGCCGTGTCGGTCGTAAAGAAGGGATTCCCGGTACCGGCTGCAAAGATGACCACACGCCCCTTCTCCAAATGTCTAATGGCTCTTTGTCGAATGAAGGGTTCGCAAACCGTTGGCATGGGAATGGCGGACAGAACCCTGGCGGTGACTCCGGCATCTTCAAGGGCATTGCGCATGGCCAGCGCATTCATGACGGTGGCCAGCATTCCCATGTAGTCCGCGTTGGCCCTTTCCATACCCTGGGCCGCACCGCTCAGGCCTCTGAATATGTTACCGCCGCCGTTGTCCAGGCAAAGCTCAATGCCCAGCTTGTTTGCATCAGCAATATCGCTGGCGACCCGGCTGACCGTGTCCATGTCGATCCCATAGGCTTCATTGCCCATGAGTGCCTCACCAGAAACCTTTAGGAGGACGCGCGGATAAGCTGGGTGGCCTGCCATGGAGTGTTCTTGTTTCAGGTGTGGATGCGCCGACAACCAGCCGATTGTCGGCAGGTTGCCGTCATTGATGGATCACACTCTAGTCGCTTGGAGACGATTCGAGTGAACAAATTTTCAACCAATGGAAGCCGCAGCCGCAACCTCGGCAGCAAAGTCATCTTCTGCCTTCTCGATGCCTTCACCAAGGGCGTAACGGACAAAGCCCGTGACCTTTACCGGCGCTCCGATATCTGTTTCCGCGGCCTTTACGGCCTTTTCGACAGTGTTTTCACCGTCGATTACAAACGTCTGGGAAAGCAGGACCGATTCCTCATAGAACTTGCGAAGCCGCCCTTCGACCATCTTGCCGATGATCTCTTCGGGTTTTCCGGATTCACGGGCCTGTTCGGCAAAGATTGCACGTTCACGCTCGACAACTTCCTGGTCGAGCTCGTCGGCGGTTAGCGCCAGTGGGTTGGTCGCCGCAATGTGCATAGCCACCTGCTTGCCGAATGCGGCAAGTTTCTCAGCATCACCATCGGATTCCAGACCGACGATGACGCCGATCTTGCCGAGACCGGGGGCCACCTGGCTGTGGGCGTAAGATGCCACGACGCCGTTGGAAACGGAAATTTCAGCCGCCCGGCGCACGTTCATGTTCTCGCCGATGGTGCCAACCATTTCGGTGACGTATTCCTGAACCGTCTTGGACGATCCGGGGTAGGATGCCTGCAGCAACGCGTCAAAATCGCCATCGGCTGCGAGAGCCGCTGTCGAGATGTCAGTCACCATCTTCTGAAAACTGTCATTGCGGGCAACAAAATCGGTTTCGGAATTGACCTCAACGACTGCGCCGGACCGGCCGTCGGAAATCACACCGACGAGTCCTTCCGCAGCCACCCGGCCCGCTTTCTTTGCAGCTTTCGCAAGTCCTTTGGTGCGCAACCAATCGACGGCAGCTTCCATGTCTCCGGCGTTTTCACTCAAGGCCCCTTTGCAGTCCATCATGCCTGCGCCGGTTTTCTCGCGGAGTTCCTTGACCATTGCCGCGGTAATGTTCGTCATCTTTTCACCTTTCAACTCTTGCCGGCTGATGCAACGCCGCGCTTAAACGTGCGACCGCCGCAAGCCACCAATGTCAGCCTTCAATCAATGCCTTGGCCTGAGCCATCCAGTCGTCACGTTCAATGCGGCCCTTGAAGTTCAGCTCATCATCGACCTTGGCGATGTCATCCAGAGTGAACTCGGCAATCTGACTGAAGTGGTATATGCCCATGTCATTGAGCTTCTTTTCAAGAACAGGTCCGACGCCGGAAATCTTCTTGAGGTCGTCGGCTTCACCGTTCGGTGCGTCGAGGCCCTTGTATTTTTCATCTTCGTCAATGACTTCGGCCAACGCCTCCGCGGAAATCTCCACAGGAGCGGCAGGGACTTCCTGTGCGGGCTCCACTTCGGCGGGCAATTCTTCGACGACCGGTTCCACCGCCTCACCGATATCGACACCCAGGGCTTCCTGGCCAGACGAGATGCCTTCAATGACGGCCCGGCTGATCAGATCGCAGTAGAGATTGATCGCGCGACCGGCGTCGTCGTTGCCGGGGATCGGATATTCGATGCCCTTCGGGTCACAGTTGCTGTCCAGGATGCCGACAACGGGAATGCCCAGTTTGTTGGCTTCCTGAATGGCAATCGATTCCTTGTTGGTATCGATCACGAACATCAGGTCAGGTGTGCCGCCCATGTCCTTGATGCCGCCAAGGGCGCGGTCAAGCTTGTCCTTTTCGCGCGTCAGGCGCAGCATTTCCTTCTTGGTCAGGCCAAGATCGGTCTGGGAGAGCATCTCTTCGAGAGTGCGCAGGCGACGTATGGAATTGGAGATCGTCTTCCAGTTCGTCAGGGTTCCCCCCAGCCAGCGGTGATTGATGAAATACTGCGCGCACTGCTTTGCGGAGGTTGCAATCGGTTCGGACGCCTGACGCTTGGTGCCGACAAAAAGCACGCGCCCGCCGCCCGACACCACATCGCGCACGGTTACCAGAGCCTGGTGCAGCAATGGCACTGTCTGTGCCAGGTCGATGATGTGGATATTGTTGCGGGCCCCGAAGATGTAGCTTTCCATCTTGGGATTCCAGCGGTGTGTCTGATGTCCGAAATGTATGCCTGCTTCAAGCAGCTGGCGCATAGAAAATTCAGGCAGAGCCATGCTCTGTTCTCCTTTTTATCCGGTTAGGCCGCCGCGGGGATGGTCATGTCGCCATGACACCGGAAAGGCTGAACGCTATGTTGCGGTAACATCTTGGCGGCATAGAAATCGAAATCTGCCTGGAGACGTGTGCCGCGTGCGGACAGCCAAAGCCCCACGTGTGGATTCGCGGCGGGTTATAGGCTCAAAAGGAGCACAACGCAACCCGGTGGTTCGGGCCTGCGACAAGAAATCGGATTTTTACAGTTCCTGGACATCCATGACGCCCGGAACAGCCTTGATTGCGCCCTTGATCTGTGGCGTTACGATGAACTCCGATCCCAGCGAAATTTCCACTTCCCGGAGCCCGCCGTCGACCGTGACGATAAGATTGACCGGCGCACTGCCACCGCCGGCCAGACGCGATGCTATGCTGTCGATCGGCTCGGCATTGTCGACAAATATCCTCAACCCGGCCTGGATCGCCATTGCGTTGTCGTCGATTGGCTGGACCGACTGGGCACGCAGTTTGATGTCGTCGTCCTCGCAGTCCGCTTCGACCGTGACAATGACGGCCTTGCCCTGGACCAGATAGTCTCTTGTTGCCGACAAGGTGTCGGAGAAGATGACGGTTTCAAACTGCCCGGTGGGATCGGAAAAACCGGCAAATGCAAACCGGTTGCCATTCTTGGATTTACGCTCCTGGCGGTAGGTCACCGTCCCGGCCAGCTTGCCCGCCGATGCCTCGCCGCGCCGGACAGCCGCGGCAAACTCCTGCCAGGGGACAACGCCCTTCCGCTTCAAGGCGCTCATGTATTCGTCAAGTGGATGGCCGGACAGGAAGAAACCGACGGCATCAAATTCATTGGAAAGCCGGTCCATCGGCAACCACGGCGCAACCTGATCCAGCAAAAGCCGCTCTTCGGAAGACCCGGCGCCACCGAAAAGATCATTCTGGCCCTGTTCGCGATCCTCCGCGGTCCGGCCGGCAAGGCTCAGGATCTTCTCGACACCGCCAAGGATTTGCGCCCGGTTGGCGTTGACATCGTCAAATGCCCCGGCCCGTGTCAGTCCCTCAAGGGCCCGCTTGTTGACAACCCTTGGGTTAATGCGCTCGGCAAAATCACACAGTGTCGTGAAGGGTGCGGCGGCCGCTTCGTTTTCGATGTGTTCGACAGCCAGCGTGCCGACGTTCTTCACTGCCGCGAGCGCATAACGCACTTTGCCGTCCTCGACCTTGAACTTTACGCCGGACCGGTTGATCGAAGGCGGCAGAAGTGCCACGTCCATCCGGTCGCATTCCTGCTTGAATGTGTAAAGCTTGTCGGTGTTGCCGGAGTCCAGCGTCATCGACGCTGCCATGAATTCAACCGGATAGTTGGCCTTCAGGTAGGCTGTCTGGTACGCGACCAGGGCGTAGGCGGCGGCATGGCTCTTGTTGAAGCCGTATCCGGCGAACTTGTTGACCAGTTCGAAGATGAACTCTGCCTGTTTGCGATCGACGCCCTTTTCCACCGCCCCTTCCACGAAGCGCGTCTTCTGCATGTCCATTTCGGCCTGGATCTTCTTGCCCATGGCGCGGCGCAAAAGATCGGCTTCCCCGAGCGAATATCCCGACAGGACCTGGGCAATCTGCATCACCTGTTCCTGATAGATGATAACGCCGTAGGTCTCCTTCAGAATATCTTCGAGCCAGGGATGCAGGTAATCGGGATCTTCCCGTCCGCTCTTGCACGATATGAACGTCGGAATGTTATCCATCGGCCCTGGCCGATAGAGGGCCACAAGGGCTATGATATCTTCGAACCGGTCAGGCTTGACCTTGCGCAGGACATCACGCATGCCCGAACTTTCCAACTGGAAGACACCCACGGTATCGCCGCGTGACAGCAACTCGTAGCTCGCCTCGTCGTCGAGCGGCATGTTCCCCAGTTCAAGATCGACTCCCCGGTCGTGGAGCAGATTCTTGGCTGTTTCCAGTACCGTTAACGTCTTCAGGCCCAGAAAATCAAATTTGACCAGGCCGGCCTTTTCCACCCACTTCATGTTGAACTGGGTAACCGGCATTTCCGAACGCGGATCACGGTAGAGCGGCACCAGTTCATCAAGCCGGCGGTCACCGATCACGACACCCGCCGCATGGGTCGAGGCGTGCCGATAGAGGCCTTCCAGCCTCAGGCCGACCTTGAGCATCTGTTTGACGGACTCGTCGTCGTCACGCTCCTGCTGCAGGCGCGGCTCAATCTCGATCGCCTGCTCCAGGGTAACGGGGTTGGCCGGATTGTTGGGGATCAGTTTGCACAGGCGATCAACCTGTCCGTAGGGCAATTGCAGCACACGGCCGACATCGCGCAGAACCGCGCGCGCCTGAAGCTTCCCAAACGTGATGATCTGTGCGACCTGGTCGACACCGTATTTCCGCTGGACGTAGGTGATCACCTCATCACGCCGGTCCTGACAGAAATCGATATCGAAATCCGGCATGGATACCCGTTCGGGATTGAGAAACCGCTCGAACAGTAAACCGAACCGAAGCGGGTCGAGATCGGTCACGGTCAGCGCCCAGGCGACAACCGAACCGGCGCCGGAACCACGGCCCGGCCCGACCGGTATGTCATGGGATTTTGCCCATTTGATGAAGTCGGCCACAATCAGGAAATAGCCGGGGAACTTCATCGATATGATGACGTCCAGTTCAAAATCCAGTCGGTCGATATAGTTCTGCCGGGTGAAACCCTCCGCCACCCCGACCGACGAGAGGCGGTCTTCGAGACCTTCCGTGGCCTGGCGCCGCAACTCTTCCGATTCGTCCAGGGTTTCCCCGGCAACAGAAAAGTTAGGCAGGATGGGATCGCGCAGCATCGGCCTCACGGCGCACCTTCTGGCAATTTCGACAGTGTTGGCCACCGCCTCCGGAAGGTCGGCAAACAGGGCGATCATCTCCTGGCGGGACTTGAAATAGTGCTCAGGCGTCAATTGCCGCCGGTCCTCTGCATTGACAACCGTACTTTCGGAAATGCAAATCAGCGCGTCATGCGCTTCAAAGTCCCTGGACTCGGCAAAATAGGCTTCATTGGTGGCAACGATCGGGATCTCGAATTCATAAGCCAGAGAGAGGAGTTCGGGCTCCGTTTCGTGTTCTTCCGGCATGCCGTGGCGTTGAAGTTCAACATAGAGACGGTCACCGCAAAGCGCCTTCAGCCGGTCAATCCGGGCGCGGGCAAGATCCGGCTGGCGGTCAAGCAGCGCCTGGTTGACGGCGCCGGTCAGGCCGCCGGTCAAGATGATCAGACCGTCTGCATGGAGTTCAAAATCCCGATAGGTTACGTGCGGTGCATCGCTCGACTCAGGTTTCAGGAACGATGCGCTGGACAACTTGAGCAGATTGGCATACCCGGCCTCATCCTTGGCAATCAGGGCTAATGTGGGGAATGATTTCTGGCCGATCTGGGTCCGGTGCTTTGACTGCGCGTTCTCATCGTCGTCAAAATCGACGCACAACGTCGTGCCGACAATGGGCTGGACGCCGGCACCGACCATCAACTCGGAAAACTCCAGAGCGCCGAACAGGTTGCCCGAATCCGTCAGGCCAACCGCCGGCATTTCAAACTGCTCGCACAGTTTCACCAACGTCTTGATATGCAAGGCACCCTCCAGCAGAGAATAGGCCGAATGTGTGCGCAAATGCACAAATCCGGCGTCCTGCAAGGCAGAGTCCTGCGATGAGCCCGTGACATCCATAATGTCATGATCGGACATTCGACGATTCGTGTCACCCGCTCAGATCGACGATATTCACACGCGCGGCTGTTAAGTGTGGAAAACCCCAAAGATGCGACACACTCTGGGCATCCCGCTCACCCCTACCGGAATACGAACGGCTGAACTTTAGAAAAGCCTTGGCAGAACCTGCGCCCAGACAAAAACCGTGCAGGTGAACAACCCCATGGCCCCGAGAGCCGCAACTTCCTTGATCAGAATACGCATGACAAGCACCATTTCCTTTGGACCAGCCCATACTTTGTTCTTGTTTTGTTCTTTTGTCAACCATCGATTTTTCAGCCATTCACCGGCCAACAGCCGTCAATGGCCCTTACCCGAACACAACAGGGATTATCTGCGGTCTCAAAGATTATCCCGAGATCGCCAAAAGATGTCACTACATTGCCAGAGAGACACTAAAACTCTACGATTTGGAACTGTAAGTCCGCTGACAATATACGGAGCCGTTTTGATCCCAATATGAAACGCGTATTGAAAGAAGCCGGTTATGTATTCAATGAACCTGAAATAGATCAGGTCATCGGGTGGCTCGACGGCGCCCGGCTCAAGCGTCAGGACTTTGAAAAAAAGACACGCAAAAGTGTGACACGGTCGACTGCAATTGCCGCTCTCAACCAACTCAATCCAAACATAGGCAAGGGCCTGGCTGCCGCCGGATTGGACTGGGACGGTTTCTTGGCAGACATCGGATTAAGCGGCATTATTTCTTCGACCGAAGAAACAGACATCAACATCAGTACGCATTTTGCCGACGCAATACGTCAGTTCGCCGATACCATCGAAAATACGCCTGCAGCTTCGACAGAAACTCTGGCATTGGCAATTGCCGGTCAACTTGTGCGGGACCCGGACCTCGGCACGATGGGTAACCGTTTCAGATCGCGCGGCGCACGCCTGGAAGAGCTGACAGATGTTCTACGGAACACAATGGAGATGACATCGGAAACCGGCCAACCGGTTAATTTCTGGTTGTGTCAGTTCCTGTCGACTGACAAAGGCGCTGAGATTCTCAAGAGCCGCGCTCCGGGAGAGAGAATTGCCTGGTTTTGGAATGGCCGGCCATCGATCGAGGAAATGCGGTCCGGTGACCCTGTCATCTATCTTAAGCGGGATGAAGGTGTACACACGCGTGGTGGCATTGCAGGAACGGGCCGGTTGATTTCGAACTCACCGATTCACACCACATTTGCACCGGATGGAGAGACCTCGACAGCCGCCGACGGGTTGATAACCGAGATCATCGAGTCATTTGTTGACGACGATCGGCTAATTCCACTTGAAGAAGTCATCACAGATCCACCCTTTTCTGAGGAATTGGATTGGACGGCGTCGATTCTGCCCTTGACCCACGAACAGGCGCGCCATGTCGACGATCTCCTTATCAGACACGACCGAAAACCCGTGGGTGTGATGGGTCGCGGGGCCAGCGGCCGTTCTACTGGCAAGACAGAGAAAAGCCGGGAAGACGACATTCATTTCGTCCCCGATGACGCAGAGGTCGATCATGACGATCTTCGCCGAGGCGTGCTCGCTGTTGCTCTCGGCCGCCGGCTTCACCGTATCTGGTGCCGTCTCAACGGGGCCATGCCATCGGCACCCGACGCTCAGAACCTTTCAGCCGCCGCAGTCTCAAAGGGTGTCGACTCGGCGCAGGGGACGGGCGTCGACACCGACGATGACAGCTGCTTTTTCGACCGTTCCCGAGACAACACCCGCGCTGCTTTTGTCTTGCACCTCGACGCTCCCTGGGGCGGCGGCAAGACGACCTTTGCAAATTTTCTCACCCGCGTTCTGTGTCCAACCGGTTATGACCATGTGGACGGCTCTTTCCTGCACCGCAGGTACGGCTCCGTCAACCTCAGTTCGATATTTCTCCAAGACCCTGTAGATGACGAGGCACCCGGAGAGGGAACCAATTGGCCTGACGACGCCAGACGGCCATGGATTGTCGTGCCCTTCAATGCCTGGCAAACCGAACACGTTACGCCGCCATGGTGGGTGTTCTATCAGACGATCCGCAAACGCTGCTTTGCTTCTGCAGTGTGTGAAGGCACCGAACCGATAGACTTGTCTGCAACATCTCCTCCTGAAAAACCCGACTGGACCGACCGCCTCCGTATGTGGGTGTTCTTGTGGCGGCACGAGATATGGTGGCGGCTATGGAACCCGAAGATCAAGCTTCTCGGTGTTACGGCGATTCTTGCCCTGATTGCATTCGTCGTGCTCTATGGGCTGGGTGCGTTGGGCGTCGCCGGCAGCCCGGGCAAGACAAAACTGGATTTTGATCTCGGTAGCGCAATCGGACTTGTCCTTTCAGGACTGACGTTATCGGGTTCACTTATTTGGGGGTTATCCGCGGTTCTGACGGATTCCATCGTGCCTGGAACCAATTCCCTGGCTGAACGCATGAACATTGGCCAGGGGGACCCCTTTGAACGTTTTCGTGAACACTTCTTTCGAACCATGGAACGGGTAAAACGCCCGGTTCTGGTTGTCGTCGACGATATCGATCGTTGTCAGCCCGAGTTCATAGTTGAGATCGTCCGAGGCATGCAGACGCTTCTCCGAAGCCCCCGGATCGTATTCATCGTTCTTGGTGACCGGGATTGGATTGAACGGGCGTTCGAGGCTCACCACAAGGAAATGAGCAAAGTCAATGTTGGTCCCGAACAGACCCTCGGTGCACGGTTCGTCGAAAAGGCAATCCAGATGTCATTTACATTGCCAGGCATGTCGCCAGAGCGCCAAACCGATTACGTCACGCGCCTCCTTGTTGGAACCCGCCAGGAGTCGAGCGAGGCACAACCTTCCGAGATAACTCCCGAGGATGCCCGAAAACTGCGTACCGTTTTAAGGAAAACCGTCGAAGACCGGCAAGACACGCCACTGCACTCCAGGGAGTTGCGTCAAAAGGCGAACCAGCAGGTAAAGTCCGCGTATGAGCACCTCGGGACCGAAGTGGTCCGGCTGGTTGATCCGGAAACCTACGATACCTGGATTAACGAAGAAATGGCGGTTCTCGCTGCCGTCGATGAAAGGGCAGAAGAAGAGGTTTCACACCGTCTCTTGCCTCTCGCTCCGTTTTTCCCCGCAAACCCTCGGCAAATCAAGCGAATTGTCAACGCCGTCACGATGTATCAGGCCGTGGCGATACGAGAGATGGGCCTGACATCCGATGACGACCTGTGGTTCCAACTTGCGCTTTGGCTCGTCGTGATGACCGAATGGCCCCGCACATGGCGCCTCGTGGCCTCGTATCCTGTCCTGGCTGACCTTCTGCTGGCCGAAAACCCAAGCGAAAAGATAAAGACTGTCCCGGTCATCGAATTACCCGGCACACTTGAAGCGACCCTGAAGAAGGTCGAGTTCATAATACTTGATCGCAAACTCATGGCGCTTCTTACCGGATCGGATAACCGGGAAGGCCCGGTTCTCGACAAAAAGGCGGTTGAGCTATTGTTGCCGTTGATACCGATTTACAACCGGTCCGAGCTCCTGGAAAGCGACGAGGAAACGTCGCAGAACGACAACGAGAAAGGTTCTTAAAGCCTTTCGCGTTTATTCGTACTCATCAGGAACCCTTCAAGATTGGCCGATACCCTCAAAAACGGTCATGGATGTGCTTGACACGGACATCTGCTGCGTCGCGATGAAGGGAGTCCTCGTGTCGGCGCACGAGGCCGGCAATTTTTAAGGGCGCCGCTCTGATGTTGCTTTGCGGATCAGCTTCAGGGGTGAACCGGTTAGAGGTTCACCGCCGATTTGACAGAAAGCCGGACAGGAAACTCATGAGATTCCGGTCGAGGTCGTCACACAGGTAACCCCCCTCCTGTATGATCGCTACCGGACATGGAATTTTGGCAATCTCGTCACCCATCTTCTGGAATCCCTCAAAGGTGACCGCACCTCCCTTGAGCGGGTCGTTGATGCCGGCATCCAGGCCCAGTGCCAGCACAACCGCGCCCGGTTCGAACAGTTCAATGACCGCGAGCGCATTGTCCAGAACCGCAAGCCAGATTTCGTCGCCGCTTCGCACCGGCACCGGCAGGTTCAGGTTGTAACCGATCCCTTCCCCCTCGCCCAGTTCATGGCTGTACCCCCAGAAGAAAGGGTAGTATTCCGCCGGATCTGCATGAATCGACACCGTGAAGACATCGCGGCGCTGATAGAAAACACCCTGGGTGCCGTTGCCGTGATGAACGTCGATGTCGAGGATGGCCACACGGTCGTAACGGCTGCGGAGATGCTGGGCTGCAATGGCGGTGTTGTTCAGAAAACAAAACCCGCCCATCCTGTTGGCGTAGGCATGATGTCCGGGCGGCCGGCACAGGGCGTAAGCCTGACGCTCACCGTCGAGAACGGCCTGGGCCGCACTTGCCGCCGTGTCGGACGAGGCGCAGACGGCCGACCAGGTGTCACGGCCGATCGGACAGGCAAGATCCGAAGCATGCCATCCCGCCCGGCCCATGATGTGCCGGGGATAGGTTGCCGGGTGTTCCACCGGTCGTGATGAAACAACCATCTCAGTGTCGCCGCCGGTCGCCGCACACCAGTCGTCATACGCGTGTTCCAGAAAATCCAGATACTGCGGGCTATGCACGGCGACACGGGGCCCGTGACCGTGTGAACGGGGTTCAGCAACAGGAATTCCGGTTGGAATCAGGGCCTGCAGCAACCGATTGGCGCGCTCCGGGCTGTCCGGGCTGGGAACCACCTTGCCATTGACGAGAAAGAATTCCGGGCGGTGACCTGCCTGCTCCTCGCTATAGAAGATCTTCACTGTTGCCTCCCTGGGAATTGGAGCGTCTTGTTCCCATCCAGATGAATTTTGCGCACTACCTAGCGTGTAGCTGCCAGCTGGAAATCATTTGTCGTCACAGCAAACACAACGCGCCGTTACATGATGAGCGACCTCACATTCTTATGCGCATCAGACCTCGTCAAGCAGCTTTCCGTCTTCAAGCCGTACGATCCGGTCCATATGCCGGGCCAGTTCCAGGTTATGGGTTGCAATCAAGGCTGTGAGCTTGTGTTCGCGAACCAGCGTGACAAGCTCCGCATAGACTTCGCCTGCGGTGCGCGGATCGAGATTGCCTGTGGGCTCGTCGGCCAGCAGCAGATCGGGACCATTGGCCAGAGCCCTGCCGATCGCCACACGCTGCTGTTCGCCGCCCGACAATTGAGACGGCAGATGGTCGAGCCTTTGGCCAAGCCCCAAACGTCCGAGCAGACCGCTTGCCCGGTCTTCGGCCTGGCCCTTGTCCATTCCGGCAATCATCTGAGGCAGAACGACGTTCTCCAATGCCGTAAACTCCGGCAGCAGATGATGAAACTGATAGACAAACCCGACCTGAAGCCGGCGAATTTCAGTCCGCCGGTCATCGCTCAACTTGTTGCAGCGTGCGCCGTTTATCAAGACCTCGCCGGAATCGGGTTTTTCAAGAAGTCCCGCAATATGAAGCAGAGAGGATTTGCCGGAACCCGACGGACCGACCAAGGCCACAAGTTGACCAGGAAGTAGCGACAGTTCCGCGTCGTGAAAGACCTTCAAACGGGCACCGCCCTGCTCATAAGTCCGAGTCACTTCCCTGAGCCGAAGTACCGGGTCCTTGGGATCGGCAAGAATAGTCGGCTCACTCATAACGCAGAGCTTCCACCGGGTCGACACGGGCCGCCCGCCACGACGGATAGAGCGTTGCCAAAAACGAGAGTGCAAGCGCCATGATCGCAACCGTGACGACTTCTCGCACATCCATTTCCGCTGGCAATTGGCTCAGGAAATACAACTCCGGTGAAAAAATCTCCGTATTCGTCAGCCAGGAAAGAAACTGGCGTATAGATTCGACATTGAGGCAAACGACGAGACCCAACACCAGACCCGCCAGGGTACCAACCACCCCGATGGCCGCACCGGCAATAAAGAAAATACGCATGACCGCCCCGCGTGTGGCGCCCATTGTCCTGAGTACGGCGATGTCACGACCCTTGTCTTTTACGAGCATGATCAGTCCGGAAACGATGTTCAGAGCCGCCACCAGCACGATCATCGTCAGAATCAAAAACATGACGTTGCGCTCAACTTGCAGGGCATTGAAGAAACTCTGGTTGGTTTCCTGCCAGGTCCGAAGACGGACCGGACCGGATGCCGCGGCAAGCAGTGCTTGCTGGTAGTCGCCGACTTTGTCGGGATCGTCGACCATGACTTCAATTGCGGTTACGGCGTCTTCCACGTTGAAGAAGTCCTGGGCCAGGGCGAGCGGCATGATGACAAATATGCTGTCATATTCCGACATGCCTATCTGGAAGATAGCGGAGACCGGATAGGTCGAAATCTTCGGCGCAACACCAAACGGAGTTTCCACGCCGCGCGGTGTAATCAGAGTTATGTTGTCGCCAATACTAAGACCCAGTTTGTTTGCAAGCCTTGAGCCTATGGCGACACCGCCGGCCGTCCCGAAATCGTCAAACGACCCGGCGCGAACAGTGTTGGCAACACTCGGCAGTTTACGCAGGTCGGCTTCACGCACGCCGCGAACCAGTGCACCGGTCGAGGCCCGGCGGGTGGTGGCCATGACCTGGCCCTCAATCAACGGAATGGCCAGTGCTACCCCCTGGACTTTCCGGATCTTGGCCGCGAGGGCATCATAGTCTGAAATGTCACTGCCGATTCCCTGAACGATCGCGTGACCGTTCACCCCGAGAATCTTGCCAAGCAACTCGGTTCGGAATCCGTTCATCACCGCCATCACGATGATCAACGTGGCAACGCCAAGCATGATTCCAAGGAAAGAAAACCCGGCGATAACGGAAATGAAACTTTCTTTACGGCGCGCACGCAGATAGCGCCACGCGATCATCCGTTCGAATGCCGAAAACGGTTTTGGCGGCGGCAGTCGATCCATCGGGTCAGCCGGTCATGCGGGCAAGGACGGCGTCCCGGCCAAGCGACACCCGTTCACCGGAGCGCCTGTTCTTGAGTTCGAACTCTCCCGCGGCAACGCCCTTGGGGCCGACGATGATCTGCCAGGGCAACCCGATCAGGTCCATCTTGGAGAACTTGGCGCCGGCGCGTTCGTCGGTGTCGTCGTAAAGGACCTCGATTCCCGAATCGCTCATGGTTTCGTACAAGTCCGTACACACCGCATCGGTCTTTTCGTCACCGGCCTTGAGATTGATCAGGCCGACCTTGAAAGGACTGACGGACTCCGGCCAGATGATGCCGTTCTCGTCGTGACTGGCTTCGATGATGCCGCCGACCAGTCTTGAAACACCGATACCGTAGGAACCGGACTCAACGGCGACCTGCTTGCCTTCGGAGTCCTGAACCAGACAGCCCAAGGGCTCGGAGTATTTGGAGCCAAAGAAGAAGATGTGGCCTACTTCGATACCGCGGGCAGTAATGCGTTTGTCTTCGGGAACCTGGCTCTCGAACTCGGTGTCGTCGTGTTTCTCGTCGGTCGCTGCATACTTGCTGGTCCAGGCTGAAATGATCGGCTCGAGATCGGACTCGTAATCAAGGTCGGATCCCGGGGCCTGCATTTCCACCAGGTCCTTGTGGCAGAACACTTCGCTTTCTCCGGTGTCTGCAAGAATGATGAATTCGTGGCTCATATCGCCGCCAATCGGCCCGGTATCGGCTGCCATGGGGATCGCCTTCAACCCCAGGCGCTCGAACGTGCGAAGGTAGGAGACAAACATCTTGTTGTAGGATCGCCGTCCCGCCTCCGGAGTGAGGTCAAACGAGTACCCGTCCTTCATCAGGAACTCTCGGCCGCGCATGATCCCGAACCTGGGGCGAATTTCATCGCGGAACTTCCACTGGGTGTGGAACATGAGCTGCGGCAGATCCTTGTAGGACCGCACGGCGTTCTTGAAGATGTCGGTGATCAATTCCTCATTGGTGGGCCCGTACAGCATTTCTCGGTCGTGCCGGTCCCTGATCCGCAGCATCTCCTTGCCGTAGTCGTCGTAACGCCCGCTCTGCTTCCACAGGTCGGCCGATTGTATCGTCGGCATCAGCAATTCATGGGACCCGGCGCGGGTCTGTTCCTCGCTGACAATCCGTTCGATATTCTTTAGGACACGGAATCCCAACGGCAACCAGGAATAGATCCCGGCACTGGCCTGGCGCACCATGCCGGCGCGCAGCATCAGACGGTGAGAAACAATTTCGGCTTCCTTGGGGTCTTCACGCAATGTGGGGAGGAAATATCGAGATAGTCGCATTGTCTGCAGCTCTTGTCCTGAAAATGGGCATGTGCGGGATTCGCAGCGGAGTGAACCTGCTATGGTCCGGCATTACAAGCCTTTTTCAACAACTGTGACAACTCTGCCGGAGGTACTGTACGTCGAATGTCTGTCCGTCGCCGCGTTTACCAGGTCACTGGCCACAATTCCTCTGAATGTCTGCGAGCAGAGCGCGCCCAATCGGTTGCCCGCCAACCATGACTATACCACTCGACGTATCGATAACAATTTCTGCGGACACGGTTCGATCCCGTTGCCGACCGCGACCGTTACCGATCGGAAGATCCACCACGATCTCAAGTCCATTCACAGAACTGTCAGGAGTTGAGATATCAGCTGGCGCCACCGGCCGCCCCCAGG
The DNA here is from genome assembly GCA_021775805.1 of Alphaproteobacteria bacterium. Classification (GTDB taxonomy): domain Bacteria; phylum Pseudomonadota; class Alphaproteobacteria; order Rhizobiales; family JAJFHC01; genus JAJFHC01. Next base: position 28,270 of record JAJFHD010000059.1, on the reverse strand, counting down.
CGTCTTGTCCAGGCACATAATCCGGTCCCCAAAGATCGGCATTTTCGCGCATATGTGCGCACAGCCATTGCAGATGGCGCTGATTGTCGTAGGAAGAGACAACGCCACTGCGGTGTGCCGGTGCCGCACCGTGAGATTCATAGAGGATTGACCGCTGCCCCCCCAAGAGCTGCTCACCGGCCAGGGTCGCCGAAGCATTGATGACGATTAAGGTCACAACCAGCGGCCAAAACGATACGTGAGGTTTTTCAAACATGGCAAAGTCGTATCACGACGGTTTTAACAACCCTTCAACTTGCGAAATCAGCACCAGATTACGGATTTTGCGTTAAATTTCGGCAATTCAAGTGATTTTTAATGACAATTGCGGCACTTGTGCGTTATTGTAATTCCAATAAGAATGGCTGTGGGCCTCCTTTCTCTAATGCCCTTTCGGGTGTCGTGAGACGGTCCAAGGCTAGGGAGGAGATGTCTTCCGGCGCGCTTTTGCTTTTGGCTAGATGCTGCTGCCGTCCTGATCTGATCGGGGCCGATGAAGACGAAAAAAACTAGAGCAAGATCAACTGATGTTGATCTTGCTTTTTTATTTGGGCAATCACTTTTTGCAATCTGGCGCGCGTAGCGCGGTAGCGTGACGCCGAGGTGTCAGCCAAGCGCCAGTGGCAGATCGTCCAGGGAAATCAGATTCTTGGTGATCACCAGGTAGACCCCGGCGAAGATGACCGCAGATATTACCGTGGTCGCCAGCACCTTCTTTCCAAGATTCGGGTTTACAGGTGCAGCGTCATCGGCGACGTCATCGACAATGCCGGCTTCGTGTTTGTTTTGCACCCCCCAGGGCAGCACCGCAAAGATAACCAGCCACCAGATAACGAAGTAGATTGCAATCGAACTCACGAGGCCCATTGGCTACTCTTTCCTAGATCAGGATGAATTATGGTTGGTTCGACAATAATTCATGAAATCTGATCGCTTTGAACATTTTTGGAGCGGGATACGGGCGGAAAACCGTACACCCGTTTCCGCATCCCGCTCCAGAAACAGAATTCTCCAGGACACCCTATACCTGTTCCAACTCGACCAGGGTACCGCAGAAATCTTTCGGATGGAGAAACAGCACCGGCTTGCCGTGGGCGCCAATCTTGGGTTCTCCGTTACCGAGAACGCGTGCCCCGTCTTCCATAAGCCTGTCTCGGGCAACAATAATATCGTCAACCTCGTAACAGATATGGTGGATGCCACCGGCGGGGTTCTTTTCGAGATAACCGGCAATCGGGGATCCCTCGCCGAGCGGTTCAAGGAGCTCGACTTTGGTGTTTGGCAGTTCGACAAAGACCACCGTGACACCATGTTCAGGAATGGCTTCGGGAGACGTAACCCGGGCCCCGAGCGTGTTGCGATAGACCGCAATTCCCGCCTCAAGATCCGGGACCGCTATGGCGACATGGTTCAACCGGCCAATCATTGACTGTATCTCCTGAGTGACATGCTTTTCTGTGGCAAACACCTACAGCGGGAGAGACCTCGACCGCAACGAGCGGATCGCCGCATATGTCTGGTCCATTTTTCTAGAGTCTGGAAACCAGCACGCGGCAAACGGGCTTCTTGCCCCACGCCAGGTCGGCTTGCTTGCGGATTGCGCGGGACACGACATCCTCGATAAAATCGTCGTCGCGGCGCTTTTTCTTGGGCAGCGAGTTCAGTACCGTTTCAAGCGCATCAAACAGCGTATCACCCAGATCCCTGCCGGCCGCGTCGGTTTGAGGAAGACCGTACAAGTCGATGATCGGATCGCACAGCAGATCACCGTGCTGATCCATAACGATCGATACACAAACCGTACCCACGTAAGACAGCTTGCGGCGCTCCCTTACGGTTCCATCGTCTGCCTCGATGATGACCCGGCCATCCATGAACAATTCGCCGGACTCAACCTCGCCGATCAACGCCAGTGGACCAGGCGAAATCCTTGCCACATTGCCGTTCAACACGGCCATACTTTCAGTTACGCCAAGCTTCTTGGCAAAGTGGACGTGCTCATGGAGATGGCGCAGTTCACCATGCATCGGAATTGCCGACTGCGGGCGAACCCAGTCATACATCTGTTTCATTTCACCGCGCCGCGGGTGCCCGGTTACATGGACCAGGTGATCGTCTGCCGTGACGATTTCAACCCCCTGTTCTGCCAGGCGGTTCTGGACCGCGGCAACCGACTTTTCGTTTCCCGGGATCGTCTTGGAGGAAAAAATCACCATGTCATCGGCATTGAGGGTTATGTTTGGATGTGTGCTGCTGGCAATCCGCGCCAGGGCTGCCCGGCCCTCGCCCTGGCTGCCGGTGCACAGGCAAACCACCTTGTCGCGCGGCAGATATCCAAAATCGTTTTCGGTCAGCAGTTCATGGATGTCGGTCAGATAACCGGCCTCGCGTGCCGCGTTTATTGCCCGCATCATGGCCCGTCCGGCGACCACCACGTGCCGGTCGGCCTTTTGCGCCGCCAGAACGACGGCACGGAGACGCCCGACGTTCGATGCAAATGTCGTAACCGCCACCCGGTTCTTGGCACCGGCAATGACTTTGGCCAGTCCTTCGGCGATCTCTGTTTCCGACGGAGAAACACCGTCCCTCAGAACATTCGTCGAGTCGCAGACAAGCACCCGGCAGCCCTCGTCGCCGAGCGCTTTCAGACGGTCCACGGCCATCGGCGCGCCCAGCATCGGGGTATCGTCAATCTTCCAGTCACCCGTATGCAGGATGTTCCCTGCCCCGGTTCGGATCGCCAGCGCATTGGGCTCCGGAATCGAATGCGTGACCGCAATGAACTCGACATCGAAGGGGCCAATGTCGAGACGTGAACCGCACGGCACTTCCCGGATATCTATCTCGGCATCACCGCCGTATTCGGCAATCTTGGCCTTCAGAAGGATTGTGGTGAACGGTGTCGCGTAGATCGGCGCCCGCAATCTCGGCCACAAGTCAATGACAGCGCCAAAATGATCCTCGTGGGCATGGGTCAGAACAATCCCTGCCAACCGGTCCTTCTGCGCTTCGATGAAGGCGATGTCGGGAAACACCACATCGATCCCCGGATCACGGCTGTCGCCAAAGCGCACGCCGAGATCGACCATAAGCCATTGACGGTTCTTTTCATCACCCAGACCATAGAGGTAAAGATTCATGCCGATTTCACCGGCACCGCCCAGCGGTACAAAGACAAGTTCGTCCGTGGCCTTGGGTTCTGGAGAGTTCATTGGCTCTGGCCTGACGCCTCAGGGACGCCCTTTCTTGTCAGGAACAGGTCACCGGCCATGACACGTTCGACGGATCCATCATCGAGCCGAAGCAACAAGGCACCAGCTTCATCGATATCTTGGAATGTTCCTTCCAGCGTGCGATCGCCGTAATTCACCTGCACAGTTTCCCCCTTGCCCGAAGCGCGGTCGGCCCAGGCGCCCAGGATCCGGTCGAACCCGTGGCCTTCCGCCCAAATTGAATGCCAACCGTCAAACGCAAACGCCAGGCGTTGCAACAACAATTCAGGCATAACGGTCGACCCATGCTCATGAAGATGGGTTGCCGGGTACGGCGTTCCTTCCGGGTGCTCAACCACGTTTATGCCGATGCCAATAGCCAGCGGCCAGCGCCCGTTTCCGCCTGGATTGCTGCTTTCCATCAACATGCCCGACGTCTTTGCCCCGCCAATGAGCAGGTCATTGGGCCATTTAATCGACACGCGTTCGTCATTTGCCGGCAGAGACTGGATCACGGCGTCATAAATTGCAAGGCCGGTCACAAATCCCAGTTCCGTCAGCTTGGTTGCGGGGCCCGTTACCTTGAGCAGCAAACTTGCATACATGTTGCCGGTTCGGGATTCCCAGAGACGGCCACGGCGCCCCCTGCCTTGAGTTTGCTCACCGGCCAGGATCCACAAAGGACCCTCGACACCGGACAGAGCCCCCCTCAGGGCTTCCGCATTGGTCGAGTCGATGGTCTCGTACACCACCAGATCGTAACCGGACGGCAGGCCATGCACGCGGGATGAACCCTTCACAGATCAGAACAAGGAAGCGGCTGCAATTGCCGCTGCCGAAATCAAGGGTCCGGGATAGACGAAGAAAAGAATGACAAACACGCCTGTCACGCCGAGTACGGCCTTCAGTTCCATCGGCATGGGGTCGAATTCGTCGGTCGGTTCGTCGAAATACATGACCTTGACGATCCTGAGGTAATAGAAAGCACCAACGACGCTGGCCAGAACCCCGATAACCGCGAGGGCGTAAAGCTCGGCGTCAATTGCCGCCAGGAAGACGTAGAACTTTGCAAAAAATCCTGCAAGTGGCGGAATTCCGGCAAGGGAAAACATCAGCATTGCCAGGATAAACGCCATCATCGGATCATTCTTTGCCAGTCCGGCCAGATCGTCGATTTCCTCAACCGCACCTTCCTTGCGCCGCATTGAGAGAATGCAGGCAAATGTACCCAGGGTCATAAAGAGATAGATGGCGAGGTAAACAATAACCCCCATCACGCCGTCTTCAGTACCAGATGCCAGTCCGACGAGCGCGAAGCCCATGTGGCCGATCGAACTGTATGCCATCAGCCGCTTGATGTTGCGTTGTCCGATTGCGGCGAAAGCCCCCAGGACCATGGATGCGATCGACACAAAAACCAGGATCTGCTGCCACTGAACAGTGATCTCCGGAAACGCCGAAACCATGACGCGGATGAACATGGCCATGGCCGCAATCTTGGGCGCGGCGGCGAAAAAGGCGGTGACCGGTGTCGGCGCCCCTTCGTAGACGTCGGGCGTCCACATGTGAAACGGCACTGCCGAAACCTTGAAGGCGAGACCTGCCATAATGAACACGAGTCCGAATGTCAGCCCCAAACCGCCGGCGTCGGTCTTGAGAGCGGCGGCGATCTCTGCGAACCCGGTGTGGCCGGTGAAACCGTAGACAAGGGAACACCCGTACAGAAGCATACCGGACGACAGGGCCCCAAGCACAAAGTACTTCAGGCCGGCTTCGGTCGATCTCACAGAATCCCGGTTGATCGAAGCAATCACGTAAAGTGCCAGGCTCTGAAGCTCCAGGCCCATGTACAGCGCAATCAGATCGTTCGCCGATATCATCATCAGCATGCCAAGCGTGGCCAGTACGATCAGTATCGGATACTCGAAGTTCTGAAATCGCTCCGCCTTGATAAAATGGTTCGACATCACGATCGCGACCGCGGAGGCCGCCAGCGTCAGAACTTTCATGAAATGAGAGAAGGCGTCGACGACAAAACTGCCGCCAAAGGCCGAGGCTTTTTCAGGGGTGAAGAAAACGACGATTACCAGCGCGATCAACAACAGCATCACACTTAGCCAACTGATGGCATCGGCGGTCCGCTCACGGAACGCACCAAGCATGAGAAGAGCCATCGCCCCCAACGCCAGGAGGATCTCGGGAAGAGCGGTCACAAGATCAGCGATTATGAAGGGTGATGGCTGCATGACCTGCACCTTAATCTAAAGCGGCGACGCTTGAGGCTTCGAAAGCGGCAAGCGACGACTGGTAATTGGCGATCAGATTGTCAACCGAGGCAGCGGTTACGTCCATGATCGGTGCCGGGTAGACGCCAAACAGGATTGTCAGGAAGATCAGCGGCGCCAGAATTGCAATCTCGCGAACATTCATATCGGTGATCGACCGCAGGCTTTCCTTTTCCAGCTTGCCGAAAATCACCTTGCGGTAGAGCCATAGTGCATATGCAGCACTCAGAATCACCCCGATCGTTGCCAGAAACGCGACGAGCGTATTGGCTTTGAAGGCACCGACAAGCGTCAGGAATTCGCCCACAAAGCCACTGGTTCCGGGCAAGCCGACATTTGCCAGTGTGAACACCATGAAGGTGAAGGCGTAGATCGGCATTCGGTTGACGAGGCCGCCATAGGCCGCAATTTCACGTGTGTGCATCCGGTCATAAACTACGCCGACGCACAGGAACAATGCGCCCGAAACGATCCCGTGTGACAACATCTGGAAAATACCGCCCTGCACGCCCTGCTGGGTTGCCGTGAATATCCCCATGGTTACAAAGCCCATGTGGGCCACTGAGGAATAGGCAATCAGTTTCTTGATGTCTTCCTGCATCAGGGCAACCAGCGAGGTATAGATAATCGCTATGATGCTCAAGCCGTAGACAAGCGGTGCGAAATCAGCGGACGCTACCGGGAACATCGGCAGTGAGAAGCGCAGGAAACCGTATCCGCCCATTTTCAGGAGGATTGCTGCCAGGATAACCGAGCCGGCGGTTGGTGCTTCCACATGGGCGTCAGGCAACCAGGTGTGGACCGGCCACATCGGCATTTTGACGGCGAAAGACGCGAAGAACGCCAACCACAACCAGGTCTGCATACCAGGCGGGAAGTTGTAGGTCAGGAGTGTCGGGATATCCGTGGTGCCGGCAGTCAGATACATTGCCATGATGGCCAGCAACATGAGGACGGATCCGGCCAGTGTATAGAGGAAGAACTTGAAACTGGCATATACCCGGCGCACGCCGCCCCAGACCCCGATAATCAGGAACATGGGGATCAGGCCGCCTTCGAAGAACAGATAGAACAGCACCAGGTCGAGGGCACAGAAAACCCCGATCATCAGGGTTTCGAGCACCAGGAAGGCGATCATGTATTCCTTGACGCGGGTTTCGATCGACCGCCAGCTGGCGAGGATGCAGCCCGGCATCAGGAACGTGGTCAGGATGACGAACAGCATCGAAATGCCATCAACACCCATGTGATACTTTATGGTGCCGCCCAGCCAATCGGTTTTTTCGACGAACTGAAAACCGGCGGTTTCTGTGTCAAAGCCAATCCAGATCGCCAGCGAGACGATGAAGGTACCGATCGTCGTCCATAACGCCACGCCCTTGGCATTGCGCACGGAAATCTCATCATTGCCGGGAATGGCGAAAATGAAGAGCGCCCCCACCATCGGCAGGAACGTGACAAGCGAAAGCAGATAAGGCCAGTTGCTCATCAATGCACTCCCCAAAACATGTAGTAGGTGATCAGGGCCGCAACACCGATAAGCATGGCGAAGGCGTAGTGATAGACAAATCCGGTCTGCAATCTGACAATCCGGTTGGTGATGTCGACCACCCGTGCAGCGATGCCGTCTGGTCCAAAGCCATCAATCAACCAGCCGTCTCCCTGCTTCCAGAAAAACCGGCCGATCCACTTGGCGGACCGCACGAACATATAGTCGTAGATCTCGTCAAAGTACCATTTGTTGAGCAGGAACTTGTAGGCAACGCTGTGTTGTGCCGCGATCTTTCCAGGCACGTCCGGGCGTTTGATGTAGCAGTACCACGCCAGGATGAAGCCCAGGACCATGACCACGAAAGGCGACGCCTTCACCCACAACGGCACATGGTGGATTTCCTCGACGATGTTGTTTCCATCCGCCCGGAACAAAGCCTTGGCCCAGAAATCGCCCTCGTGATGGCCAACAAAGTAACCGGCGAAGATTACGCCCGCAAAAAGCGAACCGAGAGCCAGGATGTAAAGCGGCACCAGCATGACGTTTGGCGACTCGTGGATATGGCTCATGACTTCAGCCGACGCGCGCGTCTTGCCGTGGAAAGTCATGAACATCAGACGCCAGGAGTAGAACGACGTCAGGAACGCGGCGACCACGAGAAGGGTAAAGGCATACCCGGCGGCCGCGTTGTGCCCCACGAAAGCTGCCTCGATGACGGCATCCTTGGAGAAGAAACCTGCCGTCAACGGAAAACCCGTCAGGGCGATCGTGCCGATCAGCATCATCGCCCAGGTTTTCTTCAGATGCGGGAACAGCCCGCCCATCCGCCGCATGTCCTGCTCGTCCGACATGGCGTGAATGACAGACCCGGATCCCAGGAACAACAGCGCCTTGAAGAAAGCGTGGGTGAACAGGTGGAAGATCGCAATGCCATAGGCACCGACGCCCAGGGCCACAAACATGTACCCGAGTTGGGAACAGGTCGAATAGGCAATCACGCGTTTGATATCGTTCTGGGCAACACCGACTGTGGCGGCGAAGAAGGCGGTCGTCGCCCCGATGATCGTGACAACCAGCATTGCAGACGACGACAGTTCAAACAGAGGCGAGCATCTGGCCACAAGAAACACGCCCGCGGTCACCATGGTCGCCGCATGGATCAGCGCCGACACCGGTGTCGGGCCCTCCATGGCGTCCGGCAACCAGGTGTGCAGCAGGAACTGGGCCGATTTGCCCATGGCGCCCATGAACAACAGCAGGCAAATCGTCGTCAGGACATCGACCTGATACCCCAGGAAGTTGAATGTCTGTCCGACCTGACCCTTGGCGCCTTCGAACACGGTGTCGAATTCCACAGAGTCGAAAATCATGAAGATGGCGAAGATGCCCAGGGCAAACCCGAAATCACCGATCCGGTTTACGACGAATGCCTTGATGGCTGCGGCATTGGCTGACGGTTTGTGAAACCAGAAGCCGATCAGCAGGTAAGAGGCCAGGCCCACACCTTCCCAGCCAAAGAACATCTGTACGAAGTTGTCCGACGTAACCAGCATGAGCATGGCAAAGGTGAACAGGGACAGATAGGAAAAGAACCGCGGCTGGTGGGGATCGTGGCTCATGTAGCCAATGGAATAAATGTGAACGAGCGACGACACGGTGTTGACCACCACGAGCATGACGGCGGTCAAAGTATCGATGCGGAACGCCCAGTTGATTTCCAGGGCCCCGGAACTGATCCACTGGAAGACCTGGACCTTTTCGGTCTGATGCCCGAAGCCAACCTGGAACAGGGCGACCCAGGACAGGATGGCGCTGGCAACAAGAAAACCCGATGTCAAATACATCGACCCTTTTTCGCCGATGGTCTTGCCAAAAAAACCTGCAACAATCGCCCCGATGAGCGGCAGGAAGACAATGAGTTCGTACATGCCCCCTATCCCTTCATCAGATTGATGTCTTCGACAGCGATACTGCCGCGATTACGGAAATAGACCACCAGGATGGCCAGGCCGATGGCCGCCTCGCCTGCGGCAACCGTCAGTACAAGCAGAGCAAAGACCTGTCCGGCGAGATCGCCCAGGAAGGTCGAAAACGCCACAAGGTTTATATTGACCGCCAGCAGCATCAGCTCGATCGACATCAGGATGATGATGACGTTCTTGCGATTGAGGAAAATGCCGAAGATCCCCAAGGTGAAGAGGATCGCGGCGACCGACAGGTAATGGGAAAGCCCGATTTCCATAATGTTTGACTCTTTGTCCCGATGCCGTCGCCGGCACCGGCCCTCTCTATAGCCCCTGACCGGGTTTGACCTTGACGACCTCGATCGCCGTTTCAGGTGTGCGTGCAACCTGATCGGAGATATTCTGGCGCTTGATGTTTTCGCGATGCCGCAACGTCAGCACAATGGCGCCGATCATGGCGATCAACAGGACGATGCCGGCAGCCTGGAACAGATACACGTACTTGGTGTAAAGCACCTGGCCGATCGCTTCGGTGTTGGTCAATGCTGCAGCGGCCGGCGTCGGAGTTGATGTCACGATGTCCGGGGCGATTGTCCAGCCGCCAATGACCAGAAACAGTTCGACAAGCAGCACCAGTCCGATCAGCCCGCCAACCGGCAAATACTGAAGCATTCCCTGACGCAACTCCGCAAAATCGACATCGAGCATCATCACCACAAACAGGAACAGCACCGCTACAGCCCCGACATAGACAATCACCATGATCATGGCGACGAACTCGGCACCCATAAGCACGAACAGGCCGGCAGAACTGAAAAACGCCAGGATGAGATAAAGCACCGAATGCACAGGATTGCGGGCGGCAATGACCATAAAGCCCGCTGCGACACATACAGCGGCAAACAAATAGAAGAATATGGCGGTTATGATCATTTCAGTTCAGCCCGATTGAGCGTTCATTCGTGTGTTACCGGTAGGGTGCATCCAGAGAAATATTCTTGGCGATTTCGCGTTCCCAGCGATCACCGTTCAAGAGCAGTTTCTCCTTGTTGTACATAAGTTCTTCGCGGGTCTCCGCTGCAAATTCAAAGTTCGGACCCTCGACAATGGCATCGACCGGACAGGCCTCCTGACAGAAGCCGCAATAGATGCATTTGACCATGTCGATGTCGTAGCGGGTCGTGCGTCGTGTACCGTCATTGCGCCTGGGGCCGGCCTCGATCGTAATCGCCTGGGCCGGACAAACCGCTTCGCACAGCTTGCAGGCGATACAGCGTTCTTCCCCGTTGGGATAACGCCGCAAGGCGTGTTCGCCCCTGAACCTTGGAGAAATCGGTCCCTTTTCGAACGGGTAGTTGATGGTGGCCTTGGGAGCAAAGAAATAGCGCAGCGACAAAAACAGTGCCGAGACGAATTCCGACAGGAAGAGCGACCGCGCAGCCTGGTCAAGTCTTGCCATGTGTCAAACTCCTTTGCTCGTGCCCGATGCGGTCCATCGTCATGGCGCCATGTCGAAGGCAACGAGGAACCCGGCGGTCGCCGCCACCCAGAATAGCGAGATCGGCAGGAAAACTTTCCAGCCGAGGCGCATGAGCTGGTCGTAGCGGTAGCGGGGCACAAAGGCTTTCACCATCGCGAACATATAGAAAACGAAACATACCTTGAACAGGAACCAGAAGATCCCGGGCATCCAGGTAAACGGTGCGAACGGGATCGGCGACAACCACCCGCCAAGGAACAGAATTGTGGTCATGGCGCACATGAGCACGATGCTCACGTATTCACCGAGCATGAACAGGAGATAAGGAGTCGAGGAATACTCGACCATAAAGCCCGCAACCAGTTCGGACTCCGCTTCTGGCAGATCGAAAGGTGGCCGGTTGGTTTCTGCAAGGGCCGAAATGAAGAAGATGATGAACATCGGCAGCAGTGGCAGGAAGTACCAGTTGAGAAGTCCCAAGTCGCCTTTCTGGGCATTGACGATGTCGGTCAGGTTCAGTGAGCCAACACACAACAGCACCGTGATGATGACGAAACCGATGGATACTTCGTAGGACACCATCTGGGCCGCAGAACGCAGCGCTCCCAGGAACGGATACTTCGAGTTCGATGCCCAACCGCCCATAATGACGCCATAGACGCCCAGGGACGAGATCGCGAAGATATAAAGGATCCCGACATTGATGTCGGCAATCACCCAGCCTTCGTTCAATGGCACCACCGCCCACGCCGACAGGGCCAGAACACAGGTCACAAGCGGCGCCAGCATGAACACGCCCTTGTTGGCACCGGCGGGAATGACAACTTCCTTCAGGACGAATTTCAGCAGGTCGGCAAACGATTGCAGCAGGCCCCAGGGTCCCACCACATTGGGGCCACGGCGCATCTGAACGGCAGCCCAGACCTTGCGGTCGGCATAAAGCAGGTAGGCTATGACGAGCAGAAGGGCGACCAGAAGCGCCACGCTCTGACCGAGAATGATCAGCAATGGAATGACATAGGTGTAAAAAAAGCTATCCATCGGTTCCGGTCCCCGCGGCTTCGCCGCCATGAGCCAGGGCGCTGCATTCCGCCATGATTTTCGATGCCCGCGCGATCGGGTTGGTCAGATAGAAGTCGCTGACGGCATTCTTGAAAGGTTCTGACGTCAACACACCGTCTCCCTTGGCTGCATCCAGCAGTTCGGAGATATTCGGCGCGCTGATTTCGTCCAGGGAAGCAAACTGCGGGCATTCTTCATACATCAGCGCGCGCAAAGCATTGAGACTGTCATAGGGCAGTTTTTGTCCCAGAACATCCGACAAGGCTCTCACGATCGCCCAGTCCTCCCTGGCATCGCCCGGTGGAAATGCTGCCCGGTGCGCCATCTGCGCCCTGCCCTCGGTATTGACAAAAGTACCGCTCTTTTCGGTGTAGGTCGCACCCGGCAGAATGACATCCGCCCGGTGGGCGCCGCGGTCGCCATGTGTGCCCTGATAGACCACAAATGCCGATCCCAGTTTGTCGGCGGCAAATTCATCAGCGCCCAGCAGGAACAGGACGTCGAGCTCGCCGGCACCGGCGGCTTCAACTATCCCAACCGTATCACGCCCGCCTTCGCGCGGCAGGAAGCACATGTCGAGGCCGGCCACACGGGATGCTGCCGCATGCAGAATGTTGAAACCTGCCCATTCCTGATTGTTGCCGATGGCACCAACGCGTGAGCCAAGTTCCACGGCGAGCGACAAGACAGCGTTGCCGTCATAGCGTGCCAGTGCCCCCATACCCAGGATGATCATCGGGCGCTCGGCTCTTTCAAGCACCCCGGAGAAGCCGTGGTTGCCCGCTGCCAGCTCCTTCAAGGTGTCTGGACCGGCGCCAAGATGGGCAAAATCGTAATTGAGGTCCGAGGCTTCGCCGATTACACCGATGGGCAAACCAGTGGCCCGCCAATGTTTGCGGATACGCGCGTTCAGGACGGCCGCTTCATGCCGGGGATTGGAGCCGATCAGCAAAATAGCGTCGGCCTGTTCGATCCCGGCGATCGTTGAATTGAAAACATAAGCCGCCCGGCCGCCGATAGCGCCGAGACCGGATCCGTCCTGCCGGCAATCGATGCTGGCAACGCCCAAGCGGTCCATAAGATCCTTCAAGGCGAACATTTCTTCCGCAGCACACTGGTCACCGGCGATTGCCGCCATCCGGTCGGCACTGGTCGCGGAGACCTTTTCGGCAATGGTGTCAAACGCCTCCTGCCATGTCGCTGCGGCCAGTTTGCCATCTTTTCGGACATACGGACGATCGAGCCGCTGTGTCCGCAGGCCATCCCAGATGAAACGGCTCTTGTCGGAGATCCACTCCTCGTTGACCTCGTCATGCAGTCTCGGCATGACCCTCATGACCTCACGACCGCGGGTATCGACGCGAATGTTGGAGCCAACCGCGTCCATGACATCGATCGATTCGGTTTTCTTGAGCTCCCAGGGACGCGCCGTAAAGGCATAGGGTTTCGACGTCAGGGCACCGACAGGACATAAGTCGATTACGTTGCCGGACATTTCCGATGTCATGGCCTGCTCGAGATAGGTGGTGATCTCCATGTCTTCACCACGGCCCGTGGCACCGAGTTCTTCGACGCCACCGACTTCGGTCACGAAGCGGACACACCGCGTGCAATGAATGCAGCGTGTCATGATCGTCTTGACCAGCGGTCCGATATATTTGTCTTCGACCGCGCGCTTGTTCTCTTCGTAGCGGCTGTTGTCGACCCCGAAGGCCATGGCCTGATCCTGGAGATCGCACTCGCCGCCCTGATCGCAGATCGGGCAATCGAGCGGGTGGTTGATTAACAGGAACTCCATGACGCCCTCACGCGCCTTCTTGACGAGCGGGGTGTTGGTACTGATGACCATGCCTTCGCCTGCCGGCATGGCGCAGCTGGCGATCGGCTTGGGCGAGCGTTCCATCTCGACCAGGCACATGCGGCAGTTACCGGCGATCGACAGCCGCTCGTGATAGCAGAAACGCGGAATTTCCGCGCCGGCCGCTTCACAGGCCTGCAGCACGCTCATGCCGTCTGCAACTTCGATTTCCGTGCCATCGACTGTAAGTTTGACCATGACGGTTACTCCGCTGCGACCGGCGCGGGTTGCGCCGGGGTCGGGTTGGCGGAATAGGTGTCGATGCGCTCTTCAATCACGTGGCGGAAATGGCGGATCAGTCCCTGCACCGGCCAGGCCGCCGCATCGCCAAGAGCGCAGATTGTGTGGCCCTCGACCTGATAGGTGACTTCCAGAAGCAGGTCGATTTCCCGCTTTTCCGCCTGACCACGCGCCATGCGTTCCAAGACCCGCCACATCCAACCGGTGCCCTCGCGGCACGGGGTGCACTGGCCACAACTCTCGTGTTTGTAGAAATAGGCCAGTCTGGCAATCGCCCGGATCATGTCCGTCGACTTGTCCATGACGATGACGGCAGCGGTGCCCAATCCGGACTTCAGATCCCGCAAGGTATCGAAATCCATCGACAGGTCCTGGCAGGTGTCGGCGGGCAGGCAAGGCACTGATGACCCACCAGGAATGACCGCCAGCAGGTTGTCCCAACCGCCGCGGACGCCACCGGCGTGTTTTTCAATCAGTTCGCGAAATGGAACACCCATTTCCTCTTCGACATTGCACGGCGTGTTGACGTGGCCGGAAATGCAGAAAAGCTTGGTGCCGGTGTTGTTGGGCTTGCCCAACCCGGAAAACCAGCCTGCCCCGCGGCGCAGGATCGTCGGCGCGACGGCGATGCTTTCCACGTTGTTCACGGTCGTTGGAGCGCCGTAGAGGCCAACGTTGGCGGGAAACGGCGGTTTCAGACGCGGTTGCCCTTTCTTGCCCTCCATGCTTTCGAGAAGTGCGGTCTCTTCACCGCAGATATAGGCACCGGCACCGTGATGGACGTAGCAATCGAAATCCCAGCCGGATCCACAGGCATTCTTGCCAATCAGACCGGCCTCATAGGCCTGATCGACGGCCGCCTGCAGGTTTTCGCGCTCCTTGATGAATTCGCCGCGCACATAGATGTAACAAGCGTGGGCGCGCATGGCGAAGGACGCGATCAGGCAACCTTCGATGAGCAAATGGGGATCGTGCCGGAGAATATCGCGGTCCTTGCACGTACCGGGCTCGGATTCATCGGCGTTCACCACCAGGTAGTGGGGCCGCTCGCCAATTTCCTTTGGCATGAACGACCACTTCAGTCCGGTCGGGAAACCGGCCCCGCCGCGACCGCGAAGACCGGACTCCTTGATCTGATCGACAATCCAGCCGGGACCCTTGTCCATGAGATATTTGGTGCCATCCCATGCACCGCGTTGCCTGGCGCCCTTTAGACCCCAATCGTGTGCACCGTAGAGGTTGGTGAAGATACGATCCTTGTCGGCCAGCATTACGCGCCTCCCCCATCCTTGGACACGCCTTCAACGAGCGCTGTTGCCTGAGAAATCCAGTCTTCACGACCGATGCGTCCCTTGAAACGAAGCTTTTCATCCACCCATTCCACATGGTCAGGGCTCCAGGCGGCGATCTGATCGAAATGATAAATCCCGAGCGAATGCAGAATGTCTTCAATCTTGGGGCCGACACCGCTGATCTTGCGCAAGTCATCCGGTGTGCCGCCGCGCGGTCCATCGAGCGCCGGCGGCTGGACGCCATCGCTAATCCCGGCAAGTCCCTTGGCCTGCGGTATCCACTGCTCGCGGTCGATACGCCCCTTGAAACTCAGATGTTCGTCGACCCAACCCACATTGCTGCGCGACCATCCGGCAATCTGGTCGAAGTGGAACACGCCGAGTCCATTAAGTGTTCCTTCAAGTTTCGGTCCTATGCCCTTGATTTGTTTTAGATCATCAGCCTTACCGTCACGGGCTGCTGGCAGGCCTTCGGGTCTTTCACCATCAACGGACCCTGACCCTGCCTCAGTGGACTCGGTTGCATCTGCGACAGGGACGTCATCATCAGCCTTGTCACTGGACGCTTCATCGGCAAACAAATCCGCCTGAGCACTCGATGCGGTTCCGCTGGTGTCCTCTTCAACGGTAGTGCCAACCGCTACATCAGTCTCGGAACCTGCCTCAGCCGTGTCATCGGAGGCTGCCTCTTCAACGATGGCTTCAGGCGCTTTTTCTGCCTCATCGCGTACCGTGACCGGTGCCGGTGTTGCAACAGGTTCCGGTTCGGTAGCCACGGCTTCAGGCGCTTCCTCGACAACCGGTGCAAAGGGCATGGCGTGATAAGGTGGTGCCTCTGTCAGGGCCTGCGGCCCGCCCTCGGGTGCCGAGGTCTGGCGGCCGGTCTGAGATCCCGGCGCCACGGTTTCACCGTTGCGCAGTTTGGTCAGGATGTCTGCAAAGGACGCAGCGTCCAGATCTTCATAGAAGTCGTCGTTGATCTGGACCATCGGCGCGTTGACGCACGCGCCGAGACATTCGACTTCCATCCAGCTCAGCTGGCCGTCGTCGGATACTGTCTTTTCCGGTCCGATGGACTTGCGGCAGACGTCCTTCAGATCGTCGGCGCCGCGCAGCCAGCACGGGGTGGTACCGCACAATTGAACCAGATGTTTGCCCACCGGCTGCAAATTGAACATGGTGTAGAACGTGGCCACCTCGAGAACGCGGATATAGGCCATGTCCAGGAATTCCGCGACGTGACGGATGACAGGTTCGGAGACCCAGCCATCATTCTGCTTCTGGGCCTGCCAGAGCAACGGTATGACCGCGCTGGCCTGACGGCCCTCGGGATACTTTGCAACCTGGCTATTGGCCCAATCGACATTTTCCGGCGTAAACTCAAAACTTTCCGGTTGGATTTCAGCGAGACGGCGAACGCTCATCGATCGACCTCCCCGAACACGATATCGATCGATCCCAGGATCGCGGAAACATCAGCCAGCATGTGGCCCTTGCATAAGAAATCCATGGCCTGAAGGTGTGCAAATCCCGGCGCTCTGATCTTGCAGCGATAGGGCTTGTTGGAGCCGTCGGACACTAGGTAGACGCCGAATTCTCCCTTTGGTGCCTCGACGGCTGTGTAAACCTCGCCTTCGGGCACGTGAAAACCTTCGGTGTAGAGTTTGAAATGGTGGATCAACGCTTCCATTGATCGTTTCATTTCGCCGCGTTTTGGCGGCACGACCTTGCCGTCGGTCGACGATACCGGCCCCGGCTCCATCAATGCCAGACACTGTTTCATGATACTGACCGACTGGCGCATTTCTTCCATACGGATCAGGTAACGGTCATAACAATCACCGTTCTTGCCGATGGGAATGTCGAATTCCAGTTCGTTGTAGCATTCATAAGGCTGCGATCTGCGCAGGTCCCAGGCACCGCCCGACCCCCGCACCATGACACCGGACATGCCCCAGGCAAAGGTTTCTTCGAGACTGATGATGGCGATGTCGACATTGCGTTGCTTGAAGATGCGGTTGTTGGTCAACAGGCCTTCGATATCGTCGAGAACCTGCGGAAATGTCTCGCAAAACTCACCAATGTCCTCCAGCAGTTTCTGGGGCAGGTCCTGGTGAACACCACCGGGGCGCACGTATGCCGAATGCATGCGGCTGCCCGACGCACGCTCATAGAATATCATGAGCTTTTCGCGTTCCTCAAAGCCCCACAAAGGCGGTGTCAGGGCTCCGACGTCCATGGCCTGTGTAGTCACGTTGAGCAGATGGCTCAGAATTCGGCCAATTTCGCTGTAAAGAACCCGAATGAGCTGACCACGTTTTGGAACCGTAATGCCCAAGAGCTTTTCCACCGCCAGGGCGAATGCGTGCTCCTGGTTCATGGGCGCGACATAGTCGAGCCGGTCGAAATACGGGATTGCCTGCAGGTAGGTCTTCTGTTCTATGAGCTTCTCGGTGCCGCGGTGCAGCAGCCCGATATGAGGATCGACCCGCTCGACGACCTCGCCATCAAGCTCGAGGACCAGACGCAAAACACCGTGGGCTGCAGGGTGTTGCGGCCCAAAGTTGATATTGAAATTGCGGATCTGCGCTTCTGCCATGTTACGGTCGGCCCTAGTTCGCTTCGGCTTTTTCGTCACCGGGCAGGACGTAGTCCACACCCTCCCAGGGGCTCATGAAGTCAAAAGAGCGAAACTCCTGAGCCAATTTGACTGGTTCATAGACGACCCGCTTCTGCTCGTCGTCGTAACGAACTTCCACATACCCGGTCAACGGGAAGTCCTTGCGTAGCGGATAGCCGCTGAAGCCGTAGTCGGTCAATATCCGGCGCAGGTCCGGATGGCCCGAAAACAGGATGCCGTAAAGGTCGAAAGCCTCGCGTTCGAACCAGTTGGCAGCGGGAAATATTTCGCACACACTGGGAACCGCCGTCTCCTCGTCGGTGGCAACCTTGACCCGGATCCGGCAATTCTGCGTCGGACTCAAGAGGTGATAAACGACATCGAACCTGTGTTCGCGTTGAGGATAGTCGACGCCGCAGATATCAATCGGAATCACGAACGCGCAAGACGGGTCATCGCGCAGGAACTTCAAGGTCTTGACAATTTTCTCAGGCGACACGGTAACCGTCAGCTCACCGTAGGCCATGGCGTGATCGACTACATCGTCGCCAAGGTGGTGCACGATGTGGTCGCTGAGATCGACAAGATTTTCATCCATGTCTGCCCGCCCTATCTTTCAATCGTACCGGTTCTGCGGATCTTCTTTTGAAGCTGCAGAATGCCGTAGACCAGTGCTTCGGCGGTGGGCGGGCATCCGGGAACGTAAATGTCCACAGGCACGATCCGGTCACAGCCCCTGACGACCGAGTACGAATAGTGATAATAGCCGCCACCGTTTGCGCAACTTCCCATGGAAATCACATAGCGCGGCTCCGGCATCTGGTCGTAGACCTTGCGCATGGCCGGCGCCATCTTGTTGGTCAGGGTTCCGGCAACGATCATGACATCGGACTGGCGCGGAGATGCCCGCGGCGCGAAGCCAAAACGCTCGACATCGTAACGCGGCATGGACGCCTGCATCATTTCAACGGCGCAGCAGGCAAGCCCGAAGGTCATCCACATCAACGAACCGGTCCGCGCCCAGTTGATCAGATCGTCGGTCGACGTGACGAGAAAGCCTTTGTCAGCCAACTCATCCGACATTCCCATGAAGAGCGAATCTACATCACCACCCGGAAATCTGTTCGCTGAGGCGGCTGTGCCGCCCGGGCGCACCGTGCCGCCACTGCCGGTCAATCCCATTCGAGAGCTCCCTTGCGCCATTCATAGGTGAACCCAATGGTCAGGACTGCCAGGAATATCATCATGGACCAGAAACCGAACAAGCCAACTTCCTTGAGCGACACCGCCCAGGGAAACAGAAAAGCGACTTCAAGATCGAATATTATGAATAGAATGGCGACGAGATAGAACCTGACATCGAACTTCATGCGGGCATCGTCAAAGGCGTTGAAACCGCATTCGTAGGCAGAGACTTTCTCAGGGTCGGGGTTTCTGACGGCGATGATCAATGCCGAAAGCATCAAGGCCAGCCCGATGCCCGCCGATACGCCTATGAAAATAACGATCGGCAGATAGTCCAGAAGCAATTCTTCCATATACCCTTCACCTTATTCGGACCGGCACGGTTGACAACCATCAACCAGGTTTCCCGTCGAATCGGCACCCCTCGGCACGTCTCTTTCGTTTATATTAGCCCGTGTTAGCGCACGGAGATAGGGCACGCAAGCTCAAACCTCCAATATGACCCATAGGTCACATCTTCGTCGCATCGACACCGAAGAATTGCATAGCCTAATGCCAAATGCCGGCTGAATGGTGGTTGGTTTGATGACATCGTCTGCAACGGATTGCGGGATGGCCGCTTGCGCCCTCACCCTGTTGGGTGTTTGAGTTGTCACTGGTCGAAACGGCGCCGACCCTGGTTTATTCGAGAGTTTTGATGCGGACTTTCGCCAGTTCACGAAAGACACCCGTCTTGAACGTGTTCAGGTAACTTTGGAATTCTGCCTTGTTGGTGCTGTTCTTGATCGAGTTCCAATAGGCCAGTTCAGCAGAACTGTCGGCGGTTCCGCTCGGTTTCGCGACAGGTTTCACGGTTTTGGTAGAATTCACCGGTAATGGACGATGATTCCCAGGCGTCGCCATGGTTTGAGTAATCGCCGCGGTGTAGGGACTGTTGCCATTGATTCCGTCCTGGGCGACATCGCCGGGCGCCGTCGCATAGGCGACTTAGGAGCCGTGAGGGGCGCTGACCCGCGCCAGTCCCCGGTTGGCGGACCTGAATCGGGAAACGAAGGGATTGTTGCGACAGGCATCCAGAATCACGATGTTGATGCGGTTGGTGCCGCGCTGCATGGTCTGCAGGAAATCGCCAACGTTGACAGCGTCAAAGTCGACCTCAGTTTCATCGTCGATGTCTGCATTGATGGGCACCAGTTAATTTTCCCGGTCTACCTGCACACCGTGACCGGCATAGTAGAACAGTCCGACCGCATCGGTATCTCGAAGGCCGCGGGTAAATGTCAGCATCGCCTTCTTCATGGTTTTCTGATCGGCGTTGAAGAGTGTGGTCACCTCAAAACCGATCCGCCTCAGGGTACTCGCCATCAGGGCCGCGTCGTTTTCCGGATTCCTGAGTTTTGTAATCTTGGTGTAGTCGGAGTTGCCGATAACAAGAGCCACACGGCCCTCCGCGAAACCCGTGTTGACTGACACAAGCAGAACAGCCAGCAGGAGAAATATTCTCATGAAAGCCCTCCCCTATGCGCTTTAAGCCCAGTGGCCACAGTAATGGCGGCCGATGCCAGAAACTGTCTCACAATATAGCACTTTGACGCGCGGACGTCACATTGCGACACGACCCCCATCGCAAATGGCGGCGATCAACTGCAAACTTGTGTGAAAAAAGAAAAATGGCGGGAGTGACGGGACTCGAACCCGCGGCCTCTGGCGTGACAGGCCAGCGCTCTAACCAACTGAGCTACACCCCCGTAGCGACCGCGCAGAACGCCCGGTCAGGGTGGGCGTGGTGTATGTCAGGCAAGGCACGAAGTCAAGCGGGCGATTGATTGATTTTTAAAATTTGCCGGAATGACCGATTTGGGCGAACTGTGGGCTATTCCGGTTTCCGGATTTCAAGCGAAATACCTGCTTGCGGCACCTGCCGGACCGGTTCGCGCTTTCCGATCAGCACAGCCAGAATTCCAGACAGGAAACCGGCAGTCATGGTGACCGGCAGAAGTAGCGAGGTAACGACAAAAGTGTGGATCAGCGCCGCCCCGAAGTATTCGACGTGGCGTTCCAGATCGTTGAGCCCGACAAGGCCGGTTGCCACGATATAGACAGGGTGAACGAGAAAACCCGTGAAGGCACCGGCGATGCCACCCCTGATCGCCACAAAGCTCTGCCCGTTGGATACCATGATACGCCAGCAAATCCAGGCGATACACGCAGCCGACAGGGCAGCGATTGCCTGAGGACGATGGGGATAATACGGATCCAGATCTTCCAGGAACAGGTGGGCCAAGGCAAAAGCCAGCCCAGCAGCAAGACCAACGGCGATCCATTCGCCATTTCGGCGACGCACGCTCTCCATCGAACAAACCTCTCCCGGATGCAATCACGTCAGTGGAATCATTTCTACTTCATATTTGGGACCGCGTCGCAAAACAAAAAACCTCTCTCCGATTTTAGGCGCAGCGAATGGTGTACACGGTGGACGATATGATTTAACGCGGCGTTGGAAATCTGTAAGGTTGCATCGACCCTGGCTGCTATTCGAACCGAGAAACACAAATGACAGAAACACCCCCGAACCTTGCTGCCGGACGCTCATGTGCAGGGTGCACCATGTGCTGCAAGTTGCTCAGCATTGGGGCTATTCAAAAGCCCCGCCTGCAATGGTGTACACATTGCGACGTCGGCAAAGGCTGTTCCATCTACGACCAGCGGCCACAGGAGTGCCGGACATTCTATTGCGGCTACCTGCTCGACAGTGCCATTGAGGATTTCTGGATGCCTGCCAAGTCCAAAATGGTACTGACCTTTGAAAGCGCCACAAACCAGTTGCTGATCCATGTCGATCCCAGCCGCAAGGGGGCCTGGCGTCAGGAACCCTATCACAGCCGCATCCGCCAATGGGCTGCCGTTTCCCTGAAGAAACGAGGGCATGTCATTGTCTGGCAGGGCGACGACTGGATCGCCATATTGCCCGACCGGGAAGTCAACCTGGGCCCGGTAGACCCCAGTCAGGTTCTCATCACAACCGAGACACCCGGCCCTTCGGGTGTAGCCTATGACATTCGCGTGGTTGAGAAGGGCGACCCTGCCCTGGACAACCTGAACGGTTAGACCGGATAAACAAGTGACCGCCTTCCAGCAGTGATCGGCCGTCACGGGGTCAGACGCATTCTCTGCCGCACAACTGTCGCCTGCATCGGCCTGTCGTCCGGCCGGTAAATTTCGGTCTCCCGTTGAGACACAAGCTCAAGAATGATGCGCTCTCAGTGTCTCGGAAGCCTGGCGGAATACGTCGCCGGCAGGGGTACTTGGATAGTCATCGGGATTGCAGAACAACGGCATTCGGACGTTCAGTTCTCCTGCAGTCGCAAATTCGGTCTTCGAACCAAGCCCTTTCAACACTTCCAGCATGCGACGATTGTTACCCAGAACAACGGCCAGGAACTCCACAACGCCGTTTTCGCTCGCGCGATGGGCAAGGAATGCCAGCAGCAAGGTACCCAGACCCCTGCCCTGATGACTGTCGACAACGGTTACCGCAACTTCGGCCCTCGAACCGTCCTCAGGCATGCGGATGTAGCGCGCCAGGCCAACCGGATTTGCCGGACTCTCCCCAATATCCAAAGCGCATATGGCTTCATGGTGCACATGATCGATATCGGTGTACTGGCTCAGCATTTTGGGAGTCAGTGTTGAAATTGGACGGAAGAACCGAAAGTACCGGCTTTCCTTCGAAAGACGCTCCATTCCGATTTCCAGCAGAGGTTTGTCATCGGATCGGACCGGTCGGATGAGAACCGGTGTCCCGTCCCGCAAAGCCAGATTGATTGGAAAACCTGATCCGGCGTCCGTTGGGGTCGAAGCTGTCATTGACCCACCCGGTCTTGCTCACTAGGCCTGGCGATCAGGACGCGCGTGGCGTCGGCAATTATGGCTTGTTCGTCGGTCGGGACAACCAGCACATCAATTTTGGAATCCTTTCGGCTTATGACCGTAGCGTTCTCCTCATTGGCAACCGGGTCAAGCGCGACACCAAGCCAGGCAAAACGCGAACAAATCGTGCGGCGCACCCGTTCACAGTTCTCCCCGATACCGGCCGTGAAGACGATGGCATCGAGTCCCTCGAGCGCGGCGACCAGCGAACCGAGTTCACAAGCGGCGCGATAGCAGAACAACTCTATTGCCTCGCGTGCGTTGGGATCTTTGCTTTCCAACAGGACCTGCATGCTGTTGCTGACACCGGACACTCCAAGCAGTCCGGACTCGCGATAGAGCAAGTGGTGCACCTCATCGACACTCATGCCCTGTTCCTGCAGCAGGTGCAGCACGGCGCCTGCATCCAGCGTGCCGCAGCGGCGCCCCATCACAAGGCCATGAAGCGCCGTGAAACCCATGGTTGTTGCGATACTCCGGCGGCTCTTCACGGCACACAGACTTGCCCCATTTCCCAGATGGGCAATGATCACCCGACCGTCCGCCCGTCCGCCGAGGTAATCGGGAAGAACCTTGCAGATGAATTCATAGGAAAGGCCGTGGAACCCATAGCGGACCAAACCGTCTTCGCTCATAGCCCGTGGCAGGCCAAAGAGTTGCGCCAGTCGCGGCTGCGTTCGGTGAAAACTGGTGTCGAAACAGGCGATCTGGGGGAGTTCGGGAGCCCGGTCGGCTATTGCCCGAATGGCGGCCAGATTGTTTGGCTGGTGTAACGGTGCAAGTGGCACCAGGCTATCCAGCCTGTTCAAGACTTCGGTGTCGATCAGCACCGGACCGTCAAAGAACCGTCCGCCATGAACCACCCGATGCCCGCTGGCGACAACGTTCACCCCGCCGTTGTGATCATGGAGCCAATCCAGAAGCCGCAGCGTCAACGCGGCATGATCGGCGGTTTCATCTATGGTCTCAAGACCGTCTTCAATCAGATTGAGGCCGGCGGCATCCTGTGCCCTGAAATCAGGCGCCCGGCCGATGCCTTCGATTTTTCCATGGATCAGTGGAACCCGATGGCCGTCCTCAAGCGCGTAGAGCGCAAACTTGATACTGGACGATCCGGCATTGAGCGTGAGAATGGCATCTGTCATCGAAAAATGGTCCTGACGAACGGAACAGGCCTGCGCGCCATTCCGTCATGAGTTGCACAGACAACACCGTCGGTCCGACAAACCCGTCCCCGCACGCCTGCCGCGGCCTCGCTGCACGTTCCACACATCCAACCCGGCACAATACAGCGCTTTACGCCTGAAAGACAAAAACGTCGGGAGCGGCTCAGGGTGAACCTTTTCGGTTGCCGGTTCACATTGTATCAGTTCGATCAGCCAGTTTCTAAAGACCACCTTACCGGGTGTTACAGTAAGGTTATGTCCGACCGTGAAAATGACATTCGTTTGCCGTTTTGCGGCGACTCCGGCTGGGGCAAAAGTTCCAGTCGAACATGGGTCTCTTGATGAACAGTGTTGCCGCATCAACGCAACCGGCAAAATCTGGACTGTGCCACAGTACAGTGTGTTCAAAACGGAACACATCACAATAGGAATTATTATGGGGTGGAATGATCACAATCAGCCAACCGTGTCGATTATTGTTTGCCTCCGTTCGGTACGCCGAATCACAAGAAAATCGGGAACTGCGCACACGTTGAGCATACCAGCCCTCGCGCGCGCAAAGTCGCGGGTTTTACGATAAATCAAACTCATACAAATCAACGGTTTCTGTGGACCCTGTTACATAGATCACATACTCTCATTTGTTAATGGGACATGGTTGGCACAGAGGTCATCCAGACTGAGAATAAAAGCGACCGTCCGCGGGGGGACTTAAGGGATCGCCAAGTACATTCCGGACACACCGGGAACCGATGCGAGCAAGATCATCACGCTCCGCGAGGATGGGTCGGCTGTGGTCACGGCACCGCCGAGACGTTGACCAGTTGGGCTGGACATGAGGACGGCTTGCCGGTGGTCGACCTAGGTGCGGCACTGGCCGACTCCGTCATGGGCGACACGCAGGTTTATGCCGAAGGCGAGGTGACGCTGGAGAACGGCGAGACCCGCGGATTCGGGGAAGTCGGGCTGGCGCAGGCCCCGCGCGCCGTCAATCTCGATGGTCTCTTCAACTTCGATCGTGTCGGCGGCGACCTCGATCTTTCGACCCTGTTCGTTGATGCCTTTGGTGAGTCTCCAGGCGAACCCGTGAGCACGAATACGGCCCAGAATAGTATATCGGAAAACACCGCGACACCGGCGACAATGCAGGATCAGACGATGTGGTAACGGAAGCCGCGTCTGAAGAACGCATCTACGGCGCGATCAATCTAGATCAGTTGCTCGGTGCTGACGACAACACCGTGGCATCTGAAGTGCTTTGACGGGCAGTATAATGTGAAGAACAGCAAAACAATGCGGGGAAATATCCTGGGGGGATTAAAATGAACTGCGAAATCGAACAAAGCCGACGCACGGTCCGCCTTCTGCAGGGCAGACCGGTGCCATGACTGTTTCAACATCACTCAGATCCTTCCTGACGTCGATCATGACTCCCGAAATTCTGCTCCCGAACATCACGGCAGCAGCAATTCTGGCGATCATGAACATAACGACGGAGATCTCGGTCGCGGCTCTGGTGTTTTCCGGACCGCTGGCGCCCTATCTGTCCACCGGCATCGGCTTGTTTCTCGTCGGAACCGCGGTCGGCGGCGTGCTGGTAGCGGTCGGCAGCAGCTACAAGGCGGTCATGGCAGGACCGCGCAGCGGCCAGGCCCCGATCTTTGCATCGCTTGCAGCCGGTGTGGTTCTGACGATGAACGGTCAGCCGGATGAAGCCGTCGTCGCCACAACGGTGGCGGCAATTCTCGCCGCCAGCATTTTCATCAGCCTCATTCTGTTTGGCCTTGGCTGGGCAAAGCTTGGCGGGCTGGTGCGCTACATCCCCTACCCGGTTATGGGCGGTTTTTTTGCCGGGCTTGGCTACCTGCTGTTCAAGGGCGGCGTTCTGGTGACCCTCGGATCGATTGCCACGCTTGACGATCCGGCCAGTTTTCTCACCACCACCGCGGTGCTCCATCTTGCACCGGCAGCCCTGTTTGCGGTTCTTTTGTATATCCTCGATCGGCGCATAAAACACTGGTTGCTGATGCCGTGTTATCTTCTCGCAACGGTCGTCCTGTTCTACATGGCCCTGTTCGTGACCGGCACCTCTGTGGAGATGGCGACGGCGACCTATTGGCTGCCGGCGATCGATGCCTCGGAATCCAAGTTTTTCCCTGTCATCACGCTGGACCAGTTGCAACTGGTCGACTGGACGGCCGTTCTCAGTCAGTCAAGCACCATACTGGTGATGGCCCTGATGAGCGTCATCATGTTGCTGCTCGACACTTCCGGCATTGAAATCGTGATCAATCGGGACATGGACCCCAATCACGAACTCAAGGCCACAGGCTGGGCCAATGTGGTGAACGGCCTGTGTACCGGCCCGATCGCCATCCAGACCGCCGCCGATACCGCCTTCGCGACCAAGCTTGGCGGCGACAAATTCCTGATGGTCCTGGCCTACGGTGCCTTCGTGGTTGCCGTGATCCTTGTCGGACCGGCTCCCATTGCACTGGTCCCTACCCTGATGCTTGGCGGTTTGCTGATGTACATCGGGATCGATTTTCTGATGACATGGGTCTGGCAGGCGCGCAAGAAATTGCCGCTCAAGGACTTTGCCGTCGTCTGCGGGATTCTGCTCGTGGTTGCGGCCTATGGAATCCTGGAAGGTGTAGCCGTCGGTGTCGTGCTTGCCATTCTGCTATTCGTGCACAGCTACAGCCAGCTGAGTGTCATCAAATCGAGCATGACCGGTGCCGAACACGTGAGCAATGTCGACCGCGACCGCAAGCAGAGCCAGTATCTCGACCAGCACGGCGACGAGCTGCACATATTTGTGCTCCAGGGCTTCCTGTTCTTCGGGACGGCCAGCCGCCTGCTCGAAGATATCCGTGCCCTGCTGGATAATCCGGAGCGATCCACGATCCGCTATCTGGTCATAGATTTTCACCGGGTTGATGCCATGGACACATCCGCCGTCAACAGTTTCGCCAAACTTGTCCAGGTCTGCCGCAAAGGCGGTTTGGCTCTGGTTCTGACCGGCTGCTCGGCCGACGTCGGCGATCGCCTGCAGAACATGATTGACGACAATGTGGTCCCCGCGGACGTCGTGCGCCTGGTCGAAGATCTGGATGAGGGTGTCGCGTGGTGCGACGACAGGATTCTTGAAGGATTTCTCGGTGACGACGAGGTGGACGATCCGGTCAAGCTACTGTCGTTTCTTCTGAGCGATCTGAAGGCGGCCAAGGCCATTTCCACCGAGTTCAAGCAGATCGCCGTCAAGAGCGGGGAGGTTTTGTTTCACCAGGGCGACCCAGGGGACGCATTGTATCTGGTTCTCAGCGGTACCGTTTCCGTTGTCCTGGATCTTCCCGACGGTCACAAATTGCTTTTGCGGACCATGCGCGCCGGCGCCATCCTCGGTGAGATGGCGCTGTACACAGGCGCGCCGCGCTCCGCCACAGCCATGGTCAATGAAGATTGCCGGTTCTACCGCCTGGGCCAGGACGCCTACAAACACATGAACGAGACTAACCCGGCCGCGGCCGGACTGTTCCATTCCTTCATCGTCCGCCTGATGTCGGAACGCCTGGGCCGCGCCAACAAGGAGATCATGGCGCTGTCACGATAATTCACATGATTGCCGCAACAGCGCGCCAGGGGAGCCTACAGGTGCTGTAGCGAGGCGGTTGGGACTTTAGTCAGGACTGGGAACTGCCGTTCTGGGGCTTCCTGAGCGCTTTTTGGCACTGGTTGCTCCTACAGGGCTGCCACGGAAGCCGAATTCCAAGATCGCGAGGATCGTATAAGGGAATTGCATTTCCCAGAATACAGGAAATTTTATGGTGGGCGGTGACGGGCTCGAACCGCCGACCCTCTCGGTGTAAACGAGATGCTCTTCCAGCTGAGCTAACCGCCCACGTGACGCCATGTTCAACACCCGTTGAACCGGCTGGACATGGTTTAAGGCTTTCTTGGTGGCTGGGCAACAAAAAACCCGATCAATGCTTGTACCATTGACCGGGTTTTTTCAATCTCCTCACCGCCCGTCGACCAGGCAGCAAATCAATTAGTCAGCACATTTGAAGGATCAGTTGTTGACGGCGTCCTTCAACGGCTTGCCTGCCTTGAACTTCGGGTTCTTCGACGGCGGGATCTGGATCTTTTCACCCGTGCGCGGGTTGCGTCCCTCGGACGCTGCACGGTGGGTGACCGAGAACGTTCCAAATCCGACCAGGCGTACTTCGTCGCCGCCTTTCAAAGCATCGGTGATGCTGTTGAGTGTCGCCTCGACGGCATTGCCGGCATCGCTCTTGGACATGTTTGCCTCGCCGGCAACTTTCGCAATCAGATCATTTTTGTTCACGATCTTTTCCTCTCTTGATTAGGCCTGAATGATTCGTCAAATACGTGGCCGTAGACGCATGCTCAATGCAAAAACCGCAGAAAATCAACCTTTTTAT
>JAJFHD010000058.1 GCA_021775805.1 Alphaproteobacteria bacterium | reverse complement strand
TTCATCGGCCCAAACAGCCCCTTCACGGTGAACGGCACCCTTCAAGGCACGATCGGACAAATACAGATTGACGTCCTCGAACACCGGTGACTGGTTGAAGACATCGTGGGTTTCAAAGCGGTTTGCGGGCATGACGGCCTCATCAGGATAATCACCCTGTGGATGGTGGTATTCAATGCTTGCCGCCGTCAAGCGCACAGCCTATACAGTCGCCTTTAATGAAAAACGATCAGGCAACAGAGTCAACGATCCTCAGCGGCATGCACCTGTTGGGAATCGAAGGCCTTTCCAATCTTGAAATCAAGGCCTTACTCGATCTGGCCGACACCTATGTCGATCAGAACCAGCAGATAGACAAGAAGCGCAACACCCTGCGCGGACGCACCCAGATTAATTTGTTCTTCGAAGCCTCGACGCGCACGCAGAGTTCGTTCGAACTCGCCGGCAAGCGCCTGAGCGCCGATGTCATGAACATGTCGGTCAAGACCTCCTCGATCAAGAAGGGCGAGACCCTGATCGACACGGCGATGACGCTCAACGCCATGCGGCCAGATCTGATTGTCGTGCGCCACAGTGCTGCCGGTGCGGTGGAGTTGCTCTCCCAAAAGGTCGGATGCGCCGTCATCAATGCCGGTGACGGCAGCCATGAACACCCCACTCAAGCCTTGCTTGACGCGCTTACGATCAGACGCCGCAAAGGCCGTCTTGAAGGCCTCACCGTGGCAATCTGCGGTGACATTCTCCACAGCCGGGTGGCGCGATCGAACATCATTCTGCTCAACACCATGGGGGCACGCGTGCGCATCGTCGCTCCCAGAACGCTTCTGCCCACAGCCGCTGAACGCCTTGGCGTAGAAGTCTATACCGACATGCAAGCCGGTCTGGAGGGATGTGACGTCGTCATGATGCTCCGGCTTCAGCTGGAGCGCATGAACGGATCTTTCGTGCCGTCGACCAGAGAGTACTTCCGGTTCTTCGGTCTGGATGCCGAGAAACTGTCCTATGCAAAACCCGATGCCATCGTCATGCATCCCGGCCCCATGAACCGTGGCGTGGAGATCGACAGCGCCATCGCCGACGACAACCGCAGTGTCATTCGCGAACAGGTCGAAATGGGCGTTGCCGTCAGGATGGCGGTTCTGGACGCCCTCTCGCGCAACCTGCCCAACCAGTTGGAGGCCCTGTGATGGCGGCCACAATGACGGGCCGCAGGCGCGGCGGCGGCGATGCCATTTTCATCAACGCAAGGGTCGTTAATCCCGAAACCGGCACCGACGCTATAGGCGGCGTCGCGGTTGAGGACGGCCACATCTCGGCGGTTGGTGAAATCTCCGGGATGATCCGGGGCGCGGAAGGTGTCGAGGTCATCGACTGCAAGGGGCATGTCCTGTGTCCGGGCTTGATCGACATGCGGGTTTTTACCGGCGAACCCGGCAACGAACATCGCGAGACCCTCGCAACTGCCAGTGAAGCCGCCGCCGCCGGTGGCGTCACGACCGTCGTCTGCATGCCCAACACCGATCCGGTGATCGATGACGTCGCCCTCGTCGACTTCCTGGAACGCCGCGCTCGGGACACGGCAAAGGTCAATGTCCATCCCATGGCCGCGCTGACAAAGGGACTCAAAGGTCATGAGATGACCGAAATCGGCCTCCTGAAGGAAGCCGGTGCCCTGGCCTTCACCGACGGCGACCGCAGCGTCGTCGACAGTCAGGTCCTCAGGCGTGCTTTGAGTTATGCAAACGACTTTGGCGCCATCGTGGTTCAACACCTCGAAGATCCTCATCTGTCTGCCGCCGGTGTCATGAATGAAAGCGAAGTTGCTACCAGACTGGGCCTGCCGGGCATCCCGACTGCTGCGGAGACCATCGTTCTGGAGCGCGACATCCGGCTGGTCGAACTGACGGGTGCCCAGTATCATGCCTCGCAGATCTCCTGCCGTGACTCGCTCGACGTCATCAGGCGTGCCAAGGACAAGGATCTTCCTGTGACGTGTGGCGTTTCCGTCAACCACCTGTCCCTCAACGAAAACGATATCGGTCCCTACCGTACGTTCTTCAAGGTTTCACCGCCATTACGCGGTGAAGACGACCGCCGTGCCATGGTCGAAGGCCTGGTCGACGGGTCGATTGACGTCATCGTCTCCGGCCACGATCCCCAGGACGTTGAAACCAAACGTCATCCGTTTGCCGATGCGGCCTATGGCGCCGTTGGACTGGAAACACTGCTGTCGGCCTGCCTCAACCTGGTGCACAATGAAGAGATCTCTCTCCCCAGCCTGCTGGCGGCCATGACCAGTCACCCGGCAGGTCTTCTCGGCCTGGAGTCCGGCAGGATGACGGTTGGAGCACCGGCTGACCTCATCGTGTTCGATGAGGGCATGCCCTGGGTGCTGGAACTCGAAAACCTCAAGTCGAAATCGAAAAACACACCGTTCGAAGCCAGACGCATGCAAGGCCGGGTCTTGCACACGATGGTGACCGGTCGTACCGTCTACACTCTGAATTGAGTGTAATGGTCGAGAAGGTTCCTGTGACAGCAGATCAAAACGAAAATGCCTGACCCCTTCGACTGGAGTCTCGCCCTGCCCTATTATCTGGTGGCCCTCGTGTTCGGGTATCTTGTGGGTTCAGTACCGTTCGGTCTGATTTTCACGAGGCTTGCAGGCCTCGGCGACGTCCGCACTATCGGTTCGGGCAATATCGGCGCAACCAATGTTCTTCGCACCGGCAACAAGGGCGTTGCTGCGGCAACGCTTCTGGCCGATCTCCTGAAGGGCACGGTCCCTGTTCTGATCGGCCTCCAGTGGGGTCCGGACACCGGCATTATTGCCGGATTTGGCGCATTTCTGGGACACATCCTGCCTGTCTGGCTGCGATTTCGCGGTGGCAAGGGTGTCGCCACTTATATTGGCGTCCTGCTCGGATTGTTCTGGCCTGCAGCCTTGTGCTTCTGTGCGATCTGGTTGACGGTCGCCGCAATTTTTCGGATTTCATCTCTTGCTGCCTTTGTCGCCGCAGTCGCGACCCCTGCTGTGCTTTTCTGGTTCGGCAGGGTACAGGAAATGGAGCTTTTCATCGTGATGGGCATTATTATCTTCATCACGCACCGGGCAAACCTGTCCCGGCTCGTAAAAGGAGAGGAATCCAGGATCGGAAAGTAAAACTGAAAGATTGCATCAATGCAGATTCGGGAGCTCGACGACCGTGAGCGTGGCCAATGGCTTCAACTCAGCCGGTGCGAGAATGTCGGACCCCGTACGTTTCTCGATATCATCAGTCACTTTCCCTCAGCCGCCGATGCTCTCGACGTCCTGCCCGATCTGGCGAAACGCAGCATGCCGGGCCGCAAAATCCGCCTGTGCACGAAGGCAAACGCTGCGCGTGAAATGGATCGGGTTGAAAAACTTGGCGGCCGTCTCATCGCGCTCTGTGAGCCCGCCTACCCTTTTCGTCTTCGCCACATTGCATCGCCCCCGCCACTCATCTGCGTCAAAGGCGACCTGACGATCGCCAACGGTGCATCGATCGGGATTGTCGGTGCGAGAAATGCATCTGCCGCCGGTGTCAGGATTACACGGGAAATGGCGATTGAGCTGTCACGTGCCGGCATGACCGTGATTTCCGGGCTGGCGCGCGGCATCGACACTGCTGCCCACAGCGCCAGTCTGGAGTCCGGAACCATCGCTGCGGTTGCCGGCGGCATCGATGTTGTCTATCCCCCTGAGAATGCCGACCTGCAAACCAAAATCGGCGAACATGGCGCAATCATCTCGGAGATGCCGCCAGGGGTACGCCCCAAGGCCCGTCATTTCCCGCGCCGCAACCGTCTCATATCCGGGCTCAGCAACGGCGTTCTCGTGATCGAAGCCGCCGAGCGGTCCGGTTCCCTGATAACCGCCAGGTTTGCCGGCGAGCAGGGCCGTGACGTCTTTGCCGTTCCCGGATCTCCCCTTGACCCCAGGTCCGCCGGTTCCAACCGGCTGATCAGGGAGGGCGCCGAACTGGTCAGTTGTGCCCGCCACATTCTTGAGGCACTCGCGCCCATGATAGCCCATCCGGATCGCCTGGCACTCACGCCAATTGTCGGCGCGGTTGCAGAAAACCAACCGCCGCCCGAGGTCCGCATGTGTCTGGATGTAACGGAAAATGACAGGAACCGCATCCTGGCTTTGCTCGGGCCGACACCAATGCCCCTTGACACAATCATTCAGGAAAGCGATATCGAGCCAGGTACAATTCACCTCGTTCTGCTTGAACTGGATCTTGCCGGGCGGTTGCAGAGACACGGTCTGTCGTCAGTATCGGTCATCTGATCAGGCGGGTAGCCTCCTATATATCGAAAGTCTGACAGGAAGCCATTTGACAGCGAGCACTCTTTTCACCATCTTCGTGCGCCGATTGCGCTGAGCAATGAAAGTCAAGGACGGTGGATACGGTTTTTCAACCGCTGGCCCTTAGGACGCTGTATCGATCGCCATCTAAATTCGAGCCATGTATCCCTACACCTGGTTCTAAGTTGAGAGCAAATCTGAATGAACGTCGTAATCGTCGAGTCGCCAGCCAAGGCCAAAACGATCAACAAGTATCTTGGACCGAACTTTACCGTCCTGGCATCCTATGGCCATATCCGCGACCTGCCGTCTAAAGACGGATCGGTGCGGCCCGACGAAGATTTTGCCATGTCCTGGGATATGGATGCGCGCTCAAAGAAGCGCTTCAAGGAAATCGCCGATGCCGTGAAGGACGCAGACAAGCTGATCCTTGCAACCGACCCGGATCGCGAAGGTGAAGCCATTTCCTGGCATGTCCTTGAAGTCTTGTCCGAGAAAAACGTTTTGAAAGACAAGGCCATAGAACGCGTGGTGTTCAACGCGATCACCAAGTCCGCTATTCTCGAGGCAATGCAGAACCCACGCGAACTGGACGCGCCGCTGGTCGATGCCTATCTGGCGCGCCGGGCCCTGGACTATCTCGTGGGCTTCACGCTTTCGCCGGTACTGTGGCGCAAACTTCCAGGGTCCCGGTCAGCCGGACGCGTGCAGTCGGTCGCTCTGCGGCTGGTTTGCCAACGTGAACTCGAGATCGAAGCCTTCAAGAGCGAAGAATACTGGACCATCGAAGCCGATATGCAGACCGCTGCCGGAAAACCGTTTCAGGCGCGCCTGTTTGCGGTGGCCGGCGACCGCCTCGGCAAGTTCGACATTCCCAATGAAGAAGTCGCGCGCAAGCATGTGGACGCTATTTTGAACGGGCACTTTCTGGTCGAATCAGTAGAGAGCAAGCCACAGAAACGTAACCCCTATGCGCCATTCACCACATCGACACTGCAACAGGAAGCCTCGCGTAAGCTAGGGTTCTCGTCTGCCCGCACGATGCAGGTTGCCCAGAAACTCTACGAAGGCATTGACCTGGGTGGAGAGACGCAGGGTCTGATCACCTATATGAGAACCGATGGCGTCCAGATCGCCGGCGAAGCAGTCGCTGCCTGCAGAAATGTGGTTAGCGATCAATTTGGCGAAGCGTACGTGCCTTCCAGTCCGAGGATTTACAAAACCAAGGCAAAGAATGCACAGGAGGCCCACGAAGCCATCAGGCCGACCACCCTGTCGCGGTTGCCCAAGGATATCAGCAGCCGTCTCGATGACGAACAGTTCAAGCTCTATGACCTGATCTGGAAACGCACCATCGCCAGCCAGATGGAAAGCGCCACGATTGAACGGACTACGGTGGATATCACAACCACCAGCCCAGACAGCGAGCGTTACAGTCTGCGCGCCACCGGGTCGGTCGTAAGGTTCGACGGCTTTCTGAAACTCTACCAGGAAGGCCGCGACGACGACGATGGGTCCGACGACTCGCGGCGCTTGCCAGCGATGGCCAAGGCCGACGTCGTCGGATTGCAGAAACTCAGCCCGAATCAACACTTTACCGAGCCGCCTCCGCGATACACCGAAGCAACGCTTATCAAGCGTATGGAAGAACTCGGAATCGGCCGGCCTTCGACCTATACATCGACTCTCACCGTATTGCGAGATCGCGGTTATGTGCAGCTCGACAAGAAGCGCCTTATCCCTGAAGACAAGGGGCGTCTCGTAACAGCCTTCCTGGAAAGCTTTTTCACGCGCTACGTTCAATACGACTTTACCGCCAGTCTCGAGGAGAAACTGGACCGAATTTCCAACGGTGAAATCGAATGGAAGGACGTGCTGAGGGATTTTTGGACCGAATTCACCGCAGCGGTTGGGGAAACGACTGATCTGAGGGTCTCTGAAGTCCTCGACGCCCTGAACGAGTTGCTCGGTCCCCATGTCTTCCCTGATCCAGGCGACGGCACCGACCCCAGGAAATGCCCCTCCTGCGAAGATGGCCGGATCAGCCTGAAAGTGGGCCGGTACGGGGCTTTCATCGGGTGTTCCAACTACCCTGATTGCCGGTTCACGCGTCAGTTGTCCAATAGCAGCGACGACAGTGCTGCCGAATTGTCCGGCGACGGCAAACTGCTGGGCGTCGACCCGGAAACCGGCGGCAACATATTCCTGAAATCCGGCCGGTTCGGCCCTTACGTGGAATTGAGCCTGGAGTCCGAGGAAAAACCGAAGCGGTCCGGGCTGCCAAAAGAAACATCACCCGACGAAGTGACCCTGGAGAGCGCCATCAGGTTGCTGTCGCTGCCCCGCCTGGTCGGACCACATCCTGAAACCGGCAAGCCGATCACGGCCGGTCTTGGCCGCTATGGCCCTTTCATTCTTCATGACGGTGTCTACGCCAATCTCGAAAGTTTTGAGGACATATTCACCATCGGCGAAAACCGTGCGGTCACGCTGATCGCCGAAAAGGCCTCAAAATCACGCGGCGCACGTGCCTCCGCGTTGAAGGAGTTGGGCGAACATCCCGAACTTGGCGGTCCCATACAGGTCATGAGCGGCCGCTACGGACCCTATGTAAAGCACGCAAAAACCAACGCCACACTGCCCAAGGACCTCGAACCGGAAACGGTCACGCTGGAACGTGCCGTCGAACTGATCGCAGAGAAAAACGCGAAGACCGGCAAGACACCCAAAAAGGCTAAGGCCAAGAAACCCGCCAAGAAGAAGACCACGACAGCCAAGAAAAAGGCCAAACCCAAGCCCGCACCGTCGTCGGCAGAAACCACGGGTTGATCAGGGGCAGATTTGGCAAAAAAACACTCCACTCCCAAGGCATCCAAGATGCCTGCTCCATTGCCAACGGCCGATGAGATTCTGGAGTTTATCAACGAGCAACCTGGTCGCACAGGCAAGCGCGAGATCGCGCGCGCCTTTGGCATCAAGGGTGCCCAGCGCATCGAGCTAAAGCGCCTGCTGCGCCAGATGACCGACGATGGCCTGCTCAACAAGGAAGCCCGTCGCTTTTCCAGGCCCGGAGAACTCCCCCCTGTCGGATTGCTCGATGTCGTTTCAATCGACGACCAGGGGGAACCTGTGGGCCAGCCGCCGAACTGGGATACGGAACTGAACGGTCCGGTACCCAACATCGTCATCCTGCCGGACCGGAAACCGGGCAGCAAGACACCGGGCATCGGCGCGCGTGTTTTGGCCCGGTTCTCCAAGACCGACCCGTCGACGGACAGCCCCTACCCATTTGAAGCCCGCATTATCCGGCATCTGGCGTCAACCAAGCAGATCGTGATTGGCGTCTACAGAAAAGACTCCAGAACCAAGCCCCGGCTAATTCCGGTCGACAAAAAATCGAGGAACGAGCTTGAAATTATCGACGGCGACGATGCCGGGGCCAAATCGGGCGAATTGGTCGCTGCCGAACTCGTCAAAGATCGCGGCCGTGGCCTGCCACGGGCCCGTATCCGCGAGCGGCTGGGAAATGTAGACGACCAGCGGTCCGTGAGTCTGATTGCCATCTATACCCACGGTATTCCCAATGCTTTTTCCGAGGAAACCCTTTCAGAAACCAAACAACTCAAACCGGTGACATTGGGACCCCGCCAGGACATTCGCGACATACCGTTGATTACAATCGATCCGGCGGATGCCCGCGACCATGACGACGCAGTCTGGGCCGAACCGGACACCGACCCCAAGAACGCGGGCGGTTGCCGTGTCATCGTCGCCATCGCCGATGTGTCCCACTATGTGCAGCCGGGCACAAGCATCGACCGCGAAGGCTATCAGCGGGGAAATTCGGTCTATTTCCCCGACCGGGTCGTGCCGATGCTGCCCGAGCGCATATCGACCGACTTGTGTTCCCTGCGTCCGCTGGTCGACAGACCGGCTCTGGCAGTGACAATGGTCTTCGACAGCAAAGGCCAAAAACGCGACCACGCCTTCTCACGGGTCCTGATGCGGTCTGCCGCCAAGCTCTCCTACACCCAGGCCCAGGCCGCGATCGACGGCAACCCCGACGAAACCACCGGGCCTCTGGTCGACACGGTACTCAAGCCGCTTTGGGCGGCCTACGACCTTGTCAGGCAAGCGCGGTCCAAACGCCAGCCTCTCGATCTCGACCTCCCCGAGCGCAAGATCATTCTCGATGACAACGGATACGTCTCCAGGATCATCACGCCTGAACGCCTCGACGCCCACAAGCT
Organism: Alphaproteobacteria bacterium; assembly: GCA_021775805.1. GTDB lineage: Bacteria > Pseudomonadota > Alphaproteobacteria > Rhizobiales > JAJFHC01 > JAJFHC01. The sequence continues at coordinate 33,719 of JAJFHD010000058.1, read as the reverse complement.
GATCGAGGAATTCATGATTATGGCAAACGTGTGTGCCGCCGAAACCCTTGAGAAACACAAATCACCACTGCTCTACCGTGTCCATGATTCGCCGTCCCAGGACAAACTGCTGGCATTGTCGGAGTTTCTGGCAACAATCGACATGAAAGTGAGCCGTACTCAGGGAATTACACCGAAGGATTTCAACGCAATACTGAAGCGCGTTAAGGGCACGGAATTCGAGGAACTGGTGAACTCCGTTGTTCTGCGCAGCCAGTCCCAAGCCGAGTACGGACCAGAAAACTACGGGCATTTCGGACTTAATCTCAGGCGCTACGCGCATTTTACCTCTCCTATCCGGCGCTATGCCGACCTCATCGTTCACCGGTCGCTGATCCGCGCGCTGGGTCTGGGCAAGGATGGCCTGGACGACGAAACCGTTGCCAGACTCGGTGCCATTGGCGAACACGTATCCGATACCGAACGCCGCGCCATGGCGGCCGAACGCGAAACCGTCGATCGGCTAATGGCCTCCCACCTGTCGGAAAGCATTGGCGCGTCGTTTGAAGCAAGAATATCCGGCCTTGCCCGCGCCGGGCTGTTTGTGCGTCTCCAGGACTCCGGCGCGGACGGATTTGTCCCGGCCGCCAGCCTCACCCAAGACTATTTTGTCCATGACGAGCGCCGCCACGCATTCATCGGCGAACACACCGGCGAGACTTTTCGGCTGGGAGATCAGGTGACCGTTCGATTGTTGGAAGTCACCCCTCTTTCGGGCGGTTTGCGCTTCGAATTGATGAGTGACGGCACTGCTGGAAAACCTGCAAAGAACCGTAAAACCGGCAGGGACAGACCCCGGCCATCAAGACGACCTGCCGGCCGCCGCCGGCGCTAATGACACCGGTCACAATTCTCGCGACATACTGCCACAGCGGCACATCGCAGACTGTATTTAACCCGGTCGGAACACCATCTTCGCGTCATGAAATCAAACCATGAAAAACCCGCCCGCAATCTCTGGTCGGCAATGCGCCGGGGTGGCCGTCGTGTATGTCCGAGCTGCGGCCAGGCCCCACTCTTCCGTCGCTACCTGAAGGTCGCCGACACTTGTGGCAGTTGCGGCGAAGAACTCCACCATCACCGTGCAGACGACGCTCCACCTTACTTCACCATATTTATTGTCGGTCATCTGGTGCTTCCCCTGGCACTTTGGGTTGAACGCCTCTGGCAACCCGAAATGTGGATTCACATGGCCTTGTGGCTGCCGCTTGTGGTTCTGGCAACCCTGCTTTTGCTGCCTGTCGTCAAAGGCGTGATCGTCGGATTGCAGTGGGCGCTCTTCATGCATGGTTTCGAGCTCGCCGCCCAGGACGATCGCGACATTGACTCCCATCCGGCTGCCCTGTCTAGTGGCGCCTATGGCAAAGAAGTATTGGCAAAATAGGCGTTCGAACCGGTTGATGCGTTTTCATTCCTGTGGACAACATTGACCCTGAGAACGCACGCGGAACTCATAACCTCACCTCATGCCGAAGCAACCAACATCAGCCGCTCCAATCCCCCGTGCCTTGAGACCCAGGGACGCGGCGACGCTCATTATTCTGCGGAAGGTGGACGACGGGCATCAGGTACTGATGGGACGACGGCACGAGGGCCACAAATTCATGCCCGGAAAATTCGTGTTTCCCGGTGGCCGCGTGGACCGGGCCGATTCACGGGTCTTGCCGGCGACACCGTTGGATTCCGTCACGGAAGGCAAATTGCTCAAAAAAATGCGCGGCACCCCCAGCCCGAACCGGGCACGGGGACTGGCCATGGCCGCCGTGCGGGAAACGTTTGAGGAAACCGGTCTGATCATCGGCCAGGCCTCAATGGCGCCTCCCAGGACCCGATCGGCCGACTGGCGTGCATTTGCCGAAAACGGTGCGGCGCCGGCGCTCCACGGTGTACGCTTCATCGCCCGTGCCATAACACCACCGAAACGGGTCCGCCGGTTCGACACCCGGTTCTTTGCCGTCGACGAAGAACACATTCAAAACGATCCTCACGATCTGTCCGCGGGTTCAGATGAACTGCTCGACCTGCATTGGCTGTCCTTCGAGGCCGCCCGCGCCCTCGACATCCCCCAAATTACCTCAATAGTGCTGACGGAACTCGAGGCTCGGATAACCGGTAAGGGTGGAATTCACAGCGACCGTCCCGTCCCCTTCTATTTCATGCGCAACAACGCCTTTGTTCGCGAAGAACTTTGAGCAAGGACGGTCCTTCGACATCGACACTTCCCTTGACACCGCGCAATTCCTGAGTAGTGTGCGGATCAGATTTCAGACATGCGGCCGGTGGTGATGCAAGTCCGTGTGACTTCGGATGCAAAGACCCGGCTCTACAGAAGTGAGACTTCAAAATGGCAAAGCCAACAACAGTCAAGATCAGGCTCAACAGCACCGCGGACACAGGCTTCTTTTACGTGACCAAGAAAAATTCGCGCACGATGACAGAGAAGATGACTGTCAAGAAGTACGATCCGGTTGCGCGCAAGCACGTTGAGTTCAAGGAAGGCAAGATCAAGTAACTGATCTTCGACATCCTGTCGCTACCTGAGTTTGAAGGCATCGCGTTTGCGGTGCCTTTCTCGTTTCGGTGATTGCCGGCTTAGTTGCGCCGATGAGGCTCGCTGACCACCGGAAATTCCTGCTTTTGTACCCGGTTGATACCGTCACACAAAAAAAGAAGCCGGTCCCCGAAGGAACCGGCTTCAATTTCCCCAACCCACCGAAGTCGCAAGTATCCAGCCGTACCTGCGCTCGCCACAGAAAAGGTGGCCGGTCCAAAACGGCAATCACGAGGAGGCCACTCCAACCGTCTAGACCGGCCGTAACCCTACGGACCCAGGAGATGCGGCGGACCTGAGCGCTCCGTAGGGCATTGCTATGGACAGAAGGAATGTCGGATTTCCTGCACGCTTACGTCACCCTGCTTGCAGTTAAATCCAGAATGCCTGTCCGTTGTTCGACGCCCTGTTCGTATGTTTGAAATACGACAATTGTTGTTGAGGGAAGACTATAGGACTGCCATCCAAATGCAATCGTAACCTTACGTTTGGCCCGATCAAACACAATAGTTAGTAAACCATTAACCTTAACTCCCGCGTCAGATTCGCCGGGCACATCGGCGCATTCCGACGGCGCATGCCAAAGCAAACGGCCGGGCAACCCGACCATTTGTAACGGTAACTACATTGAGTGCATTCGTGCCTGCCGGGTGACGATCAGAAAAACCGCATACGGTTTGCGTCCCCCACCCCGCGCCGGCTTACTAAAGCGCTTCGCGATATATGGGATTCATTCTTGACGCTGATCGGCATTGCAGCACCAGAGTGGTGGCTTGACCGCCCTTCTTGATTGTCGTCCTCGTGCGCCGACACGAGGATCTCCGGTGTTGCAATTCTGGAGGTGCACGTGTCAAGCACGTGCATGACAGTTTTGAGGGCATTGTGCAGCCTTGAATTGTATTGATGAGTACGATCAAACGCGGAGCGCTTTAGATGCCGTTCCGGTCTATGCGGCGTCGGCGACAACTCTGTTGCGACCGTCCCTCTTGGCCCGGTACAGGGCCTTGTCCGCCCGTTTGATCAAGGTGTCCGGATCATCGTCGGCTTGTTCCAGCGTCGACACACCGATGCTGATCGTGATACTGAGCGGACCCGCCTTTTTATCGACCTCGAAAGGCACGCCGGCTATCGATTGGCGAAGACGCTCGCCAATTGCGTAAGCCAGGGACATGTCGGTGTCGGGAAGCACCAGGACAAACTCCTCGCCGCCCAGGCGGCAGGCCATGTCAATGCCGCGAATGCCCTGACGGATGCGTCGTGCGAATTCCTTCAAAACCTCATCGCCCACATCATGGCCGTGGTTGTCGTTGACCGCCTTGAAGAAGTCGATGTCGACGACCATGAGGGATATCGCCTTACCACGCTTCGCCGCATGATTGACCAGGGTGCCGAGGTGGCCCTCCATATATCGTCTGTTATACAGGCCGGTAAGTGAGTCCGTGACAGCCATTTCCATACTTTGCGCAACGTTCGACCTCAAACGCTCAGCATAGCGCCGCTTGCGCAACTGGGTCTTGACCCGCGCTTTGAGTTCGTTTCTATCGACCGGTCGCAAAAGGTAATCGTGTACGCCGATATCCAGCGCGCGCAGGAGCCGCGCCGTATCATCGGGTTCGACCAGGACAAGAATGGGATGTGCCCGTGTGCGTTCAAGCGACCGCAGCTGGGAGCACAACCGCAATCCGTCGTAATTGCTGAGATTCAGATTTACGATAATCATCTCCCAGTCGTTTTCAGCCGCCGCAAACAGGGCCTGCTGCGGATCGTCAAATACCTCGATACTGTGGTCGTCTTCCAAAGTTGAGACGATGCGTTCGCCGGAGCCGTCTGGATCGTCGACCAGCAGAATGCGGCCGGGAGGCTGGGATACCGATGGATCTTCGGTAATATCTTCCAGCAATCCCATGGTCTCGCTGGTCGCCGCCCGCGAACGCAGTTCGTCCGTCAGCATCTTGAGGCGAACAAGGCTTTTCACCCGTGCGAACAAAGCGACGTCGTTGACCGGCTTGGTCAGGAAGTCGTCTGCGCCTGCATCCAGGCCCTGAACCCGGTCCGACGGCTGATCCAGGGCGGTCACCATGACCACGGGAATATGCATGGTCTGGGGGCTCGATTTCAGCCGGCGGCACACCTCAAACCCGTCCATGCCCGGCATCATGACATCGAGAAGCACGATATCTGGCTGATTCCGTTGGGCCAGTTCCAGTGCGTCCGCTCCGTTCATGGCCGTGATGACTTCGAAATACTCTGCCGTCAGTTTGGCTTCGAGAAGCTTGACGTTGGCCAGGATGTCATCAACCACAAGTACGCGAGCCGTCATTACTGATCCCCAAGAAAGGTTTGAATGGTCTCGATGAATGTCGCCACCGATATCGGTTTGGAGATGTAGGCTTCACATCCGCCTTCACGTATCTTTTCCTCGTCACCCTTCATCGCGAATGCCGTCACGGCAATCACCGGGATTTTGCGAAGAACTTCGTCTTCCTTTAGCCATTTCGTGACCTCAAGGCCGGAAACCTCAGGCAACTGGATATCCATCAGAATGAGGTCGGGCACGTGTTCACGCGCGATTTCAAGCGCCTTCAAACCGTCACGGGTCTGTATAGTCTGGTAGCCGTGTGCATCGAGAAGATCATGAAACAGCTTCATGTTCAGCTCGTTGTCCTCCACAATAAGAACTGTTTTGGCCATGGTGCGAGACGTCCCATTCACATCACGATTGGAATAGTTTGACTATCCTATCGTGCATGTGTTGATACAATCGTAACAGAATCGACCATCTGCACGTCCAAATGGCCGGTCATCCGGAAACCATGCACCATATCACATTTTCCTGAGCTAAGCCGTTGATTATTCATACGATATTGTGGCATCAAAATGTCCCAAAGGCACAAATGGATTCATTGAAATGAAGCAGTCCTCACTGACAAACGAGGCCGCGGAAGCGGTCGCCATTCGAGCGGTCGAGTTTCTTGCCGCCGACGAAGACCGCCTCGGCGGATTTTTAGTTTCCACAGGCGTGTCGCCTGGCGACCTGGGCTCGCGGTTGCAGGAAGCGGATTTTCTGTGCGGCGTGCTGGACCATGTCATGGCTGACGAATCCCTGCTTTTCATCTTTTGCGAATTTGCCGGCATCGCGCCGGAGCATCCCGCTGTCGCCCGCTACATTCTCGGCGGCGGCCACCATGCAGAGACCATTCAATGACGTCAATCGACCCGGCTGTCACCGATCAGCTTGACTCAATCGAGATACGCCCGTCGACACCGCTCATCATCTGCGACGTCGACGAGGTCGTGGTGCACTTCCTCCGCGGCCTCGAGGACTACCTGGAAAGACAGGGGCACTGGCTCGATGCAACCAGTTTTGCCCTCAACGGCAACATCAAATCGAGGGAGACGAACGAGCCCACGGAGTCTGCGGACGTATCCCGGTTGTTGCTTGAGTTCTTTGATAGCCACACCCACGAACTTGACCTTATCGACGGTGCGCACGAGGGCCTGCGGGCACTGGAAGGTCACGCCGACATTGTCCTGTTGACCAATCTGCCGCCCCGTTATCTCGATGCCCGGACGGAAAACCTTCGCGGACACGGCTTCGAATACCCCATAATTGCCAACATCGGTCCCAAGGGCCCCACCGTCAAAACCATGCTGCACGAACATTCCGAACGCGTTCTGTTTCTCGACGACAGCCCAAGCAACATCCTTTCGGTTGCCGAGTACACACCGCAGGTCAACCTGGTTCATTTCCTTCAGGACGAACGCCTCTCCCAGGTGGTGTCGCCCCTTGAAGAAGCTCATTTCCGGACCGACAAATGGACCGAAGTGGTCACCTACGTGACCAAACATCTGTCCTGACTCGGGCCCATCGAGCGGATACAATACTGGCACACGACTCCCGCTGAAAAGAGCAGCAGGCATGGGCGAACTTGACCCAGGTTTTTGCAGAGACTGTCTGACGACCGCATCCAGGCGCACGCGCTGTGAAGTCTGCGCAAGCCCTCGCCTGCTGCGTCATCGCGAACTCGAAACCCTATCGGTCGCCCATCTCGACTGCGACGCTTTCTATGCGGCAGTGGAAAAGCGCGACAATCCCGACCTGCGCGACAAACCCGTCATCATCGGCGGCGGACGCCGCGGCGTGGTCAGCACGGCGTGCTACATCGCCCGGATTAAGGGCGTCGGATCGGCAATGCCCATGTTCAAGGCCCTCAAGGCGTGTCCGGAAGCAACGGTGATCAAGCCCAACATGGACAAGTATTCGAAAGTCGGCCGGGAAGTCCGCGACATCATGCGCGAACTCACCCCTCTGGTCGAACCCCTGTCCATAGACGAGGCCTTTCTCGACTTGTCGGGCACCGAACGCCTGCACGGGCGCGCGCCTGCCCGGACCCTGGCCATGCTGGCGTCCAGGATCGAACGGGAAATCCGCATCTCCGTATCCATCGGGCTGTCCTACAACAAGTTTCTCGCCAAGGTCGCCTCCGATCTCGACAAACCGCGGGGGTTCTCGGTGATCGGCAATCTTGAGGCAACGTCGTTTCTGGCGTCGCAACCGGTCAGCATCATCTGGGGTGTCGGCAAGGCGTTGCAGCGCAAGCTCGAAAAGGACGGCATCCGGCTTGTTGGCGACCTCCAGACTGCTGACAAGAAGGTTCTGATGTCCCGATATGGTGTCATCGGTTCCAGGCTTTATCATCTGGCCAGGGGCGAAGATGCCCGGGAGATAACACCGCACGGCGACGCCAAGAGCCTCAGCGCGGAAACAACGTTCAATGAGGACATTGCCGACCCGCGAAAGCTTGAGAAGATTCTTTGGACCTTGTGCGAAAAAGTGTCGCGCCGGGCAAAGCGTTCGGGCATTGCCGGCTCGACAGCCGTCCTCAAGCTGCGTTCCGCCGATTTCCGGATCAGAACCCGCAGCCATACCCTCGACAGCCCGACGCAACTCGCCGACGTCCTCTTCAAGGCAGCAAAACCCATGCTCCTCGGCGAAACCGATGGCACGCGCTTTAGGCTTATCGGGATCGGCATATCCAATCTTGTCAGCGATGCCCAGGCCGGCCAGAAGAATCTGTTCGATCCGTTCTCCGAAAAACGCGCAGACGCAGAACTCGCCATGGACAAGTTGCGCAATAGATTTGGCAACGAAACGATCGGCAAGGGAATTACTTTCGGAGACGGCGACTGACGCCAGATGCAAGCGCCGACTAACGCGTTCGCGCCAAGTGCAGAGCCAGGCTTCCGCTGGTGAGTAGTCGTTCCACTCCCGAAAATCCGGCATTCGACAAGGCTTCGAATTGCTCGGCTTTGGTCATGAACAATTCATCATTGTTCAAACCACCGTCGCCGCAGAAATGATCTGAGACAAGATAGATCCCGCCTTCTTTCAATATCCCATGAACCTGCCGGTGAAGATGTTCCGCGTAACTCTTGTGGCGCAGTTCGTGGACAGCCTGGTTGGTCACCACGATATCGGGCGACGGTAGCCCCTCCGTCCAGGTTTCGGTCTTAAAACTGCGCTCCGCGAAAGTCACCCGGTCGCCAAAGGCGGCGAGCCGTTCTCCTGCCAAAACGTGCATTGCCGAAGAAAAGTCCAGCGCGACATATTGGGCGTCCGGGATTTGGGTTAGAAGACGCTGCGCGAGGAATCCCGGACCAGACCCCAGTTCGAGAATTCGCGAACATTGACCGGCCCAACGCACCGCCTCGTCGACAAAACGGCTCAGGATTTCGTCGCGACCCGGGCGATGTTCCGCTTGCGCCTCCCATTCGCGGGCGTCGGCCATCTGACGCAGATCGATCGGGCTTGGGACGTCCTGAGGCATTTCCGTTCACAACAACCAGCCAGCGGGCATCCGGCTCAGGTGCAAGGCTCCTGATCGAACACCGCCAGATCGGCGAGTTTCCCCTTGACCGTAAAATCACCATAGTCGAGCACGAGATCGGTCGACACGCCGTTTTCGAACATGACGAACTGGATTTCATGACTTGGTGTCTGTTCCCCACCCGACGGTTGGGAATCATCGAAAAAGCTGACCGTGACCGGCCACGACCGTTGACTGTTCAGGACTCCAGCCTGTTTCACACCCTCAGGGATTTTTGTCTCGCCTGGCGCCCTCACCTTGCCGACAAATGACGTGGCACTGTAGACCTTCTTGCCGCTGGTCCCGTCGTATACCTTGGTCCGGTCAAAATTTTCACCGGCCGCGGCCACCTTCATGATCCGCAGCATGTGCTCGCTTGGAAACACCACCGATGAATCGAGTTTGAACGTCTCTTTCGAAGGCTTTGTGAGGACGCCGATGCCCGGTTTGTCTTCGGCCCCGCGCGTCGCACGCCCGGAGGTCTGGTCAGTCAGAGCTTTGTTGAGATATTGCCGCGTGCTGAAGCGGAAGGAACTGCCGTCTTCAGACTCCCATGAGGTCGAGCGAATGTCGGATAGGTGATGTTTGCCTTCGGTGTTTCCGTACCGCGTGACGATCTGATAGTTCACCGTATAGCCGTTGCACGACACATGTTCGATTTCCTGAACCAACCGGCCGGCCACAGTGGCGATGCCGGACCGTTGCGTGGCTTCGTCAAGGCTCAGATCATAGACCGCCCTGTGGGACAGGATCTGCATCATGGTTCCGGCAGCAATAGCACTGCCGGAAAATCCCACACATGCCGCCATCAGCATTGTGAAGATAGAATACTTACAGTTTTTCAACGCTTTACTCCATAACCTTCGATTTTTGATCCAGGCCCCAATTCTATTGACAACGCCACGTCAGAAACCTGTGCCAAGCGTTTCACCCGATCCATGGACCATTCAGTTTGACGATTAAGGGCAAACTATACGATTTCACCGAGGAACGCATCACCACAACACTTGACGTTGTGTTGAGCGGACCGGGATCGCTCGGGACATTCACGCCTGTCATCAGATTTGCCCGTATCCAAACGTGATCAATCCGGCTAAAAACGACAGCAGAACAAACAGCGGGCGGGGATCATGAGGTCGAGCAAGGTCATCCACATTGTCAGTTGCCATGCCGAAGGTGAAGTCGGAGACGTCATTGTCGGCGGCGTCTCACCGCCACCCGGCGACACACTATGGGAGCAGTCCCGCTGGATTGCCCAGGACCAGACCTTGCGGAACTTTGTGCTCAACGAGCCACGTGGCGGCATCTTTCGTCATGTAAATCTTCTCGTACCGCCGAAGAACCCCAAGGCCCAGATGGGCTGGATCATCATGGAGCCGATCCACACGCCGCCGATGTCCGGATCCAATTCGATCTGCGTCTCAACCGTATTGCTCGACAGCGGCATCATTGCCATGACCGAGCCGGAAACCCGGTTCACGCTTGAAGCGCCCGGCGGCTTGGTCGATGTCCGCGCCGAATGCCGCAATGGCAAGGCTGAACGCATCACCGTCTTCAACGTCCCGTCGTTTGCCGGACAGATCGGTGCAGACCTCGAAGTGGAGGGTCTGGGAAGCCTGACTGTCGACACGGCGTACGGTGGCGACAGTTTTGTGGTCGTGGACGCCAGCCAATTGGGATTTGGACTGGTTGCGGATGAAGCAGCAGACCTCGCGCGAACCGGCATGACAATCACACAGGCCGCCAACCGGCAGTTGGGCTTCAGTCATCCTGAAAATCCTGACTGGGCCCACATTTCCTTTTGCCTGTTCGCGACACCGGTCGACACCGGGGATGGAACACATCGAACCAGGCACGCCGTGACCGTTGAGCCTGGAAAGATTGACCGTTCGCCCACCGGTACCGCTGTGTCGGCCCGCATGGCCCTGCTGCACGCCAAAGGCGAAATGAAGCTGGGCGATCGACTGGCGGCGCGATCGATCATCGACTCAGAGTTTGTCGGTTGCATAGAACGTGAAACCAGCATTGGCGACCAGCCGGCAATCGTCCCGTCGATTTCCGGCCGGGCCTGGATAACCGGCACCCATCAGCACATGCTGGACCCCTCCGATCCGTGGCCCGAAGGTTACCGGATCAGCGATACCTGGCCTGGAGCAAAAAACTCATGACTGGCATTCCGTTCATTCTCGCAAAAGATGTCGAACATCTCCTGTCCTGGACCGGCATTGCCGACGCTCTCGACGACGGCCACAAGCTCGCCCGGGCACAGATCGATGACCTGTTGCTGCAGCGCGCGCCCGACGCCATGCTCAACCGTGCTTCATGGATCGACGGCATGGGCCTTGCGATCAAGTCGGCGACGATATTCCCCGACAACAGCAAGCTCGATCCACCCCTGCCCTCGATCCATGCGGTCGTCGTTCTGTTTGACGACACCAACGGCACGCCCAAAGCGGTGATTGACGGCGATCTTGTAACCAAATGGAAGACTGCCGGAGATTCCATGCTCGGCGCCCGCTATCTGGCCCCAACCGCCCCGAAGAACCTGACGATCATCGGCGCCGGTGTGGTCGCCCGTTCTTTGGTCGACGCCTACAGCGAAATTTTCCCGAGCCTGGAGAGCATCACGGTCTGGAACCGGACCCATGCCAATGCGCAAGCTCTGGCGGACGACGCCCGGGCCGCCGGCTTCCCGGTCACTGCAACGATCGACCTTGAGGCTGCCATCGGCAACGCCGACATCGTCTCGAGCGCGACAATGTCGACATCGCCATTCATCGAGGGGGACTGGGTAACGCCCGGCACCCACATTGACCTGATCGGTGCCTTTAAACCGGACATGCGCGAAGCCGATGATGCTCTGATTGCCAAAGCGTCCCTGTTTGTCGATTCCCGATCAACCGCCATCCATGACATCGGCGAGTTGGCCATTCCGATTGCGGCAGGTGTGATTTCGGAATCCGATGTGAAGGCAGACTTCTATGACCTAAGTGGCGGTCACGCAGGCCGCAGCAGCGACGCTGAGATTACCCTTTTCAAGAACGGCGGCGGTGCCCATCTTGACCTGATGACCGCAACGATGATTTTTGGCGCGTATTCAACGCGGTAGAACCATCGTCACAACCCGACCACGTGTCTGCTCCATGGAGCGGAATTCACCGTTTTCAACATTGGCTATTGCGGATATGGTCAGCCAACATCGCCGACCCCGACGCGCGATTTACAACAGGGAGCATACCTCAAGATGAGCACAATCGAACAACGCCTGAGCGACATGGGCATCACTCTGCCGACACCGGCGGCCCCGGTCGCAAACTATCTGGGCTATGTCATCAGCGGATCGATGGTATTTGTATCCGGTCAGGTGCCGCTTGGCCCGAACGGATTTGAGTATCAGGGAAAGGTCGGGGCCGACCTGAGTGTCGAAGACGGTGTCAAGGCCGCACGGCTGTGCGCCATCAACATTCTGGCACAGGTCAGGGCCGCGGCCGATGGCGATCTCGAACGCATCGTTCGCTGCGTCAAGCTGGGCGGCTTTGTCAATTGCCCTCCTGATTTCACGGAACACCCTGCCGTCATTAATGGCGCGTCGGATTTCATGGTCGAAGCGCTTGGCGATCGTGGCCGCCATGCCCGCTTCGCCGTCGGCGCTGGAAGTCTGCCGCTTAATGTCGGTGTCGAAGTCGACGCAGTGTTCGAAATCAGTTGAGCAAAGACTGACCCGAGAACTTGATATGACGGGCAAGGACTGGCTCACCGCGCGACCGGTCGCCCACCGCGGGTTGCATGATGAAGCCGCCGGCATAATCGAAAACACCTCCAGCGCATTTGCCGGCGCCATGGCGTGTGACTATGCCATCGAACTCGACATGCAGCTTGCCGGCGATGGCAACGTCATTGTCTTTCATGATGAGACCCTGGACCGTCTGACGCACCAGACAGGCCCGGTTATTGACATGTCGGTTCCGGAACTGCGTCGTGCCCGCTTCAGAAACTCGAACGACCGGATTCAGATTCTCGAAGAAGTCCTGGAACAGGTGGACGAGAAGGTCCCCCTGATTCTCGAGGTCAAGAGTCAGTGGACAAACGTCGGCCCGCTGGAGCAGCGCGTTGTTGAAATTCTTTCACATTATCAGGGGGCTGCCGCTGTCATGTCATTCGACACCAACTCCGTGGCGACGCTCAGGACGCTCTCGCCCGGGTTGACATTGGGTCTGGTCGCCGAAAAGTTTGGTGCGGTCGAGTATGCGGCCCTTGGATGGTACCGCCGGTTTTGCTCGACCCATCTGCTCCACGCGTTTTCGATCAAGCCCGACTTCATAAACTACAACGTAAAACACCTGCCGGCCCTTGCACCGTCAATCGCCAGAAAAGTCGGGCTTCCGCTCCTCACCTGGACCGTCAGGACGCCACATGATGGAGAGGTTGCGGCAAGATATGCCGATGCCATGGTCTTCGAAGGATTCCGGCCGTGACCCGGATCATTACCAAACCCACCCTTGCTGCCCCGTGGAGCGCCATCCGGTCATGACCGAGCAAACCAAGGCTTTGGTCAGGGTCGAAGCCGACATCGGCGACGTGGTGCCGGAGGATTGGGACAGATGCGCCAACCCGGCCACCCGCCCGTACAATCCTTTCCTGTCGCACGCATTCCTGCACGCGCTTGAGCAAAGTGGGTCCGTGCGGCCCGAGAGTGGCTGGCTGCCCCAACACCTGGTGCTGGAAGTCGAGGACAGTCAGGTGGCCGCCGTGATGCCATGTTACCTCAAGGGACATTCCCAGGGCGAATATGTCTTCGACCATGGCTGGGCCGACGCCTTCGAACGGGCCGGCGGCCAGTACTATCCCAAGCTCCAGGTCGCCGTCCCCTTTACACCCGCCACCGGTAGGCGATTGCTGGTATCGCCGGACCGAGACGACGAGACGACCGAGGCGATGCTGCTCAACGCTTCCATCCAGTTGTGCGAAAGGCTCGACGCGTCGTCCGTCCACCTGACGTTTCTCACTAAACCGGAATGGGACAGGCTCGGGACCTTCGGCCTGCTGCAACGCACCGATCAGCAGTTTCACTGGCAGAACCAGGGCTATGAAACGTTCGACGACTTTCTGGCGGCACTGACGTCGCGTAAACGCAAGACCGTACGCCGGGAGAGAACCGGCGCCATGGCGTCAGGTGTGAAGATCGAGTGGTTGACCGGAAAGAACATAACGGAAGCCCATTGGGACGCCTTTTTCCAGTTTTATATCGATACTGGCGACCGCAAATGGGGCAGACCTTACCTGACCCGGGAATTCTTCTCTCTGGTCTCCCAGTCCATGGCCGATCGTATTCTCCTGATCATGTGCCGGCGCGACGATCGATACATCGCGGGGGCCCTGAACTTCATCGGCGGTGACACGCTCTATGGCCGCCACTGGGGATGCATCGAGGACCACCGGTTTCTTCATTTCGAGGCCTGTTACTATCAGGCGATCGACTATGCCATCGCCCACAAACTTTCAACCGTCGAAGCCGGGGCACAGGGCCCTCACAAACTGGCCAGGGGATATGTGCCAGTCACAACCTATAGTGCGCACTACATCGCCGACGCCGGACTACGGGACGCTGTAGCACGCTATCTTGAGCGGGAACGGTACTACGTCGATCAGGAAGGCAAGGCGCTCGCGGAACACGCGCCGTTTCGCAAGAACAGTGACGACGACGAAGTTTAGAGTGAAGGCGTCAGGACTTCAGTCCCAGGAATTTTGCAAAGCGGTTGAGTCGTCTGACGGCTTGCGGATTCTTGCGCAGATCCTTCTTTGCGTCCGCCAGCGCTTTCAGAGCCTTTTTGTTTTTACCGAGCACACCGTAATAGCGCACCAGTTTCATCCACTCCTGCAGACTGCCGCCATTCTTGTGGAGACGGTCAGCAAAGCTGTCGACATTTGCATTGAGCATCGCGTCCCGCGATACCGGCGTCGACTCTCCTGACCCTTCTTTATAGGTGTCCGCGGTTCCGCTTGTCTGCTGCGCCTGCACATTGACAATCAGCAAACCCAACACAAGAATGGTTGCGAACACAACCGCGTCAATTGAAAATACCGGAGATTTTCGGATCTGTTTTTTCTCCATGACATTCTCCCGTGTTTTCCGCTCACTCACTTCTGCCGACAGATATGCCGTGGTGACCGGTCCAAATCGATGAGTCGGATTTTCATCCGCCATTGTGTTCTTGCGGTGTCGTGACGGCGGTCATTTGCGGGAAATGCGTGCCTCCGCAGTCATACTCCACGGCGAACAGCAAAATCTCATCATGCGGATTGACGGCAACCGCCTCTTGAGGCACGAAGGTTCCACCGACACACGAGGTTCAGCATGGCGTATGATAACGACAACATATTCGCAAAGATCCTGCGCGGCGAGGTTCCCTGCCACAAGGTTTTTGAAGATGACCGGACATTTGCATTTCTGGACGTCATGCCCCGCTCGCACGGCCACACACTGGTCATCCCCAAAGCCCAGGCTACCGGTTTCACTGACATCGATGACCAGGACTTGGCCTATCTGATGAAATCGGTCCAAAGCCTTGCACCGCTGGTGGTCGAAGGCGTGGGTGCGGAAGGCTTCATGCTCCAGCAGTTCAACGGTCTCGCCGCCGGCCAGACCGTGTTCCATCTTCATATCCACATCGTGCCGCGATGGGCGGACCAGGCCTTGAAGGCCCACGGCAAGGAAATGGAGGATCAGGATGTCCTGGCTGCAAACGCAGAAAAAATCCGTACGGTCGTGTCGGCGAACCTTGGATAGCCACGCCGATCCGACTCACTCTTTTCTGAAATGCGACCAATCACCGGCGTCACGGCAACATGCTTTGTGCAGTGAACCACCAGTCTATACGCGTCCGCACGGCATCAACGTTACGTACCACGAAAACAGGCACGCATGTCGTACCGATACGGCATCGCCAAAAAAATGGGTTGCAACCTAGTGCCATCACCGTGCCGTCAACCAAGAATTCGCTGCAACTTTCCCTCTATAACGAAGCACCGAATTTCGACACGATTTCAGGTTCGGGATACAAAAACTTCAATTGTGGTTAGCAATTCACAAAAAACACCACACAATCCCGAAAACACCTCAAACACTAAGGCAATGCTTAACCATCACCATCAGGGTAACACATAAATTTTCCCTCGCTCCTACAACGGCTATTACCAGCAAGAATAACGAATATCACCGACCTTACAAGCAATTTGTTTCCGCAACGTTACAAAATCTGACGCCTTCACAAGGCACCGCTTTTCCCGATTAACCGCCAGCTATGCCTTGCAATTCGCTCATATGCCTCCCGCCGGAACGCCGACAACGTCACGGTGTTGGCAGTCTGCACCTCATCCATAGCCGCCTTCGCATAAACCAACGCACTATTTTCCTCTTTCAGTGCCTCATACGCTCGGGACACTGTATCAAGCAACATGGGATCTTTGCCTTCTTCGTCCTCACCCTCAAGGAGGTTGGTAATTTTCTCTAACAGAGCTCTGATCTCGTCATCCGATACGCCATTTCCCTGATCCAGAGAATGGAGTTTGGCGTACTCACGTTCATCAACCGCAAAATACAGCGCATTATTGATGAGTCTTGTATTCTCGTTGTTCATTTCGATTTCAAGACCAGTACGGGTCACTTGATAAGCCTTCTGTATGTCTTTCAGGACACTTTCAACCGACTCCAAATCCTCGCGAATGCTGTCCGCCCGACGCCAGTATCGAAAGCCGATCAGGCGGTGGATATGCTCGTCGACATAGCTGATCTGGTTGTCCGAGAGGAAAATCAACCGATTCTCCTCCGGTTCCATTCGACGCTCGTTCGATAATTTCAGGCATTTCTCAAGCGCCAAAATGGAGGCAGAATGATTCCCAAGTTGGCCTTCAGCCTCCCCTACGCGAAGATGAGCAATGGGATACGTGGGGAACCGGAGCGCAAGATCCCGATAAATTGAAACAGCGGTTGTGACTTCGCCGGGGTCGTCGACCAGCAACCGGGCCAGTGCTTCCTCCATCCGAATGAAATAAAAATACGCCGCTGAGTCATCATTATTCAGTTTCAGCGCACTAATATAGCCACCGTCACGAATTTCCCTTTCGTATATGTCGCTGTATTTTTCGGCAATTATTGCATATTCACGACGCAATTCACGATAATGCTTTTTGGTCGTATCTTTCCCGCGGTTGGCGATTTTGATCTGTTCGTCAACATCGGCTTTATCATACATTATTTGCAACAGCTCTTCAGCCAGACGACTCGAAATTTTTACGTGATCAGCACAATTGGAAAACTCGACCGCACCATCTATGGTTCTGATCGTGGTGTTCGACGACACCGTGCTGACAGTTGCCTCGCGGTACAGAATATCGGCATGGGATGCGCAGGCATCGAGAAAGTGCTTCAGAACTTTCAGATGAAGTTCAGATTGCGCCTTAACATCAACCCGGGCTTCTGTATTTTGTTCTCGCGTTACGGAGTATCGAAGCTTGTGATCAATCTGTGCCCAGGCGTCTTCAAATATTGAGCGAATCTGGATTTCAATGGGCACCAGGTGTTGATCGGAATTGGATTCCGTTGCCCTTGCCTTCGTCACAATATGAACACTGGAATAATCCTGGCGTGTGACAATCTCACAGGCCTTCGTGGTCAGGCCATGCAGTTTCTCTTCGATTTTTGAGCGAGCACGGACCGCGATCTGCGAGACATCACCAGGGCTTTCAGAGGAGTACACCGTCGCTTCTTCAATGGCACTTCTCTCGAAAGGATTTGGGGCCACGCTCAGATTTCCAGCAACCAGATCGCACATGATGTCCAGGGCCCTGATTATGTCCTCTCGAAAGAGGCAAATAATCCGAATCCCGACAACATCGCGGACGTCACGAAGCGCGAAATCCGGCTCGCCCTGCTTGTTTCGTCGCAGCAAGATTTTTTTAAAGATACGTTCGGGTGACTTTATTCGTGAGGTTCTTGCATAAGCGAAACTCATGAGATCGGTCGCTTCTATGGCAGACAAAAGTGCCATGTGAACGGGACCGGCCAATTGATTAAGTTCGTGCACCTCGAGCTTTTCTTCAATTGTAAGTTCGTCCGTTATTGCACTTTCGTCAGAGCTCACAGGTTCTGACATGTACATAATCTCATGAATTCTTCCCCCGCCCTAAATGTTTCCGGAACCTAGCAATCAAGACAAGTGACGTCAACATGGGCGGTATTTTGTATAAATTTGCAAATTCATGTCTGCGCGCCATTGGTTCTGCGGAAAACGCGACAAGCATTTGACAGGGCGTCGCCCGTGATGTCATGTCTTACCTGTCCTCGGTTAGTGTCAGAGTATTTCCACCGCTTGCATGAGGGCATCTTCCGATCAGTTCGGTGGGCGGATTTCGTCACAACCAGCGCCGGACCATTGCCTTGTAGGACGTGTAGGTTTCACCGAACTTGGCTTCCAGATAACGCTCTTCCCGGTCGATTACGTAGATCCGGATCACCGCAACAGCGATCACAAGTGTGACCAGAGCCCCGATGCTGCCGCCGCAAATTGCGACCCCGCCGTGGACGATCGCCATTCCCAGATAGATCGGATTACGCGAAAAACCGTAAACGCCGGTGGTAATGATTGTGGTTGTCGGCTTCCACGGTTCGACATTGGAACCGGCTTTGCTGTGGCGCGGCGTGCCGAGCAAAATCAAAACGCTCCCCAGCACTGCGATCAATCCGCCCGCAACCGTTACCCCAAGGCCCGACAAATGGCCCTCAAACCAGGGCGAATCGTACCATAATCCGGTGAGCAGCAGCGCCAGGAATATCAGTGGCGGCGGCACCCTGACCCCGGCATTGTCCTGTTCGTTCTGAAGGACCTTGTCATTGTCCATTCTTCGATCACCCTTCAAATTGTCCTGACGCTCTCTTGTGTGCGGTCAGCTCAGATATGGCCCCAGTACCCCTTCGGCAAACAAGAACACGGCCACGGAACAGGCGACACCCAGGGCAATTGATTTGCGCACCGTCAGAAAGACCGCCGCACCAACCGATACCGCAATAACCCGGCTCAGCATGTCCGTGTCTGCAAGACTGCCTGGTGGGTCGATGACCATGCGGACGATCAGGGCGGCAATCAGGGCCGTGGCAACCGCCCTCACCCAATCCAGCACCGGGCTGCCGATTTCAAGCCGGCCCGCATAGAGTACGCCAAGCGCCCGCCAGACAAAAGTGGCACAGCCACCGGCGACCAGAATGGTCAACACAGTAACGCCCGATTCACTCATCGTCTTTGCGCCTTCTGGAAAGGCGCATCACCATAAACGCAACCGTCCCCCCGGCCAGGCCGGCGATCAGCATATCGAATTGCGGCAAAACATGATGCAGGATTGCAAACAGCCCTCCGCCCAAGACCATGCTGACAATATCGAGGCGATCCTGGGCACTTGCCAGAAGTCCAAGCAAGAAATAGCAGGGCGTGAGAAATATAAGACACGCCGCCAGCACGACGGGAAGAAAACCGGCAAGTTGATATCCCACCACTGTCATCACGCACATGGTGGTCATGAAGGCCGACCCAAGCCCCACCATGTAAGGCAGCCTCTCAGACTGGTCCATGCTGGGAAACACCCGTCTGGCTTCGAGCCAGACCGTCGCCGCGGTAAAATGGGCGACAAGGAAGTAGAGCCAGCGCGGATGCCCCTTAAACCGCATCTCCGGCATGATGGCGACAACCATCGGCATCAGCCGAACGGCCGTCAAGGTCACGGCTGCCGCGGCCCCGGCAATGCCGGCACCGGCCGCCAGAGTGCTGACAAGCACCACCTGTCCGGGTAGAGCCCAGACAACAATCGTGATGAAAAGTCCCTCTGAAACGCCGAGACCGCTGGCCTTGACCAGCGCACCGTAGCCAATGAACGAACCCGAAAGCACGACACCGCCGGTGCACAGCGATGCTTTAACGCCACGCCCGAATGCTCCCCAGTCAAACGGCCGCTTGGTCATAATGTCGAGTGCCCCCAAGAGCCGCGCGCAAGGATTCTAACCGGGCCGAAACATACCGTCCGTGTATCGGGTCAGTCGGCCAGAAGCGGAACCTTGGGCACGCTGCCGCCTCCACCCTTGCGGCCTTTGCCCGACTTGGGTTTCTGGTTGCGGGGTTTGCCTTTTCCACCACCCGGGCCGCCGCCCTTGGGCTTCTTGGGCACGGCCTTTTCGTCCTCGGGTTTCAGGTATTCGAAACCGAGCACCCGCTTGCCGTTTTCGTCCTTCTCCACGATGACTTTCACGGTGCCGCCTTTCAGCAGCTTCCCAAACAGAACTTCGTCGGCCAGCGGCTTCTTGATGTGTTCCTGAATAACCCGGGCGAGCGGCCGGGCACCGAACTTCTCGTCATAGCCTTGGTCGGCGACCCAGTCGTTGGCCTCATCCGTCAGTTCAATCGTCACATTGCGGTCCTGAAGCTGGGCTTCGAGCTGCAGCACGAATTTCTCGACAACCCGGCGCACCACATCACGCTGCAGGTTGGCGAAGCCTACCACGGCATCGAGACGGTTGCGGAATTCCGGCGAGAACAGGCGGTTGATTGCCTCTTCGTCGTCGCCTTCGCGTTTGCTCTGCTGAAAACCGATCGGTGGTTTTGCCAGATCGGCAGCGCCTGCATTGGTCGTCATGATGAGCACGACATTGCGGAAATCGATGCTCTTGCCGTTATGGTCGGTGAGCTTGCCGTGGTCCATGACCTGCAACAGAATGTTGAACAGATCCGGATGGGCCTTCTCGATTTCATCGAGCAGGAGCACGCAATGGGGATGCTGATCGACACCGTCGGTCAGCAATCCGCCCTGATCGAACCCGACATATCCGGGCGGCGCCCCGATCAGCCGCGAGACCGTATGACGTTCCATGTATTCCGACATGTCGAAACGCAATAGCTCGACGCCAAGCAAGGTCGACAGCTGCCGCGCCACTTCGGTCTTGCCGACACCGGTGGGGCCGGAGAACAGATAACAGCCGATCGGTTTTTCGGGCTCCCTCAGTCCGGCTCTGGCCAGCTTGATGGCAGACGACAGCGAATCGATGGCCTTCTCCTGTCCAAAGACAACACGTTTGAGGTCGTTGGCCAGATCCTTCAGGGATGCTGCATCCGACTTTGAAACGGTCTTGGGCGGAATCCGGGCCATCGTCGCCACGGTTGCTTCGATTTCCTTCACACCGATCGTTTTCTTGCGCCGTGAGTCCGGTAGCAGCATCTGAGACGCTCCGGTTTCATCGATCACATCGATCGCCTTATCGGGCAGTTTGCGGTCGTTTATGTAGCGCGCAGACAACTCCACCGCCGTCTTGATGGCCTCGTTGGTGTAACGAATTTTGTGAAACTCTTCGAAATAGGGTTTCAACCCTTTCAAAATCTTGATGGCGTCAGGGACTGTCGGCTCGTTGATATCAATCTTTTGAAACCGCCGGACCAGTGCCCGGTCCTTTTCAAAGTGATTCCTGTATTCTTTATAAGTTGTCGAACCGATGCACATCAGCGTGCCCGACGAAAGCGAAGGCTTCAGCAGGTTCGAGGCATCCATGGCCCCACCGCTGGTGGCCCCTGCGCCGATGACCGTGTGGATCTCATCGATGAACATGATCGCACCGGGGTAGTCTTCGATCTCCTTGACCACCGCCTTCAGGCGCTCTTCGAAATCGCCGCGATAGCGTGTCCCCGCCAACAGAGCGCCCATGTCCAGTTGAAAGATCGTGCTTTCACTCAGGACTTCCGGCACTTCACCGTGAATGATCTTGCGCGCGAGACCCTCGGCAATCGCGGTTTTGCCGACACCGGGTTCGCCGACAAACAGGGGATTGTTCTTCTGGCGTCTGCACAGAACCTGAATCGTGCGTTGAACTTCCTTTTCACGACCGATAAGCGGGTCGATCTTGCCGTCGGCCGCCTTCCGGTTGAGATTGATGCAGTAAGCATCCAGCGCATCGCCGGCTTGCGTGGGCGTATCTTCGCCGTCTTCGGTACTCTCCTCGTCCGCCCCCTTGGGCGGCCGCGCCTCTGCGGCTCCCGGGCGCTTGGCTATGCCATGGCTGATGTAGTTGACAGCGTCATAGCGCGTCATATCCTGCTCCTGCAGAAAGTACGCCGCATGGCTTTCACGTTCGGCAAAGATCGCCACCAGCACGTTCGCACCGGTCACCTCTTCACGTCCCGAAGACTGCACGTGAATCACGGCGCGCTGAATAACGCGCTGGAATCCCGCTGTCGGCTTGGAGTCCTCGTCGTCGTCGACGATCAGGCTTGCCAGTTCGTTGTCGATGTATTCTTCAAGATTCTTGCGCAGCACATCGAGATCCACGTTGCAGGCGCGCATGACCGACGCCGAATCCTGATCTTCCAGCAGCGCCAGCAACAGATGTTCCAGCGTCGCGTATTCGTGGCAGCGCTCGTTCGCGAGCGCCAGGGCCCGGTGTAGAGCGTCTTCGAGGCTACGGGAGAATGTGGGCACGGCTGACTGTCACTCCTTTTCCATCGTACATTGTAGAGGATGCTGGTGTTGACGGGCAAAGTCCATAACTTGTGTAACTTTTGTTTCTGCTACTTCGTACGTATAGACACCGCACACACCGACGCCCTTTTGGTGCACATGCAACATAATCTGGGTTGCTTCGTCACGTCCTTTACCGAAAAACCGCTCGAGAATGTGAATCACAAACTCCATCGGCGTATAGTCATCATTAAGCAACAGCACCTTGTACAGGCTGGGCTTCTGGGTTTTCTGACGCGTCTTGGTAACGACGTCAGTGCCACGGCCACCGTTCAAATCATCGTCTTCATCGTCGCCGGAGAGGACCGGACGGATATGTTTCTTCGCCATTTCCATAGTCACAGGAATATCAGACCTGATGTCTCTCTTGGACATTGTATTATATAGACTTCCAAAACCATATTTCGACACCGGAATCCGGAAAAGACAAACCAAAATGCGGATCGGCATTGCGCCAGCCCGGTTTCAGTATAGATAAACTTGCACAACAAAAAACCCGGCGCCAGAGAGCGCCGGGTTTTTTCAGTCGATTTTTGCTGGCAAAGCGTCAGGAAGCTTTCTTTTGAGAAACCTTGCCCGAAAACTCAGCAATCTGGGCTTCGAAGGGCTTGTAGGCTTCCTTGGCGGTGCTCATGTAGAGTTCGCCGATCTTGGTGAGCTGACCGACATAAGCCTCGTAGGCCGACTTGGCATAGGTTGTCTGAATGTCGACCGCCTTGTCGAGAGATTTGGACGCCAGCGCCTTCTCCCAGACTGCCGTTCCTTCTTCAAACGACTTCTTGGAGAAATCTGTGAGTTCCGTCGCGATTGTCTGGAAACCGGCCGATACTGCTGTTGCGCTGGCAACCGAAGCGTCGAGCTGATCTTTTCCGATGGTTTGGAATTCTTCGAAGTTTTTAATCATGGTGTATCTCCGTCTGGCCACATTTTGCCGTTAAGTGAAGGTCACGTCAAAAAGAATATGTTGCAGCGCAATATAGGCGGCGCACAATGAATGTCAATGAAGAAATTTTGCGTTGCACAAAAAAAATTGAGGGACGGCAAGCGGCGGATGAATGCGGGGATTTTACGGTTTAGTAACACTCAGAGTCGACAATCAGCGTGGGGTATCGTTCGACAGGGTACACGCGCTTCATTGGTTTGCCGAACTGGTGGTTCACACAAGGTGCTGATCAACCAAAACCAATCGAAAGTGCGCAGGATCCCTCCGAAAACGCCGGTACAGGGAGCCCGTCGCTCCTTCAGTGGCGCATGAACGACACGTGATGGAAGTATCGGTCGCGGCCGGTAGCTACAAGTTTGAGTTAAGGGTAGTGAGTAATGTTTTCAGTAAAAGTGAAGCAGTTTCGCCGTTACGCAAATTCGTTCATTGTCAAATCAGCCAGTGCCGCATTTCTGACCGTTGCCATGATCGGCCTTCAATCCGATCCTTCGCAGGCCAGACAGGCCTATTCCGGAATTGTGGTTGACGCAAACACCGGTAAGACAATCTATGCCCGCAATGCCGACGGCCGCCGTTATCCTGCGTCACTGACCAAAATGATGACGCTTTATGTCCTGTTTCAGGAAATGAAATCGGGCCGCATAAAAAAATCCACCCGGTTCAAGGTATCCCGCCATGCTGCCGCACAACCGCCGTCGAAACTT
This sequence comes from Alphaproteobacteria bacterium, assembly GCA_021775805.1. GTDB lineage: Bacteria > Pseudomonadota > Alphaproteobacteria > Rhizobiales > JAJFHC01 > JAJFHC01. Next base: position 10,070 of record JAJFHD010000058.1, on the reverse strand, counting down.
GGCCTGAAACGAGGCCAGTCGATTCGCGCGGAAGATGCCATCAAGGCTCTGGTCACCAAGTCCGCAAATGACGTGGCCGTGGTCGTCGCAGAAGCGATCGGTAAGACTGAATCTGGATTTGCGCGGCGCATGACCAAAACGGCACGCCGCATCGGCATGAAACGCACCACGTTCCGGAACGCTTCGGGCCTGCCGAACAAGCACCAGGTCACTACTGCCCGCGACATGGCAACCCTTGGCATGCGGCTGCAACGCGATTTCCCGGGCTACTACCGCTATTTCAAGACCAAGGCCTTCAAGTATCGCGGCCGGGTTTACCGTTCCCACAACCGGCTCCTTGGTCGTTACAAAGGCACCGATGGCATCAAGACCGGATACACGCGCGCATCGGGTTTCAACCTCACATCCTCGGTCCGCAGAGGACGCAAGCACCTCGTCGGTGTCGTACTCGGCGGCAAATCCGGGCGTTCCCGCGACCGTCAGATGCGAAAAATCCTGAGTAAGGCGTTCCCCAATGCGTCGACCAAGCGGCGTAAGTTACGCAAAACGCAGGTGGCTTCCGCCAAGGTGCCAACCCCTGTCATTCGTCCTGCTTCCACGGGTACGCTCACGGATTCGGACTTGAAGGTTCCAGCCAAAAATGTCGGTAAACCGCTGGTCATATCGTCGGCATCCAAACCTGTTCAGGCCACGCTGATTTCCGCGCAAGGCACGCAAGCGAAAGCGCAGAAGACAAAATGGAAATCCGAGGATTCGAATACTGCTTCGGAAGAGATTGAGGCAACAAAAACCATCCCGCTGGTAAAGACGGCCGATCATGCGAACGGAACCTGGTCGATCCAGATTGGCGCCTATGCAAAGCAGGAAGACGCCATGCGCCGTCTGAAGAAAGTCAAAAAGACCGGCCTCAAAAATCTATACGGAAAAAAGGCCATTGCCCTGGCCTTCTACAAGGAAGATCAGGTGCTGTACCGCGCCCGTTTTGCCGGATTCGACAAACGTTCCGCCAGACGGGCTTGCACGGTACTCAATCGCAAATCGATAAACTGCCTGGCACTCGCGCCATAATCCTAAGGCAAAAAGGCAACCCCAAAAACACCCGCCAAAACCAGGCGGGTGTTTTTTTGTCCGCGGCTCAGTCTTCCAGCAACACATCCTTCGCCTGATTGATTTTGGCTGCCAGATAATCGGATCCCCCTTGATCGGGGTGGTATACTTTCATCAATCGCTTGTGCGCTTTCTTGACATCATCGGGCCCTGCCCCATCGCCGAGTCCGAGTATCTCCAGCGCCTCGCCTGCGGACATGGGACCGCCGGCACCGCGCCGCTCGTCGCGTGTCTGTCCTTCATTGGCAAACCGTTTGTCCGCTTGCCAGTCTGGATGCATCCGGTCAAGGTAGGCTTCGAGGATTGCCTGGCTCTGATCCGGTGTTCGACAGCACTCCTGGTGAAAAGCAATCAGATCATTCTCCGACAACGCCCCGAGCGTTGCCCCGGCGAACCTGCCGGAAAGGATTGTGCCATGCATCTCACCCGACTCATGATCGAGTTCCATGTCAAGCATCTGGGTCCGCACTTTCGACTGCCCGCCGGCGGACGGTCCACGACGTGCATACCCGCTGAAGGCACCACCGCCGGCGAGCACACTCATCGCCGCTGCAATCACCTGGCGCGCCAGCATAAAACGTCCGGTTAACACGAGAAACAACGCCAGGATAGCGGCAGCCCCTATCCCTAGCGGCTTGACCCTGCGGGCGATCGTCGCGGGATTGGCCCTTACGAACAGGAGTGCCGCAAGGTAGGCGACCGCCAATCCGATTATCCCAAAGAGCAAAAACCTCATGTGATCACCAGGTTCAGCGCATTTGTGTCAGAAGAAGCTGTGCGCCACCGCCGCGCTTGCTGGAGTAGTCTTCGAGTGCCGCACGTCCTCCCGCCGCATAGACGGCAACTGCAGACAGCAAATCCCGCAATTGTTGCGCGGACGCCGCATCAAAACGGCAGAATGCGCCTCGGGTCAGCCGCGCAATCTCCCTGAAGGCCTGTTCAGCGACCGGGTCCATCCCTTCCTGAAACATGAACATGGGTACTCCAAGCAACCCGACCTCTCCTGCCAGCTGGCACAGGGTATCGACGTTCTCTTCCATGCAGTCACCGACATAGACCACAGCGCCGACACGCCCTTTGGCCTGCTCTTTCTTGATGTGTTTGAGAACACGCCTGATCTGCGTATGCCCACCGCGGCACATGACCTGTGTCATCAGACCGGCTAGTGCCTCGGGATCACTGGCCCACCGGCTGGCCTGGCATTCGTTGAACCCGCGGAAATAGACCAGTTGCACGTCAAGGCCTCCGATAACCGCTGTTTCATGAAACATTTCGGCTTGGATCGAGCATGCCGTGTCCCATGTGGGTTGACGGCTCATGGTCGCGTCCATGGCAAAAATCAGCCGTCCACGGTCGCTGCCCGTGACCGGCGATGGCGTTGCCTTGACCTGCGCCAGGAATGCATCCACTTCGTCGCTGGACGACTTTGCGACCTTGTTATCGCCGGCAGATACAGGAGACCTGTCTTTCTCTCCCAAAATACACCTCCATCCAACACTTTATCATGTCCAGGCTTCGTGCACTGCCCAGGGACGCGATTAGTCTACATTATAGATGGTATCGGTGCGGTTCGGAGAAAAGAGATGGATCACCGGATCGCGGCACTCGGGCCTGCGCCGCTGTGGAATGACGCTGAGACCGTGTGCGATCTGGGCAGCCTCAATGTATCGAGCAAGGCACGAACTTCCACCTGTGCGGCAAGATGTGACATGGTGACGTCGTTGCCGGATTCATCCTCAATCACGTCAAACAACGTCAGACCTTGGGGAAACAGTTCCCTGAAGACCACGCGTTCGGAAACACCGGGGGCGATCCTGAAATCCAGATGATGGGAAAGTTCCCTCACGAATTTCTCGATGCGTTTCGCATTTCGGGAACTGAGAGGCGACAGCCGGTTGCGCAGCACGACCCAGTCTATTTCGCCGCCGTCAACCGAGAAACGGCGCTTCCTGCTCTGGCTTACCATTTCGCTATACTGTGACGGCCTCTGGAATTGCAGGGTTTCAGGACAAACGTTGCCAAGCACATCCAGATCGAGAAAACTGTCATTGACCGGGGTTACCAGGGTGTCGGCCATGGAATGGCCAAGGCGGGAAAGATAATTGTCGCTGCCTGGCGAATCGATCACGAGAAAATCGCACGTGTGTTCAAGCGTGCCCACGGCATCGGCGAAGGCTGCAAACTCCCCGTCTTCATCCTTGCGCAGATGCCCCTCGGAACCAAGTGCCACGGTTCGGTGGTTGGGATGCGGGATCAGCAACTCGTGCTGTTCGGCCCAGTTCTTGCGGTTTTCCACATATCGTGTCAGGGACTGCTGGCGGCTGTCGATATCGATCGAGCCGACCGATTTTCCCCATTTCAGCAATGCCACGATCAGGTGCATGGCGGTGGTCGACTTGCCCGAGCCGCCTTTTTCATTACCCAGGACAATTACATGAGCTGTTTGCGGGAGACCTGACGACTCGTTCATGGACGGCCATCGGCATTAACTGGCGCCGGGGTGATGGCCGTCGGACCGAGTAGACCCGCCGGTTCTCGACGACACAAGTCATGGAACAACATTGCACTTCCCCTCCGGCAACGCCCCGCCCCTAGACTCTTAGCACATCGTCGTTGATTCGAATTCCGGACCAATGACATACGAGGACTACGTCACGACTGTGGAAACAATGTGTCGTCTGCACCGCGTCATTAAGCGGGAATGTTAGATAAGGCCGAGTTCCATGAGTTCCGCACGCATTTCTTGCGGAATGGTGTCAATTTGCCCCTGCCCAAGGTCGGCCGGGATATCGGCACCATCGATATATCGCCACCCCTGAAATGCACGCCGCGGCTGGTGCCTGGTGAGCACGAGATCGGTGCCAAGCATAAGCCGGCACCTGCGAATACCGTCGTCATCGGTGAAGGGACAGATATCGGTCAAAGCCTGACGGCACTGGATCTGGCCCTTGATGACCCAATAGAGCGACCCGCCATCAAGCAGTTCGTCCTTCCGTCGCGGAATCATGCGGGTTGTGTGGAAAAGTTCCTGGCCATCGGCCAGACGCCTTTCCTGCCAGACATGCAACTCGTCGACCTCGGAGACGCCGACGCACAACTTGACCAGATGAAGCTTCATGCCCCCAATTTATACAGTCCGGCCGAATTGACCAAATGGAAGCGCTCGACAATTCCGTCTTTTCCACACCGCTGGCGACCCAAAACGATTCAATAACTCAAGTTTCCTCACCAACCGGCTGTAAAACCACGAGAATATCGCCTTCGCGGACCTGCTCTCCCGATGCCGAATTGACCTGGTCAACCACACCGTCCATGTCGGCGGAAAGCGTGTGTTCCATTTTCATGGCTTCAAGGATGGCCAGCCGGTCGCCTCTCGACACCTGGTCGCCGGGTGACACGAACAGGGACTGCAGTTTTCCCGACATCGGTGCACGCAGGAGACCGCCGCCATCTGCCCCCTCCAGATCGCTCAACAGCAGGTCGGTCGGGGCGACTTCAAACTGGCGCCCTTCGATAATCACCAACAGACCGGAACCGGACCTGACCAGTCGCGCCTTCAGGCTTTGGCTCCCGAGGCGGGCATGCATGATTTGGCCTTCGGCAACGACATCGCAGAACCCGGCCGTCACGGATGCATCGTCCTTGTCCATTGTCGCCGTGAAATCAGGCCCGCTGGAGCAAACCTTGAATCGGCGCTCCTGACCATTGACCGTCAGGTGGAGCGTCGAGGCACGGGATGCTCCGAGCTGCCATCCGGAACGGTCCTGCCAGGGCGACACGTGCATCTGTCCTTCTGCGGAACCACCGGGACCGTCTCCCCGGCAGGCAAACCACGCAACAGCAGCCAGCGCCTCTGCTTCATCCTGTGAGATCGATGCTTCGAGATCGCGACTGTGTGTTTCAAGGAATGCCGTGTCGATTTCTCCGGCCCTGAAATGGCCGTTACCGAGCACTGTGGACAGATAGCCCAGATTGGATTTTACTCCTGCGACGACGGTTTGTTGCAGGGCTTCTGAAAGGTTGGCGATGGCTTCGGCGCGGTCAGCACCGTGCGCAATGATTTTTGCAATCATGGGATCATAAAAACGGCTGACTTCGTCGCCCTGTTCGACACCTGAGTCTATCCGAACTGTCGCTGTACCGGCAGGAAACTCCAGGGCATGAAGCCGGCCCGTGCTCGGCAGAAAGCTGTTGTCGGGATCTTCCGCATAGAGACGCACCTCCATCGCGTGTCCGTCAATCGCAAGATCGTCCTGCGTCAGGGGCAAGGGTTCGCCCGACGCCACCCGAAGCTGCCATTCCACCAGGTCAACGCCGGTGATGAACTCCGTCACCGGGTGTTCAACCTGGAGCCGGGTGTTCATCTCCATGAAGAAGAAACCGTCCTCCCGCAAGCCTTCACTGGCATCCGCGATAAACTCTACAGTCCCTGCCCCCTGATAACCGACGGCTTTGGCCGCGGCGACGGCGGCATCTCCCATGGCCGTGCGCATCGCCTCCGGCATACCCGGCGCCGGCGCTTCCTCGATCACCTTTTGATGACGGCGCTGGAGCGAACAGTCACGCTCGAACAGGTGGACGGCATTTCCATGTCCGTCGGCGAACACCTGAATTTCAATATGGCGCGGCCGCCCGACGAACTTCTCGACCAGCACCCTGTCATCGCCGAAGGCTGACGCCGCCTCACGGCGGGCACTGTCCAGCGCATCCTTGAATCCGGTGGCATCGTCGACTTTCCGCATCCCTTTGCCGCCGCCGCCCGCGACCGCCTTGATCAGGACCGGATATCCGATGTCGTCGGCGGCAGCAGATAGGATCGCATCGTCCTGATCGTTCCCGTGATAGCCGGGAACGACAGGGACATTCGCCTCCTGCATCAGTCGCTTGGCGGCATCCTTCAGGCCCATCGCCCGAATCGAGTCAGCCGGCGGTCCGACAAACACCACACCGGCTGCCGCGCACTGATCGGCGAACCCGGCGTTTTCCGACAGGAAGCCGTAGCCTGGATGAATTGCCGAGGCGCGTGCTTGTTTAGCCACGTCCAGGATGACCTCTGCCCGCAAGTAACTTTCCGCCACTTCCGGCGGACCGATGTGCCAGGCTTCATCGGCAAGCGCCACGTGCTTGGCATTGCGGTCGGCATCCGAATAAACGGCAATGGTGCGCAATCCCAGCCGGCGCGCCGTCCGGATCACGCGAACGGCGATCTCGCCACGGTTGGCTATGAGAACGGATTCAAACATGGTGCATCACATCCTGAAGACGCCGAAGCCTGTTTCAGGCACGGGAGCGTTGAGGGCAGCGGACAGGGAAAGGCCAAGGGTCATCCGGGTTTCCGCCGGCGTTATGATGCCGTCGTCCCAGATCCTTGCGGTTGCAAAATAGGGGTGCCCCTCCACTTCGAAGGTCTCCCGGATCGGTGTCTTGAAGGCCTGTTCGTCCTCGTCACTCCACGATCCGCCGTCGGCCTCGATGTTGTCGCGCCGCACCGTCGCCAGAACGCTTGCAGCCTGTTCACCACCCATGACGGAAATTCGGGCATTGGGCCACATATACAGGAACCGCGGCCCATAGGCGCGTCCGCACATGCCGTAGTTTCCAGCTCCAAACGACCCGCCGATGATGACGGTCACTTTGGGAACCTGGGCGCAGGCGACAGCGGTGACCAGCTTGGCGCCATCCTTGGCGATGCCCGCTGCCTCATATTTCTGGCCAACCATGAATCCGGAAATATTCTGCAGAAAAAGAAGGGGAATTCTTCGTTGGCAACAAAGCTCGATGAAGTGGGCGGCTTTGAGCGACGACTCCGAGAACAGGATGCCGTTGTTGGCGATAATCCCCACCGGAACTCCCATGATATGCGCAAACCCGGTGACCACGGTCGTGCCGTAGAGCTTCTTGAATTCATCGAATTCCGAGCCGTCGACGATCCGCGCTATCACTTCGCGGACATCGTACTGGACAGCGAACGATTGCGGGATAATGCCATTGAGTTCCGTTGTTTCGTAAAGCGGATCGGTGGCAGCCCGCAAGACCACATCAACGTCCTTGCGCTTGTTCAGGTTGCGGACAATCCGCCGACCAATTGCCAGAGCGTGAGTGTCATCGGCGGCATAATGGTCGGCAACCCCGCTTTCGCGGGCATGCACATCCGCACCGCCAAGGTCTTCGGCACTCACTTCCTCGCCCAACGCCGCCTTGACCAGCGGCGGACCAGCCAGGAAGATGGTGCCTTGCTGACGCACAATTATAGTCTCATCGGCCATCGCCGGCACATAGGCGCCGCCGGCCGTGCACGAACCCATGACAATCGCGATCTGAGGAATGCCCATCGCCGACATTGTCGCCTGGTTATAGAAGATCCGGCCAAAGTGCTCCTTATCGGGAAACACGTCCGTGTGCCGCGGCAGGTTGGCACCGCCTGAATCGACCATGTAAACGCACGGCAGCCGGTTTTCCCGGGCGATTTCCTGAGCACGCAGGTGTTTCTTCACCGTCATGGGAAAATACGTGCCGCCCTTGATCGTGGCATCGTTGCAGACGATGACGACCTCGCGCCCCTCCACGTGGCCAATGCCGGTGATCACACCGGCTGCGTTGATGTCATCGTCGTACATGCCGAAGGCGGCGAGCTGGCTGAATTCCAGGAACGGCGTTCCCGGATCGATGAACTGCATCACCCGGTCGCGCGGCAGCAGCTTGCCTCGGCTGAGGTGACGGTTCCGCGAACGCTCGTTGCCGCCCAGGGCAACGGTCTCTCGCTTCTGGCCCAGATCCTCGACCAGGGCTTCCATGGCAGTCACGTTCGCCTTGAAACCGTCAGACCCGGTTGAAATAGTTGACGTCAGGACACTCATTTCTTGCGTTCGACCTCTTCAATGGGTCCTCCGGCGGCTTTCCATCCGGCAAATCCCTTGGCCACGTGGCACACCGGCGCCAGGCCCATGTTGTGAGCCGCCTGGGCCGCCAGCGCCGAGCGCAAACCGCCGGCACAGTGAAAGACATACTTCTTGTCCTGATTGAACACGTCTTTGTAGTAAGGGCTCTCGGGATCGATCCAGAACTCGAGCATGCCGCGCGGCACATGGACGGACCCCGGAATGCGGCCTTCCCTCCAGAGTTCACGGATGTCGCGGATATCGATGATGACGACGTCATCGTCGTCCTTGACGGCAAGTGCCTGTTCCACGGTGATGGTTTCGATTTCCTCTTCCGCCGCTGCACAGAGCGCCTTGTAGCCGGTCGTAATGATTTGCGCCATTCCAGTGTCCCCTAGTTCACTCGTTCAATTCCGACTGCCGTCGCTTCGCCGCCACCGATACACAACGAGGCAACGCCCCTGTTCATGTTGTTCTTCTCCAGCGCCGCCAGCAAGGTCACGATGATCCGGGCACCGGACGCACCGATAGGATGCCCCATGGCACACGCACCGCCGTGGACGTTGACCTTGTCATGAGGAAGATCGAGGTCACGCATGGCTGCCATGGTCACAACGGCAAACGCCTCATTGATCTCGTAAAGGTCGATCTCGTCTTTCGACCAGCCGGTCTGTTCCATCAGTTTTTTCATCGCAAAAACCGGGGCGGTCGTGAACCACGCCGGTTCCTGGGCAAAGGCCGTGCAACCGGCAATCCGCGCAAGCGGCGTCAATCCGCGTTTCTCCGCTTCCGACTGGCGCATCAGCACAAGGGCGGCGGCCCCGTCGGAAATTGAACTTGAATTGGCGGGCGTGACGGTACCGTCCTTGCGGAAGGCGGGCTTCAAGGCAGGTATCTTTTCTATGTTGGCTTTGAACGGTTGCTCGTCGGCGCTCACCACCGTTTCACCCTTGCGCGTTGTCACGGTCACCGGCGCGATCTCCGCGTCGAAACTCCCGTCTTCATTCGCCGTCTTGGCACGGCGCAGGGACTCGATCGCGTAGGCATCCTGGGCTTCGCGGGTAAACTGGTAGTGCTGTGCAGTATCCTCCGCATAGGTTCCCATCAGGCGACCCTTGTCATAGGCATCCTCAAGGCCGTCGAGGAACATATGGTCTTTGACCTCGCCATGGCCGAGCCTCAGGCCGTCGCGTACTTTCGGCAGGATGTAGGGCGCATTCGACATGCTTTCCATGCCGCCTGCCACCACCACGTCCGATGGTCTGGCATAGAGACTGTCATGCGCCATCATCACGGTTTTCATGCCCGAGCCGCACATCTTGTTGACAGTCGTGCAGGGAACGGAGTTGGGCAGGCCCGCCGCAAAAGCCGCCTGGCGCGCCGGCGCCTGGCCCTGGCCCGCAGGCAGCACGCACCCCATCAGAACGTCTTCGACATCGTCTCCAGCGACATTTGCCCGGGCAAGCCCTTCTCTGATGGCAACGCCGCCCAATTCCGAAGCTGTCATGGCAGAGAGATCACCCTGAAATCCGCCCATCGGCGTTCTCGCATAACCGACGATGACCACCGGATTATTTTCTTCACGCGTCATTCTTCGTACCTTTCAACCTGCTTCGTTCAAGCACCGATCCTGCCGATCGACTCATTGACCTCGTTCCCATTGCCCCCACGACCGCAACTCAATAGCCCGGCGCGCCGTCATCGTGTTGACGCAACTGCTTGCGAAATTGCTGGCGATTGTGCCGTCGATTGCCTCGAAGGGATAGGCACATTTGGCATCGCGGTAGGCAATCCAGTGCCGCTGGACATAGCGCAGTGCTTCAAACGTCTTTTTCCCAAGGCTTCGCCGAAGCGCTTTGTATTCCGCGTTGAGGATTTCGTCCCAGATCGCGTTTTCCCGGTACATGCAGGCATTCATGCCCTGCGTCGACCCGCCTCCCTCCAGATCCATGCATGGTGTGGAAACCTTGTCGATGCACGTCTCAGCCCGCGCGCCGATACGCGTCGCGTCTTCAAGGCAAAGCGAGATGATGCGCCTTTCGTCTGCAGTCGGCTTACTGGCGTCCTGTGCCTGCACGCCCGACA
>JAJFHD010000057.1 GCA_021775805.1 Alphaproteobacteria bacterium | reverse complement strand
GCCTTTCTGCCCGCCCTGCTCTATTTCTTTGCCGTCTGGGTCGGCATCAACGCTTACTCCAGACGATACGACCTGAAAGCCATGGCCGACGAGGATACCCCGTCCGCCCGCAGGGTGATGATCACGTCGGGGTTTTTCCTTATGCCGTTCGGTATCCTGATCTGGGGCATGTTCGCGGCTGGTTTCACGCCGCAATATGCCGCCTGTCTGGCGATTGCCGCCGGCGGCGTTCTGCTGCTTGTGGATGGCCGGCTCAGTTTTGACGTCGCCCGCACGATAGCACGGCTCGAGACGGCGCTGACGGTGGCCGGCCGTCAGGTTGCCATGATCGCCTCGATCATTCTGTGCGCATCCCTGATCATCGGTGTGCTGTCGATAACGGGTCTCGGCGTGAAAATCACATCGCTGATCCTGTCAGGATCGGGTGGCCTGTTGTGGCCGTCCCTGTTGCTGACGGCAATCGCTTGCCTGATCCTCGGCATGGAGGTGCCGACCACGGCGGCCTATGTGATCTGCGTTTCGGTGGCTGGTCCCGCCTTGATCCAGCAGGGACTGGAGCCGTTGCAGGCGCACCTGTTCGTCTTCTGGTTTGCGCTTTTGTCGACCATCACACCGCCGGTTTGCGGGGCAGTGTTCATCGCCGCCGGCATGGTCAACGAAAACTGGCTGAAAGTGGCCGGTTCGGCCATGGCGCTGGGCGTCGGGCTTTACCTGATCCCACTCGCCATGATCGCCAATCCGGCGCTGCTCGAGATCGCCGAGCAGCCGTTCCGGTCCCTGTTTGCGTTCGTGAAGATCGCACTGGCCCTTGCCGCAATTTCCCACGCCATGATTGCGCCTGCAGCCGTCTGGGTCCGGATCGTTGCGGTTGCTGCAGGCCTGGGCCTGCTGTTCGTGCCGGTTTAGGGCCTGCTGGACACCAGTGTTATCGCGCCGGCATGGCCACAGCACGGGTCATTTCGGGCAGTGCGAGAATCAGGAAACCAGGATATCGCCGAACTGTTCCCTGAGTCTGTTTTTCAGAACCTTTCCGGTTCCCCCGATAGGAAGTTCATCAACAAAAATAACCTTATCGGGCAACTGCCAACGGGCGATCTTGCCGTCAAAATGAGCCAGGAGATCACCTTCGCTGAGGTCTTTTCCCCCGGCTTTGACCACGATCAATATGGGACGTTCGTCCCATTTCTCGTGACGCGCGGCGCAAACGGCGGCATTGGCAACGTCGGGATGGGAAATCGCTATGTTCTCCAGCTCAACGGTCGAGATCCATTCGCCACCTGACTTGATAATGTCCTTGGACCGGTCGTGAATGATCATGTAACCGTCCGGATCGAGGGTCGCGACATCACCGGTATCAAACCATCCATCGTCCGTCAGGGCGGTTTCGCCGGCGTGGAAATAGGTATCGACGATCCAGTGGCCACGGATCTGCAGATTGCCCTGAGCCTGACCATCTTGGGGGACTGGCCCGCCATCGTCATCGACCAGTCTCAGTTCCACGCCAAATGGCGGTCGGCCCTGGCCTAGCCGAAGGATCGCCTGCTGTTGGGCGTCCAGGACCTGGTGCTTCTGCAGCAACTGGTTCAATGTGCCCAACGGACTGGTCTCCGTCATGCCCCAGGCGTGAACGAGGTCAACGCCATACCTGTCCCGGAAGATCGGGATCATGGAGGGCGGCAGAGCCGATCCTCCCACAACCGTACGTTTCAGGCTTTCCGCCTTACTGCCCGCCGCGTCCAACGCTATCAGCAACCCTTGCCAGATTGTCGGCACACCAAGCGCCAGGGTGACGCTTTCGCCATCGATCAGCTTCACCAGGCTCGGCCCGTCGAGGCCCGGTCCCGGAAGCACGAGCTTGCAGCCGACTGCAGCGGCAATATAGGGAACGCCCCACGCATTGGCATGGAACATGGGGACAACCGGCATGACGGTGTCGCTGGCCGAAAGCGCCAGGCCATCCGGCTGGTTGCCGCCCATCGTATGCAGCACGGTTGAACGGTGCGTGTAGAGGACACCTTTCGGGTTTCCGGTTGTGCCGGATGTGTAACACAGACTGGACGGCTGGTTCTCGTCGATCTCCGGCCAATCGAATTCTGCATCTCCAGAGTCAAGCAACTCATCGTAGAAAAGCAGCCCGTCGATGACCTTCGACGCCTCGTCATCGCGTGGGCCCATCAACACCACGGCCTTAAGGGAATTCAACTGGTCTCTGAGTTTCTCAACGATGGGCAGGAACGTCCTGTCGACAAACAGAACCTGATCTTCCGCATGATTGATGATGTAGACAATCTGTTCGGGAAACAGGCGCGGGTTGATCGTGTGACAAACCAGACCGCTTGAGGCGACACCAAAATAGATCTCCAGGTGGCGCCGGTTGTTCCATGCGATGGTCGCTGCACGGTCGCCGCTCTTCAGGCCGAGCTTGAAGAGCGCGGACGCCAGCCTTCTCGAGTTGTCGTACACCGTGCGCCAGTTCGAGTGGCTCATCTCACCGTTAGTTTCAACGGAAACGACTGCGGTCTCACCATGGTACCGGCCGGCATGCTCTATCAGCGATCCGATTGTAAGTTGCTGGTGCATCATTGAGCTCAACATGACGGTCCTCCTCGTTGGTCGCTTTAGTTCACGCCGCAGTCCACCGGCACCAGCAACCCGGTCTGCGCGCTTGAAAGGTCACTTGCCAGGAAGACCGCCGTTGCTGCCACATCCGCCTCGGTGGCGATCCGGCCAAGGGCTGTTCCGGACGCCATTGCTGCAAACGCCTCGTCGGTCGGCACGCCGCCTTCTGCCGCCCGGCGTTCCACCCGGGAGCGCAGGGCATCAGTGGCAATCGGTCCGGGGCCGATGGCATTGACGCGAATGCCGCAACGCCCCAGATCCAGCGCGGCAGCGCGGACGATGCCGAGGACGGCATGCTTGGTGGCGCTGTACAGACACAGCCGCGGGTGGGCCTGCCACGAATTGAGCGAGCCCATGACGATGATCGAACCGCCGGTATCCTTCATGGCCGGCACGGCGTGTTTGATCGTTGCGGCGACCCCGCGAACATTGATGGCAAACACGCGGTCCCATTCCTCAAGGTCGATATTCTCGGTTTCTGACCACGGTGGAACGACGCCGGCGTTGGCGACGACCACGTCCACAGAACCGAGTGCAGTCTTCGTTTGCTCAACTGCTGCGGCCACGTCGCCTTCCAGGGTTACATCGCCGGTCATGGCCTGCCATCCGTCCGGCAAACCGCTTTGACCGCCGGCGGCGTCAAAGGAGATGCCGCGCGCGCCTTCAACAGCAAAACGCTCGACAATGGCGCGGCCCAACCCATTGGCGCCCCCGGTCACCAGAACGTTCCGTCCCGTCAGCAGTCCCTGCGCACCCATATCCGGTTGTTTCCTTCTTCACCGTGGAGGGTGCCGATACTCCAACAAAAGTCGGGCACATGCAATCGAATGGGCTCTTGAACAAGGCCGTGCGATATGCGTACTTATGTGCGAAAATCGAAGTCATGATGCCGATGGAACAGAATTCTGAAATCGATCAGGTGGCGATTGTCGGCGCAGGCAGTATCGGTGCGGCCTGGGCGGTCGTGTTCGCGCGGGCAGGCATTGGCGTCGCGCTGTACGACCCCGATGCGGCCCAGAGAGACGCCGCGCGAGACGAGATTTCCGCACGCGTGACGGACCTTGCCGAGTTTGAACTGATTGACGAAACGCCGCCTGGAGTTTTGGCCCGAATCGCCATGAAGGATACTCTCGGCAATGCAGTGTCGGGAGCACATTGGGTTCAGGAATGCGCACCGGAAGATCTCGACCTGAAACGGTCTCTGTTTGCAGACCTCAATGGGTTGTGCCCTGATAATGTCATCCTTGCCTCGTCGTCCTCGGCGTTGTGCGTTTCCAAATTTGTGCCGGACCCTCAGGACCGTCGGCGCTGTCTCGTAGTTCATCCGGGAAACCCACCCACATTGCTGCCGGTCGCCGAGGTCGTGCCGTCACCCGAGACCGACAAAGCGGTGGCAGACCGCGCCATGGCATTCCTGCGTGAGGCCGGCATGAAACCGGTTCTGGTGCGCGCCGAAGTCGAGGGATTTGTCTACAACCGGCTTCAGGGTGCGGTCCTTCGGGAAGCCTATTGTCTGGTCCGCGACGGCGTTGTCGATCCGGACGACATCGACATGGTCATGCGTGAGGGCCTGGGACTTCGCTGGTCGGTGATCGGCCCTTTTGAAACCGTTGACCTCAACACCCGCGGCGGGATCGCCGCCCACGCCGATCGCCTGGGGCCGGCGTATGAACGCATGGGCGCGGAACGCGGTCAACATGATCCCTGGACACCGGACATGGTCGCACAGGTCTCCGGCGCCCGGCGGCAAAATCTGCCGATGGAGCAATGGCACGAGCGCCGGGGCTGGCGCGACCGCATGTTGATGGCGATGGTGCGGGCAAAGCGCGGCGCCCTGGCGCGTTTTGGATCGTGACGGGAAATCCGATGGCAGACGGCGACAATTCTGAACCGTTGCGCGCGCCGTCGCCAGACGCAGCCGCCGTCGAACAGGTTACCATCACATTCGATGGCACACCGGTTGCGGCACGCCGGGGCGAAACCATCGCTGCGGCCCTGACGGCCGCCGGTGTCAGGGACTTCAGACGCACCGCCGGCGGTTCTGCCCGTGGACTCTTCTGCGGCATGGGCGTGTGCCAGGAATGTCTCGTCGACGTTGATGGCCGCGCCAACCGCCGGGCTTGCATGACTCCGGTGACAGGCCCGATGACGATTCGCTCCGGCAGCCCCCGGCAGGCGATTGCGGCCCCGAACCCCGATCCGGTTCAGACCAAATCCTTTACCGCCGAACCGGACATTTTGGTGGTTGGCGCCGGTGCCGCCGGATTGTCGGCCGCCATTGCAGCGGCGGAGGCCGGGTGTAATGTGGTGGTGCTGGACGAACGGCCCGCACCTGGTGGGCAATACTACAAGCAACCCGCTTCAATCTACCGAACGCCTGGCTCGATTGACACCGACCGCCAATTTGAGGGCGGCCGTCTTTTGATCGAACGGGCCCTGAAAGCCGGTGTGCAGATTGTCAGCGGTGCGGAAGTCTGGGGCGCGTTCGAGCCACGGGAGGTGACTGCCCTGACACCGGACGGCGCTGCAACCTATCGTCCCGAACGCCTGATCGTGGCAACCGGAGCCTACGAACGCGCGTTGCCGGTTCCCGGGTGGACCCTGCCCGGCGTGATGACGACAGGAGCGGCGCAGACCCTGCTGCGCAGCTACCGCACGCTTCCTGGAAAACGTGTTCTGATTGCCGGCAACGGTCCCCTGAACATGCAGGTTGGCGCCGAACTGGCCCGCGCCGGGGCTGAGGTCGTCGGCATTGCGGAAGCCTCCGACCTTTCACGTTCCCGCATCCTGTCGCTCGGGGCAATGGCTCTGGCCTCGCCCGATCTGTGCCGCGAGGGCATGGGTTATCTGGCGGAACTCCGGCGGCAAGGAATTCCCCTGTATCGCGGAGCGATCCTGCTGCGGGTGGATGCAGATGAGGATGGCCTGCGGGCGACACTTGGCACCTGGCGCGATGGTACGGCTCACGCGGCCCGCGAGGTCACGGCAGACGCCATTTGCATGGGGTACGGCTTCATGCCGTCGAACGAGATACTGCGCCTGCTGGGCGCGCGCCACGATTACGATTCCGGCCGCGGTCAACTGACAACCCGGCGCGACGACCTCTGCAGAACGACGGTAGAAGGGGTTTTTGCCGTTGGCGATTGCTGCGGACTCGGCGGTGCACGGGCCGCCATCGAGGACGGCATCATCGCCGGCCTGACGGCGGCTGCAGAGATCCGTGATGCCGGGCAGGAGCACACCCGCCTTGTTGAAGCAGCGCAAAAGCGGCGTCGACGCCAACGCCGGTTCCAGAAGGCCTTATGGACATTCTTCGCGGCACCCCGCCTGACCACCGAGTTGTGCGATCCGGACACACTCATTTGCCGCTGTGAAGAAGTATCCCACGGCATGTTGGCGGGCTCGCTGGACGACGAACCGGAAGACATCGGCTCGCTCAAACGCTGCACCCGCGCAGGGATGGGCCGCTGCCAGGGACGCTATTGCGCGCCGAACCTCGCCGCCATGATTGCTGCACAGACAGGCCGGCCGCTTGACGAACGCTCGTTCTTTGCACCGCGGCCACCGATCAAGCCGGTAACCGTCAGCGACATCGCCACGGCGCCGGAGCCATCGACGGCGATGCAGGAGCCGGATGGCTGACCGGCGCAACATCCCGGACGAGGTCGATACGGCCGTCATCGGCGGCGGGGTCACCGGCCTGAGCCTCAGCTGGATGCTCGCCGAACAAGGCGTTGATGTGGTTGTCCTCGACGATGGCCGGCACGCGGGGTCGACGGCGAACGCAGGCAGCCTTCACGTCCAGATGCAGAGCCGATTCATCCGGCTCTATCCGGAAGCGGCACCCGCGGTCGAAGCCGCGTTACCCGTCTATGTGATGGCGGTGCGCGAATGGTTCCGATTGGCCGACAGGATCGGACGACCGGTCGGCCTGGACGCGAGCGGCGGGCTGATGGTGGCAGAGACGGACGAACAGCTGTCGTTCCTTGCTGCCAAGTGCGACCGCGAGAAAGTGCTGGGCCTCGATGTGGAAATGCTCGATCGCACAGACCTCGACCGCGCCGCACCGTACCTTGGGCCAGCAGTCATCGGTGCCGAGCTCTGCCATCACGAAGGCAAGGTGAATCCCTTGCTCGCCAACCAGGCCATCAGGGCCGCTGCCATCGAGGCCGGCGCCCGGTGCCTTGACAATGTGACGGTGGACGCGCTGACCCGGACCGGCGGATCGTGGGAAATCTCTGCCGGCAGCAAAACGTTTTGCGCCGGACGTGTTGTCATCGCTGCGGGAGCCCGGTCAGGCTCCCTGGTCGAGCCCCTCGGCATCAAACTGCCGATGCGCTCGGAACCTCTGCACATGAATATCACGGCACCGGCGGAGCCGTTCATTGGTCATCTGGTCCAGCATGCCGACCGGATGATCACCCTCAAGCAACTGGGTTCCGGCAATGTGGTGATTGGCGGCGGATGGCCGTCGAGACTGACCGACATCGATCAGCCGCTTCATGTGCTGCGCGAAAGCCTGGTTGGAAATGTCAGCCTGTCGGCGCACGTGGTCCCGGCAATTGGAGGGCTCGACGTCATCAGGACCTGGGCCGGCGTCAACCCGTCGCTCGACGGTCTCTGCGTGCTTGGCGAGGCGCCCGACCACGCTGGTCTTTACTTCGCCATCGGCGGCGACGCCGGTTATACGTTGGGCCCGCTGGTTGCCAGGTTAACCGCGGATATCATGACGGGGGTGCCGACGGAGATCGATCTGGTGCCTTATGCGGTCGCGCGGTTTGAGGGCAATTTTTGATTGGGGCCTCGCCAGGCGTTAGGCCGTGTTCTCATAAACGTCAGTTGTTGACTGCCGCTTTCGAAATAATGTCCGATCAGCTTTCTGTTTTGGGCGTCTTCGTACGAACACCGGCACGGGGATTCAGTGCCATTAGCTGACGCTCCGCTTTCGTAATAAGCTTCAAGCTTTGATGAATTTATCGATGCTTTCGATCATTTTGGGAAAATCGCGTTCAGTTTCAAAAAGCATGTGATTTGGGCTGTTCAGTTGGACAAAAGAAGCCCCCTGTATTTCAGATGCAAGCAACTTGCCTTCAGACAGCGGAGCAACAGAATCTCTGTCGCTGTGAAGAACCAGAGTAGGCACTGCAACTTTCGGCAGTAGTTTGCTTACGTTCATTTCGTCAAACAAGGCGCGGAACTGGGCGATGTTTTCGCCTGGACCGCACAATTTCTGAAATTCGTTGAACCACTGCATCTGATCCTGCGACGCTTCTGGCATAAACAGCGTGGTCAGTGTTTGCCGCACTGCAGGATTCTCGTTTCCCCAATTATGGCGAATGAGGCTGACAAGCGCTTCGCTCTCTTCGATCTCCGCTTCATTGCCGCGCTGTCTGCGACCGCGCGCATATCCCCCGTTCAACACTAGATGGGAAACTCGGTTCGGATGGCGCAAGGAATAGGCAATTGCAACAGACGCACCTTGAGACATGCCAAGAATTGCAATCTTCTCGTAGCCATAAGTCTCAATGACACGTTCCATGTCATCGACCATTCGCTCGAAAGCGATATCGACGTCTGACCATTGCGAAAGACCATTTCCGCGCTGATCATATCTGATCACTTGGAACCTGTCAGAAAGGTGCTTGATGTAATCGCCATACGCCGGGCTTTCCCAATCCATATCCAGATGGGTCATCCAACTGCCGGCGAACAACAACGGATACCCGTCGCCAGAAGCGGCATGGGCAATTGAAACGCCGTCGTGAGAGTGGCAAAACCTCACGAGCGGCATATGGACTGGCCAATCGCTCGAGCGAGATTGTTCTTCACCGTTGATCACAATTGGTGCAGATTTCTCCGGTCGGATAGAGACGGGCCCGACGATACGAAATCCTCTCCGGCCGACGGTTTCTATATACATAGGTGCCTTGGCGTTATCCCCCAACGCTTTGCGAATTTCAAAAATGTACTCGCGGACTAGGTCCGGGCTCACGTGCAAACTCCGCCACACCTTGCGTAGAATCTCGTCCCTTGAAACGACGGAATCCGCGTTGTCGATTAGACATGCGAGCACCTCCGCGGCCTTAGGCGTCAAGGTTTGTCTGTCTCGACCTGAGGATAAGCCGCCATCCTCCAAATCCAGCACCCATTCCCTCATAGCGCGCTCCTAGGTTACCTGCAAAACTCAACGATACAACAACGATATGACAACGGCAGCACCATCAGGTTTTCCCTATCTTCGACATAACTTCGAGATAGGAGACCGATCTATGCCACAAATATCATCGAATAGGATGGCACAACTTGTTACGGACAACACTAGTTCGGCTCTTGTGGAAACGGCTCAATTTCTAGAGACGCTCACGCAAAGCCTAGATCAGGAAATCTGTAACGCTCTGCTAGAAGAAAACAACGACTTGGCTGAACGTCTAAATATTTCCTTCATGCAGGCAAAAAAACTGGCAAAATCCTTCGCCGATTCTTCAGGCAACCCGTAGGCTCGATTGAGCTCAAGACCTGCGCCTACTTAACATTCGGATGTCTGAATTGGGCCATCAATCCCGTTGTCCGGCCTGCCAGATCAGCGATGAAAGTGCACACGAAATCGGACATACTGACGGGCACAATGCCGGTCATGGCTCGAAATTGACTCAAGCTCGCAGAACGTTCAGATCACGCATTATGAACTTACCGTCCTTGAGTGGTCGATTATCCACCCCCCGTTGGCAACCGAACTTCGCGACAAGCCGTTTACGGCTTGCCGTTCACAACTCCACGTCCTAGTGCAGAATGCCGTTGGATATGGTCTGAGCGGTTTCGATGAGTTTGAGCAGGATCTTGGATCGCATGTCTTCGATCGTCCAGCGTGAACTGGGGCAGCAGACGTTGAGGGCAGCGATGGTCCGGCCGGACCGGTCCTGAACCGGCACCGAGATCGACCGTAAACCGATCTCGTATTCTTCATCGACGATCGACCACCCCTGGTTTTTTACTTCCTTGATGGCTTCCCGCAACTTAACCCGCGACGTCACCGTTTTTTCCGTGAACTGAACGAATTTCGCCGTGCGGAAATAACTCTCAAGATCGGCCTCAGGCAACGCGGCAAGCAGCACGCGTCCCGTGGAAAGGCAATGTGCGGGGCCCCGGGAACCGATCGCAATACCGACACTGACCACACGCTGGGAGGACGCGCGGGCGATGTAGATGACGGAATCCTGATCAAACGTCGTTACAAACACCGATTCGCGGATGTCTTCGGCCAGCTCGTTGATGATCGGCTGGATCACGTCGGTGATGTCCATGGACGCAAGCACCGAGAACCCGAGTTCAAGAACCTTCGGCGTCAGCATGAAATATTTGCCGTCCTTGCCGGCATACCTTTCCCGGACGAGCGTCAGTAGAAACCGGCGGGCAGCGGCCCGCGTCAGGCCGGTCTCCGCGGCAACCTCGCTCAAGGTCATGCGTGAATTGGTGCGGCTGAAGGCCCGGATGACTTCGAGGCCGCGCACCAGTGCGTTCACGTAGTCACCGTTGTCCGTTTCGGCAACCTTGGATTTTGTGTCAGCCGTTACGATGTCAGACATCTATGGTTTCCTCGTCTCATCAAAGTGCCACCCTAAGGTGCGTGAACGACAACAGACCAGAGCACCGTGTCTTCGATTTTCAATAACCTGGTCAGAGCCTCAATGCACCAAATGCACTGTTTCATCGCCGAATTCTAGCAGGGATTTTGTTCGCATGTCGTAACTTTTCAACGATATGCGAACACAATCCATTCAAATCCCTAAACATATTTCAGGCACAGGTTGGACATCTTTCCCGTAGTTTTGTCTATTTCGCCCTGAATACTCTTACATGCTGGTGCAATTGCATACCCAATTTTTGGCCCTCGGAACGCTTGCAAAAGCGGCATCAATCTGTTCAAATTATCGAACAAAAGTTCAAAAACAGACTGTTCCCCGAAGTACGAAAGTGGAGGATTCGATCATGAGTGGCTCACAAAACAACAACGGCAACCCGAAGTCCGGCGTATCACGGCGCACAACATTGCAGATGATCGGTGCTGCCGGTGTCGCCGCCAGCACCATGGCTTACAGCACACAGTCCAGTGCCGCGGATGTAACCATTCGCTGGTGGTCGCCGCAAAGCTCGCCCGACCAGCTTGCCGCCTACAAGTTTCAGATTGCGGCTTTCGAAGCGGCCAATCCGGGCATCAAGGTGGCCTTTGAAAAGACGTCCGACGAAGGCTATGCACCGCAGCTTGCCGCCGCATTCGCTTCCGGCGAGGTCCCCAACCTCGTCACCCATCTGCCGTCATTCGCCGTCGCTGACTATTGGGCAAACGGTCTTCTGGAGCCCTTCAACTCGGTCATCGGAGCGGTTGGCGCGGACAAATACTATCCGGGTGCCAATGACATTTACGAGATCGACAAGGGCCAGTATGCCGGCACCGGCATCGGCAATTCGGCGGCAAACATGCTCTGGATTCGCAAGGACCTGATGAAGAAGGCCGGCGTCGACAAGATCCCGGTGACCTGGGACGAGCTGCGGGCGGCCTGCAAGGCGATGCAGGGCGGCGGCATCTACGGCGCACCCCTTCCCTACGGCAAGAACTCCATGACCACTCTGACGATCATCGGCTTCATTCACCTTGGCGGTGGCCAGGTGTTCTCGCCTGACCTTGATGTCGCGCTCGAGTCGGATGCAACGGTCAATGCACTGGAATTCTACAAGTCGATGAAGGAGCTTTGCCCGGCCGGAGCCACAAGCTATTCGTGGGGCGAAAGCCTGACCGCCTTTGTCTCGGGCGCCACGGCGACCGGGATTTATACGGGCCGCGCGCTGATAAACGTCAACAAGCAGAACCCGGCGATAAAGGACTCCGTGACGTGCGCCACCTATCCACGCATTTCGGCGGACGTCAAACCCTGGACGTTCAACGATTTCCCGAGCGTCTTTATCCCGAAGGCTGCGAAGAACATGGAAGCGACCAAGAAATTTGCCGCCTTCCTGTTTGAACCGGCAGGCTACATCAAGCAACTTCACGCAGCCCCCGGGCACGTGCTGCCGGTGCTGAAGACGATCAACGACAATCCGGCATACCAGGACAACCCGATCATCAAGGCCTATCCGAATGAAGTTGCCTTGATGGCTTCGTCGGCGGCGGCCGGTCACAATCTCGGCTGGGAAACCAAGGCCCACAAACCGAACGTGAAGGCCGGCAGCGTGGTCCAGTCCGGCGTGCTCGCGGAAATGGTTCAGCGTGTCGTCCTCAACAATGAGGATCCCAAGACAGTGGTCGGCGACACCGCCAAGAAAATTGAGGCAATCGTAAAAGCATAAGCTGCCTCAAGCCGGGCGCGTCCCTTCCCTCCACCGCGCCCGGCATATTTGCCCGCTCCGTTTGTCCGATTGACCGGATAGAAGCAGAACCAATGACACAGTCGCCGTCAGATGCATTTTTGGGCGTGATGTCGGGTACAATGTTGCCAACAGGCTTTCCGGCGAGATGGGCGTGAAGCACAATTCCCCAGCCGCCGCGCAAGGTGGTCTTGACGCACAGTACCGGCGCCTCGGCGCGCTCCTGATTGCGCCGACGATCCTGGTTTTCTGCGCCGTCATCGTTTATCCGCTGGTCAGTGCGCTCTATCTCAGCCTGTTTTCGATCTACACGCCAACCCTGAAGGGCAAGTGGGTGGGCCTGGACAATTTCACCCGCATGCTGGGGTCTGATGAATTCTGGGGCTCGCTGGTCAACAATCTGATCTGGACTGCCGGCACGCTCACCCTGCAGGTGATCTTCGGCATCCTGCTTGCCCTGATGCTCAACCAGAACATGGCGTTCCGGGCGCTTGCCCGCAGCCTTATCCTGTTCCCCTATTTCGTTTCGACCGTCGTGGCGGTGCTGGTTTGGCGCTGGCTGTTCAACGATCTGTACGGCATCCTCAACCACATGATGCTCTGGGCGGGCCTGCTCGACATGCCGATCGACTGGCTCGGCAGCATGCCCAATGCCATGATCTCGATCATCTTCGTCGGCGCCTGGAAGTATTTTCCGTTTGTCGTCATCGTCATTCTGGCGCGCCTTCAGACCATTCCCGAACACCTCTACGAAGCGGCAAAAATCGACGGGGCCGGCGCCTTCGCACGTTTCTGGGACATCACGCTGCCGCAGATCCGGGAAGTCCTGCTGGTGGTCATCCTGTTGCGCTCGATCTGGGACTTCAAGGAATTCGACCTGATCTATCTGCTCACCGGCGGCGGCCCGATCACATCCACCCAGACCCTGCCGCTGATGGTCTACAAAGAAGCATTTGCCCTCAACGAGATGGGCGGCGCATCCGCGCTCGCGGTATTGATGATGGTGCTCATGCTGTTCTTCATGCTGATGTATCTGCGCCAGACCCGACGGGGAGAGGCGTCATGACCCGGGGCCGCATTGGATCGATGCTGTTTTCACTGTTCGCCTGGACGGTTGTCCTCGTGGTCGCGTTTCCGTTGATCTGGATGATTCTCACGTCGCTGAAGCCACAGACCGAACTGTTCCGGATTCCCCCTACATTCTGGCCTCAGTCGGTAACCTTCGAGCACTACATCAGGCTTCTGGTCGACACACCTTTCCTGCTCTACATGAGAAACTCGATCATCGTCGCGATCGGTACGACCGTGCTCGTGATCGTGGTGGCGACACTGGGCGCCCATAGCCTGGTG
Source organism: Alphaproteobacteria bacterium (assembly GCA_021775805.1). Lineage (GTDB taxonomy): Bacteria > Pseudomonadota > Alphaproteobacteria > Rhizobiales > JAJFHC01 > JAJFHC01. The sequence goes on along the minus strand of JAJFHD010000057.1, from coordinate 3,449 downwards.
CGCTTTCGTTATCCCGGCCGCGAGTTTCTGGCGCAAGCCGTGCTGTTCACCTACCTGCTGCCGTCGGTCGTCCTGATCATTCCGCTCTACCTGCTGATGGTCTGGCTTGGCGTTGCCAATACGTTGTTCAGCCTTGTCCTCGCCTACACAACTTTCGCCCTGCCCTATGCGCTCTGGCTGCTGAGATCGTTCATGGCCGGCATTCCCGACGACCTCGAGGCGGCGGCCATGGTCGACGGTGCCACACGAATGGGCGCCTTCGTCGACATCATTTTGCCCCAGGCATTGCCTGGAATCATATCCACGTCCCTGTTCACGATGATCCTCGCCTGGAACGAGTACCTGTTCGCACTGGTCCTCGTGAACACCGACAGCGCAAGACCGTTGACCACCGGTGTGATGACCATGCTGGTATCCTCATTCAACATCGAATGGTCGCTGCTGATGGCAGCGTCGGTGATGATGAGCGTGCCGCTGATCATTGCCTTCACGTTCCTGTCGAAATACCTGACGCGCGGCTTTGGTGCCGGCGCGGTGAAGGGGTGATCTGAAGTCATGGCACACGTCACCCTGAAAAACGTCTGCAAGAAGTTCGGCACATTTACCGCCGTCGACGATCTCGATCTGTCGATTGACTCCGGAGAGTTCGTCAGCCTGCTGGGGCCGTCGGGCTGCGGCAAGACGACGACACTTCGGATGCTGGCGGGCCTCGAGCAACTCACGGCCGGTGAGATCCGCATCGGCGACCGGGTCGTCAACGACCTGGCACCGTCCAAACGCGATATTGCCATGGTCTTTCAGTCCTACGCGCTTTATCCCCACATGACAGTCGCGCAGAATATCGAGTACCCGCTGCGCAAACGCGGTGTACCCAAGGCGCAACGCAAATCCAAGGTGGTCTACGCCGCCCGGCTGCTCCAGCTGGAAGAACTCCTGGAACGCAAACCGCGCGAGCTGTCGGGCGGCCAGCAGCAGCGTGTCGCTCTGGGCCGGGCGCTGGTGCGCGACCCGGCGGTGTTCCTGCTCGACGAACCGCTGTCGAACCTCGACGCCAAGCTGCGCGCCCATATGCGCGCGGAACTGATCGAGCTCAGGCAGCGTATCGGCAAAACCATGATCTACGTCACCCACGACCAGTTGGAAGCGATGACCATGTCGGACCGTATCGCAGTTATGTCGGGCGGTATCCTGCAACAATTCGCCTCGCCGGACACGATCTACAACCGCCCGGCCAACCGGTTTGTTGCTGGCTTTATCGGCACGCCGGCGATGAATTTCGTCGATGGCAAACTCAAGCGGACAGAAGACGGGACCGGCGTCGAGGTCGATGACCTCCGCATTTCGCTGCCGCCGGATCTGATTAATGCAGATGCAGGAGACGGCCTCGCCGTGACGGTCGGGTTCCGGCCTGAAGATGTGGTCATCGACAACAATGGCGATGTCGCCACCGTCGTTCTGGTGGAGCCGACCGGCCACGAGAGCATCGTGTTTTTCGACCTGCTCGGCCACCGCGTCGTCGGACGGATGGCACCGGACCTGAAGGTCGCGGCTGGCGACATGGTGCGTTTGACATTACGACGCCACCGCCTTCATGTTTTCGATAGGGATTCCGGCAAGCGGCTGAACACGGACAGGGCACCCGATGAAGATGCAGAAAGCCTCGACAAGACGGCTTCGGAGCCAACAGAAGGGTAAGGAGACAATCTAAATGAATCGAAACAGCATATCGTGGTCGGGGCCGATGCCGGCCATCGTCACACCGTTCTCCGACAATGGCGCGATTGACGATGATCTCCTGACCCGCAACGTCGAGCACCTGCTGGCAAACGGCGCGACCGGCTTTATTGTCGGCGGCTGTACCGGCGAATTCTGGGCGATGTCGATCGAAGAACGCTGCGCGCTGGCCGCCAGCGTTGCTCGCATAGTTGGTGACCGGGGCACAGTGATCACCGCAACCGGGGCGGTCACCGTCGACGACACCGTCACCATGACCCGGAGCGCCCAGGACACTGGATGCGACGGCGCCCTGATCCTGCCGCCCTATTTCGTCAAGCTATCCGACGACGAGATCTTTGCCCATTACGAGGCGGTCTCGGCGGCGGTGGACATCCCGGTTGTGCTCTACAACATTCCCGGCAATGCGGTGAATGCGTTGACGCCGGAACTGGTCGACCGGCTCGCCGACCTCGACCAGATCGTAGCGGTCAAGGAAAGCTCCGGCGACTGGAACAACTATTACGCCACCGCCATCGCCGTGGCCGACCGCCTGCGCGTCTTCTGCGGACCGTCCTCTATATACGGCGTGCCGGCAACACTGCTCGGCGCCGACGGTACCATCGACTGCTTTCCCAACATGTGGGCACCGGGCGGGCTCGATCTTTACTACGCCGCCCGCGACGGCCGCATGGAGGAAGCCACGAGGCTACAGGAATTAGGCCGGCGGCTGACCGACCTGTTCACGACCGGCGGGCGCACGCTCTATCCCTCGACGAAAGCCGCCATGGACATGCTGGGCTTGCCGGGAGGCGCGTTGAGAGCGCCCCTGCAGCCGCTCTCCGGTACTGCACTCGAGGGCCTGCGGGCAGGCCTCGAAGATCTTGGACTGCTGGAAGGCGGCGTCGCCCGCGAACCAGCCAGCGCGATGGGAGGCGCCTGAACATGGAGCTCAATATCTCGGGCCGAAAGGCTATCGTCAGCGCCGCCAGCAAGGGGTTGGGCCGTGCCACCGCATTCTCCCTGGCCCGTGAAGGCGTCGACGTCACGCTGATCGCCCGCAACGAGGGCCCGCTCGAAGAAACAGCTGAGGAAATCCGTGCAGCGACCGGCGTTACGGTCACAACAGTGGCCGCTGACGCCAACACGGAAGAAAATCAGGACAAGGTGATGGCCGTTTGCCCCGAGCCCGATATTCTGGTGACCAATCCCGGCGTGCGCCAGGTTCCAGGCGACTTCAAAACCTGGGGCCGCGACGAATGGCAGTACTGGCTTGATGTTCATTTCCTGTCATCGATCCGCTTCGTCCAGCGCGTCGTCCCCGGTATGGCCGAACGCAAGTTCGGGCGGGTCGTCAACATGTCGGTGAGCTTCATCAAATTCCCGCAGGCGAATTTTGCCCATACCCATTCAGCAAGGCTGGCCCTGTCGGGAGCCGTTGCCTCCATGGTGCGTGACCTGATCGGCGACAACGTGACCATCAACACGGTCTGCCCCGGCCTGTTCGATACCGATGCCCTGCACACCAATCTCCATGGCCACGCCAAACGCGGCAACACCACCTATGAAGCGATTGTCGAAGACAGGATAAGCAATTGCCCGGCCGGGCGGTTCGCCGATCCATCCGAATGCGGCGACCTGATCGCCTTCCTGTGCAGCGATCAGGCCGGCTTCATCAGCGGTCAGAACATCGTCAATGACGGCGGTGTCTATCAGGGACTGTTCTGAGCATGGTG
>JAJFHD010000056.1 GCA_021775805.1 Alphaproteobacteria bacterium | reverse complement strand
CCCGTGGGGACGGGGACGGCCTGGCTGGCATATCGAATGCTCGGCCATGGCCAAGCGCCATCTGGGCGAAATCTTCGACATCCATGGCGGCGGCATCGATCTGGTTTTCCCCCACCACGAAAATGAGATCGCCCAAAGCCGGTGCGCCCATGGCACCGACGTCATGGCCAACGTATGGATGCACAATGGCTACTTGCAGGTCGAGGGCGAGAAGATGTCCAAGTCGACCGGCAATTTTTTCACCATCCACGACCTGCTGAAGAAGTTCCCGGGCGAAGCCCTGCGCCTCAACATGCTGACGACCCACTACCGTCAACCGTTCAACTGGACCGAGGTCGGCGTGCGCAATGCGTGGGCGACGCTCGACAACTGGTACAAACTGACCGGCGACATATCGGGGGTCGATGAAACCGATGTGCCGGAAGAAGTCATGGCGGCCTTGGGAGACGACCTCAACACGCCACGCGCGATTACTGCTTTGCATAACCTGCGACAGAAGACATCAGCCGGTGACGAAAAGGCTGGTCGGGGTCTCAAGGCTGGTGCCCAGTTGATGGGCCTCCTGACCCAGTCAGCGGAAGACTGGAATGCCTGGAAGCCGGAAGATTCCGATATCGACGAGGCCAAGGTCAGGGCCCTCCTGGAGGCCCGCACCAGGGCCCGGGAGAACCGCGACTTTGCCGAGGCCGACCGGCTGCGCGACGAGCTGTCCGCGTTGGGTGTCACTATCAAGGATGGGCCCGACGGCACCACATGGGAGATAGCGCGATGACCGCGACAGTTGAACGTGAACGGCTCTATCTGTTCGACACAACCCTGAGGGACGGCGCCCAGTCTCCCGGCGTCGATTTTTCGCTCGAAGACAAGGTCCTGATTGCCCGCACACTCGATGAGCTGGGCATCGACTATGTGGAAGGCGGCTATCCCGGTGCCAATGTCACCGACACCGAGTTCTTTGCCACCGACCATGGTTTCCGGAACACGACCTTTACCGCTTTCGGCATGACCAAGCGGGCCGGACGCAGCGCGGAAAACGATCCGGGCCTTGCCGCGATGTTCGATTCCAAGGCCGACGCCGTCTGCCTTGTGGCCAAGTCATGGGACTTTCACGTCAAGGTGGCACTCGGGATTTCCAACGAGGAAAATCTCGACTGCATCGCCGACTCCGTCAGGGCCATCGTCAAGCACAACCGCGAAGCGATGATCGATTGCGAGCACTTCTTCGATGGCTTCAAGGCCAACCCCGACTACGCGCTGGCGTGCGCGAAGTCGGCTTACGACAACGGCGCACGGTGGGTCGTCCTGTGCGACACCAACGGCGGAACACTGCCCCATGAGGTCGCCGAAATCGTGGCCAAGGTGACCGACCACGTGCCTGGCACCCACGTGGGCATTCACACTCACAACGACACGGAAAATGCGGTGGCCAACGCGCTCGAAGCGGTTCGCGCCGGAGCCCGCCAGATCCAGGGCACCCTCAACGGGCTTGGGGAACGGTGCGGCAATGCCAACATGATCTCGATCGTGCCGACCCTGATGCTCAAGTCGGAATTTGCCGACCGTTTCGAAATCGGCGTGTCAAGCGACCAGTTGCGAACCCTGACCCATGCCTCACGTGTGCTGGATGAAATTCTGAATCGTGCGCCGGTGCGCAATGCCCCTTACGTCGGTGAAAGCGCATTCGCCTCGAAGGCCGGCATTCATGTGTCCGCGATCATGAAGGATCCGACAACCTACGAACATGTGCCGCCGGAAACAGTCGGCAATCGACGGCGGCTGCTGGTTTCCGACCAGGCCGGCAAGTCGAACATTCTGGCCGAGCTCGACCGGCTTGGCATAGAGGCCGACAAAGATGACCCGCGTATTTCCCGCCTGTTACAGGACGTCAAGGAACGCGAATCGATCGGCTATGCCTATGAGGGCGCCGATGCCTCGTTCGAACTTCTGGCGCGGCGTACCCTTGGGTCCGTGCCGACATTTTTCGATGTGGAAAGTTTCCGCGTCATGGTCGAGCGCCGTCACAATGCCATCGGCGATCTGGTGACCGTGTCCGAGGCGACCGTCAAGGTCAGTGTGGACGGCGAACTGAGGCTGTCGGTCGGCGAGGGTAACGGCCCGATCAATGCCCTCGACACGGCCCTGCGCAAGGACCTTGGACGTTACGACCCCTACCTGGCGGACCTGGAACTGGTCGACTACAAGGTGCGCATCCTCACCGGCGGTACGTCGGCGATAACGCGCGTGCTGATCGAATCGCGCGATGCCGGCGGCAACCGCTGGTTCACCGTCGGCGTCTCGCCCAACATCGTCGATGCCTCGTTCCAGGCGCTGGTCGATTCCATCACCTACAAACTCAACCGCGACGGCGCCGCGGCCCCGTGATTGTGCGGAGTTTGCACGGCCACGTTTCCCCGACTTGATCGGGGGCCTACTCGCTTAAGCTGGTCGGGAGGCGCCTGCGGGTCAATCCCGGCACAAGGCCCGGAAACGGGGAGTGGGGCGAAAACGTCTGGTGCTGAAACGTCAGCTCTCGCCCAGAATCAACGGCACGATGTTGCCAACGTGGTACGCCACCTTGTAGCGGACTTCGAGCTCGGCACGGATGAACTGCTCCTCGCGCATGTGATCGAACAGGGTGAGCAACGGTTCCCAGAATTCGTCAATGTTGGCGATTACGATCGGCTTGTGATGCTGGCCGAGCTGGGCCCAGGTCATCATCTCCACCAGTTCCTCAAGCGTGCCGACGCCACCCGGCAGAGCCACGAAGGCGTCCGCCTTGTCAAACATCAGCATCTTGCGTTCATGCATGTCCTGGGTGACGATCAGATCGTCCACATCCTTGAGCATGCGTTCCCGTTCAGACAGGAACTGCGGAATAATACCGGTTACCTTGCCACCTGATTCCAGCACCGAACGCGCGACGATGCCCATCAGGCCAAGGCTGCCGCCGCCGTAGATCAGCCGCAACCCGGCATCCGCCAGGCTCTTGCCAAGTGCTGTTGCTGCTTCCGCATAGACGGGTTTTTTGCCCGGCCCGGAGCCGCAATAGACACATACAGATCGAATCTCAGTCATGGACTGAATTGGCATTCTTGTTGCCGCGGCGTCAAGCCCCTGATCTCAACGTGTTTAATACGGTTTGCCTGGTGCCGGTGTCCCGGTCCCGGAAACTGTTACATGTCTGCCACATTTGCTTAATTTGCGCGTGACAGATACTGTTGGCATGCTTACAAAAAGGCCTGATTCCCGCCCAAAAGATTCGGGCCGATGTCGACAAGGTGGCGTTCTAATGAAAAACCCGTCTATTGCAGTTATCGGGCTGTTGGTAATTGGTTTTGGTGTTTTTGCCTATTATTACAAGGAAAACAACAAATCCACACAAGTTGCAAAAGACGACTCAGCGACAGTTTCCGGATCTGAAGACGCGACAAAAACAGCCGAAGATTCCGGCAAAGCCGTTGAAAAGGCACCCGATTCTGAAACGGCCACCAGCGCGACAGAAGCGCAAACCGCAAATGCCGGCAAGAGCGAAACCGACCCTGCAAAGGTTGTGCCCAGTTTTGATATCGTCAGAGTCGAGACCGACGGAACAGCCGTGATCGCCGGCCGTGCAGCGCCGAAGTCGGAAGTCAGTGTGGTTGTCGACGGTAAAGCTGTCGCCTCTGCACAGGCGGACGAAAGAGGCGAGTGGGCTATTGTGGTGGATAAACCGCTCGATTCCGGTTCGCACAACCTGACGATCAGTTCGGTGCTTGGAGACAAAGCCACGGTTTCTGATCAGTCGATTGCGATTGCGCTGCCTGAGCGCAAGGATCAAAAGCCGCTTGTCGTCCTCAGTGAATCGGGGCAGGCGAGCAAGGTCCTGCAGGCACCTGAAACCACACCTGAACAGGTTGCGAACGAAGCTGCTACGACTTCAAATGAATCGGCAAGTGACAGCGCGGCACCGTCCTCTACGGGCGATGCGGAAACCCAAAGCAGCGAGACCCAGCAGGCAGCCATCTCCCCAAGTCAACAGACTGGCGAAGATGAATCGACCGCGCCATCTGTGACGCAATCGCCCGTCGAACCGACGGCCGAATCCGCCACTGCACCGGCAACCGGACCGAAGCTTGCTCTCAAGACGGTCGACTACGACGACAAGGGCAACATGATATTTGCCGGCACGTCCAAGCCCGAGCAAACCGTCCGGCTCTATGTCGACAACCAGGTTTTGGCCGACGCCAAGGCCGATGCCTCCGGTGCCTGGCGCGTCAATGTGATCAAGGATGTCACGGCTGGTAAACACACGTTGCGCGTCGATCAGCTCAACGAAGGCGACAAAGTATCGTCGCGCATCGAATTGCCGTTTGTCAGGGCAAAGCGTGAAGATGTCATTGCGGCTTTGGCGCCTGCAGCAAGCAACGCTGCGCCGGCTCCAACTCCGGCCCCGACATCGTCGCAAGACGCTGCCGATGACAGTACCCCGGCTGAAACCACACAGGCGGCACCGCAGGACGGTGCGGAGGTAGAATCGGCTCCGGCACAATCTGCTCCGGCACAATCGGCTCCGGCACAATCGGAAGAAACCACTGGCGGTTCCGAAACCTCCAGTGCTGAACCTGCTGCAGCGTCCGGCGACGACACAACGGCGTCCAATGTCGTGTCAGGCAACGAGGCCAATGCCACTGCCTTGTCTGAGACCACAGCAGCCCAGACCACGACCTTGCCGTCCACCACAGGCCAATCGGCTACCGCAACATCGAGCGAAGGGTCGGATGCGTCACCGTCGACCCAGGCGGTTTCGGAAAACGCCGCAGGACAGACACAAGCGTCTTCGACAGTTTCGAATGAAACGACGGCGGCGGCGTCGGGTGGAACCGTCGCTTCTGGCGAAGCGGCCAGCACGGCATCCCAGGCCGCCGAGAACGCGCAGGCGGCGTCCGAAAGTTCGAGCTCAGAAAACGCTGCCGCGGATGCAGGCACGGAAACCAGGACGACGGAACCGGCCATAGCTTCAACGGAACCATCTTCGGAGCCGGTTAAAGCACCGGCCCCACCGGCCCCGGCATCTGAAACAGTGCAAGCGGCGTCAGACGCGGCGGCGGATGTTTCATCCCAATCTGCGACGGCCGTTCAGGCCGACAATACCGAGGCATCGCAGGCAACCTCTTCAGACACAACACCTGCAGCAAGTCAGACATCGACCGGCGAGAGCGAAACGGCGTCTGAGTCTGCGTCGTCGGGCAGCGAGACTTCGACGGCCGCGACATCGTCGCCCGATACGACGTCATCTGACACAGCATCGCAAGTTGCGGCATCAGACGCATCCTCTGATACAGCAACGCAAGCAGCAGCGTCTTCGCAGGCGGCAACATCGGCGTCGTCCGGCACGACAGAACAGAAGGCGGCGTCGGGCGTGTCTTCTGATTCGGCAGCGCAATCGGCAGAATCGTCGGAGACAGCGGCACCGGCGTCAGCCAGCTCCGAGACTGAGCAGGACACGACTGCGTCATCGAGCGATACGGCCAGCAATTCCGCCGTAGACAGCACGCAAGTCGCAACAACCCATGACACGTCCACTCAGAGCACAGCGGTTGACGACACGGCGACACGAGAAGCCGCGACGGAAACTGCACAATCGGATACTCAGGCTGCTTCCGCCTCGCAGTCGGAAGCGAGTGCAGAAACAGACGCATCAGGCAGTTCGACGCAGACCGGGACCGAACAGCAGGTTGCCAGTGTTCAAAGCGAAGCAGCAGGTGAAGGCGAACCGGAAACGTCGGGTGACAGCAATGCGACCGCGTCAAATGCGACCACGGCACAGGACGGAAGTTCCGTTGTGCAACGCATGGGCAAGGTCATTATCCAGCCGGGAAACAATTTGTGGAACATTTCGCGTGTCATCTACGGCCAGGGTGTCAGCTACACGACGATCTATGATGCAAATACAGGGCAGATTCGGGATCCGGATCTGATCTATCCAGGACAGATTTTCAGGACACCCGGTGTGACCCCCCCGGAATCCATCGACCCCTCACGACGCAAGCCTCTTACGGCTGCCGAGTAATATTCGCCGCAGGATGGGGCGGCAGTGTCTTCTGCCGGCGGCGGCTCAGAGAGCTTCGTTCTGTTTTTTGCTTGGACGATTGGTTTTCCCAAAGCTCGCTCTACATGTCTGACATGTTGGATTGCGTTTTCAACATCGCTGGACGGTCAGGCCTGCTTGAACAAGGTTATGCATGACTGCGGACAAAAACGACTCGGCAGGGAATCCCGACACCGGCAAGACCGGTGCGACCCATATCGAGACCCTGCGCGGCATCATGCCTTATGTCTGGCCGGCTGATCGCCCCGACCTGAAGGTACGTGTCGTGCTCGCACTGGTCGCTCTGGTGGCCAGTAAGGTTGTGACGGTTGCGGTTCCCTTTTCCTTCAAGGAGGCTGTGGACATGTTGACCGGCGGCGGCGAAAGCGGTGCCGGCGGATCATCGGTCACAGCGGCAGCGGTCGTGGCCGTGCCGGTGTTCATGATCTTTGCGTATGGCGTCGGGCGCGTCATGATGATCGTCCTTGCGCAAATTCGTGACGGCCTGTTTGCCAAGGTCGGTCAGAGAGCGGTTCGGGAACTGGCGAACCGGACCTTCCGGCACCTTCATCAGTTGTCACTGCGGTTTCATCTGGAAAGACGCACCGGCGGCCTCAGCCGCGTCATAGAACGGGGCACCAAGGGTATCGAGATTATTCTACGGTACTCTCTGTTCAACACATTTCCCACGATCCTGGAACTCATGTTCGTCTGCGTGATCCTGTTCGTCGAGTTTGACATCCGGTACGCGGCAGTCACCGGCATCACCGTGTCGCTCTACATCTGGTTCACCTACAACGCCACTGAGTGGCGGATCGGTATCCGGCGCCGCATGAACGATGCCGATACGGATGCCAACACCAAGGCTGTGGACAGTCTGCTCAACTTCGAAACCGTCAAGTATTTTGGCAACGAAATGCACGAGTCGCGCCGGTTTGACAAGTCGATGGAAGCCTACGAAAAGGCCGCCACGAAGACCATGACGTCACTCGCCGTGCTCAATTCCGGCCAAGCCGCGATATTCTCAGTCGGCATGTTCATTTGCATGGTGATGGCAGGCTACGGTGTTGCCGACGGCACCCTGACCGTCGGCGACTTCGTCATGGTCAACGCCTTTCTTATCCAGCTCTACATGCCACTCAATTTCCTGGGGACGGTCTATCGCGACATCAAGCAGGGACTGATCGACATAGAAACCATGTTCGATCTTCTCGAAGTCGAACCCGAGATCCGCGACCGCGACGATGCCAGGGAACTTGTGATCGCAACGGGCGATGTCGTGTTTGAGGACGTGTCGTTTTCATACGACCCCCAGCGCCCGATCCTGAAGAACGTGTCGTTTACCGTGCCGGCCGGCAAAACCATTGCAATTGTCGGGCCCAGCGGTGCGGGCAAATCGACGATCTCGCGCATGCTGTTCCGCTTCTACGAGGTCACCGGCGGACGGGTTCTGATCGATGGACAGGACATCGCTCACGTTACGCAGCAATCCTTGCGTCATGCCATTGGCATGGTGCCGCAGGACACGGTTCTGTTCAACGATACCATCCGCTACAACATCCGCTACGGCCGGCCTGATGCCAGCGACGAAGAAGTCGAAGAGGCAGCGAAGCTTGCCCAAATTCATGAATTCATCGGAACCCTGCCCGAAGGCTATAATGCGACGGTCGGCGAGCGTGGCCTCAAGTTGTCCGGCGGTGAAAAACAGCGTGTGGCGATTGCCCGCACGATTCTGAAAGGTCCTCCGATCCTACTTCTCGACGAGGCAACCTCCGCGCTTGATTCGTATACGGAGCAGGAAATTCAGGAAGCCCTGAAGAAAGTATCCGAAAGCCGTACGACGCTGGTGATTGCCCACAGATTGTCGACCGTTGTCGATGCCGACGAGATCATTGTGCTCGAATCCGGACACATTGCCGAACGCGGCACCCATGGCGGCCTGCTGGCACAGGATGGCCTTTACGCCGGGATGTGGAACCGGCAGCGCGAGGCTGAGGAAGCCCGCGAAAAACTTGCCCGCTCCCTTGAAGAGCGTGGTATTACCGCAGAAGAAGCAGCCCTTTTGGGCGTTCCGGTCAAAGCACCGACCTAGGCCCGCGTGATCGGGTCGGCAGTCTTCTGTCGGAGGCGGGCCGAGGGTTGGAGAATTGAGAAGGCAAGGCAAGTGTTTGAGTCGATTTTGTCCGTATTCGTGCCCCCGCACCGGGAAGGCTATCGGTTTATTGGGATCTTTGCCGCGGTCACGGTGGTGCTTTTCTGGCTCGCAGAACCGTTGGGATGGATCGGTGTCGTCGCGACCCTTTGGTGCGTCTATTTTTTCCGCGATCCCGAGCGCGTCACACCCTTGAGAGAAGGGCTCGTGATCTCGCCGGCCGACGGCCGGATCTGTCTGATCGAAAAAGTTGTACCGCCCAACGAACTGGATCTCGGGCCGGAAGCAAGGCTGCGTATTTCCGTATTCATGAACGTTTTTGATTGCCATGTGAACCGCGCACCGGTCGCTGGAAGGATTGTCGGCATGACCTATGTGCCGGGCAAGTTTCTGAATGCCGAACTGGACAAGGCGAGCGAAGATAACGAGCGTCATGCCATGACTCTGGAAACACCGGACGGTGAACGTTACGGCGTCGTCCAGATCGCGGGCCTCGTGGCCCGGCGGATTGTGACGTTTGTCAAGGCCGGTGAACCGTTGGGCGTTGGCGAGCGTTATGGATTGATTCGGTTCGGGAGCCGGGTCGACGTCTATCTGCCGCCTGGAAAGCAGGCCCACGTAGCGATCGGCCAGCGGGCGATCGCCGGCGAAACAGTGCTGGCAGACTGTGCCTCTGAAGAGGGGCCACGTGAAGCCCGCCAGAGCTGAGAATCCGTCTTAACCCTTTCCCTAGGTTGTTGCCTTGGCGCGCGCCTTTGCCTCGATTTTCTGTTATAATGTCGCCATGAGCCTGTTCCCGCCATATGAGCCGGAAGTGACCGCGCGCCAGCAGAAGCGGCGCCGTTTCCGGCGCGTGCCGATTCGATATCTTGTGCCCAATGTGATCACGCTGCTTGCCTTGTGCAGCGGCATGACCGCCATACGTATGGCCCTGGAAGGCCGCTATGAATGGGCGGTCGCGTGTATCATGATCGCGATTGTTTTCGATGGTCTGGACGGCCGAATCGCAAGGCTGATGAAAGGCACGACCAAGTTCGGTGCCGAACTTGATTCTCTTGCCGATTTCGTGAATTTCGGCGTCGCCCCCGCCGTGGTGATGTACCTGTGGGCGTTGCAGGAATTCAAGGCGCTCGGCTGGGTTGTGGCGCTTTCCCTCGCCTTGTGCGCGGCATTGCGTCTGGCACGCTTCAACGTGGCACTCGACGATCCCGACAAGCCCGCCTGGATGGGCAACTATTTCACCGGCGTGCCGGCACCCGCCGGCGCCATGCTCGCTCTGCTGCCGCTATATCTGGGACTTCTGGGAGAGATAGATGGGGCGTCGCTGAAGATCCCCGTGCTTCTATACGTTCCCGCCGTGGCATTTCTGATGGTCAGCCAGGTTCCGACGTTTTCCGGCAAACTCATCGGCCAGCGTGTGCGGCGCGACATGGTTCTGCCGATTCTGATCGTCGCTGTCATGTTCACGGTCCTCCTTGTCAGTTTTCCATGGATAATGTTGTCTTCGGTCTGCGTCGGCTATCTGGCTTTTATTCCGTTGAGTGTTTTCCGTTTCGGCAAACTTTCCGCCCGAACCGCGACTTCAAAACCAGCCGTCGACAGTCAGAAATCTGAAGAAAAAGCGCCCGACGAACACCAGCCTTCCTGATATTCCAAACGCGCAATGTGGAAAATTCCTATTGGCTATGGTGCGTGGATTGAAATGGCGTAAACTACCGCCATCAGGTTTGCACTGCCCCGGCGCAGTTCGATCTGACCGGTTGCTTGTATTGGCTGTGCGGAGTGTGTGAGTTGAGTCGTACTGTCCTGGCCATTGTCCTGGTCTGTGCCCTGTATCTACCCGTTCACGCCGGGCAACAGGCTCAATGGCGACCTGTCGCACTGTCTGGAGACCTGGTCGTCACCCCTGCAGCCATTGTCGGCAAGGACCAGCGTGTCCCGAAAATTCCTCAGAAATATCGCCAAAGCGCGGACGCGGTAGGCGCTCTTTGGACCGGCAAGGCGTTGTGTTCGGCAGCCTGCGTTGCTGACAATGTGGTCGTGACTTCGGCTCATTGTCTGGTCAACCGGCGCGGCCGGGTCGACGACAGTGTCGCGGGCTATGTGTTTGTTTGGCGGACCGCCGGCCGTACGGCACGAGCCCATGTCGCTGGTTCCGACACGGCGCATCAAAGGCACAACGTCCTGTTGGGAGGCGGTTATCGGGGGCATGCCGAACACCGCGACTGGGCTGCGGTGAAACTCTCCAAGCCGGTGTGCGCCGGCCGTGTTCTAAAATACCGCGAAGCCAGACGAACGAGAAAGAAACTGAGTATCTTCAACATCGCGTTCCACGAGGACTCAAAGGGGCGCCTGCTTTACTCCGGCCATTGTAAAAGCCGGCGCCGTATCGGCGGCCGCCATGCCAAGCGGTTTACGCACACCCTCGCGCACAGGCCGACGGTTCTGCTTCACACTTGCGATACTCGCCAGGGATCTTCCGGATCGCCGATTCTGGCCTCCTGGGACGGCGGCAAACCGTTCCTTCTGGCGGTAAATCAGGGCACCGTCGTCTGGAGCGTCAGGCGGGGCCGGAAACGGGTCGGATCGGGGCGCGTCAATATTGCGGTCCGGGCGTCGAGTTTTGCGGATCGCCTTGACCGTTTCATCGACGAGACGCCGCTGGCCGGTGACCTGTCGATCCTGGCGGTGCAGGAGTATCTGGCGCGCGCCGGTCTCTACAAGGGGGCGATCGATGGATTGATCGGGCCACGGACCAGACGGGCCATCGGAAAGGTTGAGAAACGCCTCAAGATCAAGAGGCTCGGGATTCCGACGGTGCAATTGCTGGATAAGTTGAGACAAGAATATCCCGACCCCCAGGAGGCGCTCCTGACGACAAACAAGGGTAAGACCCGCCGGGAAGAAAACCGTTTGTGGCTGGCAGCGCACAATGATCCTGATCGCCGTGCCTATGATCGTTATCTCCAACGCTGGCCGGACGGGCGGTTTGCCCCGCTCGCAAAATGGCGGCTGGAAGCAGCAAGTGCCGTCGCCCGCCTTCCCGCACAGGCACGAACGACAGCGAGCCAGTAAACCATGAGTGCTGATTTGCTTCGAACGTGACGTTCATGTCTCAGGCGTGGTTGTTGATCGCCCGCCAGATTTTTTCCGAGGTCAGAGGCATGTCCAGATGAGTAACCCCGAACTCTTTGAGAGCGTCGACCACAGCGTTGACGACGGCGGGTGGCGCGCCGGTACAGCCGGCTTCTCCAGCACCCTTGACACCCAGCGGGTTGGTCTTGGTCGGCGCTTCCTGGTTTAACTCGACGGCGAAGTCCGGGACATCGCTTGCGCGCGGCAGCGTGTAGTCCATCAGGGAGCCCGACAACAACTGGCCGGTATCCGGATCGTAGGCTGTGTGTTCGAGCATGGCCTGGCCGATGCCCTGGGTGGTGCCGCCCATCGCCTGGCCCGCCGCCAGCAGTGGATTGATCACGGTCCCGAAGTCATCGACGATGGTGTATGCGACGATCTCCAGGCGGCCGGTATCCTGATCGACCTCAACTTCCACAGCATGGCAGCCGTTCGGGAAGTTGAAACCTTCGCGGGTGACCGAGGCCTTCGACGTCAGATCGGATTCAAGGTCTTCCGGCAGATCCGTCAGGCTCCTCGCGGTCTGCGCCAGTTCGAGGATGCCGATACTGCGGTTGGTGCCGGCCACCGAATAAACGCCTTCCGAAAACAGGACGTCGCGACCCTGCGCGTCCAGCACGTGAGCGGCGAGGGCGCGGCCTTTCTCGCAAACAGTGACGGCCGCATCCTTCATGGCCGTTCCGCCCAGTCCCATGCTCCGTGAGCCGCCGTGACCGCCCCCTACGGCAATCTGTCCGGTATCACCCTGCAAGAACCGGATCTTGTCGAAGGCAATGCCGAGCACGTCTGCGGCAATCTGCTTGTAGGATGTCTCGTGCCCCTGTCCGTTTGAGTTGGTGCCGACCAGGAGCGTCACGCCACCATCGTCGTCGAACCGGATCGTGCTGGTCTCTGCAGGATTTCCCAGCGTGATCTCGAGGTAACTGGCAAACGCCAGACCCCGCAGTTTGCCACGCTTGCGGGCATCGTCTCGTCGTTGCCCAAAACTCGACGCTTTTGCCGCCGCGAGCGCCTTGTCCAGGTTACCGACAAAGGCACCGCAGTCCACGCTTTGTCCCAGCGAGGTTTTGTGCGGGAAAGCCGAAATGAAATTCATTTTGCGCAAGGCAACCGTGTCGATGTTGAGGCGGGCCGCAGCCATGTCGGCGAGGCGTTCGATGATGTAGGCGGCTTCCGGACGCCCGGCACCGCGATAGGCGTCCACCGGCACCGTGTTGGTGAAGACCGCATCGACTTCGAAGAACACATGGGGGATCACGTAGGCACCGCCCTGAACCGGCCAGCTTGCCATGGTCGGGATCACCGGCGCCATGGCCGAGAGGTATGCGCCCATGTTGGCAAGCGTGTTGACCCGCAGACCCAGGAAGGTTCCGTCATGGTCGACGGCAAGCTCAGCGCGCGTGACGTGGTCGCGGGCATGAACATCGGACACGAAGGCCTCGGAGCGCTCCGAGGTCCACTTGACCGGGCGTCCGACTTTGCGGGCAGCCCACAGGACGAGGACATACTCGGGATAGACAAAGTTCTTCGACCCGAAGCCGCCACCGACATCGGGGGCGATGACCCGAAGTTTTTCCGGCTCTATGCCAAACACCGCGCCGGCGATATCGCCGCGAATGCCGAACAGGGACTGCGATGTCACATGAAGCGTCATCGAGTCGTCCGCTTCGTGATACTCCCCGATCGCGGCGCGGGCCTCGATGGTGTTCTGGATAACGCGGTTGTTCACAAGATCCAGCGTGATGACGTGTGGGGCGGTATCGAATACGGCATCGGTCGCGTTGCGGTCGCCCTTTTCAAAATGAAACGAAAGATTGCTGCCGAAGTCCGGCCAGATTGCGCTGCTGTCTGGAGCCAGCGCCTGCGAAGGATTCACGACCGCGGGCAGGGGCCTGTAATCGATTTCCACGAGTTCGGCTGCGTTTTGCGCGGCGTTCCGGCTGTCCGCCACAACGAACACCACAGGATCGCCCACGTGCCGGACAACACCGTCGGCAAGCACGGTCCGGGGCGGTTTGTTGAATGCCCCCGTCGTTTCGATATTGCCGAGCACGGAAATCGGCCCCAGACCGTCGGCCCGGTAGTCGTCGTGGGTCAGAATGCACAACACGCCGGGCATCGCTCCGGCGGCATCTGTGTCGATTGCTTCGATTCTGGCGTGGGCGTGGGGTGAACGGACCACCACACTGAAACACTCGGCCGCCAGGCGGATGTCGTCTGTATAGTGCCCGGCGCCGGTGATGAATCGAACGTCTTCTTCGCGCCGAACCGGCTGGCCGATACCGAATTTTTCCATGGGGGAGTTCCTTGCGAGGGATTGGTTCAGTCTGTGAACCGGATGCACTTGGGGATTCATAACCGCTTGCGTGCCCGCGTGCAAAGTCCCGCGGCGCGTCTTTTCGCGATGCGGTCATTGACAATCGTCTGAACAGTGTTCAGTTTTATGGTCGTAATGCTATAAAGGTTATGAAATGACTGATTTCTCGACACTTCTCTATGAGACCGACGGCCGCCTAGCCCGGATTACGTTGAACCGCCCGGAACGCCTCAATGCCATTATCGAACAGAGCACCCGTGAACTGCGTATGGCGGTCGACCAGGCGAACGCCGATGATTCCATTCATGTCATTCTGCTGCAAGGGGCTGGCCGGGCTTTCTGCAGCGGTTACGATTTGAAGGAGTTCGCCGAACGCGAAGGCGCCCATCCCCTGAGCCAGGAGATGCCCTGGGACCCGATGCTGGATTACCGGCTCATGAAGGGGTTCACCGATGACATCATGAGTCTCTGGCGCAGCTACAAACCGACGGTCTGCAAGGTCCACGGGTTTGCCATCGCCGGCGGCTCTGACATCGCCCTGGCCTGTGATATGGTGGTCATGGCGGAAGACGCCAGAATAGGTTACCCGCCGGTGCGGGTGTGGGGATGCCCGACCACCGCCATGTGGGTTTACCGCCTGGGACCCGAAAAAGCCAAGCGTATGCTGTTTACCGGTGACCTCGTCGATGGTCATGAGGCCAAGGATCTGGGGCTTGTGCTCGACGCCGTTCCGGCAGCTGATCTCGATCGCCGGGTCGATACTCTTATAGCCCGGATGACCGGCGTCCCGCGCAACCAGCTCATGATGCAGAAGCTGATGATCAACCAGGCCATAGATGCCATGGGCCTCGCCAACACCCAGATGGTCGCGACCATGTTCGACGGCATGACGCGTCACACGCCCGAGGGCGTCGCCTTCAAGAAATGTTGTGAAGAGGAGGGCTTCCACGAAGCCGTTACCTTACGCGACAGCGGCGAGGCCATCCCCTCCGGCAAAACATGATGCCTGTAGACGCTGCCGCCTGTTCCGCGCGCAAGGCCGCCGTGGACACATTCAAGCGCGACCGCATTTTGGATGCCGCCCGTGAGGTATTTGCCGGACAGGGCCTGGAAGGCACGACGGTCCGCCAGATCGCCGGCGCGGCCGGCTATGCGCCCGGTACGCTCTATCTTCATTTCGAGTCCAAGGAAGAGATCTACGGGGCATTGCTGGAGGCTTCGCTCGTCCTGCTTGGCCGGGCTGTATCCGATGCGCAGGGCGATGGCATCCGCGCGCAGTTCATGGCGTTTCATCACTACTATGCCCGGAATGCCGAGGAACTTGATCTCGGGCTGTATCTTTTTCAGGGCACAGGCCGGTCCGGACTGACGCCGCAACTGGATCAGGCCCTCAACGACCGTTTGCGCACGATCGTCGAGAACCTTGCCGCCAACCTTGCCCGCGAAACCGGCCGTGCCTATCAACCAGCCCACCGCCAGACGGTCGCGGCCGTCTGTCACATCGTCGGGTGCCTGATCATGGGCGGCACCGGCAGGCTCGGAATGCTGGGTTATTCCGCTGAAGACCTCGTGGCCGACCGGTTGTCTGAGATGATCCGATAGGGGGAGGCTGCACCACGACTTTGAGCGAGCCCGCCGCGTTCATTGTGCCGCCCAATGCCAAGCCCCCGCCGTCGCACCGGCGCTGGCCGGTGTCCAGGGTGAAATGCTTCAATAGAGACCGTATCTGGTCCAGCGTTTCAACACCTGGATTGCTGCCTTAGCGGCAATGATGAGAGAAACAGTCGTGCCCCAGACCGGATGCAGGACGCGCGGGTATCCGGTTCATTCCACCGGCGGCATGTCCTCAGGATCAATGCCGGGAACGAAGGTGATACCGGCCTGCTGCTTCCAGTCGTGCGGATAGGCAGCGTAGAAGATGACGCATTTCTCATCCGATTCGTATTTGATGTGATTGTCCTTGGGGATGTAGAGAACATCGCCTTTTTCGCAGATATAGGACTCGTCGTTGCAGATCAGCCGGAAGGTGCCTTCCATGACGTAGATGATCTCGTCGCAGGTCAGGTCCCAGGGAACCGACACGTCATTCAGGAAATTCAGCCCGCCGCACATTGTGTCGCTGACGGCGCTGGTGACGAACGGTTTGATGTAGGTCTTGCCAGGCTCCAGCGTTTGCAGTCTGTGTTCGATATCTGTGAATTTGAAAAGGTGTGGGGGTTTGCCCATCTTGCGTCTCCTGGTTGGTGTTTGAAGTTGAAATGGATTTTGTTGTCAGTGTCGCTTGTCCGGTTGCCGCATCACGATACCGCCTCGACGACGAATTCCTGAAACCGGCGCACGCTGTTTTCCCAGTGGGGCGACAGCACGCCGCCGCCGTCGGCAATGTCGGACTTGCGTCCTTCCTGCAGCCGCTCGCAGATTTCGTGGTCTTCACGATGCACGTCGCGCCAGAGCGCCATCAGGGCGTCCGCGTCGTCGTTGCCGAGCGGTTGATCATTGGTGGTGTAGATGGCGCGGCGCTGGCGTGTCTGGCCCGGGCCTATCGGCGTGTTTTCGTGTACGCCCAGCTGATCGGGGAAGTAGCGTCCAAAGACGAAATTGGGAAACAGGGTGAGGTATCGTGAACTGACCGCAAGGGTGTTCGCGCTTTCGTCCTTCTTGTGATGGTCGTCCGCCACGTCGATGGCGCTGCCGAGACAGCGGCCGTCGACCACCGTGTAGTGGTCGGTCAGCGGTTGATCGGTCGTGGTCGCATGGACGAACTGCACATGGTAGGGCTCGATGAAGTTCTCCATCAGGAACTTCCAGTTGGTTTCAATGACGCCCAGATCGATCACGCCGACCACCTGCAGCTTCGAAAAGTCGACCCCGTCCAGATGCCTGGCCAGGGGTGCCACGAAATCGTCAAACGCTTCCGCATCGCCGCTCAGGTTGACAAATATCCAGTCGTGCCAGACCCCGGTCCTGATCGGCACAAGCCCGTGCTCGGACCGGTCGAACCCTTCCTGCTCGTGATGTTCCGAGCCGCCGAAGTAGGGGGTCGACCGCAGCCGGCCATTCAGGTCGTAGGCCCATGCGTGATACGGGCACTTTAGCAGGCGTCCGCGGTTGCCTGGTTTGTCCACCAGCTTGAGGCAACGGTGCCTGCAGACATTGTGAAATGCCTTGAGTGCACCATCCTCGCCACGGACAAGAAGCACGGGCCGGCCACCGACGGCCACGGGTCTCACGTCTCCCGGTCGGTCGAGTTCGTGGGCAAACCCCACAAAGGTCCAGCCGCGCGGGAACAACGTGCTGGTTTCGCGCGCCCAGAAGGCATCGCTTGTGTAGGCGGAGCCCGGAAGACCATGTCTGGGCAGGCCGTCGCGTTCAAAATATTGGAGATCAAGCGGCAAATCAGTCGCGACATGATGGTTCATCGAACACCTCTCCAATTGAGCTTCCGGCCGACAGGCACGGACCCACATCCACGCAAGAGCCGAAAATCTAGTTCATGAACAGCGATTGTGCGAATGCGTCTTTCTCAACGCTGTTGAGATTTTCTACCCGCTTCGATCACGCGCCGTATGCGCCCGTTCGCGCTTCGTCCAGGATCCAGTCGGCAAATTTCGACACTGCGGAAATGCGCCGACGGTTGGGCGGAACGATAAGGTAATAGGCATAGGTTTCCAGATGAACATCGAATGGACAAACCAGGGCGCCGCGGCTGACCTCCTCTTTCACCAGCGACGGACACACAAGAGCAAAGCCTTCACCGGCTGCCGCCGCTTCCTGGCGGACGTTGGTATCTTCGTAGAACAGATTGCCCCGGGCTTTGAGGTCGGCACATCCGGCAGCCGCCAGCCACTCGCGCCAGCTTCTGTCGTCTGCCTCATGAAGAAGTTTGAAGTCTGCCAGTCTCTCCGGTGTCTTCGGCACGCGAAGCCCGGCACCTTCAACCCGACCGATCGCCGGTGTCAGATTGCCTTGCCAAAGCAGTTGAGCGTCCTCGGGCACATCGTCGGCATGACGCCATTCGATGGAAACATGAAGATTCGGATTTGAGAAATCGGCTGGACCGTTATAGTGGAAGAACCGCAAGTCCAGTCCCGGCAGATGCCGCCACAGGAAGCGCATGCGCGGCCCCAGCCATTGGCCGGCGAAATGGGCCCGCAGCGAAATGCCCAGAGGAACGCCCGCCGCACTGGCGGAGACGCCTGCAGTACCCTTCTGGATGAGGTCGAAGGCCTGCGTGAGGTGTTCAAACAGAACGTCGCCTTCTGGGGTTGGCGTCACGTCCTTGCCGTTGCGCAGCAGCAGGGGCACGCCGACAAAGTCTTCCAGATTGCGGATTTGGTGGCTGACGGCGGATGTCGTCACGCTCAACTCGTCCGCGGCCCGCTGGAAGCTGGTCTGCCGCACAACGGCTTCAAAAGCGCGCAGGGCGTTCAACGGAGGCAGCATTGTCTTTACCGTGGTCCAGTGGTTTCATTAAAAATGCTTTATAATCAACATATTGTATAGAATTTCTTGGCAATACCAATAAAGGTTTTGTTAACCATAAAGCGTAAGGGCTCTTTAACTATAACACGAGACAATTGGCCCAAATGTCATCCGGCTCTGGTCCGGAGGCTGAGGAGAATTGTCATGTCTTGCGTAAGTGTCCCTGTTAATGCGCGGCTCAGGTCCGCGCGTGTCCTTGCATCCTGTGTTGTCCTGTCGGTGACCGCCGGCTGCGCCGTCGACGTTACGGAATATACCCCGTTTGCAACCTCGACCAAAGAGACGGCGACTGCAAGTGCAGCGTCGCCCGCCCATACCGGTTCCACGGCAGCGGCGGGGCGGGAGCCGGTCTACGCATCAACGTCAAATGAATCAGGATCCGGCAGCGTGACCGTTCGCCACGGCGATACCCTGTATGGATTGTCCCGGCGCCATGGTGTATCGCTGAACCGGCTGATCGCCTCGAACAATCTGGCACGGCCCTACATGATCCGGCCCGGTCAGACCCTGATCATCCCGTCCGGAAACCCGTCGCCCGCGGGCGCAACATATCGCCCGAGCGTTGCCCGATCATCAGGCTCGGTCAGGGTCGCCCCCGGCGACACCGTCTATGGCATCGCCCGCCGTCACAATGTCAATGCCGGGCGACTGATCGCGGCAAACCGCCTGGCGGCGCCCTACGCCATTCATCCGGGCCAGTCCCTGCGACTGCCTTCCGGTTCATCCTTGGCCGGACAAAGACCGGTTGCGCCGGTTTACACCGCTTCCGCCGGCGCCTCACGCGGCACCTACGGGGCAACCAGTGTCCGGGTCGCGCGCGGCGACACGCTGTACGGCATTGCCCGGCGGCACCGTGTTCCGGTCAGGCAACTGATCGCCATCAACCGCATTCCGGCGCCGTTTCATATCCACACAGGCCAGGTGCTCAGCCTGTCCTGGCGGTCCGCATCGGCGGCTCCCCAGGTGAAACCCGTGGCGGCATCTCCGAAGTCGGGATTTGAATCGAACAAGGCCGCATCGTCTGCCGCCGGTGCAAACCTGTCGGCAGACAGGACGACCGGTGTTCCGGCTCTCGAACCGGTTGATGGTGAGCGCCAGCCTCTGTCCATCCGCAATCGCTACAGGGTTCCGGCAAAGACCGCCAAAGCCTACAACAGGGTCGTCAACAAACACGGCGTCATTCCCGGCCAGACCGTGCTTGTGCCGTTCTAGAGCCTTGTCCGGCCACACTGAATCAATTTGACCGGTTTTTCGCGTCTGCTGGCAAGGCATGGGTTCCGCCGTGGTCTGGTTGACCACAAGGAAGCCATAACGCCGTCCGGCGGGCGCGAAAAACGGGCTTTCGGTGGGCCAAATCAATTCATCGGTGACGTTGCAAAGCTCGCCCGATGCACCGCATCGCGCTGCTCTTTGCGCCTAACCGAGTGAACTGATTTGGCGCCTTCAAATGGTTCAGTGTGGCCGGATAAGGCTCTAGATGTGAAGCTTCAAGAAGGTATTGCCAATTCTGACCGTTGAGATTGGTGCGGTCCCGGATCTGCGAAGCAGCACGGACGTGCTGCATCGTGTCAGGGAAATGAGCGTCCCCGATCCATGTTCACCATCTTCATTGTGGTTCAGGCCGCCGTGGACGTTTTCTCCGCCCGTTCGGCGGACTCCGCATGCAGGCGGGCAACCAGGTCCGGTTCCGACATCGGCTTGGCGAACAGGAAGCCCTGCACCAGTTCACAACCTGAGTTCCGCAGGATCTGGGCCTGAGCTTCGGTTTCAACACCTTCGACGATAACTTTCATTTTCAGCGATCTTCCAAGCCTCACGATCGAATCGATGACCGATGCCACATTGGCGTCGTCCTCGATCCGCCACAGCAGGGAGCGGTCGATCTTCAGTTTTGTGTAGGGGAAGCGCGTCAGATAGCTCAGGCTTGAGTATCCCGTGCCAAAGTCGTCCATGGCGATCGAGACGCCCAGCTTGCGCAGCCGGTGCAGCAGGCTCAGTGCTTCGTCCGTGTCGTTGATGATCAGCCCTTCGGTAATTTCAACCTCCAGACGGTCTGCCGGCAGGGTGGTGGTTTCCATCACATTCGATACCATTGTCGCCAATGCGTGACCGGTAAACTGGGCCGGCGACAGGTTGACCGCAACCGAAATGGGCTTGGGCCAGCTGACGGCTTCCCTACAGGCTGTCTGCAGGATCCGTTCTCCCAGTTCCGTGATCGTTCCAAGCTTCTCGGCGAGCGGAATGAACCGGTCTGGAGAGATCGTGCCAAGATCGGGGTGTTCCCAACGGACCAGCGCTTCGCATCCCACGAGTTCGCCGGTCTGGAGGTTGAATTGCGGTTGATAGACGAGAAAAAACTGATCCAGATCGAGTGCCCGACGCATATCCATCTCAAGTGTCAGTGATGCTTTGACGGCCTGATCCATGTCCTCATGAAAGAACCGGACGCGCTTGGAATCTTCCTGTTTGGCCCAGTTCTGCGATGTCGTTGCGTTCTTGATCAGCATGGCCGATCTCTTGCTGTCGTCGGGTGCTACAGAGATGCCTATGCTGACACTCGGGCACAGGTAATGGCCCTGAATGTCGAGGGGCTCCATCAGCAGAGCGCGAAGGTCGGTGGCAAACGCGGCAAGTTCATCGTTTGAACGAAAGCCGGGGGCAATCACGCCAAATTCGTCGCCGGTCATGCGGCCGACCACATCGGTCTCCCGGGTGTAGGCACGGCACCGGGCCGCCATTTCCTGCAGCAGGGCATCGCCGACGGCATGTCCCAGGGAATCGTTGACATGTTTGAACCTGTCGATGCCGATCGAAAGAACCGCCACAGTGTGGACCCCGAGGTCCGCGCTGGACAGAATGGCCGTCAGCTTGGCTTCGAATGACTTGTAGTTCGCAAGGCCGGTCAGGCTGTCGTTGTGCGCAAGAAAGTCGACTTCACGTTCGATCTTCCGTCTGGCATGGGCGTGGTGCCAGAACAGGCCGCCGGGAATGCCGATCCCTACGGCCAGCAGGGCCACGGTAACAATCGCACTGATCTTGAAGACACGGTCGAAACGTTCGGCCTTCCGGGTCTGGTTGATGCTGACCTCCAGTACGTGTCCGGCCTGGCCGCCAGTCAGGACGGGAAGAAAAACGTCTGCGTAAGTCTGTTTGGCCCCTTCGGTCTGGCCGCGCAGAATCCGAACGTACGAACGTCCCCCCAGTAGTTTCGCCCATGACGAAGGCTCCAACTTTGCCTTTCGTCTCTGCGTCGCTGTTCTTTCCTGAGTTTCATCGCTGTCGTGCAGAAGTTCGCCCCGGGAGTCGTAAATGCGATATTTAACAGTGGATTCCGGATGAGGGACCGGATTTTGCGCCGACTTGCCTGAATCCGCCGTTGCTGTCGTCGAAAGGTCATGTTTGCGTTCAAGGAAAGTCGTCCAGCTCTGGGCGGCCTCAAGGGCGTCCTGCTGGAGCAGCATGTTCTTCATCTTCTCGCTGGTGCCAATGCCGGTTGTAATCGCAGCGATTGCGAACAACCCAATCGCCACCAACATCGGAACGTCGCGGTTTAGGATACGCGTAAACATGGCCGCCCTCTTTTCTGCCAGGGGGACACTAGCTTATCTACCCTAATTTTCTCGAAACATACTGGGTAAAGAAGGGGTTAAGGGATGGTTTTGGAGTTTATTATATTCCGCCGGAGTTCTCGGATTTTCTGCAATGCTCAGTATTCGTATCTTCCGGACAAGATTACCTCTGAAGACTTCTCGGGCAAAAGCACCACTCCGTCGATCCGGTCGCCGGACGAGCGGTAGTTGTAGCCAAGATTGACCGACAACCCGCGTGCAATATCGTACCGTGACCCGACTGCCAGGCTATAGGAGTCATGCCCGTCAATTGATTCAAGGTGACCTTCCGCGGAAACCGTGACCTGGCCCTTCTTGTAGTTCATGCCCGACGAAACATAGTACCGGTCCGCCTTCACGATTGAGCCGTCCAGGTGCTCGTAACCGATGCCCAGGTCAAGCAGCAGTCTGCCGTGAATGACCTCGCCGACAAGGCCCACCGCATTCGTGTTCATGTGGTCGAGCCCGTCGGCGGAACGGTATTCGCCGCGCGTGTAGCGGGCGGTTACGCGGTGATCCACGCGGCGCGCCGGGCGTTCATACGAGAACCCCACATCCAGGTTGCCTTCCCGGTCCGCCGCGCCGGTAACGATGATGGCACTGTATCTGCCGCGATAGGCAACACCGGTTTCCTCCAGACCGCCGAGCGCGCCATCGCCCGGCAGGTCGGCATTGCCGGCGCCGCGCATCCGGCGCGTGCCCTCACGCACAAGCCCGGTGACATCGCCGGCGGCGACAGTCCCCCACACGCCGCCAACATACGCACCGACCCGTTCGTCGAAATACCTGTCTTCTCCCACGCCGTACGATCCGTGAAAGCTGGCGCCCAATGTCAGGGCGTCGCGGGTTTGGGTTTCCGCATTGACTTCAATGGCGCCGCGAAGTT
Source organism: Alphaproteobacteria bacterium (assembly GCA_021775805.1). Lineage (GTDB taxonomy): Bacteria > Pseudomonadota > Alphaproteobacteria > Rhizobiales > JAJFHC01 > JAJFHC01. Next base: position 90,521 of record JAJFHD010000056.1, on the reverse strand, counting down.
TGATTTCGCTGTCCTTGTCCGTGAAGTTTCGGGCCGCAGAGACGTCGATCAGATGGTTGTGGCTGACGGTGACACCGCCAACGTCAACCGCCAGCGGCTCTTCAAAGAACGAAAGCCTGTCGTAATTGAGGGATACAGGCTCTGCCCAGACGATATCGGAGGAACTTGCTTGAACGGCACAACCGGCCAACCCCACCAGCAGTGACCTCGAAAACAGACGTGTTCCGTTTGATTTCTGGAGCGAAGCCATCGTCAGACGCTCCGGTTGATGGAATGGGCGTGGATATGATCGGCAATGTCGCGGCCAATCCGCAGCGCCTGAACGTTGTCGATGTTCCAGTGAACGCCGCCATAGATCCGGCTCAGGCCGTTTTCTTCGGCTGCTGCCGACAGGCTGGTCCAATGCCGCACCGCGTTCTCCAGATGTTTGGGCCAGATCACCAGGTCGGGCGACCGGCCCGAGAACGAAATGCGGTCTCGTCCCAATATATGGGCCAGCATGCGCGTGGCAGCGGCGCCAAAACAGCTGTGGCCCGATGTGTAAGTGGGGAAGGGCGGCGTCGGTATGAAACTCTTCCAGTTTTCATCGGCGCGTACACGGGCGTCGCGGTTGCCAAAAGCTGAGGCACGATAGCGGATGGCGGTCTCCGGCCTGATGATGTCATGGGCAAACTTGCTGTCCCAGGTGGCAATCCCCGCATCCGCCATGGCCATGCTGATGAGAGCGAACGCCCGGGCCTGTTCCGCCAGGGTAAGATTACGGTGCTGCAGCAGCTGTATGGCGATCAGGGTGAAATGGCCGGGTGGCGTGATACCCCAGGGACCGTCTTCCCAGAACAGGGCGATCTCCGCCTGATCCCGGGTACGTGTACGGCTGTTCGATGCGCCGATCTCCCGGATTTCGGCAAACTCCTCGGCAAACTCCGGGCTCGCCGGATCGAGAAACGCCGGCGCGCGAAATTGTCTGACAGACTTAATCCCCCAGGGGTCGACAGCGCCGAATCCGGGCAGCAACGCACGGTCGAACGTGGGGGCGATCGCCGGGCCTTCGCCGGCATCGTAGAGCGGGCCCGTCGGTGTCCAGCGCAGGGTGTCCCGGCGTCTGGGATACCGGTCGAGATAAAAATTCACCTTGCTGGGTTCAGCACCGTCATTGGTACGCAGGCGCACCACATGGGCCGCCACCTTTTCGCCCCAACCAACGGCGAGGGACTTTGCCTCGCCCGGGCGGTAGCGCCTGAGGAAATTTGCCCGGTCGACAACAAAGGGTTGCTGAAAATGCTCGGCCACCGCGTGACTGAAAGCGACCCCGTAGGCGACATCCGGATCGGCGCCGGCCGGTCCTTCGAGCGTCCCGAACGCAGAGTGATGGTTTTGCCCGATGCCATTGACAGCCATGAAACCTGCCACGTGTCCCATCGCCAGCGCCCGTGTGGCCAGCGGCGGCGCGATGGTCTGGTCGCGCAGGGCCTGGAGCGCAATGTCGGTCCAATGGAAAACCGGGCTCATGTTTCGGGCGTCGACGACATCGGTAAGATACGACTGCGGATCGCCGAAAGGTGCCGCACATCCGCCCGCCAGCAATGCCGCACTTGACGTGGCGCCAAGGATGAACTGTCGCCTGGAAATACTGTTCACTGCACTCTCCAAGACTACTGCTTGAGCAGGGGCGTCGCCGTGAAACCCAGTCATCCGCATACGGAATTTCAGTGTTCACGTATTTGTGATCATCATGGTTAAGTTGGAGTTAAATCAGCACCGATTGTTGTCGTTTGCGGGCCGGGAGCCGAAAGGCAATGCACTGAATTTTATTCAGGGTGCCCGCCATTCTGGGCCGGTAAAGAGTGCAGATGTGCGCCAAAAACTGTGTTCGCTGTCGACATTGGTCTCACAATATGGGACACAGGGCCTGCAAAAATGCGATTGGCGCTGCCGACAGATATGGCATTGCCCAGACGTACAGGTAAAGCATCACTGTTTGGTGGCGCTGCCCATTGCATATATATGATCGCCAGAGCCGCACTGAAACGAAAGAGAGACGACCGAATATGGCAAAAGAAGAACTGATAGAAATGGAAGGCGTCGTGATCGATGTCATGCCCGACGCGAGATTCCGCGTAAAGCTTGAAAACGACCATGAAATTGTCGCCTACACGTCAGGCAAGATGAAAAAGAACCGCATCCGTACACTGGTCGGGGATCGTGTGACAATCGAGATGACCCCCTATGACCTGGACAAGGGACGTGTCACTTACCGGCACAAGGACGAACCGTCGCCGGCGAACCGCTCCCAGGCACGACGGAACTTCCGTCGCCGCTGATCACATTACCGAACGGCAATCCCGATTGCCGTTAGCACCCGCGCCAGAGTCGCATGGTCGACTGAACGCACCGCCGCATCCTTTTCATGAATGAACCGGAAAACCTCACGGCCTTGGGCGTCAAGGACGAACAACGTGGGGATGCGCGCGACACCACCGAAGAGATCCCGTAGCCCTTTGTCGCCTTTGATGACCGAGATGCCAGGATCCGCGCGCTGTAGGAACCGCTTCAGCCTGAGGCCGCCGGTGTCATTACCGAAATCCTCGTGAACGTTGATGGCAATCAGTGTCACATCGGCAGTAGCGTACTCGCCGCGCACCTGCTTCAGAACCGCAAATTCATGGATGCAGGGCGGGCACCATGAGGCAAAAAACGTGACCACCGCCGCTTTTCCGTCAAGCACAGCCGGAGACAAGGCCGGTCCCTGCATGTGCCGGGCTTCAAGCAGGTGCGCGCGCCGCTCCTGCGGCAAGCTGCCGGAAACAGCAGTGCTGTTCCAGAACACCAGAATCAGAACACCAAGTATCGTTCGTGTCATGGTCGACATCAAACACGCATCTGCGAACAACCACAATTCACAGTTGGGCGATGATGCCGACCGGATATGGTACCCGCCGGCAGTCACGCTGGACTGGCAAGGCCCACAGGGTCGATCGGCGTGATCACCCCTTGATGTTGCTCGATGGCTTCTGCAGCAGACAGACAGAGCTCCTCGTGAAACCTCGGCCCAATCACTTGGACGGCCTGGGGCAAACCGTTGGCCATTTGAACGGGCACAGCCACGCTCGGTAGCCCGAGCAGATTGCAGATCTCAGTCAGCCGGATCGAGCGCACGAACCGATTGAGCTCATCCGGGCCTTCAAGGTCGTAGCCAACGTGAAACGGCTGCATGGTTGATATCGGCCCCAGAACAAGTGGAAACTTGACCATGAACAGTGACCACGCTCTGGCTATCCGGTGACGGTCGCCAATTGCTGTCATGTAGGTTGCAAGATCCGGTTCGAAATCATCGATGATCCGCTTGAGAATGGTGCCGCTGGCGCCGGACATGCCCTCCAGCATTGCCGGCAGGTAGCTCACAAATTCCGTATTTGCGATCCGCTCCAGCACCAGACCGGATTCCTCGACCGATGGCGGATCGATCTCTTCAATCTCGTAACCCGCATCAGCCAGCACGTCGGCAGCTTTTCGAACCCCTTGTTCGACATCGCGATTAACCCCATGCCCCGCTGGATCTGTGGTCAGGGCAACTCTAATGGGATGGCCCACGTCCACGCTTGGATCGAGGGCAGGTGTCCACAAGGGATCGCCGGGATCGGACTGGCTCATGACCCGCAAGGCAAGCCGCAGGTCTCCCACATGCCGTGCCATCGGTCCGTTGACCGCCGCCATCTGGCTGTAGAAGAGCGGTGGACCGGTGAACATGGCCGTGGCTGTCTGGGAAATCCTGCCGAGCGAGGGCTTTAGCGCCGCGATCCCGCAACAGTGCGCCGGGTGGCGCAGGGATCCACCCATGTCATTGCCGATACCCAGCGGGGACATTCCAGTGGCGATGGCCGCCGCCTCGCCGCCGCTGGAACCGCCAGGCGTCCGGTCAGGGTCCCAGGGGTTCAGTGTGGCGCCCCACAGGTCGTTGTCTGTGTGCCAGCGCGCGCCATAGTCAGGCAAGTTTGTCCGGCCGATAGGAATGGCTCCGGCCTGCTTGAGGAAACCGACCACCGGCGCGTCGTCTTTTGGGAACGCGTCGCGCAACCCGACAACCCCATGCGTTGTTGCCGTGCCGACGACATCAAAATTCTCCTTGAGCGTAACGGGAACGCCGTGAAACGGTCCAATCGGGGCGCCTTGCGCAACCTGCCTGTCGGCATCTTGTGCTTGCCGCAACGCCTGTTCTTCGAGTGTCACCGTCACGGCGTTGACGGTCTTGTTGACACTCGATATTCGGTCCAGATGGGCTTGCACCACTTCCTGGCTCGTGATGCGGTTTTCTCTGATCGCTGCCGCCAGGCTTGCGGCACTCCATTTGTAATGTGGCAATGTCATATCTCTGATAGCTCATAATCCGGCCGGCGGAACACCACATCGAGGTGTTGTTGCCGCTGCCAGAAACCTGTGGAACGCGCAGGAATTCGTCCGCGCCATTCAAACACACAAAAATGTCGGTAAATGCGCACATACCAACGCCGCGCCCGTCGGGCGCTTGATAGGGCAGTCCGGCTGTTAGGCTGCCGCTGTGGGAGGCGCTATCGCATGGCGGCAGCCTAGATCATGTCGCGGCACCAATCAAGTTGGCGGTGATCAATGACCCTGGCGGACGTTGATCTCGTAACCATCGCAGAAAGACAGAACCGTGTGGGAGGGCGGTGCCGCCCGGCCGCGGGTTACGAGCCTTCAGGCCGCCGACCGCCGTCGGCCGCCGCGCCGGCGGGGACTTTGCGCAGGTGCGCTGCCGACGTCGAGAAGAGATGCCGTCGATCCGGTCAGCAGGCCGAGCCGTTCGATCACATCGTGGATCGTCGGCGGCTCGCCGGGCGGTGTCGTCTCAAGCGCCTTTCTCATGGCGCGGACGTGTTCCGGCGTCGTGCCGCAGCAGCCGCCGATAATATGGGCTCCGGCATCGCGGGCAAGCACAGCATATTGCGCCATCAGTTCTTCGGTGCCCGAGTAGCAGATCTCACCGTCGCGGAATTCCGGGATGCCGCAGTTTGCCTTTGTGACCACGATGTCGCCGTCGCTGAGCCGGCCGCGCATGCTGAGCAGTCCTGCCAGCAGATCCGGTGCGCCTGTGCCGCAATTGCCGCCGAAAGCCACCGGTTTGATGTCGGCGTCGTGCATCATGGCGACAAAATTCTCCGGGCTGATTCCCATCATGGTTCGCCCATTGGTGTCGAAAGACAGGGTACATACCGACGGCAGTCCCACATTCTCTGCCGCGATCAGGGCAGCCTTGACTTCGTCCTCCGAAGACATGGTTTCGATCCAGGCAACGTCCGCACCACCGTCCTTCAGGCCCTGAATCTGTCTGGAAAACGATTCAACCCCGTCGTCGATCGTCAACGGACCGATAGGCTCGAACAGATCCCCGGTCGGCCCTACGGAACCGCCGCAGATGACGGGCCGCTCCGAGGTTTCGATCTCGGACTTCAGGAGCGCGGCAGCCGCTACGTTGATGTCGTAGACACGGTCGTCGGCCCCGTGGAGTTTGAGACGGTTGGCCGTGCCGCCGAAGGTGTTGGTCAGAACAACGTCGGACCCGGCTTCGATAAACGAACGATAGTGATCGCGAACTTTTTCAGGTTCATCAAGATTCCAGATCTCCGGCGCGTCGCCGTGCTGCAGTCCGCGGGCAAACAGATTGGTGCCTGTGGCACCGTCCGCGAGGAGCCAGCCCTTCTCGGCAAGTCGTTTGGTCAGAATGGAGGTCATCAATCTATTCACTCATCAACATTGGAATACTGAAATCCGGGCCTTTGAATAAAACAATGGACAGTCATGCGCAATCGCGTAATCGAAAAAATTGCTGCAACCATCAATAATAATCATCATGTGGGCGGCCGGTCCTCCAGCATTTCCAGAAGAGTCTCGAGACCGTCTGCCTCCCGGGCGGGTTTGTCCCACCTGATCCGCCTGATGCGCGGAAACCGCATGGCGACACCCGATTTGTGACGTTTGGATCGGTGCACGGCGTCGAAAACAACCTCGAGGACAAGACCCGCCTCAACTTCCCGGACCGGACCGAACCGGTTGGTGGTGTGATCCCTTACCCACTTGTCGAGTTGCAGTAGTTCGTCATCGGTGAATCCGGAATAGGCTTTGCCTACGGGCACCAGTACATCGCGCCCTTCTTCGGTCGGGCGCCAGGTGCCAAAGGTATAGTCGGAATAGTACGATGACCGTTTGCCGCTGCCGCGCTGGGCATACATCAAGACCGCATCGACGCACAGCGGGTCACGCTTCCACTTGAACCAGGGTCCCTTCGGCCGGCCTGCGACATAGGGGCTGTCGCGGCGCTTGATCATCAGGCCCTCGATGTTTCGCTCACGGGCCTGTTCCCGCAATTGAAAGAGATCGTCGACATGCGCGAACGGAATGACTTCCGACAGGTCGCTGTGGGGCGGCGTCACAGTCTCGTACCATGCCTCCAACCGCGTCCTGCGCTGATCGAGCGTCAGGGATCTCAGGTCTTCGCCGCCGTCGAACAGAATGTCATAAAACCGTACATGGCCGGGATGTTTCCGGATCATGGCAGCACTCACGGACTTTCTGTTGAGGCGCTGCTGGAGATCGTTGAAGGGCGCAACAATGCCATCGCGTTTCACCAGCAATTCCCCGTCGAGCACTGCATCGAAGTTGAAATGATCGATCAGTTCGGGAAACGCCGCGGAAATATCGTCGCCGGTTCTTGAATAGAGCCGTACATTGCCTTCGCTTGCCGCCACCTGAACCCGGATGCCGTCCCACTTCCATTCCGCCGAATAGTGCGCGGGATCGATCCTGCCGATCTCCGCTTCCCCGATCGGGTTCGCCAGCATGAGTGGATGAAACGTCATTCTGAGATCGATTTCGGGCCGCGGACCACGTCCTTCGAGCCAGCAAAACAGGGACAAGTAGGGCGCTTCGAGTCCATGCCAGAGCTGTTCGATGTCGGCAATGTCGACAGCGCCAAATTGTGCCAGCGCCTGTTTGGCCAGCCGGGCTGAAACACCGATCCGCAAACCGCCGGTGACAAGCTTGAGCAGGGCCCAGCGCTGCTTGGCCTCCATCCGGTCCATCCACGCCTCCAGCAGCGGCACGGCGTCCTGGCGTTTCGCCTCAAGCAGGGTCGCGACGACCATGTCGAGTCCCGGCGGCTCGGGCTCGGCGTCCCCCGACGGCCAGATCAGGGCGGCTGTTTCTGCGGTATCGCCGACAAAATCCCGGGACATTCGGTAAAGCTCAGGGTCCACCCGCAAGCCCACGAGGTCGCTTACGGCCGATCTCTTGACGGCGGGAAATTTGAGGTCTCCACATAAAGCGGCGATCATATAGCCCCGGTCGGGATCGGGCGCTGAGCGAAGATAGTCGACAATCAGGGCGAGCTTTCCATTGCGCGACGGCATGAAGACGAGCCGGTCGAGCACTTCGCCGAACCGGTTCATGCCTCTGTCTCCTCTTCACGTCCGATCAAGGCCAGCGCGCGGCCGCGCAAACCTTTGGTGCCAAGATAGTGGACCAGCGCGTCTTCGCGGCCATGCGTTACCCAGATTTCGCGGGCTTGGGTTTGTTCGATTGTGGTCACAAGCTCGTCCCAGTCCGCATGATCGGATATGACGAGGGGCAGCTCGACACCGCGCTGACGCGCGCGTCCGCGCACCCGCATCCACCCCGATGCCAGAACGGTAACCGGATCGGCCAGCCGCCGCGACCACCGGTCGGACAATGCCGAAGGCGGTGCCAGGACAATTTCACCAGCCAGTTTGTTGTCACCGGCATCGCCGACCGGCCGAAGGTGTCCCAAAGTCACGCCGCAATCCTGGTAGAGCGCGCAAAGGTTTACCAGCGCTCCGTGAAGCCAGACCGGCTTGTCGTATCCGGCAAGCCGCAATTCTGCGATCAGGCGCTGGCACTTCCCCAGACCGTAGGCGCCGATCAGGTGGGTGCGTTCAGGAAACAGGGCAAGCGACGTTAGGAGTCGGGCGATTTCGTTGCTTGCGGTTTCGTGGCGAAAGACCGGCAGTCCGAATGTGGCTTCTGTTATGAACACATCGCAAGGCACGACATCGAAGGGCGCGCAGGTCGGGTCCGGCGCGCGCTTGTAGTCTCCGGACACGACCACGCGAACACCGTGCCAGTCGAGAACGACCTGGGCCGAACCAAGCACATGTCCGGCGGGCGCAAGTCGGACACTGACGCCATTGATGGTGAGGGTCTCACCGAACTCGAGAGGTTGCAGGGTTTCACCCGCCTTGTCCCCGTAACGCACCTGCATGATGCGCAGGGTCTCCGGCGTTGCCAGGACATGCCGGTTGCCGGGCCTGGCGTGATCGGCGTGGCCGTGGGTGACGATGGCCCGGTCGACGGCGCGATGGGGATCGATGTAGAAGCCTCCGGGCTCGCAGAACAGTCCGGAAGGTGTCACCTTGAGCCAGGTCTCGGGATCGTAGAGGACTGTCATTGCAATCAACTAGTGTGAGAAGCGCGATAAGTATGCCTTCGCCATTCTACGCCGCATGTTCACAGAGTTAAAAGTTCACAGTATGGATTTCGACTGAGAGTATTCCCGTTTGATGCAGAAGTGCTCCTTCCATCGCCGCTGGGCGCGCATGCCTGATAGATATTCCTCGTGCTTGTGCCCAACGGGAAAGGGGGCGGGGTCGGGGACCTGTGACCAGACGCCCGCCTTGCGCCGGGCCTCGCGCTGGTCCAACAGCCAGTCGTTGTAACTTTCCATGACGATCCAGCCGCCGGGCGCTTCAAGTGTTGCCGCCCTGTAGCGCCCGTCCATTTCCTCGAAGAAGGCGACCTGCTCCTCGGTCAGGGCATGCGGTTCGGCAATGTCGTCGTAGCCCAACTCGCGCAGGGTATCGCCAGCGGTCCAGGCCAGTATCCGTTGATCCTGAAGGCTGAGTTCCTGTTTGTAGCGGCCGACATACTTGTCCGAGATCGGATGTCCGAGCGGGGCATTGTCCTTGGTGCGGCCTCGTTGTTGGGCCGTAGGCGTCGTGTGAAATTCCAACAATTCGTCAATGTAGTCTTCGTCGAGAAATCTGCAGAGCCGTTTCAGTTCGGTGACGGGGTCGCGTACCAACTCTTCGTAAGACACATCGTACCACTGGTCCGCACTCAGGCTTTCTCGGAAAGCCCTGACGGACTTCTGGCCGCTGTCCCAGAGTTCGGCAGCGGAATAGATGTTTGTCGGACCGAACGATGATGCAAGAAACTCGGCACAAACGTCACGGCCGTCACGGGTGATGAAAACAATCTGCGCGTTCGGAAAGTCTTCCAGCAACTGTTCGATGTAGAACAGGTTGTAGGGTGTTTTCTCGCCCCAGCGTGGCTTGTGCTGGTCATCGGCAAATTGGGCGAGCATTGCGGCGAATACACCGGCAAAACTCTGTTCGAAGGTCATTGCGCGGTCGTGGATTTCACCGCCGAAAGTGGCCGGGTTCACGTCCATGCCGAAGAACGGTTTGCGAAGACCGTATGCCATTTCATTGACCAGTGTTTTGAAATTTTCCTGTACGGACAACTCGCCGTAGGTGAACAGCCAGGGACGAAAGCGCGGGTAGTACCAGGTGACTTCCGGGACCGCGATATTGGGATGGCACCCCAGAATGGTCATGATCAGGGTCGTGCCCGATCGTTCCGATCCGGTCACAAAAATCGGTCGTTTGTCCAGCGTTACAGCCATCCGGTTGCTTCCTCCGTAGCGTCGCCCGTGTTGGCGCAATTACCTCGACTCAGCGGCATCAATTGCACCCTGCAGGCCGGTGCGAACCTTCTCCACATGCTGCTGGAAGGCCTCGCTTTCGCGTCGGGAATCGCGCGCAATTTCAATTTCGAATTCCTCCACCACCCGGGCGGGCTTGTCGCCCAGCAAAAGCACCCGGTCTCCGAGGTAAACGGCTTCTTCGATATCGTGAGTGACAAACAGGATCGACTTTCCGGTCTCCCGCCAGATCCTCAGAAGTTCGTCCTGCAGGCCCGTGCGCGTTATGGCGTCGAGGGCGCCGAACGGCTCGTCCATCAAAAGAATGTCCGGGTCTGTCGCCAGCGCGCGTGCAATGCCTATTCTCTGTCTTTGACCGCCGGAAAGCTGGTAGGGCCACCGTTCGGCATAACCATCGAGGCCCACGAGCTTCAGCGTCCAGTCAACCCGTTCCCGATAGACCTGATCAGAGACTTCAAGTCCCTCCAGCCCCAAGGTGATGTTGTCGCCAACTCTGCGCCATGGCATCAGATTGGCAGCCTGGAACACCATGGAGATAGGCCGTCGTGCCGGGTCGCTCGGCACGTCAATTTCTACCGAGCCTGCCGACGCCGGAATGAGATCCGCGATGACCCTCAGTAATGTGGACTTGCCGGCTCCTGAAACGCCCACTAACGTCACAAACTCGCCGCTCTCAACGGCCACGTCGAGCCCCTCGAAAATCGGAACATTGCTGTCGAAACAGACTGCCAGGTTATTTGTGCGAATTACTGTTGCCATTCCAGGACTTTCGACTGAATTCGGACGAACACATAATCGCTGACGCCGTAGAGCAGGGCGATCGAGAACATGTAGAGGACGACCACCTCACTGGCGAGCAGTCCCGACGCCTCGATCATGCGCTGGCCGATGCCGGAAATGCCGAACAACTCGGCAGCGACGACAGTCATCCACCCTTGCCCCAGCCCGGCGCGCAGACCGCTCAGGATGCCCGGTGCCGCGCCCGGCAGAATGACCTTGCGCAGCAAAGCCAGAAACGAGCGGTGACCGAATGCCCGGGCGACTTCGATCAGGTCCTTGTCCACAGCCTGCACAGCTGCCATGGCGGTAAAATAATTGATCCAGAAAATGCCGATCGAAATGATGAACGCCGCTGCCGTCTCGCTGATCCCGAACCAGATGATCGCAAACGGAATCCAAGCCAGCGGCGGGATCGGTCTGAATACACGGGCAAGCCAGGCCTGACTTGCTTCGACACGCGGGAAGAGCGCAACGCAGACACCGAGCGTCACCCCCAGGAGCGAACCGATCACGAAGCCCAACGAGTAGTGCCGAAGGCTGGCCCAGACCATTTCCTGCCAGACCCCGAGCGAGACTTCCGAGGCAAAGGTCGCCGGTAATGTGGATGGCGGCGGCAGCAGATGTGTCTCGATCAGCCCGCTACGGGCGAACGATTCCCAGATCAGCAGGAACACGATCAGTCCCGTCGCCGACAGCGTATACCTGGTAGTGGATTTCACTGCAGCGGTTTCCGGGCCTTTATTTGCTCAGGTTTTCCTTGGCCTGTTTGTAGATGCTGGTATCGAACAGACCCTCTACCGAAACGTTGGTCTTGATTTTGCTGCTCTTCTGGAAGTCGTGCATGTATTGCGTTGATTCCAGAATGCCCTCCGGATCGGCACGGAAATTCGACGACGGCGACGTTATTGCCTTGAGAATGACGTCTGTGCCCAGCAGGCCTTTCGATATGAACTTGTTCACATGCGGGGCTGCTTTTTCCGGTTCCTCCTGCAGAAGTTTGGTCGCACGGATGTGAAGCTCGATGAGTTTCACGATGGCGTCGCGGTGCTTTTCGAGTACTTCTTCGCGAACGGCAATGGTGGAGCCCGGCTGACCCGGCATCATTTCGCTGGCACGGGCGACCACCTTGGCACCGTCTAGTTTGCTTTCGACGACCGTCATAATCGGTTCAAGGATGCCGGCGGCGTCAACGGACCGCGACAGCAACGCCTGCTGCACACGCGAGGCGCCCATGCCGATCAGTTCGACCTCGTCCAGGTCCATTTTCAGCGATCTGAGCAACCAGTGACGGGTCACGGTGTCGGGAACCGAGCCCTTCGGAAAGCTCGCAATCTTGACTTTCCGGCCCTTGTCCTTGGCGAACTGCCTGAGTGCCTCGGCACCCTTGTATTTCTCAAAATATTGAACCAGCTCGCCCTGGGCAATCACGCCGATTTGCTCGACAATTCCGGCAGCGACAACCTTCAGCTTGATACCCTTGCCGCGGGTGACCATGGCCGGGCCAATGCCAAAGCACATCGTGTCCATATTGCCAGACGCTATCGCCTGCACGATCGCGGGACCGTTCGGGAAACGGGTCAATTTGAGATTGATCCCGGCTTCCTTGGTCCAGCCCATGCCCTCCATCACAAACAACTGCGAACAGGGCACGATCGGCATGTAAGCCATCTCGAGTGTGGTTTCGGCTCGTGCATTCCCGTTGGGCAGGAACAGAAGTGCAGCGGCGAAAACGCCGCTCAGTATCGTCCGTGTTCTCGAAAATTGCATGGCTACATCTTCCCCAATTGAACTGCCGCCTGAGTGACGGTCAACGGTTCACGGGAGAGTTTAGTCCCGGCCCGTCCCAAAGCATAGCGTTTTCCATCGGGCGGGAGAGAGGCTCAGGGGCGGATTTTTTTGGTGACTCTGTGGTCATGGCGACAATGACATCGGCGTGACGCGCAACGGCGGCGTGTTCGTCAGTGTACCGACTCTCTTTTTACAAATGCCGCGCGCGCAAGGGTCTTCAGGTTTTTGATGTACCAGTCCTGCGGCCAACCGCAGTCGAAGGTCAGGTGTTCCCAGTTGCGGACGGACAGCATCGTCCACAGCATGTCGGTCGCCTGGTCCGCGGAGAAGTCGGCCGAAAGCTGTGCATTGGCTTCAAGCGCATCGATGGCTGCCGCACAACCCTCCCGCATGTCGCGCATTCGTTTGTCCCAGGCGGCCGCGGCGGCCATGTCGGTGTCTTTCATGGCGAGCAGCGCTTTGGCTACTCCATAGATTTCCGGGATATAGCTCCCCCACGCTTCAATGAATGCATCGAGGCGCTCAACACCGTCGGCAGCAGTACGGCTTGCCACTAGACGTTCCTCGCTGCCCTTGATCTGATCGAGATGGTGGGTCGTCGCAATCAGCAGCTCCGCCCGGGTTGCAAAATGCAGATAGAGCGCTTGACGGGTGATGCCTGCCTGCTTGGCGATGTCGGTCATGCGCACGTCCTGGCCCCGGCTTGATTCCAGCAGCTCCAGTGCGGATTTCAGAATTCGTTTCCGGGTTTCAGGGTTTCCACTTGACATGGTGTCTAGTAGTTCATACTTGACACTATGTCAATTGACACGGTGTCAAGGAACCTTGCAAAGGACGCTACAATGAAACTGACGATATTTGGATCGACCGGCTCCGTAGGCCGTCACCTGGCGGATCAGGCCCTCGAAGACGGCCATGAGGTGACCGCCTTTACACGCAACCGGGAGAAAATCGCGCAAAATCATGACAACCTGCAGGTTGTGCAGGGCGACGTGCTGAACCCGGTTGCGGTTCAGGACGCGATTAACGGCCGGGACGCCGTGCTCTGTGCCTTGGGCATGCCTCTGCGGAACAGGGAAAAACTGCGCGCCAGAGGAACCATGAACATTATTCAGGGGATGCAGGAAACCGGGGTGAGGCGGCTCGTCTGCCTGTCGGGTCTGGGCGCTGGCGACAGCCGAGAGTTACTGCCGTTTCACTACAAATACCTGATCTTCCCGCTGATCCTGCGCCATGTTTTTGCCGATCATGAAGACCAGGAAGGTCACGTCAGGCGCTCGCATCTCGATTGGGTGTTGGCACGGCCCGGCAATTTTTCGAAAGGCGCTCGCACGGGGTCTTACAGGCACGGATTCACCGCCGGCGACAGGCCGTCGGCCCTCAAGATATCGCATGCCGATGTTGCCGACTTCATGCTGAAACAGCTTAGCGACGATACCTACCTGCATCGGGCAGCCAGCCTGTCGTACTGAACCGTGACCCAAGGAGGCAACTATAAGCCATCGAAGAGAGCCACGTAGTGCAGATCCGGTGCGGATCCGAAACGGTAGGCGATGGCTTCAAATCCGGCCTTGCCGGGATCCGGCATCGTGACAACCGAACCGTCGGCTTCAAGGTGCTGCAGTTCCAAGAGCGCATAGGGGCGTGACCACAACCACTCCCGGTTTTCAACCGCTTCAAGGTTCTCGTCGGGCAGGGCTTCTTCGCTCCAGCAATAGAAGTAAAGGCAGAAGCCCCGGCCGTGAACCGGTTGAACAGACATCAGGCGCATGCCGAGATGGTTCTCACAATGGGTTCGAGCCTTTTCAAGGTCGGTGATCCGCACGGTGATATGGGCAAGGGTTGCCTGACCGCCCACCGGATGACCGGCCGGTGTCGGCTTGGCCCGGCCTTCGAAACCCTGTTGAAGCAACTCGATCGGGAACCCTTCAGGGTCCTGCAGGTGCGTCATGTAGCCGATGTCGCCGAACTGGTAGGCCGGTGGAATGTTGCAGCCTTGGTCGTTCAGATGAGCGACTGCTTTGTCGAGGTCACGGCACGTGATGCCGATCTTCCAGTAAAAATGATCGCGCCTTGCCTCGAAAGGTGCATCGGCGCCATGGCGCAGTTCCAACAGACACTGGGCGGCGTCAAAGCCCAGCAAAGGCGCATCGGGCGTGCCGAAGTTCTTCATGCCCAGAACCCCGGTATAGAAGTCTGCAAGCTCGGCTGCATTCTGCACCCGCAGGCAGTGGCGCGCTATCGTCATGGCGGAAGGCCCTGTCTCAGGATCGTCCGCTGACTATATCACCGAACCCGGGTGTCCGGCTTGCAATCGGCACAGTCCTCGCCATAAGATCGCGGCGGCAACGCAGAACAACCGGCATGCCATGATGAGATCTGGCGGATTCTTTTGGGGTGAAATGGCGGAAAACAAGTTCGATGTCGTAGTGGTTGGTGCCGGTTTTGCCGGCCTCTACCTGCTCCACCGTCTGCGCAAGATGGGCCTTTCAGCCTGTGCCCTCGAAGCCGGCGGCGGCGTCGGCGGCACGTGGTACTGGAACCGGTATCCGGGCGCCCGTTGCGACATCGAGAGCATGCAGTACTCCTATCAGTTTTCCGACGAACTGCAGCAGGAATGGGAATGGACCGAGCGCTATGCGCCGCAGTCCGAAATCCTGAAATATGCCGAACACGTCGCCGACCGGTTCGACCTTCGCCGCGACATCGTTTTCAACACGAAGGTCACATCGGCTCGATATGACGAAGCCGAAGCGCTCTGGGTCCTGGAAGACAGGAACGGTGGGCACACCAAAGGCCGGTTCTGTATCATGGCGACAGGCTGTCTGTCGGTTCCCAACCGGCCGAACTTCAAGGGGCTGGAGACATTTTCAGGCCCCGTCTACCACACCGGTAGCTGGCCTCATGACAGGGTCGACTTCACCGGTCTGCGGGTCGGTGTCATTGGCACCGGTTCGTCCGCGATCCAGTCGATCCCGGTAATCGCCGGCGAAGCGGCGCACTTGTTCGTGTTTCAGCGCACCGCCAATTACTCGATCCCTGCCCATAACGGGCCGATCGATGCCGAACGGGTGAAGAAGGTCAAGGCCAACTACCCTGAGATGCGCGCCCGCGCGAAGACGACGTTGCCCGGTATCGATGCCCGCTACAACACCGCGTCAGCCCTGGAGGCCACGCCCGAAGAGTTGCGGGCTGAGTACGAGAGGCGCTGGCAGGAGGGTGGTTTGACCTTCAACGGCGCCTTCGGCGATCTGATGCTGAGCAAGGAGGCCAACAAAACAGCAGCAGACTTCGTGCGCGCCAAGATCCGCGAAATTGTCAGGGATCCGGATGTCGCCGAAATGCTGTGCCCGACGAACATCATCGGCGGCAAGCGGCTGTGCGTCGATTCCGGATATTTCGAGACCTTCAATCGCGATACGGTGACATTGGTCGATGTGCGGTCGACACCCATCGAGGAGATCACCGCCGACGCGGTCCGTGTCGGCGGCCGCGACCATGAAATCGACGCGCTCGTGATAGCGACCGGATTCGATGCCATGACCGGCGCCATCCTCAACGTCGATATCGTCGGTCGCGACGGACGGCGCCTGCGTGACAAGTGGGCGGACGGGCCGCGCAGTTATCTGGGCCTTGCGGTATCGGGTTATCCGAATCTGTTTACCGTCACCGGTCCGGGCAGCCCGTCTGTTCTGACCAACATGCTACCCACCCTGGAGCAGCACGTGGACTGGATCAGCGACTGCATCGGCTATATGGAGGCCCGAGGCCTTGCATCGATCGAAGCCGACCGCGACGCCGAAGATGACTGGGTCGACCATGTCCGTGAAATTTCCGACGCTGCGCTCAAGACGACAACCAACAGTTGGTATCTGGGTTCCAACGTGGCAGGCAAACCCCGCGTCTTCATGCCTTACCTTGGCGGCCTCCCGGAATACATCCGCCGATCGGAACAGGTCGCCGCCGACGGCTATGAGGGCTTTACGCTGATCTGATCGCCGCTGTTGCATTCAACATTTTCGCCATCCCTGCAGCCTCTGTTCGGAAACACAAGATACCCGCATCGCCGTTTCCCGTGCGCGATGCAACATGCAATGCTGCCTCGCAGACCCGGGAGCGCCGAAAACCGATACGCCTGAGATCGGTGCGGCCCTGGACCAAGTCCAGGGAACGGAGATGCGCACCCATTACAAAACCCGTTTCCCGTGCGCAGTGCGGCACGTCAGTGCCGCTCTGCAGACCCGGGAGCGCGCCATACGCAACCGACAGCGTCCCATACGCACCGGGGACCACGTCGATGCATCATCCGTCGGCCTTGCCCTCCGTTCCAATGTGTGGAACATTACATGAACATGCAACTCCAGACAAAGGCCCGCGCGATGGACAGCATCTCCCCATACCTGCCTGGTATTCTGCTCGCATATTCTGCCTTTTTTCTCAGTATTTCGAGCCCTGGGCCGAACGTGCTGGCGGTCATAGGAACGTCAATGGGGGTCGGGCGCTGGTCAGGTGTTGCGCTGGCGCTGGGGGTGGCGACGGGATCCCTGTGCTGGGCGTTGCTCACGGTCGCCGGCCTTTCCGCACTGCTTGCCGCCTACGCTCAGGCCTTGACCGTGATCAAGGTTGTCGGCGGCTGTTATCTCCTCTGGCTCGCCTGCAAGGCCTTCCGGTCGGCGGCGTCCGCCCATGACATCGACGCTGTTGCGCTGGCCGGGGGGCGGCGTACGCCGGCCGGCTATTTCACCAGAGGGTTCATTATTCAGATGACCAATCCGAAGGCGGCATTGGCCTGGATCGCGATCATCTCGCTTGGCCTCCAGCACGGCGCACCGCTCTGGGTCGGCTTCGTCATCGTCGGCGGCACCGCCTTTCTGTCGATCGTGCTCCATTGCCTCTACGCAGTTGCCTTCTCGACGCCGGTGATGGTGCGCCTGTACGGCAGGGCCCGGCGTACCATTCAGGCAACCCTGGGCGTCTTCTTTGCGTTTGCCGGCTTCAAGCTTTTGACCAACAGAACCTGACAATGAAAAACCGAATCCTGTGAGGCTGGTCGTCTGGAACTGCAACATGGCCTTCGACCGCAAGGCCGCGGCACTGCTTGATCTCAAGCCGGATCTGGCCATCATCTGTGAATGCGCCGAGCCCGACCGCCTCCACGCGCGCGGCGCCGGCGACTGGTTGAAAAGCGATCCTGTATGGGTTGGCGAAAACCCCAACAAGGGATTGGGGATATTCGCCTTCAACGGGTATTCGGCGACGCTTGCAGAACCTCATTTCCCTACTCTTCGCTATATTGCACCGGTTGCGGTATCCGGTCCGGTCGGCTTCAACCTGCTTGCTGTCTGGGCCCAGAATGCAAGCGGCGGCGTTACCCGCAAGAACCAGTCCGGACCGCTGCGCCGGGCGCTGTCCAAGTATCGGGGGTTTCTGACCGAACGCGACACCATAATCGGCGGTGATTTCAACAACAATGCCATCTGGGACAGGCCCGGCTGGCGCATCAATCACATGACCAAGGTGAAGATGCTCGATGCTCTCGGACTGGCGAGCGCCTATCATGCGGTGCGCGGCGAGGCACCGGGTGAAGAAACCGAACCGACCCTCTACTGGCGCGACCGCACGCGGGACGGACCGACCTATCACATAGATTACATCTTCATGCCGGTCGGCTGGCTCGGTAATATCGAACGGCTGGAAGTGGGATCCTTCGAACAATGGGTCGGCAGCGGTTTCAGCGATCACGTGCCGCTTGTCCTGGATCTGAGATTCTGAACGTTAGGGTTCACCACATCACGACACCCAATGGGAGACCACGACGGCGTTGACGTGTGCCATCAAAATCGTCTAAGGAACTTCCGCTCGCGGCGATGGCGTCGCCGCCCATGAGCTTGTGGCGTGCCGTGACCGCATTCTGACGATGCAGTCCAGCGGCGCATCCATCGTCCTGAACGCCCGGATATTCCGCCGGGTGTCGATTGTCTCACCCGGCCCAGGAGAGACAGATGTTGGATCAACCGAAACGACCAGACTCATTTACCTGCCACAATGGGGAGAAGGCGCAATTGCCGTTCTCCGACGCGGAATACGCGCGCCGGCTGGCAAAGCTGCGCGCCATCATGGCAGCACGCGACGTGTCCGCGGTGCTGCTCACCTCCATGCACAACATTGCCTACTACACCGGTTTTCTCTATTGCAGCTTCGGCCGGCCCTATGGCTGTGTCGTCACGCACGATGCCTGCACAACCGTTTCCGCGAATATCGACGGTGGGCAGCCGTGGCGCCGGTCGACCGGTGACAACATTATCTTCACCGACTGGCAGAGGGGCAATTACTGGCGTGTCGTCGACCAGCTTGTCGGCGCCGCAAAACGTCTCGGCGTTGAAGAGGATCATCTGACGCTGGCATCCCGGAATGCGCTGATCGACAGGCTCGGCGACCGTGAGTTGATCGATATCGCTTCAGATACCATGGCCTCGCGCATGATCAAGTCGGCTGAAGAAATTACCCTCATCACGCAAGGCGCCCGTATCGCCGATGTCGGCGGCGCCGCCGTCCGGGATGCGATCAGGACCGGCACACGCGAAATCGACGTTGCCATGGCCGGCCGCGATGCCATGGAACTGGAAATTGCAGATTCTTTCCCCGGCAGCGAGCTGCGCGATTCCTGGGTCTGGTTTCAGTCCGGACTCAACACCGACGGTGCCCACAATCCGGTGACGACCCGGCAACTGAAAGCCGGCGATATCCTCAGCCTCAACACGTTTCCGATGATCTCAGGTTACTACACCGCCCTTGAACGCACGCTGTTTCTGGGCGATCCCGACCCGGATAGCCTGCGGATCTGGAAGGCCAACGTGGCGGCACACGAGTTGGGCATTTCCCTGATCAAGCCCGGCATCTCGTGCGCCCGGATTTGTGCCGAGATCAACGCATTCTTCCGCGACGAGGGATTGTTGCAGTACCGCTCGTTCGGTTATGGCCACTCCTTCGGCGTGCTGTCGCACTATTATGGCCGCGAGACAGGTCTGGAACTGCGTGAAGACATCGATACGGTTCTTGAACCGGGCATGGTCGTGTCAATGGAGCCGATGCTCTGGGTGCCGGCGGACCAGGCCGGCGCCGGCGGTTACCGTGAGCATGATATCCTGGTTGTTCATGAAAACGGTGCCGACAACATTACAGGCTTTCCTTACGGGCCTGAGGCAAACACCATCTCCGCTTGAGCGGTGCCGCGTGCAGACCGGGGACTTGGTCCGGTCTGCACCGGCCGCTCAATACCGCAAACAATCCTTGTTACCTGTCATCCCCGGTATTTCCCGGTTTGACAATATGGCCGCCGCGCGTGAACGTTGGGCGCCATGAAGATCAGTTCAGAGACTTACCGCGTCGATTTTCTGCTCATCGAGAACTTCTCGATGATCTCTTTTGCCTCCGCCGTGGAACCCTTGCGGATTGCCAACAAGCTGCTGGGGCGCGAGATGTTCGACTTTCGCCGCGTTTCTCTCGATGGCGGTACAGTATCCGCAAATGGCGGTTTATCGATGCAGGTGGAGGAGAAACTGAACCGGGTCCAGGAGTCCGACCGGCTTGTAGTCTGCAGCAGCGATGAAGTTGAAGCGCTGGATCTGCCGGGCAGTCTGGGTGCGGAATTGCGGCGGTTGGACCGTCACGGCACGCCGCTCGGCGCAATCTGCACGGGCACTTTTATTCTGGCGAAATTCGGTCTGCTGCGGGGAAGAGCTTGCACCATCCACTGGGAATACATCGAAGTTTTTCGCGAACTGTTCCCCGACGCGGATCTTCAATCTACTGTCTGTGTCGAGGACGGCAACCTGCTGACCTGTTCGGGCGGCACGGCACCGCTGGACATGATGATCCGGCTTGTCCGCAGCGTGGCGGGCGACACGGTTGCGCGCAATGTCGCGGACATCGCGATCCACCACAACTTGCGCGACGATACCGTGCACCAGCGGCTGGATCTGCGTTCCAGGCTGAGTGCCACCAACCCGGTTTTTCTAAAATGTGTCGAGCTCATGGAAGATCATATCGAGGAGCCCCTGGACGTGGCCGAGATGTGCCGGACGCTCGGCATATCAATCAGGCAGTTGCAGAGAATATTCAAAGGTAATTGCGGGGTCGGTCCTCGTGCCTACTACGAGAGCTTGAAACTGGAGCGGGCACGGCAGATGTTGAAACGGACTGCGATGGCCATTCCCGAAATTTCGGTCGCCAATGGTTTCCCGAATACGTCGACCTTTTCCAAGGCTTACAAACGGGTCTACAACATTGTCCCGAGCCTGGACCGTGACGGCTAATGTCCACGGCCAAGAGCGTGTTGAGAAGCCAAACGTCCCCCAGGTTGACAGCGGCAACTGCCGGCAGAGACCGGCCGTCGGGCGTTGCCTTGCGGGAAGAAGTGTATCGCTATATTCACTGCTGGCAGCCAAGGAGGATAAAGGCGCCACATGGGCATTGAATTCTTTCTGACGTCGATCGTCATCATCCTGTTGCCCGGCACGGGCGTACTGTACACACTGGCCGTAGGATTGGGGCAGGGCCTCAAACCGAGCGTCGTTGCCGCATTTGGCTGCACGCTTGGCATCGTGCCCCATGTGCTGGCCAGCATCGTCGGTCTGGCGGCGATTCTGCATGCCAGTGCCGTGGCATTCCAGGTCGTCAAGTTTCTGGGTGTCGCCTACCTGTTTTACATGGCCTGGAGCGTCCTGCGCGAGAAGGGACCTCTCGAGGTCTCGGAACGAAGATCACAGACACCCTTCGGGCAGATTGTCGTCAGTGGGATATTACTCAACGTGCTCAATCCGAAACTGTCCCTGTTCTTTCTGGCCTTTCTGCCGCAGTTTGTGCCCGCCACGTCTCAAAACCCGACTGTGGCAATGCTTGGTATGGCGTTTGCTTTCATGATCCTGACATTCATCGTCTTTGTCGGTTACGGCGCCTGTGCATCGGTCGCCCGGGACTACGTCATCTCGCGGCCATCCGTCATGGTCTGGCTCCGGCGGACATTTGCCGGCACATTTGGACTGTTGGGCGCCCGGCTGGCCTTCTCCGACAACTGACCTCACCGGCTCGGCGTTTCCAGCCGATGTCCATCTCACAAGCAGGTCCGGCCATGCAAGAGACAGGGATACGCCAGTTCACGAAGCAGGATGCTCAGGCGACCGCAAAGATCTTCTACGACGCGGTGCATCGCGGATCGGCCGGGCATTACGACCAGGCCCAGAGGCAAGCCTGGGCACCCGGCGTTCCCGCATTGCCGGACTGGCTGGACAGACTCGCCGCGCAGACCACGCTGGTTGCGGAACGTCACGGTAGCATCGTCGGGTTCATGACGCTGGACACCCGGGGTTATATCGACCTGGCCTTTGTTTCTCCCGATTGCATGGGACAGGGCGTGGCCCGGCTGCTCTACAGCGCGATTGAAGCAGAAGCGCTGACGGCAGGCTTCGACCGGTTGTCGACCCAGGCCAGCCATCAGGCGCGCCGTTTCTTTGAACGCCAGGGCTGGTCCGTCGTCAGGCAACAGACGGTTTCGCCACGCGGTGTCGTCCTGACCAATTTCGTGATGGAGAAACCTTTGACAGGTGGCCGGGAGCGGTAGTGGATTCAGCCTGACCTGGACCAGATACGGTCTAGCCGTTCAGGAGGGCACGGCCCTTAGTCAGCATCTCCGTGAATTTCTGTTCGCCGATATTCGATCCGCACGCGATAACCGCCACACGTTTGCCTTCCAGACGGTCGCGCAGAGGGCCGATCAGGGCGGCAGTCGACGCTGCACATGCGGGTTCAGCGGCAATCTTCAGGGTGTCGTAGAGTATGGCGATCGCCCTGAGCATTTCATGGTCTTCGATTCGGATGACGTCATCCACGTTGGCTCTGGCGATGCCGAAAGAATAGGGCAGGGCCATGGGCGCTCCCAGGCTGTCGGCAATCGTGTCGACTCTTTCGATCTTGACCGGCTTGCCCTGCTGAAAACTCTGGTAGAGCGAATCCGCGCCGACCGGCTCCACGCCAATGACCTGGCAATCCGGCGACATCAGTTTGACGGCGCGCGCCACCCCGCTGATCAGGCCACCGCCGCCGACCGGCACAATCACGGCGTCCAGGTCCGGGTGTTGTGTGATAATCTCAAGTCCACAGGTCGACGTGCCGAGCGTTAGCCACTTACCCTCGAACGGATGAATCTGGACACGGCCTTCATCGGCCGCGATCCGGTCCACTTCCGTGAAGGCGGAAGCAATATTGTCGACCAGCACGACATCCGCGCCCAACGCCTTACAACCCTCGATGCGGACGGGGTCGGCATAATCGGGCATCACCAGCTTGGCCGCCACACCCTCGCGGTGTGCTGCCCAGGCGACCGCCAAGGCATGATTGCCGGCACTCAGGGCGGTAACGCCGCGGCCGCGGGCTTCGTCGTCGAGTGCATCCATGCTGAGCAAAGCGCCACGCGCCTTGAACGAACCGGCGTGCTGAAACAGTTCAAGCTTGATGCTGACTTGGGCGTCGGCCGGCAGGAAAGGTCTGATGCGGTCGGATGACAGCGCAACCATGGGCGTGTCGACGATTCGCCCGTTCAAAGACTTTTTCGCCCCCTTAATTTCGTCGAGCGCAGGCCCTGCCGGGGCATTGGATGATGTCATCGGTCTGGTTCCGGAAATGATTGCTTGACCGGACGGCTCGCGGTCCGGCCGGTGTTTCTTGTGCAGGATGACCGTAGCGGTGCCGCAGCGGTTCGTCCATTCCAATGAGCACGGCATCCGGCATGGCCATGCTTCGACCGAAACCGAAGCATGGCTCTGCCGGATTCCGCTAGTGTCAAGACCTGAGTGAACCGCGGGAACCGACAATGTCTCACACCAAATACAACACCAGTCTCGAAATCTCGCTGCTTGCCTTGCTGGCGCTGTTGTGGGGGACATCCTACCTGCTCATCAAGATTGCGGTCGCTGAGATCCCGCCTTTGACACTGATCGCCGTGCGCGTGGCGGTTGCGGCACTCCTGCTGACGGGGGTCATGCACTGGCGCGGCGAGCGGTTTCCCGTTGATGCCCGCACCTGGCGTATGTTGCTGGTACTGGCGTTTTTCAACAGCATCGGTGCCTGGACGATTCTTGCCTGGGGTCAGCAGTATGTCGATGCGGGCCTTGCCAGCGTTCTGAATTCCACGTCCCCGATTTTCGTGTTTTTCATAACCGTGTTTGTAACTCGGCACGAGTCCGTCAACACTCTCAAGATGTTCGGTGCCTGCCTCGGCGTTTGCGGCGTCGTGCTGATTGTCGGTGTCGACGTCCTGCGCGGGCTGGGGCAACAAGTGGCAGGGCAACTTGCTGCTCTGGCGGGTGCAGCGCTTTATGCTGTGGCGGCAATCTACGGGAAACGGTTCGCGCATCTGCCGGCCACCGTAACGGCGGCGGGCACCATGATCTGGGCAACGCTGTGCCTCGTCCCGGTTGCCGTCGCGCTTGAAAAGCCATGGCTGTTGCGGCCTTCGGTTGCGGCAATCGTCGCCGCTCTCACACTGGCGGTGTTCTGCACGGGCGTTGCGTTGCTGATTTATTTCCGCTTGGTAAAATCGCTTGGTTCCCTCGGAGTCACCAGCCAGGCCTATCTGCGGGCAGGCGTCGGCGTCGTTCTGGGCATGATTTTCCTGGGAGAGCAGATCACGCCGGTGATCGGGTTGGGTCTTGCGGCGGCGGTTCTGGGCGTCGTGGCCATAAACATCCCGGTTCGGGGCAGACAGGGGTGACATCAAGGCGTCTCGCTGGAGCAACCTGGCGGTTTGGCAGCGCCTGAGAAGCGTTCAAAAGCAAACGGGGCGAAAGTTGCCCTTCGCCCCGTTCTGCGGAAGTGAAGACGGGGATCATCCCGTCGATGTCATGGTCATGCCGCCCGTACCTGGGCCACAAACTTCTCGACTTCCGATTTGAGCCGCGTGGATTGCTGACTGAGTTCGTCGGCCTTCGTGTTGACCTCTCCGGATGCAGCGCCGGCCTCCTGCGACGCCTGGGTGACTGATGTGATGTTCTCGGTCACGTCAGCTGTGCCGGTCGCCGCCTCCTGGACACTGCGGGCGATCTCCTGGGTAACCGCCCCTTGCTCTTCCATCGCGGTTGCAATGGCGGTAGAGGCTTCGTCGACCTGTCCGATGACCATGCTGATGGCTTCCATGGATGCCGATGCCTGTTTGGTGGCACCCTGGATCTCCTGGATCTGCTGACTGATTTCCTCGGTCGCCCTGCCGGTCTGGCTGGCGAGATCCTTGACTTCGCTGGCCACCACGGCAAACCCTTTGCCCATCTCGCCGGCCCGCGCCGCCTCGATCGTGGCATTGAGCGCCAGCAAATTGGTCTGTTCGGCAATGTCCGAAATCATGCCGATAACTGCACCGATCTTGTCTGCCGTCTGGGCTAGCGAGTTCATCTGTTCGCCGGTCTTGGTCGCTTCTTCTACGGCCTGTTTGGAAGCCTGAGCCGATTCGACCACACGCTGGTTGATTTCGCCGATCGATGCCGACAGTTCTTCTGTCGCAACCGCGACCGTCTGCACATTGGTCGTAGCTTCCTCGGATGCCGTTGAGACGGTCACGGCCCGGTTGCTGGTTTCTTCCGAAATGTTAGCCATTGCCTGGGCGGTGGACTGAAGTTCGCTTGACGCCTGGGCGACTGTCTCCACGATCCCGCCAACGGAACCGTCAAAATCGTCGGCCATCTTCAGCATCAGGGTTCGCTTTTCTTCCTCCGCCTGCTTTTGGCGCTGTTCCTGTTGGGCTGCCATGGCACTGTTCTGAATGGCATTGTCCTTGAACACCTCAACCGCCCGCGCCATGGCGCCGATCTCGTCTCCGCGGTCACTGCCGGGGATCTCGACAGTGGTGTCGCCTTCGGCCAGTTGTGCCATGACCTGGGTCGTCATGCTGATCGGTCTCGAAAATCTGCGTCCGGCAACAAACCCGACAAGGACGATCAACAAGCTGCCAACGGCGATGCCAATGATCAGCTGATTGCGCATTGCCGCCACGGACGCAAAGGTCTCCGCCACGTCCTGTTCGGCGAGAACCGCCAGTTTTGTTCCCAGGAACTCAAGCGGTTTGAAAGCGGCGACAACCGGTGTTCCCCGATAATCCGTAGCTGTGATCAAGCCATCTTTGCCGTCGAGCGCGTTTCGCACCTGTTGGGTTTCTGTCTTGGTCTTGAGGATTGTGGACTCTTTGCTGAACCGCGAGTCGCTGCGCATCAGGAAGTCGCTGCCAACCACGTAGGTCTCGCCGGTTTCGCCGAGACCCGCTTTTTGCTGCATGAGGGCATTGAGCTTGCCGATCGGCATCTGGAATACCAGAGCGCCTGTAAATTGCCCGGCATTGTTCACAAGTGGCGTCGAAATGAAACTTGCAGGTGCCCCGGCACTGGGCGCATAGGGCTTGAAATCGAAAAACGTTTTGCTGCCGGCTTTGGGTTTGTCCCGCGCGGCGGCGAAAGCCTTGCCGAGATCGGAGCTCGCCCACTCGCCGTTCACGAGGTTGGTCGCATAGTCCAGTTCCTTAAACACCGTATAGACAAGACTGCCTTCGGTATCGAACAGGAAGATGTCGTAGTAGCCGCGGTCGCGCAGGAACGCACGCAGATAGGGATGAAACCGTGCATGTGCTGTGCTGTATGCCGATCCGTCGTTCGCGGCATCGAGATTTTCCTTTTCACCGATCGGATGCGGATTTTTCGTGATGTAGAGATCCTGCAGTCTTTGCTTCTGACCGTCGCCAAGCTGCTGCCAACCGTCGATGAATGCCGACAGCGCTTGGTGTACGACCGGGTTTTGCGCCTGGGTCGTGAGATCGCCCGCGATGCGGCCAAGCCAGCCAGACAGTGCCGTCGTCCGGTCCTCTACAATGGCTGTCAGTTTTGCCTTGGCTTCCAGTTCGACGGTGCGCTTTGCATTGATGTAGCTGAAGACTGCGGTAGCAACGGCTGACAGAATGCCGATGCTCAGAATGATAGCGGGAATTTTAGTCGCAATTGGCCATGAGTTTGGCTTGAAGTCCATTGTTTTGCCCTCCAGAATAGACGTTCTCCCGCCACGTTTGGCCATCAAGGTGAACGAACTGTTAACGGGCCGACATGTAATCGTTTACATCTCCGAAATCGTTCAACCCGCTCGTAAATTTTTGTTATTTGGGGGTTTTTTGCCTGCACGCGTTGTTCTTGATTCGGTTGAGGCGGCCTTCATCTACTCGACAAAGACCACCTGCCCGAAGTCCTGCCGGATGTGGGAGGGCCCGTCCGTTGCAATATTTAGTTGATCGGTCAACTCACGCAACAGTTTCAACTTGATTGCCGTCTCGAAGTCGTCAAATGACATCGCGGTAATGACGAAGGCCCCCCGGCCCGCCGATCACGTTGCTTTGAAACTAGGCGGTGAGGGCGCCGGTGTCGTCGACCGCCAGCCCGTTGATCGTGACATTCTTGGCTAGCGCGACACCGCGGGCGTAAGCGGGCGATGAGCCGGCATTGTAGCGGTCGTCCGCGGACACGTCGATCGCGCGCCGGTCGCTGCTGTAGCCGTTGTTGTCGTACAATTCCAATGAATGTAACACGGCCTCGCCAATGGCCGTTCCCGATGCCTGCAAATGGTTGGCATTCTTGAGGATGGCTGGACCGAACGTGGCCCTACTGGTCCTGTCGAAGACATGGGTCCAGCCCAACGAGTGAATCTGCTGGAAACGGGAACTCCATGCCACATAGTTAACCGCGATCCCCTCCGGACCATGGGACTATATGGCCAGAACGACGTCCTCATCCTGAAAGGCCTTGGCGTATCCTGAAACCTGTAACTGGTATTCATGTTTGTCGACACTTGAAAAGGCATCGACCGCGAGGACAAGCTCCAGCGCCATAGGTGACTCGGCAAACGATTGCCTGTCGGCGATGGCGCCAAGGGCAGTGGCCAGGCTGGCCGTCAGGATAAATTTCTGTATGGCTTGCATGATCATGACCCGAATTCACGCTAACTGCAGACTATCATGAACCCGAAGTCTTGTCCGTGCACGCATGCTTGCGTGGTCTTGCCTCGCAGAATTTCGATCTCAGCCACGCCGGCACGCTTGATCCAAATCAAGGCCGGTTGATGCAACGCCGTA
This sequence comes from Alphaproteobacteria bacterium, assembly GCA_021775805.1. Taxonomy (GTDB): domain Bacteria; phylum Pseudomonadota; class Alphaproteobacteria; order Rhizobiales; family JAJFHC01; genus JAJFHC01. The sequence goes on along the minus strand of JAJFHD010000056.1, from coordinate 63,051 downwards.
CTAGATGTGGCAGGGACCGGTGCTGTCAGCACCAATAAGCAATCTTAATCGAATTTAGTTTAGAATATTTCTAACCTATTGAAACTACATTATAATTTGAATGATTCTAAATCCGACTAACTTGGTTGGTTTTTAGTTGCCACGGAACAAAAGAAGGTGTACTGCGGATTTGTTGCAAGTCATTCTCAGTAACTGGAATGCGAATTGCGTGGTCAGATTGACGTTCCGGCGACGCTGGAACCGAACGGAAAAAATCGAGTAGAGAAAGTCGGGTGTGATGCTGAAGAGTAGATTTGGATTTGCCCTTGTCGGTGCAGGATTGATTGCCGGAGCCGTCGCCATCGGTGCCACCAGCGGGCAGGCCGGGAGTGAGGTCAATGTTTATTCCTACCGCCAGCCGTTCCTGGTGAAACCGCTCTTTGAAGCCTTTGAGTCCAAGACCGGTGTCAAGGTGAATGTCATTTTTGCCAAGAAGGGGTTGATCGAACGCATGGCGCAGGAGGGCCGCAACAGCCCGGCCGATGTTCTTCTGACGGTCGATATCGGCCGCTTGAACAAGGCCGTGGTCGAGGACGTCGCACAACCGGTAACGTCTGATTTTCTGTCGGACAATATTCCCGCCGAGTACCGGGACCCGAAAGGGCATTGGTTTGGTCTGACCCGTCGTGCCCGCGTGGCCTATGTATCGCGCGAGCGGGTCAAGGAGAAAAGTCTGAGTTATGAAGATCTGGCAGATCCCAAATGGAAGGGCCGGATCTGCATTCGGTCGGGCCAACACGTCTACAATCTCGCTTTGTTCGCCTCCGTCATCGCCCATGATGGCGAGAAAGCAGCGATCGACTGGCTGAAGGGCCTGAAGGCCAATCTTGCACACAAACCCAGCGGCAACGATCGGGCCCAGGTGAAAGGGGTGTTCGGCGGCGAATGCGATATCGCCATAGGAAACACCTATTACATGGGCAAGATGCAGACCAACACGAAGAAACCCGAACAACAGAAATGGGCAGACAGTGTTCGCATCGTCTTTCCCGGGACAGAGGGCCGGGGCACGCATGTAAACCTGTCCGGTATGGTTATGGCAAAACATGCACCGAACAGAGACAACGCCCTGAAGCTGATGGAGTTTCTTTCGAGCGACGATGCCCAGAAGATCTATGCAGATGTGAACTTCGAGTATCCCGTCAAGCCGGGCATTGCGTGGTCCGACCGAGTCAAGTCGTGGGGCGAGTTCAAGGCCGACAGCATATCGCTGGCGAAAGTCGCCGAGTTGTCGGCATTGGCGAGCGAAATCGTCGACCAGGTCCAGTTCAACGAGTAGAGTACCGAATCTGCACTGATGACAAAGCCGCGACCCGAAATCCCGGGTCGCGGCTTTGTTGTTTGTGAAGGACCAAGGTGATGCGGAAGACGCCTCTATGAACGGTCCGCCCGCGGCGTGGCCACGGGGGACCCCATCGGGTTGCTTGTCAGCCGGCTGAAAATCGTGGATCGGTTGACCTGGCCCAAACCGCTGAACTTGGTGGTTGTTTGCAGATAAAGGTCCAAAACGAAAAAAAACGAAACTTGACTGGATATAGCCGGGTCTGTTCTAGCGGCAGTGAGTTGACGGGCCGGTACATTCGGGCAAGCCATTTCACCAGGAGGTGTCCTTAAAGGGGCGGTCCGGTCGAAAGGGCCGCAACACGTCGAGTGAGATTGCCGCCAGTTTGCATACGGGTTTGCCGCTTTGTTGCACGGACCACCGCGTCCCCGTTCCGGGCGAGCCAAACTTGTTTTCGCCCCAAACTCGTCAATTCATCATTCCGATAATGATGTGACGGTCTGCAGGCCAATGGAGCGTCCAAAAATTTTTGCATTTGTCCGTCGAGCAAGGTTGATTCGTGAACACAGGCCTTCTGTGAATCCAACAGAGATGCCTTGCGACATGAGCGATGATTTTGTCATAAGGTGATGTTTTTGAAAGAACAATGATTTCAAGTGCAACATTGGTCTAAAGCGCACTCCGTTGTCGTAACCGACCAGACGGCGGGTGAATCGAAGTGAGCCCGATTTGCGTCTGATTGGAGGGGCCTCCAGGTTTTGCCTCGATCTCCCCACGGTGTTCCGGACCGGGACGAATGGGCCAGCCAAAAGACCAGTATCGGCCGGCCTCGCCCCAAACAACCGGCAGTTACCGATTAACGTAATGATTTCTTGAGCAGATTCACGATTCGCTCCGTACCGCGTTCGGATGACATGCCCCGGATTGTCGACCCCGGTGGTACGCATTGCGGAACGGCACGTTTGACCGGGTTGGGTCAAAAAGCGGTCCGGTTTAATACCAGTCAACATTGTTTCAGGCCGTGAAGGGGATGAAATTTTCCGCCTTGAGGTTTCGATTGACGTTCGTTTTGTTTCGGTTAATATTTCGCCGACGCCGCGACTGGGGAAGACAACTCGGTGACAACAGGGAAGGACCTTCTATGAAAAACTACAGATCGTTATTGGCTGCCACGGCAGTGGCCGCACTCATGGCCGTCGCCAGCCCGGCCATGGCTGGCATGGACGAGGCCAAAAAATGGGCTGAATCGGAGTTTCAGCCGACAACGTTGAGCGCCGCCGACCAGATGAAAGAGCTCGAATGGTTCGTGAAGGCTGCTGAACCGTTCAAAGGCATGGAGATCAATGTTCTGTCGGAAACCATTCCGACCCATGAATATGAATCAAAGACCCTGACCAAGGCTTTTGAGGAAATCACAGGCATCAAGGTCAACCACCAGTTGCTTGGCGAAGGCGAGGTCGTTCAGGCGGTTCAAACCCAGATGCAGACCAACCGCAATCTCTACGATGCCTATATTAACGACTCCGACCTGATCGGCACGCATTCGCGCTTGCAGCTTGCGGTCAACCTGACCGACTGGATGGCTGGCGACGGCAAGGACGTGACCCTGCCGACCCTCGATGTCGACGACTTCATCGGCAAGGACTTTACAACCGGGCCGGACGGCAAGCTCTATCAGTTGCCCGACCAGCAGTTCGCAAACTTGTACTGGTTCCGCAAGGACTGGTTTGACAACGCCGATTTCCAGAAGCGGTTCAAGGCCAAATACGGTTATGATCTCGGTGTACCGGTCAACTGGTCGGCATACGAGGACATTGCTGAATTCTTCACGGTCGACGTGAAGGAAATCAATGGCGTCAAGGTTTACGGCCACATGGATTACGGCAAGCGCGCGCCCGATCTTGGCTGGCGCATGACGGACGCCTGGTTGTCCATGGCCGGTGCCGGCTCCAAGGGCCTGCCGAACGGACGGCCGATCGACGAATGGGGTATCCGCATGGAAGACGGATCGTGCAACCCTGCCGGTGCTTCCGTTACCCGCGGTGGTGGCGCCAATGGCCCGGCCGCAGTCTATGCCATCCGCAAGTGGGATGAATGGCTTCGCAAATATGCACCTCCGGGAGCCGCCGACTACGACTTCTATCAGTCCCTGCCGGCGCTCAGCCAGGGCAATGTCGCCCAGCAGATTTTCTGGTACACGGCCTTCACCGCCTCCATGGTGGCGCCGAAGAGCGAAGGCAACAACACCGTCGACGATGCCGGCAAGCCGCAATGGCGCATGGCCCCGTCACCGCACGGCCCGTACTGGGAAAAAGGCCAGAAGCTTGGTTATCAGGATGCCGGGTCATGGACTCTCTTCAAGTCGACCCCGGTCGATCGTCGCAAGGCGGCTTGGCTCTATGCCCAGTTCGTGGTCTCCAAGTCAGTCTCGCTCAAGAAAAGTCATGTGGGCCTGACGATTATCCGCGACAGTGACATCCGCCACCAGTCGTTTACCGACCGCGCGCCGAACCTTGGTGGTCTGGTGGAATTCTATCGCTCTCCGGACCGTGTCAACTGGACGCCGACCGGTGTCAACGTGCCGGATTATCCAAAGCTTGCTCAGCTGTGGTGGCAGAATATCGGTGACGTGAACTCCGGTGCCTTCACCCCGCAGCAGGCGATGGATCGCCTCGCCGGCGAAATGGACCAGGTCATGGGCCGGATGGAACGTGCCGACAAGGCCAACAAGACCTACGGCGGCTGCGGTCCTCGACTGAACGAGGAAAAGGACGCCGCCGAGTGGCTTGGCAAGGGCGGTGCGAAAGCCAAGCTTGCAAACGAGAAGCCAAAGGGCGAAACCATCGCCTATGACGAACTCGTAAAACGCTGGTCCGCCAACTAAGGCTGCCACCGGCGTTAAACGACGAAAAAACCACCGGGATCGTTTTCCTTGCGATCCCGGTGGGCTACTCTCAAAGTTGCAAAACTCGCTACCGCCCATGCGTGACGGAGCACATGTCCTTAGAACTGCACAACATTTCCAAGACAGTCGGCGGGGAAACCCACATTCATCCGACCAGTCTGACGCTTGAGCCCGGTTGCTTCAACGTCCTGCTCGGCACCACGCTTGCCGGCAAGACGACGCTGATGCAGCTCATGGCGGGCCTCGAGCCGCCATCAACCGGGACGATCCGGTTCGACGGTCAGGACGTCACCGGTGTTCCGGTCCAGAAACGCAATGTTTCAATGGTCTACCAGCAGTTCATCAACTACCCCAACTATTCGGTCTACGAGAACATCGCGTCGCCCTTGCGGGTAGCCCGGGTGCCTGCCCAGGATCTCAAGGCCCGTGTCCACGACATTGCCGAGTTGCTCAGGCTGACGCCCATGCTGGACCGGTTCCCGCACGAACTCTCCGGCGGTCAGCAGCAGCGCACCGCGATGGCACGCGCGCTGGTCAAGGACGCAAGCCTGGTCCTGCTTGACGAACCCCTGGCCAACCTCGACTTCAAGCTGCGCGAGGAATTGCGCGGCGAGTTGCCGAAATTGTTTGCCGGGCGCAACTGCGTCGTCGTCTACGCCACCACCGAGCCTGTTGAGGCGTTGCTGTTCGGCGGCAACACGGCAGCCCTTCATCAGGGCCGCGTCACCCAGTTCGGTCCGACCGGTGATGTCTATCGGAAACCCGATGACCTGGTCACGGCGGATGTTTTCTCGGACCCGCCGATCAATACCGCCCAGGTGACAAAGACAGGGGACGACATCATGCTGTCCGATGACATCCGCTGGCCGGCGAAAGGGGGGGCGGCTGCCCTGCCTGACGGAAACTACACCTTCGGAATCAGGCCTCATCACATTCGCACAACGCAATCCGGTGACGTGCCCGTGGCGGTTGAAGGCCCGGTGCTGATCACTGAGTTGAGCGGCTCGGAAAGCATCATACATTTCGGTATGGCCGAGGGCAGCTGGGTGTCCCAGTCCCACGGCATTCACCCCCACGAAATCGGCGCCACCACAAAGCTCTTCGCGGATGTCTCCAGGGGCATGTATTTCGACGCCGAAAACCGTCTCGTGGCATGACAATGCCCATGACGATGCCCGTAGCTATGCCCAGGGACAAGGAGGGTCGGTTTTGGCCAGTATAAGGCTCGACAATCTGCGTCACTGCTACATGCCCAATCCGAAAACCCCGGACGACTGGGCCCTCAAGCAGCTCGACATGGAACTGGACGACGGCGGCGCCTATGCGTTGCTCGGACCTTCGGGCTGCGGCAAGACCACATTGCTCAATATTGTCTCCGGCCTGCTCGAACCCAGCAACGGTCGCATCTTGTTCGACGGCCAGGACGTCACAGGACTGACGCCTGAGCAAAGGCACATCGCCCAGGTGTTCCAGTTCCCGGTGGTCTACGACACCATGACCGTGTTCGACAATCTGGCCTTTCCGTTGCGCAACCGCGGTGTCGACGAGGCACAGGTCCGCACACGTGTTCATGAGATTGCGGAGATGACCGAACTCACCGAAATGCTGCAGAAGCGCGCCTCGGGCCTGACAGCCGACGGCAAGCAGAAGATCTCCCTGGGGCGCGGTCTCGTGCGCTCGGATGTCAATGTCATCATGTTCGACGAGCCGCTGACCGTCATCGATCCGCATCTGAAGTGGCAGCTGCGGTCGAAGCTGAAGGAACTGCACCAGCGGGTCAGGACGACAATGATCTACGTCACCCACGACCAGGTCGAGGCTTTGACCTTTGCCGACAAGGTGGTGGTGATGAATTTTGGACAGGCCGTGCAGACCGGAACACCGGAAGAGCTGTTCGAAAAGCCGATGCATACGTTTGTCGGGCATTTCATCGGGTCGCCCGGCATGAACGTGCTGCCCTGTGAAGTGAACAACGGCAACGCCATCTTTGCCGGCCAGACCATCGAAACCGAAAACCGGCTCACCGGTGAGACCTCCGGCACCCGGATTGAAATCGGTGTGCGGCCGGAGTTTGTCAGCTTCAGTGAAACCGGCATTCCGGTCGGGATTGCGGCGGTCAGCGATGCCGGGCGTTTCTCCATCGTCGACGCGCGCCACGAAGATCAGTCCATCAAGATTCTCGTCCCGGAAGGCGAAACCGTGCCAGAAGGATCGGCCTTCGTGACCTTTGACCCCAAACGGACGCGACTCTATGCGGACGGCTGGCTGGCAGGAGAGGCGTCATGAACAAGACTGTCAATCAGAAAGCCTGGTTCTTTGTGCTGCCGGTCCTGGTGCTGGTTGCCTTCAACGCCATCATACCCCTGATGACGGTGGTCAACTATTCGGTCCAGGAAACTTTTGGCGACAACAAGTTCTTCTGGGCAGGTGTTCTGTGGTTTGAACAGGTCCTGCATTCCGAACGGTTCCACGCCTCCCTCGGGCGCCAGTTGTTCTTCACGTTCACCATTCTCGCCATCGAGATTCCGCTCGGCATTGCGATTGCACTGGCCATGCCGAAGAAAGGGCCGTGGGTGTCAGTGTGCCTGGTCCTGATGGCGCTGCCATTGCTGATCCCCTGGAACGTGGTCGGTGCCATCTGGAATATTTTTGCCCTGCCTGACATCGGCCTGCTGGGCCGGATCATCAACGGCATGGGCATCGAATACAATTTTACCCGTAACCCGGGCGATGCCTGGTTCACGTTGATTCTGATGGATGTCTGGCACTGGACGTCGCTCGTGGTGCTGCTGGCCTATGCCGGTCTGGTGTCAATCCCGGACGCTTACTACCAGGCCGCAAAGATCGACGGCGCCCGGCCGCTCGCCGTCTTCCGGTATATCCAGCTGCCCAAGCTCAAGCGGGTTCTCACCATTGCCGTTCTGCTGCGCTTCATGGACAGTTTCAACATCTATACCGAACCGTTTGTCCTGACCGGAGGCGGTCCCGGCAATTCGACGACGCTCCTGTCGATCGATCTCGTGAAGGTGGCCCTCGGCCAGTTCGATCTGGGGCCGGCGGCCGCCATGTCGCTGATCTACTTCCTGATCATTTTGCTGATGAGCTGGATCTTCTACACATTGATGATGCGAGGCGAGGAACAATGATGCGACGCGCGACCTGGCTGGTTCCCACCCTCTACATCCTGTTCCTGATGCTGCCGATTTATTGGCTGCTGAACATGTCGTTCAAGACAACAAACGAAATTCTGGGCTCCTTCACCCTGTGGCCCCAGGAGTTTACGACTGACAACTACGTCAAGATCTTCACCGATCCCACCTGGTACATGGGCTACGTCAATTCCCTGATCTACGTGTCGATCAATACCGTGTTGTCGGTCTGCGTCGCCTTGCCCGCGGCCTACGCCTTTTCGCGCTACCGTTTTGTCGGCGACAAACACCTGTTCTTCTGGCTCCTGACCAACCGCATGGCACCGGCTGCCGTGTTTGCGCTGCCGTTTTTCCAGCTTTATTCGGCGTTCGGCCTGTTCGATACGCATATTGCGGTAGCCCTTGCCCATACGCTGTTCAACATTCCCCTGGCAGTCTGGATTCTCGAAGGCTTCATGTCCGGTGTCCCCAAGCAACTTGACGAAACCGCCTATATCGACGGCCACTCGTTCCCGAGCTTCTTCCTCAAGATCTTTCTGCCGACGATTGCCGCCGGCATCGGTGTGGCGGCGTTCTTCTGTTTCATGTTTTCCTGGGTCGAACTGCTGCTGGCGAAAACACTGACGGCGGTGGCCGCCAAGCCGATCGCGGCGACCATGACCCGAACCGCATCCACATCCGGCTATGAACTGGGCCTTCTGGCGGCGGCCGGCACCCTGACCATCGTGCCCGGTGCGTTCGTCATCTATTTCGTGCGCAACTACATCGCCAAGGGCTTTGCCCTGGGCCGGGTTTAGGGGAGGGCGGGCGCCATGGACCTTTCCTGGATGGCCTGGACCTGGCCGACGGTGGCCTTCTTTGTCTTCATCGGGTGCTGCCTGGCAACCATGGCCGTGTGGGAATGGCGCAGTCCCGGCGGCGATCTGCGCCATGGCATCCTCGGGCTGGACACCACCCGGGGCGACCGGTTGTTCATCACGCTGCTGGGCAGCGCCTTCATCTTCCTGGCCTGGCTCGGTCTGATGGGGCTGCCCCTATGGGGACCGTTGATCATTTGCCTCGTCTACGGATTTGTCGTGTTTCGCTGGGTTTGAAACGGCAGATATGCGCGTGCTGAGCGTACGAAAATGTTTAGCTTTGATTCAGAGCCTGATTTTACCAGCGTCGGGTGAAGGACCCAGGGGTTTCAGCAAAATCCAGGATTTCTCAAATTTTAACTATAATGCAAATTCCAGAAGCACTCGTCTTGTTTCAGATTGAACTTAAGGTGTTTTGAAACCCTTGTGGCGCATACTCCAAAAACATAACCATTCGTGAAGTATGTCGCCGAAGATATCGGCTGGAATTCTAGGTTGCGGCAGCAAAAGATGGCAGGGGCCCGGTTTGTTGACCAGGTTCCATGTCTATTGGACCCTTCACGAAGAGAAGCGCAACGTAGGGGACAACGGCCGCCAGCCATGTTGGATTTTCTCGAAAGATCGATACAGCGAAAATTCCTCGCCATCATGTTCCTGGCGCTCGTGGCCGTAAACGGGCCGCTGCTCGCGATCTTCTTTGTTGTCTCCAGCGATTCAATCAAGCGCGAAATGCAGGCAAAACACGAGGCAATCCTGTCGGTGAACAGCACTGCGTTGAGCAAACCTCTGTGGGATTTCGATTTTGCCAATCTCGACGAATGGGCCAGTACGATCGTGCTGAATCCGGGAATTGCGAAAGTCGAGATCCTCGACGACAGCAACCATACGGTCGCCAAGGCTGTTTCGCAGAAGGTGATGTCCGGCGCACTGGGATCCATATTCGAGATTGAAGAGCGCGACATTACGCGGTCGAATGCCGGCAAGCAGGTGCGTGTTGGCACATTGCGCATAACCTACGGAAACAAGCAGATCAATGAAGCCGTCTGGGGTGAGGTCGGCAAGTCCGCGATTTTGTTCATCGCGTCGACAATTGCCGTTCTGATTGCTGCCGTGTTTGCAAACCGGATGATGATCGCAGGCCCCCTGTCACGCCTGACGTCGACAATCAATGCGACGCGCCGGGATGGCAAGCGGCACAAGATCACCTTGTCATCGGCCGACGAGATTGGCCAGGTCGCGAGCAACTTTAACGAAATGCAGGACAAACTCGAAGACGATCAAAACGTGCTCAGAGCCACCTACGAGCGGATGACGTTCCTCTACAACAACACACCAGTAATGCTCTATTCAGTGGACGACGATGACGTCATCCATGCGGTGTCGGATTATTGGCTGTTTGCGACAGGCTATCGCAAGGATGAGGTTATCGGGCGGCGTTTCATTGAATTTGTTCCCGAGTCACGCCAGGACGACTACCGTAGGAAGCCCCGGATATCACGTGTCAGGCCGGGCGATGTTACGGAAACCACATGTGCATTCCGTGGCAAGGACGGCAATCTGATCGACGTCATGATCCGCGAGGCGCCCGATCAGGAAAGTGTGTCGTCGGTTCCCCATTCCCTTTCGGTCATGACCGATATCAGTACTCTCAAGGCCGTCGAGGAAGCTATGCGCGGCTTGGCACTGACCGATCCGTTAACAGGTCTGCTGAACCGGGCGGGCTTCACGGAACATGCCGATCAGGAACTCGAATCCGCCAGGTTGAACGACGCCCGTGTCGCCGTCCTGTTTCTCGACCTGGATCGCTTTAAATGGGTCAATGACAATCTGGGGCATTCCGCTGGAGACCATGTTCTCCAGACGGTCAGCCACCGTATCCAGTCGCTTCTTCGCGACGGCGACAAGTTCGGGAGATTTGGCGGCGACGAGTTCTCGGTTCTGATTTCCGGGGACGACGTAACTGTCCGTGCCACTGCCTTGGCCGGTGACATCAACAGAATTCTGAGCCAGCCCTTCAAACTGGACGGCAGACGTCTCACGATTTCGACGAGCGTCGGAATTTCCTTCTACCCCGACAATGCGGCAACGGCCGACGAACTGTTGAGAACGTCCGATGTCGCCATGTATCACCGCAAACGGGAAGGCCGCAATGGCTATTGCCTCTTCAACAAAAAACTGGGTAGCGAAGCCAGCCGGTACCTCGAGGTCGAACAATTTATCGCCGATGGGTTGTCGAACGACTGGTTTGATCTGCATTTTCAGCCGGTCGTCGACCTCAAGTCAGAAGAGATAATCGGGTTTGAGGGGTTGCTGCGCCTCGATCACCCGGACGAAGGGGCAATTCGGCCCGATGAAATCATTGCGACCGCGGAACAAAACGGGTCGATACAAGAGATCGGCGACCGGGTTCTGGATCTGGGCATTCAACAGTTGAAACGCCTGGCCGAAGATCCGCACCTCAGCGAGGCATACGTCACGATAAACCTGTCTGCCGCACAGTTCCTGCCGGGCCTGCCCGCGAAACTTGCAGGCAAATTCATGCATTACGGCGTCGATCCTGGAAAACTGGTGCTCGAAATCACGGAGACCGTCCTGATGCAGCAGGCGCCGGGTCTGGAACACATCATTGACGCCATTCGCGATCTTGGATGTACGTTTGCCCTTGACGATTTTGGCACGGGATATTCCTCGCTCAGTTACATAAACCGGTTCCCGGTGGGGATCGTGAAGATCGACCGGTCCTTCATTTCGACACTGGGGCAGGAGACTGATGAAGCCGTCGCCCACAAGACATTGACGTTGATCGAGGGCATCCGTCTTCTCTCGCATCAGCTCAAGATCAAGGTCATTGCCGAGGGCATCGAGACAGAAACTCAACTGCGGCGGCTTCAGATCATGGGTATGGATGCAGGACAGGGCTATCATCTCGGGCGGCCGCTACCGTTTGACGCCTATCTGTCAGAGGCGTCCGGCGCAGTTGCAGAAGGGCGCCGGTCATGAATTTCGAAAGCTTGCATTTCAGCTTAAATCCAGCGAGGCTCGCCGAGCCGCCATCGTCCTCACAGGATGTTGTCGTTCGGCTCGGTCGAGCAGATTAGAACAAGGCCAGGTCACACCATCATGGCATTTCTAACGAGAAGATCCTTTTTGGCATCATCCGCGGCCGCGGCATCCTTTGCCTCTTCCTGGCAGGCTTTTGCCGGTGAAGAACTCGCCGCGCTGAAGATCATGACCGAGGACTATCCGCCGTTCAACTATCAGGAAAATGGAGAGTTACGGGGTTTGAGTGTCGATCTGATGCTCGAACTGCTGAAACGCGCGGGCACAGGTCATTCCAGATCGGACATCGAACTTCTGCCCTGGGCCCGCGGCTACAACCTGACCCTCAACCGGAACTGCCACGCCTTGTTTTCGACAACCCGGACAGAAGACAGGGAGAAACTCTTCAAATGGGTCGGTCCGTTTGTGCCGACGATAGTCGGGCTGACGGCAAAGAAAAGCAGCCGCTTATCGGTCAAGTCCGTCAGTGAACTCCGCGATATGAACATCGGCGTCGTCAAGGACGATGTCGGACACCTGCTTCTGAAGGCCGCCGGGATGACTGACGATGAGCTCGATATCGTTCTGTACAATGATCAGAATTATAAGAAGCTGGCAGCCGGCCGCATCGATGCGGTAGCCTATGAAACGAATGTCACCAAGTTCGGGCTGGTTTCGATCGGGGAATCGCCAGCGGATTACGAAGTCATTCACGTCCTAAAGCGGGGCGATCTGTATCTTGCCCTGAACCGGCAAACCAAAGACGAAGTTGTCCAGACCCTGCAGACAAGTTTTGATGGTCTCGTTAAAGACGGAACCTATGACCGGATCCTGGCGAGCTATTTCGATCAGTCGTAAGTTGCCCGGCACCGTGGGTATGAGTTCTCGACCGGCGCAAAAAATAGTTCCACAATACCCGTCAAAAAAGCGTTCCGGTGTTATAAACCCGTGCGCAAAATCGGACTGACGTGAGGCCATTCATGGAAAAAGTAATGTTGATCACCGGTGCGTCGAGCGGCATCGGTCTGGCGACGGCCCATGCGGCATCGGACGCAGGCTACCGTCTTGTCCTGGCCGCACGGTCCAGGGACAAGGTCGAAAGCCTTGCCTCCACCCTGGGCGGTTCGGAACGCGCCATTGCCGTTGAGTGCGATGTCACAGACCCTGACAGTCAGAAGCACATGGTCGCCCAGGCCCTGTCGGCGTTTGGACGGATCGACGTGGTCTTTGCCAATGCCGGGGTCGGCGGCCGGCCCGGCGGGTTTACCAGCGCCGACACCGACTACTGGCGCCACCTGATCCTCACCAATGTCTACGGCGCGGCGGTCACCGTTCGTTTGACCGCCGATGCCCTGAAGGATGCCTGTGGGCATGTGGTTCTCACCGGCTCCGTCGCCGGGCGCCGCACCATTGCCGGTTCCATGTACAGTGTCACCAAATGGGCGGTTACCGCCATCGGCTACGGCCTGCGCGAGGAATTACGCGGATCCGGTGTCCGGGTGACACTGATTGAGCCTGGACTCGTGGATACCCCGTTTTTCGACGATCCGAAACCAGAAGGCCTGCGGGCTGAAGACGTCGCAAACAGTGTCATGTATGCGATCTCGCAACCGCCAAGCGTCGACGTTCACGAAGTGATGGTCCTGCCGACGCCGCCGGTCGAGGAGTAGGGTGCTTCCCGCCAATTCGTCAAAGGCGGGCGTTTGGGAAATTCAGAACGTCATCAAACACCTTCGGGCTCTGGGTGTTACCGGTCAGTGTTGAAGGTCCGCTTCCGGGCAGACCCGGAATGCGTTCAAACATGTCTCCCGTAAGCTGTTCCACCGCCGCCCTGTGAGACTCGCGGCAAATTCGATCTTTCTGCCAACGGTATCCGATTGCACACGGCCTGGGCAGTGTTTCGGCGCTACGCGGCAGCGTCGGGCATCAGAAACACGGTGCGCGCCAGGTCTGATCGCAAACGCTCCGGCGAGTAAAATTTTTCCAGGAGATTGCCCGTGACCAGTTCCTGATTGTTCGAGATGAACTCGTCATAGCTGCTGTACGGTTTGGCTTCCATGCGTTCAGCGATGAGGCTCAGGAATGCCAGTGTGATCGTCGTGTTGAACTTGCGCGCCGCCCCAGCCTTGGTGGCGATGATGTCGATGCATTCGGCGTATTTCATCGATGCGGTCAGAAAGTCGTGGTTGCGAAGCATCTCGTAGGCGACACCGATGTGATCGACGTGACCAAATGCACTTGCATCAATGTCGCCAGCCTCAAATGACTGCGTGAGTTCGGCATAGTCCGTGCTCATTTCTCTTGTCCACTTTCCCTCAAATTATGGCCGTCGGATGCCCCAAGATCGAGGTCATACACCTGCTTCAGTTGATCGATTTTCCTGAGTGTTTCCTCAGAGAATGGCGGTCTGTTTTCAAAACAGTGCAACGACATACCTTCCAGAAGATCGCCTAGCGACATGTCCAAATGCTCTGCGAGGCCCTTGAGGACTTTGAGCAACCGCTTTTCCAGTCTCACACCAGTCTGGACACGTTCTATCGTTTTGGTCATGATGCTATATTGGTACCAATGTACCAGTCTGTCAACCCCGAATCCGCGACTGGCCGAACCGGGACAAAGCGAAATTGGCCGATTCTCGCACTCTGTATTGAAGCTGAATGCTTTCGTCATGTCGCGCATCGTCAGCGCCAACCTGAACGCTGGCGTCGTACATCTAAGTTCTCCTTCATTGTCAGGGACCCGATGGCGAGGTCGACCACGGTCGACAGATGCTGAGGCTGAGACAGTCGATCAAATCGACTTTTGCCACCGCTTTGATCGGATATTTCTGTCGGCGATCGCCATTGGTGAAACAATCTACGCCGACGCTACAACCCTGAACCTCAACAGGCCCTAGAGCAACGGGAAGGATGGAAAGTCGCGTTTCACTGCCTGCCGGACGAATCCCAGTAACACGTGATAGTCCGACTCCCGGGCCGACGTGCGTCGCCACGAAGCACCGATCGTGCGAGACAGGCTGCGGCCCTTGAACTCAAGTGCCGTGACGTCCGACTGGTCTGTAAGCATGGTTTTGACGAAAAGGCCCGGAAGGAACGAGATCCCCACGCCCATGGCGACCATCTGGCGCAGCGTCTCCAGACTTGTGCCTTCGAAGTCAAACAGGAGACGGGCGCCAATTTCGTCGCAGATTGCTTCAACCTGTTCATGCAACTGGTGACCCGATTCGAGAGCCAGAACGGCCTCGCCGGTCAGATCCTGACGTTCCAGATGACTTTTCTTTGCGAGCGGGTGATCGTTGGCGACAACCACGTAAAGCGGTTCGCGAAAAACCGGCACGGTTTCAAAGTCGGAGTTTTTCAGGGGCAGGGGAGTCAGAATCACGTCCAGCACACCGTCTGCCAGTGCGGCGGGCAGGGCATTGTGGACCTGCTCGCGCACATAGAGCTTCAAGTCCGGATAGGCACGGTGTACCTCCGGCAAGACGCGCGGCAATAAGTAAGGTCCAATTGTCGGTGGCAGCCCGAGGCGAACCGTCCCTGCCAGTTCGCCTTTCTGGCCGGCGGCGACGTCGCGGATCTCCTGCATGTCCTGGATCATCCGCCGGCTGATAACCAGCACCTGCTTGCCGAGCGGTGTCAGGTGCACGCTCGAGCGGTTGCGCTCAACCAACTGGACGCCGAGCCGTTGTTCCAGCACGCCCAGTTGTGCGCTCAGGGTCGGCTGGCTTACTCCCGTCTTTTCGGCGGCCCGGCGAAAATGGCGTGTGTCCGCGAGGGCAACGAGATATTCAAGTTGGCGAAGACTTGGCATGGGCCGTCCGGTCTGCAGATGGAACAGGTGTGTCCGTCATAAGTAGGTCTGCGCCGCAAAAGTGCCAGCCCGATCGGAGAATTTCTCTGATCGGGCTGGCGTCCGGATGGCTCACTGAACGACCCCGCGCGGGTCCAACGACCCGTCGCCGCCAAGGGGGCGGGATTTGCTTGCTGATTCCGCGTTGGTCTTGTCCGAGATGGCGTAACGCAATACGGCATACCCCATCAGGGCAGACAGGATCGATCCGGTGAGCACGCCGATACGGACGGCAGATGCGTGTTCGGGATCTGAGAAGGCGAGCGTGCCGATGAACAGGCTCATGGTGAAACCGATACCGGCCAGCAGCGACGCGCCGTAGATCTGCAACCAGGTCGTGCCGTCTGGCAGGCGCGCGATGCCGAGCTTAACACCGACCCATACAAAGCCCATGATGCCCAATTGCTTGCCGATGAACAGGCCGGCAGCGATTCCCAGCGGGATGCCCGCGAGCAGGTCCGAAGGCGCCAATCCATGGAGTGCGACACCGGCATTGGCAAACGCGAACACCGGCATGACACCGAAAGCCACCCACGGTGCGAGGCCATGTTCGATCTCTTTGAGTGGCGAATTGCCTGCAGCGTTTTTGGACCGGATCGGGATGAACAGGGCGATCACGACACCAGCAAGGGTGGCGTGGACGCCTGACTTCAGGACGCAGACCCAGACGATCAGACCAACAACCAGGTAAGGCGATATCCGGGTTACGTTGCGGGCGTTCAGGAACGCAAGCACAGCGATGCCTGCAGCGGCAATGCCGAGTACCGGCAACGACAGCTGCGAGGTGTAGAATGTCGCGATGATGATGATTGCGCCCAGGTCGTCGATGATCGCCAGAGCCAGCAAAAAAACCTTCAGGGCGGCCGGGACGCGCGGCCCCAGCAATGCCAAGACGCCGAGCGCAAACGCAATGTCGGTAGCCGCCGGAATGGCCCAGCCCTGCAGCGCGGACGCATCACCGGAGTTGATGGCGATGTAGATCATGGCGGGAACGACCATACCGCCGACCGCAGCCAGCACCGGCATGCCTGCTTGCCGGCGGTTGGACAAACGGCCTTCCAGAACTTCCCGTTTTATTTCCAGACCGACGAGGAAGAAGAACACCGCCATCAGACCGTCATTGATCCAGAGCAGCAAAGGTTTGTCGAGCACCAGCGCGCCTACTTGAACGACGACCGGCGTCTGGAGCAGGCTGTCATAGGCCCACGCCAGGGGAGAGTTATCGAGGATCAACGCCAGGGCGGCGGCGGCCATCAATACGATTCCGCCCGCGGCCTGATGCTCAAAGAATGCCTGGGCGCCGCGTTTCAATGTGTCGGGCCGCGTAATCGCTGCTATCAAGGGTATCTCCATCTGGTCGGGTATGGGTAGGGGCGGGGCGACGTGTCCGTGCCCCGCCGGTTGACGTTGGTTTTTTCAGACCGGTTCCGGCTCGCGGACCCGTTCGTGTTCGGGGGCGACGGGCGTCACGAAACCCTCGGGCTTGACCGTGAGCATGCCGCATGTAACCGCACTCAGGATCGTTTCAGCGGCATTGCCGATGATCAGGCCCGAAATTCCGGTGCGGCTCACCGTCCCCATGACAATCAGGTCAATGTCGAGCGTATCAACCAGATTGATGATGGCTTTCTGCGGCAGGTTGCGGGGCAGGTGGAGGCGAGGTGTTTTCAGGCCCTGCGGACGGTCCGCAAACAATGCATTCACCCGCTTGCGGTGAACGGTTTCATGTTTCAGCAGGATTGCCTCGCGGGCGTCGTCGCGCACTTCGGATGAAACCGTATCGCGATCCTTGCCCTCGACTTCCCAGGCATGGACCACATGAAGCTCGGCCTGGTTGGCTGATGCAAGCGACGTCGCAAGATCCAGTATCTTGATATCCAGTTCATTGCCCTGAGCATGGTTGGTCTCTGGATCGATGCACGCGAGGATTTTTGAGTAGCGATAAGCCTGGTCAGGTTTGATGATCCAGACCGGACAGGGGCACTTCCTCATGAGGTGAGTGGCGGTGCTGCCGAAGTAAACATTGTTGAACGAGACGCCGCCATCGGCGCTCGCGATGACCAAGTCATGGCCTGCTTTCAGCACCTGCCGGATAATCTCCAGAAACGGGGTTCCGACCAGCACGTCGACGCTGACATTGTCGACGCCTTCCGCCTTGACGGCCGGTATCAGGCGGTTGAGTCTTTTTCGCCGTTCCTCAAGGTCACGTGGGCTGGCATGACGGGTGGTGACGGTGTCCACCAATGTCAACTGGGCGTCGTTCTGCCGGGCAAGCTCGACGGCCTTGGCAAAGACGGCGTCTGCGCCCACCTTGTCGCCGTATACCGCCAGAATGTTCTTGAATCGCCGCATGTCAGCTGCTCCGGAGTTGTCTTGTCTGACGTTGTTGCCGGTCTGTGTGGTTCAACGCGGGAACAAGTTTGGGATGACGCCCCGGTTGGATACCGGCTGTCATCATCAGGGACGCGTCGACGACCGCCTGGCCCAACTGCCTCTGTGCGTCGACAATCCGGTCCTTTGCATCAAGTTTCAGCTTCTTCAGCCGCTGAAGAGTAAAACCGTGAGGGACATGTCTTTTCATCTCCTCCGTGATACGGCGGTCCAGATAAGCCTTGCGCTGGGACAACGCCGAAATCTGGCGTATCAGTTTGTTCGTGGTGGACACTTGCATGGCAACCTCGCTGGTTATGGGTTCCAATTACCAATTCGCTTGGCGACTGAAGTTAAGGTGGGGTCGCCATTGTCATAGCTCCAGTTGGATTTCGAAGGCCGTTTGATAGAAATTATCTATGGTTCAGGAGTCGCATCCTACGCACGGCTAACGATCAATCCCGCGTGACTGCCTGACTGTACGCCGCATATTACTTGTATTTTGCGTTGCAACATCTATGTTGCAACGCAATCCAACTTATTTTGAGATACTAAAGGACAGCTCATGAGCGACACGAAATCGCTTGCCGGCCGCAATGTGATCGTCACCGGTTCCACGTCCGGCATCGGGCTCGGCATCGCCCATGCCTTTGCGAAAGCTGGGGCCAACATCGTCATTAACGGTCTTGGCACGGCGCAAGACAACGAACCGGTCCGCGCGGCCGTGGCCGCAGCCGGAACGGAGGTCGTTTTTTCCGGCGCCAACATGATGAAATCCGAAGCCATATCGGCCATGGTCGATCAGGCGCAGTCGAGCTTCGGGGCCATCGACATCATCGTCAACAATGTCGGCATACAGCACGTTTCGCCAATCGAAGACTTTCCGGAAGAAAAGTGGGATGCGGTCATGGCACTGAACCTCACCTCCGCTTTTCATCTGACCCGGTTTGTGGCCGGTGCCATGAAGCAGCGCGGCTGGGGCCGGATCATCAATATTGCGTCGGCGCACTCGCTTGTGGCCTCGCCTTACAAGGCAGCCTATGTTGCCGCCAAACATGGCCTGGCCGGCCTCACCAAGGTGGTCGCCCTTGAAATGGCAGAGTATGGTGTGACCTGCAACGCCATTTCACCGGGTTATGTGCTGACGCCGCTGGTCGAAGCCCAGATTCCCGATACGGCGAAGGCCCGCGGGATAACGGAAGACGAAGTCAAGCGCGACGTATTGCTCAAGGCCCAGTCCACCAAGAAGTTTGTGACCGTCGAGCAGGTCGCCGACACGGCACTCTTCCTGTGTTCCGACGCCGCCGCCCAGATTACCGGCAGCAATATATCCGTCGACGGCGGATGGACTGCTCATTAACAGGACACATGCGCACATGCCCGCGGCCAAATCTGGAACTTCTAGAGCCAAGGCGACGAAATCCAAGACCCGGCCTGCCAAAACTGCGAAAACCGGACCGGCGATGATCAACCTGGCGCTTCAGGGCGGTGGTGCCCATGGCGCCTTCACCTGGGGTGTGCTCGACCGGCTTCTGGAAGACGACCGGATCGGCGTCGAGGCGATCAGTGGGACAAGCGCCGGAGCGATCAACGCGGTGGTTCTGGCCGACGGTTTCATGCGTTCGGGTGTGGATGGCGCCCGCGAGCGGCTTCATGACTTCTGGCAGCACATCGCACGGCTCGGCGCGTTGAGCCCGATCCAGCGCTCGCCGCTGGATATCTGGCTTGGCAACTTCAGCCTCGATCACAATCCGGCCTTCCTCTATTTTGACATGCTCACTCATATCGCCTCGCCCTACGATCTCAACCCGGCAAACCTGAACCCGCTGAAGGAACTGCTCGAAGCAGAGATCGACTTCGAACGCGTGCAGTGTTGCAGTGACATCAAGCTCTTCATATCTGCCACTAATGTGCATACCGGCCGCGTCAAGGTGTTCACCGGCGACGAGATCAGCGCCGACTCGGTCATGGCGTCCTCCTGTCTGCCTTTGGTGTTTCAGGCTGTCGAAATAGATGGCGTGCCTTATTGGGACGGTGGTTTCATGGGCAACCCGGTTCTGTTTCCGTTTTTCTATCACAGTCAGTCGAACGATATCGTGTTGGTCCAGGTCAACCCGCTGGAGCGGAAGGAAACGCCTGTCACGTCGCGTGAAATCCACAACCGCATGAACGAGATCACATTCAACGCCTCGCTGACCAAGGAACTGCGCGCCATTGAGTTCGTCAGCCGGCTCGTGGCATCGGAAAACCTCGACCCGGATCGCTACAAACGTGTGCACATGCACATTATCGACACGGGCGAGGAACTCCTGGAACTCAGTGCATCCAGCAAGATGAACGCGGAATGGCGTTTCCTGACCCATTTGCGCGACATCGGGCGTCAGACAGCGGACACCTGGCTAGCCGCCAACTTCGACAATCTCGGGAAACGGTCGTCCTTCGACCTTGGCGAGCACTTCCACACCACTCGTATCGAGGGCGAAATCTGATGGAACTCCGCCAGGATTGATCAGTATCGCCCGTGCGCACATCTTTTGATTGGTGTCGGGTCTGACACACGCAGGCCGCGTTTTCTTGTTCTTTGGTCGGAACAATTCGGCTATCATGGCAATCAGTTCAGGACATCGTTTTGGGGGATGTTGACTTGAGCCATTTCGTTGAGGGCAACAGCGGGCAGCCGCGTAGCGGCAAGCCCCAACATATGGTGAAGGAACAAGGACCATGGAACAACTGATCATTCAGCTCATCAGTGGTGCAGTAGGCGGCAATATTGCAGGCGCACTGCTTAAGCAGTTCAACCTCGGTGTACTGATCAATTCGATTGCCGGCATCGTCGGCGGCGGTATTGGCGGGCAGATACTTTCAAGCGTGCTCGGTACCAGTGGCGGCATGGACATCGGCGGGATCATATCGCAGGTCGCTGGCGGTGGTATCGGCGGTGCCATCCTGTTGGTCATCGTCGGCGTGATCAAACAGGCAATGAACAAATAGAAAAACAGGTCTGGAACGAAACCGCTCCAACGGTTTTCAGGAAACATCCCAGACTTGCCCGGGAGACAAAGCGCGAAAATGGTCGTCGGGTACCCCGGCGTCCATTTTTGCCTTTTCCAGATCCTTGACTGGCGCGTCCCAGGCCTCACTGGTCAGGCGGAACGTGCCGAAATGAGTCGCAAGTGTCGGCGGACGGCCCAGGTCCTGGTGAGCCAGAACCGCTTCGCGCGGGTTCATGTGCGAGTAGGCCATGAACCACCGTGGTTCGTAGGCGCCGATCGGCAGGATCGCGAGCCTGAACGGGCCGTACTTCTCGAAAGCATTGCGAAAGTAGTCGCCCTCGCCATACCCTGAATCGCCGACAAAAAAAATAGATCGTGCCGCCCGGCGTCCCAACGGCAAACGATGCCCACAGCGCCATCTGGCGGTCGCGAACGCCGCGTGCGGACCAGTGGTGGGTCCGGTCGAGATAGACATGTACCTCGTCGCTCAAGGCGATCCGCTCATCCCAGTCGTGGGCTTCAGCGGACATCGATCTGTCGAAAGCGGTGATGATCGTGTCGTTGCCCAAAGGCGTGATGATGCGCGCGCCATCGCGTTTCTGGATGCGCTGCAATGTCGCCAGATCCATGTGGTCGTAGTGGTTGTGGGACAGCAGAATTACGTCAACCGGCGGCAGTGTGTCGAAGTCGATGCCGGGCGGTTGGGCGCGCAGTGGACCGATACGCTGGGACGGGCTCGCCCGTTTGGCCCAGACCGGGTCGGTGATGATGTTGAGGTTCTGTGTCTGGACAAGGACTGTGGCGTGGCCCACGAAGCAGACACGCAAAGTGTCGCCTTCCACACGGGGCGGCGGCCTGTCCGGTAGTCCACGTGCAACAGATTTCGGCCATTCTTCCCATTTGGCGGTCAATTGCCATTTCAGGAACTGCCTCAGGCCGCCCTTGCGCGGTTTCCCCGGATTGAAGAACCGGACACCGTCAAAGTGATCGCTGACAGGGCCCGAGTAATAGGGGTTTCGGCGAGGGCGAAGTTTCATTCCGGTTTGGTCTCCCAATATTGCAAGAGCCGTGCTATCCAGTTTTTTCTCAATCCGGAATCAGCATGATCGATTCCAGTTGTTGTCAATATGGGATCTGTGCCCTTTGTGCAAAGGGCACGCGACAGCGCAGGGCCGGATATTTTTTGCTGGCATGTTAACGATCACCATGGAGTCCAGATCGAATGAAGCCTGAAATTCTCATCCCCGTTCCCATCATGCAACGGGTGGCTGACGCTTTGGAGGACTCTTATACGGTCCACAGGCTGGACAAAGCGGACGACAGAGCAGGTTTGCTGGCCTCCGTAGCACCAGGCGTTCGTGGCGTGGCGACCATGGGTGTCGCGGACGCCGCACTCATGGACGCGCTGCCCGGTCTTGAGATCATCTCAAGCTTCGGGGTCGGATATGACGGCGTCGATGTCGCCCATGCGGCGGGCAAGGGGATCGTCGTCACCAACACACCCGACGTGCTCAATGATGAAGTTGCCAACACTGCAATCATGCTGTTGCTCGCCGTCAGCAGGAAGCTGGTGTTGTATGATCGGTACGTCCGTGACGGGCGCTGGGTAGCAGAAGGCTCACCACCCCTGACCCAGGCTATTCGCAACACCCGCATCGGCATTCTGGGCCTGGGCCGCATTGGCCAGGACATTGCCCGCAAGCTTGAAATGTTCGGCTGCACGGTCGCTTATCACGGGCGACGCAAACAGGACGACCAGCCCTATGAGTATTTTGCCGATCTGGTCGGGATGGCACGGTCTTGCGACACCGTGATCGCAATCTGTCCTGGAGGCGAGGCGACCCGAGGCATCGTCAACCGTTCGGTACTCGACGCCCTCGGGCCCAACGGTACATTCATCAACATCGCGCGCGGCTCGGTTCATGACGAACCGGCCTTGGTGGCAGCCCTGCAGGAGGGCACGCTCGGCTTTGCCGGTCTCGATGTGTTTGCAGACGAACCCAGTGTGCCTGAAGAGCTGTTTGCCATGGATAACGTCGTGCTCCAGCCTCACCAGGGTTCGGCGACTGTCCAGACCAGAAACGACATGGCCGACCTTGTGGTCAACAATCTAGATGCTCACTTCGCCGGCAAGCCCGTCCTCACGCCTGTGACGGAATAGGCCTTGTCAGGGCCGGTCCGTCTCGGATTCCGGTCTTGTAAATGCCGATTTGCCGCGCATCAGCAAGAGCATCGCAGCACCGGCCACCAGGCCCCAGAAGGCGCCGCTGATGCCGAAGAATGTCAGCCCGGAGGCGGTTGCCAGAAACGTAATGACGGCGGCCTCGCGGTCAGCGGCGTCGGCTACCGCTCCCTGTACAGCGGAACCGAAGGCGCCCAGCAGTGCAAGACCTGCAACGGCTTCGATCAGGATCGGCGGTGAAGCACTGATAAAGGCGGTGGCGATACCGGCAAGCAAGCCGAAGAACACGTAGGCCACACCTGCGGTTACCGCCGCCCAGTAGCGCTTTTTCGGATCCGGATGGGCCTCTTCGCCGGCACAGATGGCCGCCGTAATGGCAGCAAGGTTGATCGCATGTCCGCCGAACGGGGTCGCGGCAAGTCCGAACACGCCCGTGGTGGTGAACAGGGGGCTTGCGGGCGGGTGGAAGCCGTTGGCGTGAAGGACGGCGAGGCCCGGAATGTTCTGGGACGCCATGGTCACGATGAAAAGCGGCAGGGCGATGCCGATGATGCTGGAGACCGTGATCGTTGGTTGAACCAGAACCGGTTGCGGCCATAACGACACGCCCTCAAGGGCGATTTGCGGCGTGGTTGTAAAGACCAGAACGGCGGCCACGAGGACTGCTGCAGGAACTGCGAACAGACGCTTGAAGCGGCCCGTGATTGCCCAGGTCAGCACGATCGGAATGGCGAGTGCGGGAACCTCTCCGATGGCTTTTACTGGCGCCAGACACAGACCGAACAGAACGCCCGCCAGCATGGCGTTTGCCAGTGACGAGGGGATGGCCGACACCCAACGACCGAGTGGTTTCCAGAGGCCGGACACGATGATCAGGATGCTCGTGAGCATGAACGCACCCACTGCTGCGGGAAATCCGCCCTCGACGGCACCGGAAGTGGCCAGCAGGGCGACCCCCGGCGTCGACCAGGCAATCGAGATTGGCAGTCGGCTCTTGAGGCTGAGATAGATCGCGCATACGCCCATGGCAATCGACAGGGCCAGCAGGCCGGACGCAGCCTCCTCCTGGCTCGCACCTACCGCCGTCAGGCCCTGGATGATGACCGCAAAGGATCCGGCAAACCCGACGAAGGCGGCCAGCAGTCCGGCTGAAAAAGCCGACAAGGAATAAGATCCGCGCATCTCACGAACCCCCGATTGTGTCGCATGGTGTCGTGTATTGGTGTTTCAACTTGTGGCGTGCGGAAGTCCATGCTGTCAACACGGCAATAGCGTCGGGGAAACGACAGTCGTTCCCCGGACATGCGCAGCGTGAGCCCGGGCCGTTCCAGTCTCAGTCGTCTGTGTTTGGCGCGGTCCCGGTTCAGCGACGCAGCACCGGCGTGCCGCATCGCGCCCGGGAAACCACACCGTTCCCCGGACACACGTAGTGTGATCCGGGCCCGTTCCGATTTCAGGTGTTTGCGTTTAGGGCGGTCCCGCCTACTCGGCGGCTTCCACGTAGCCTGGGATCATTTCCTTGGTTTGCGACTTCGGCGTCCGGCCGTCGCGGTCGACGGGAAGGGTGCCTCTGCCCGAACGCTTGCTGCGCCATGCCTGCCAGCGGCGCTTGTAGACGGTAGGTGCGGCGATCAGGACAGGGGTCAGCACCAGGGTCAGCAGGGTCGCGAACCCCAGCCCGAAGATGATCGCGGTCGACAGCTGCACCCACCACACCGACGTTACGCCGCCGAACGAGATCGTCCGGGTGAAAAAGTCGAAATTGATCTGCAGCGCCATCGGCAGCAGGCCGCAGATCGTCGTGCCGGTGGTCAGCAGAACCGGGCGCAGCCTCTGGGCGGCGGTCCGCAACACGGCATCGATCACGTCCATGCCCGTCTCTCGCAGCCGGTGGTAGGTATCGATCAGCACGATCGAGTTGTTCACCACGATTCCGGCCAGCGCCACGATCCCCGTTCCGGTCATGATCACGGAGAAGGCCTGGCCGGTAATCAGCATGCCGAGCAGGACGCCGACCACGGACATGACAACGGTCGAGAGGGTCAGCAGGGTGTGGTAGAAGCTGTTGAACTGGGTCACCAGAATGATGAACATCAGGAACAGGGCACCGACCATGGCCTTCATGAGAAAGGCGAACGAGTCCTTCTGTTCTTCATCGGCACCCCGGAACTTGAAGGCAACGCTGTCTGGCCATTTATGGGAATCGAGCCATGCCTGAAGCTCGCGCACCTTGGTATCGCCGAGCACTCCGGCAACGGTGTTGGCCTTGACGTCGACGGAAATCAGGCCGTCCTTGCGGGTAATCGAGTCGACGCGCGGCTTGGGCGTGCGCTTGACGAAATTGCTGATTGGCACCAGCCCGTTCTGGGTCCGCAGTTTCAACTGGTCGAGCTGCACGATCGTGCGTTGGGCCTCGGGAAACCGCACCCGGATATCGACTTCGTCGTCGCTGTCGTCGGGCCGGTAGGTGCCGATCAGGATGCCGTTTGTAATCATCTGGACCAAGGCGCCGACCGACACGATATCGGCGCCAAAACGGCCGGCTTCCTCGCGGTCGACTTCAAGCTCCCATTCGATGCCGGGCAGCGGACGGCCGTCCTCGATGTCGATCAGCCCGTCCATCGTCTCCAGGTGATCGCGGACACGCCCAGCGGTTGACATGGCGGTTTCATGATCGCCGGCCTTGACCTGCAGGCGGATCGCCTTGCCCGTCGGCGGGCCATCCTCACGTTTGCGGACCTCGACCTTGAGGCCGGGCAGGGAGGCGGTCTTGTCGCGCACTTCTTGCAGGATCAGAGCGCCGCGGCGGCGCTGGTCGAACGGCAGGAGTTCGATCGTCATCTGGCCGATCTGGTCCTTGGGCTGGTCCTGGGAACCGCCGACCTCGGGCCCCGCGCCGGAATCGCCGGTGGTGGTGGATACCGACTCGATACCCTCAATCCCGAGCACCACCTTCTCGACCCGTCGCGTCAGGTCAAGTTGCTCCCGCGCCGACAGGTTGCCGCGTGCGCTTACATGGACAATTGCCTGCTCCGGCTCGGTGTCGATGAAGAAGGTGACGCCGTTGTTGTAGGCTCCAAATATCTGGAAGGTGCCGATCATGACGACAATCGCAAACGCCGTGACCAGCAGTGGCGCGCGGATCAGGCGAATCAACAGCCTGACATAGGCGCCGGCAAGGCCGGGCAGCTTTGAAATGTCGCCGTCGCCGCCGGCAGCAAGTTGTGTGAGGGGGTCGTCGGCCTGGGCCTCCGACTTGCCGAAGATGCCACCCAGCACAGGCAGGAAGATCATGGCGGTGACCAGGGATGCGCTGAGCACGATGATTACCGTAATCGGCAGGAAGCTCATGAATTCGCCCGATACGCCGGGCCACAGGAGCATCGGCAGGAAGGCTGCAAGGGTGGTCGCGGTGGACGACACGATCGGCCAGAACATGCGCTGAGCAGCCAACAGATAGGCCGGCTTGCGGTCGAGGCCTTCGGCCATCTTGCGGTCGGCATATTCGACCACCACGATGGCGCCATCGACCAGCATGCCCACGGTCAGCACCATGCCGAACATCAGCATCATGTTGACGGTCAGCCCCATGAAGCCGACCAGCAGGAAGCCGATCATGAACGAAGCCGGGATCGCCAACCCGACCAACAATGCAGAACGCATGCCGAGTGCTGCCACCACCACGATCATCACCAGCGCGATGGCGGTCATGATCGCCGACTGGAGCGAGCCCAGGACTTCGAAAATCGTCTTTGACTGGTCGAGTGTGTAGTTGATCTTGATCGACTTGGGCCAGTCCTTGGTCTCCGCCTTGACCACTTCGCCGACAGCCCTGTTGTTGTCGACAATGTTGGTGCCGATCCGCTTGATGACGTCGATGGCGATCGCCGGTTTGCCATTCAGGCGGGCAAACCGGGTCGGGTCCTTGAAAGTCCGGCGGATTTCGGCGATGTCGGAAAGGGTGACGACACCGTCGCCCGATACCTTGACCGGCAGTTTGAAAATGTCGCTCGCGGTCTCGAACAGGCCCGGCACCTTGACGTTGAAGCGGCCCTTGCCGGTATCCAGCGAGCCTGCCGCCACCAGCCGGTTGTTCTGAGTAACGGCGTTTACCAGCTCTTGCTGGGTAACGTTGTAGGACTCAAGCTTGGCGTTATCGATGATGATTTCGACCAGCTCTTCGCGATGGCCCTTCAGGTCGGCGCGCAGCACCGACGGAATGGCTTCGACCTTGTCCTTGAGTTTTCGGGCGTGGCGGTAGAGCGTGCGTTCCGGCACATCGCCCGACAGGGTAACGACGATCACGGGGAACAGACTCAGGTTGAATTCGGTGACCGTCGGTTCTTCCGCATCCGACGGCAGTTCGGCCTTGGCGAGGTCGACCTTCTCGCGCACATTCTGCTCAGCCGCGTCGTTGTCGATGCCCACATGGAACTCCAGGATGACACCGGCATGGCCCTGGCCGGCGATCGAGGTGATCTCCTTCAGGCCTTCCAGGCCGCGCAGTTCGGACTCCATTGGCTTGACCAGGAGGCGTTCGGAGTCTTCAGGTGAAATGCCCTGCAGTGGAATCGAGACATAGAACACCGGCACCTGGATATCCGGGTCCGCTTCCTTGGGGATCGTGATGTAGGAAAAGATGCCGGCGGCGATCATCACTACCATCAGGGTCAGGACGGTTCGCGGCCGGCCAAGGATTGCGGCAAGAGCCTGCATCATTGGACTGTCTCCTCGACCAGGCTGGCAGCCTCGTGAACCGGTTCGACCTTCTGGCCTTCGGTTACGTATTCCTGACCCACCGTGATCAGTGTCACGGTCTCCGGCAGGCCTGCGACCCAGATACCGTCCTTGTCGTCGGCCAGGATCTTGACTGGAGCAAATCGCACAATGTTGGAGGCATCGACCACGCGGACGCCGATTTCACCATTGTCGTTCAGGGTGAGGACCGCAGGCGAGAACTTGTGCGCATTCTTGGTCGCCAGCGGTATGGTGACGTCGCTCGTCACCCCGTCGCGCAGTTTCTTGCCCGGATTCGGTACCGCAAGTTCAACCCGGAATGTCCGGGTCGCGGCATCGGCCGACGTCGCCACATGGCGGATTGTGCCTTCAACAGTTTCGCCGGTCACAAGGTTGGCGGTACCGTTCATGCCGGGCGTCAAGGCAGCGATCTCGCGTTCTGAAACCTGACCCACGATAAGCAGTGGATCGAGCACAAGTACGCGTGCACACACAGAGCCGACCTGAAGGAAACTCCCGGGCTCGGCCGGGCGCGTATCGATGAGGCCGTCAATCGGGGCGGTGATTTTGGTGTAGCTCATCTCGCGCTGCATCAGCTCGACTGCCGATTGGGCGGCGTCAAACTTGGCTTTGTCTGAGGCCTGGCGGGTCTTTGACGCAAACTTCTGTTTCACCAGGTCGTCGGCAACCTTCAGTTCAAGTTCGGCACTTTTGAGTTTTGCCTTTGCCTCAGCGAGCTGGGCATAGCGCGAAGCCATGTCGAGCCGGCAGAGCAGATCACCGGCCTTCACCGTACGGCCTTCGTCAACGGCCACTTCTTCGACAATGCCGGCAGTCCGTGCCCGGGCGTCGACCCGCCGGAAGGCTTCGGTACGCCCGCGCATGACCAGACGCGCCTCGCGTTGACGAGACGATATCCGCCTGACCTCGACCCGGAACGGACGGTCCGTTTCCGCCTTGGTCTCCTGCTCGGGCGCCGGCTCTGGCATCTGCACCAGCCCCGAGCCCATCCACACGCCAATGGCAATCGTGACGGCACCCGCCCAGTAATAGGAACGTTTGATCTTCATCGTCTCTACTCCGCCGCGTCTCGTCCGTTGGTCTGGGGTGCGACAGACTCCATAACGGCGGAGGCGTCGAGCCCGGCAAAACCGGCATTCTGTTCAAGGTATTTGATTTTCGCTTCGAATATGGCCAGTCCGTATCCGGTGACAAACCGGGTTCCTGCTTCGTCGCATTCGCCGGCCATCTTGCGGATCATGTCGTACTCGGCCCGCACATCTTCAAGGCGCTTGAGATATATTTGCGCCACATGGGTGCGCGGCAGGTTCTTCGACAGCAGCATGATGAACAGGAATTCTGACTTAAATTTGTCGTCTCTGGGGTGTTCCGACAGCGTCGACTCCAGCTCTGTTCGCCCGGCAAGCGTGATCGCATAGACCTTCTTGTCCGGCCTGCCGGTCTGGATTTCTTCCCGGCAGGTCAGCAACCCATCCTCGGTCATCCGGGTGAGGGCAGGGTAGATCGACCCGTAACTGGCCTCAATGAAGTGGTTGAACATGCCGTCCTCAACCATCTTCTTGATTTCGTACCCCGTGGCATCCCCAAACGAGAGGATACCGAGACATAACGTGCGCGCATTCATGAGCCCGGCCTGTTCTGTTTTTCTTATGTATCGAACGAGTATATATCTAATCTGAATATATCCAGTGTGAATATATCGCTTTGATATAGAAATTCAAGGCAGCGACCAACATGACGCAGGCAATAGCGTCAAGCCTGCACCCGGTATATCGTTGCGATCCATCCGGTTTACAGGGCGCGGGAGGCACCTCCATGAAACGAACCCACTGGCTGCACGAAATGCGTTGGCCCGAGATCGAAGAGCACCTGCGGAACGATGATGTGGCTCTTGTTCCGGTCGGCGCCACCGAACAGCACGGCCATCACCTGCCGCTGATGGTCGATACCGGCTGGGCCGAAGCCGCCTGCCAGGAAGCCGCAAGGATTGCCGGTGCCGTTATCGCGCCGCCTGTGCATTTCGGCTGGTCGCCCCATCACATGGGCTATCCCGGCACGATTACGCTCAGCGCAGACACCCTGCGCCGGGTGGCAGTGGATGTCTGCACCAGCCTGATCTGCCACGGTTTCCATCACATCGTGATCGTCAACGGCAACCGGATCGCCAATCTCCAGCCGCTTGAGATCGCTGCCGTCGAGCTCCAGAACTCAACAGGAGCAAGGGTAGCGGTTGCCGATACCGGACTGATCGCGCGCCACGAGATCAAGGCGATGTGCGAAGCCGACGACGGCGGCATCGAGCATGCCGGCGAAGCGGAAACGTCGCTTGCCCTCCACTGGAGCGGGGACCACGTCGACATGAACCAGGCGCATTTTTCAACACCGGACGGGCCTGGCACATTCGATTATCCTGTGGAACTCGACCCCGCTCTCAACGGCAACGCGGTATCGCGGTTCGTCACCGCTGCCCAACACGGCGAAGCCACCGCACCTTATGGCTGCACCAGTGATCCGACCGCGGCAAGTGCTGAAAAAGGGGCGGCAATGGTGGCGGCCATCGGCACGAACCTGGCGCAGTTCATCGAGGGATTTCGGAAACAGGCGGTTGATGAAGTCGCAGCCCGTGCACCGGCCTAATCTGAACGCTCAGTACCGTTCCCCATACGCGATGCAGCGTGGAATGCTGCATCGCAGAGACAGGGTCGCCCCAGCGTTGCCTTGTCCTCA
This sequence comes from Alphaproteobacteria bacterium, assembly GCA_021775805.1. Taxonomy (GTDB): domain Bacteria; phylum Pseudomonadota; class Alphaproteobacteria; order Rhizobiales; family JAJFHC01; genus JAJFHC01. Next base: position 32,901 of record JAJFHD010000056.1, on the reverse strand, counting down.
AATGCAGTTCAGTTGGATTTGGTTATGTGGCATAATGCAATCAACAACACAGGGGACTGACCCGACTCCGTTTATTACTGGATGAACAAGGAGCGGTTATGCTGAGAGTATTGATTGCTGCGATTTTTCTGCTTTTTCTGATGGGCATGGCCCAAGCCGAGAAGCGTGTGGCGCTGGTGATCGGCATATCGAATTACGAACTCATTTCACCTCTCGCCAATCCTAAGAATGATGCACGCTTGATGGCCTCCTCACTGAAGGACGTGGGCTTTGAGGTGGTTACCGCGGTCGATGTGGACTATCGGGGCATGCGCCGGGCGGTCCGCCGGTTCGGCAAGAAGCTGCGCAGTTCCGGCAAAGATGCCGTCGGCCTGCTCTATTATGCAGGCCACGGCGTCCAGGCCAGAGGCACCAACTATCTGATCCCGATCGGGGCAACCATAGACGATGCGGCCGATCTGGAGATCGAGACCCTCTCGGCCTCAAACATCCTCGCCCAGATGGAATCGGCCGGCAACCGGCTGAACCTCGTGATCCTCGATGCCTGCCGCAACAATCCGTTCAAGGGCCGGGTCAGATCGGCGGGCCGCGGACTTGCCCGGATCCAGGCGGCATCGGGGTCGCTGGTTGCCTTTGCAGCCGCCCCGGGCCAGGTGGCGGCCGACGGCACAGGGGAGAACTCGCCCTATACAGCCGCCCTTGTTGACGCCATCCGCCAGCCCGGCCTCGCGGTGGAACAGATCTTCAAGCGGGTGCGGGTGAAGGTTGAAAGCGAAACCGGGGGCAAGCAAACGCCGTGGGAAGAATCCTCGCTGAGGGGTGACTTCTTCTTCACCCCGAAAGCCGAGCCGAAGAAACCCGTCGCCCCTTCAAATCAGCTGGGCATGGAAGCTCTGTTCTGGAATTCAGTAAAGGAGAGCAACAGTCCGGCCTCGCTCCAGGCCTATATCGATCGTTTCCCGGAAGGGACGTTTACAGACTTGGCCAAAATCATGATCGATGATTTGCGCCGCAAATCAGTAGACCAGCAACGCAATGCCAAGGCCGAACGCGCCAAACTTGAGAACAAGCTCAAGGCCGAGCAGCTTGCCCGAAAGCTCCTGGAAGAGGAACGCCGGATCCGGGAAGCGGAACTGGAGCGCAAGCTCGAGGAAGAGCGGCTGAGGACCGAGAAGCTGAAACAGGAACGGCTCAAACTTGCAGCCCTGCCACCACAGAATTCAAACGCGACCCTGCCGCAACCACAGACAGCCGAAGAAATGGCAGCCCTCGGCCGCCGCCTGGAAACAGGCGACGGTGTTGACCAGGATGCCGCCCAGGCCGCGCACTGGTACCGCGAGGCGGCCGCCAAGGGTCATGCGGGAGCGAAGTATCGGCTCGGTCTTTTGTATTACAACGGTCGGGGTGTGGCTCGAAGCTGGCTGGAGGCATCGATTCAGATCCTCGAGGCGATCAAGCTGAATCACGGCCCTGCGGTGCATACTCTGACAGAAGGCAAATCCCTACATGACCCTGAATTTCTTCGAGCGCTTCAAAGGCGTCTGAAAACGCATGGCCTCTACCGGGGCAGCATTGACGGCAAATGGGGCAAAGGCAGCCGGAACGCCGTGCTGGCCTTTGCTGGATTGGCACCGATTTCGGACGTCGGGAACAAGAAAACAAAGCCTCGAACTGTGAGATCGAAGCAAACGAAGGCTCCGAAGAAAAAGGTTAGCGATGAGAAGAAGCTGTCGCCGGCTATAAAAAGATGTATCGCGAAGTTCGGTAAAAACAATCGATGCCGAACTGAAGTTGTTTGGTAAGTACAAGCCATGAAGCACTGTGAAACAGAGACGCTGTCAGCCGGGAACGCTAACGGTTGGCACACCAAAACCTGTGTTGGATCAGGCCCTGGCTTGTGGCCGGGGACGAACTCAACCGTACCGTCTGGGGGCTGGCCTGAGCAGGCAGCTCCAGATCATTGCGCAGCCGGCCGATGCGACCAGACCTGCATAAAACGCAGATTTTTTTACCCGTTGGATCGTGCTCATTTCACCCTCCGTCGGCCGGCTCCAAGGGCGGGGGCGTAACTGCATCCGGGCTCGTGGAGTGGCGATTTCAGTTCCGAGACAAATCCTGTCTACTCATGTTCGTGCGAATTGCCAATGCGAAAGTTTCGCAAAATCAGAAGAATAAACGAAAGTTGTAATGCGGAATCTCAGAGCAGAGACGATTTGAAGCGACCGCTTTGCTTAAGCCGATCAGCGCCAGGGCTCTCCCGCAAGAAGTGCCTCGGCGAGGCAGTTGGAGAAGGTGTCGAACAGAGTTTCGCCTTTATCTGCTGATGCCCTGCGCGCATCCCCCAGCACGCCGGTCGGCGTGATATCGCGAAACGACCGCCAGCGCAGAATCGGCGGTGACAGGACTTCGGCCATGCCGGTGTTGGGACCAACGGCTTCCTCCAGGCGGCTGGGATCGACAAGCTCGGGTGTGACGGCCATCATCATCGAGGTTTCCGCTTCGCAGGCGTGAATCAGGCCGCTTTGATCTTCCAGAACCGCACCGATGAGCCCGTCCTGCGACGCCTTCGTCCAATAGCTTGTCGTCGCAATCGCCGCATCAAGCTCTCGTGTGAGATCCGTGGTCAGAGCGCCGAGCGCTGCCATGTTGCCGCCGTGCCCGTTGACGATCAGGATCTTGCTGAAGCCGGCTCTGAGGACAGCGTCGCACAGGTCGCGCAACAGGGCGTGCCAGGTGGCAAGCGAAACGCTGAATGTGCCACCAAACGCCACATGATGCTCGGCCAGACCCATCCAGACTGTGGGGGCGACCACGATAGGACGCCGGCTCGAAACCTTGAGGGCGGTTCGGCGGCAGACTTCCGTACACAGGATCGTGTCGACACCAGTCGCCAGATGAGGCCCGTGCTGTTCGGTCGACGCCACGGGCAAAAGCACGATGGCGTCGGCCTCCGCCTTGGCGCGCAAAGTCTCCGCCGTCATCCGGTTCCAGAAAACCTCGTCCGCCGGAGTCTGCGTTGCATGATGGCTCATGGTCGTCTTCCCTATTCCGGTTTGTGACAAACCGCCTGCAGCTTGTTGCCGTCCGGGTCGCGGACATAGGCACCGTAATAGCTGTCATGGTAGCGCGGCCTGAGACCCGGCGGCCCTTCGTCGCTGCCGCCGTTGGCAAGCGCTGCCGCATGAAACGCATCGACGTGGGCCCGTGACGGGGCGATGAAGGCGATATGGACGCCATTGCCGGCAGCTGCCGGTCGGCCGTCATACGGTGGCATCACCCAGAACTGATCGCGTTCCTGTTCGCCATAACCGCTGTATCCGTCTTCGCTGTAAAAGCACCGGTGGCCAAGGGCGGCCATCGCGGCGTCGTAGAAGCTTTTGGATCGCGCGGGATCATTCGTTCCCACAGTCGTGTGGCTGTACATGGCAAGCCTCCTGATTGTCCTTCTATGGCATTGGAGACGGTCAGTGTATGATGCTCGTTTGGAATCACAATATCTATCTGATGCTGACTGGATCTTGCAGTGTAAAACACTATGTATGTCGGTAGTTTCAGGACAAGAACATGATCGGGAAATCGTAATGGGAATTGAGCGTCCGTTGCCGGTGGCAGAGGCTGTGGTGGAACCTGTAGCTGACGCCGCCGCCCAGGCATTGCCGCAAGCGCCAGCAGAACATCCGGCCGTCAACCATGAAGCAATTGCCGGAATCGAATCCTGGCTGGTGTCGCAGGCCCGTTTCCTGCCCAATCTGGGCGACGTCCTGGAAGTCCTGTCCGACCGCTTGGTCGGCGCCGGCATTCCCCTGTGCCGGTCCACGACCATCATCCAAACGTTGCATCCGCGCTACGTCGCGGTCAGCCGGATCTGGACTTGCGGCGAGGCGATGCGCGAGGAACGCCCGGTCTACAATCCCGACAACCTGACCATGTATGAGCGCAGCCCCCTGCGCTATGTCCGCGAAAACGACTGCTGGATCAATGTCCGCCTCGACCGGGACCATGGCCTTGACGTGCCGATGCTCGATCGTCTGGCGTCGGAAGGTATTGTCCACTATGTGCTGGCGCCGATACACTTCTCCGACGGCGTGATCAATGGCGTCTCGTGGGCAACCGACCACCGTTTGGGTTTCACGGATGAACACGTCGCCATCTTTGACCGGTTGCTCAAACCCTTGTCCCTGGTCGTGGAAATCAAGGGCCTGCGGCGCATTATGCCGGAAATTCTGGCCGCTTATGTCGGCTCCGACCCCTCCCGCCGCATCCTCGACGGCGCCATCCACCGGGGCGATGTTCAGTCGACCGACGCGGCGATGCTGGTGTGCGATCTGCGCGGCTACACGAGCATGTCGAACAATGCGGAACCCGCCCGCGTCGTGGAATGGCTGAACGGTTACTTCGACACCGTCGTGCCGGCCATTGAGGACCAGGGCGGTGACATACTGAAATTCATGGGCGACGGCGTGTTTGCCGCATTCACGGTGTCGGAAGATCCAGAATCCTGCGATGCCTGCCAGCGCGCGCTCAAGGCAGCCCACAATGTGCTCAACAACCTCGGTTGCGTCGAGTGCATGCTCGACGATTATCAACCGGTTATCTCGCTGCATGTGGGGAACGTCGCCTATGGCAACATCGGTGCGGGCGACCGTCTCGATTTCACCGTGATCGGCAGTGACGTCAATCTGGTCAGCCGTCTGGAAGGGATCTGCAAGGACCTCGACCGCCGTCTGGTGATGTCGGAGCGGTTTGCCTCTTACATATCCGAACCAACGCAAGACCTGGGCCGGTTTGCCCTCAAGGGCTTTGAGGAAAAGGTCCCGGTGTTCGGGCTGAAATCCGTTGAGCGCGGCAACTGATCTGATTTGCCCTGTATCTGGTCCTCTCGCACACCCCCGTTGTCATTGCGGTGACAACCGCAATTCAGGAGCAACCAGAGGGCAATCAGGCGAGACTGTGCCGCATCGCCCCAGGGCACTGTCCTTCGCCGGTAGGAAAGGCTTAGTACCGTGCCTGACACGAACGTTGCCTGACTAGCAACGAACAAGCTCCTCTTGACGGCGCGCGGAGACGACAGTTTAGAACATATCCGACCAGAACTATTCCATTGTGGAATGAACGCCTGCATCATGTTATAGCATCAGCATGAAGCTGAACGAGATAGAGACCTTTGTTGCGGTAGCCGAGTCCAGGTCGGTTCAGGATGCGGCTCTGCGGCTTCACCTGACGCAGTCGGCTGTTTCCCGGCTGATCCAGCGCTTCGAGGCCGAAATGGGGTCGGAACTGTTCAACCGGACGACCAAGCCGTTCCGGCTGACCCGGGCAGGGGAGAACGCCCTGGTGCATTGCCGCCGTGTCCTCAGGGCGGTTGATGATTTTTCCGCTGACTTTTCAGACCAGTCGCCGCCCGCCGGACCGTTCCGGCTGGGCCTGTCTCATGCCCTGACGTCGTTCGCGGCGCGGGGGCCGGTCGAACATCTGCGCAAGAGCTTCCCCGGCTTGTCGATCAGCGCGATTGCCAGTTGGTCCCGTGACCTCATGTCCCAGGTCATATCCGGCGATCTCGAGGCAGCCGTGGTCATGCTGGCAGCAGACGGACAGCCTTCCGCGGACCTGCTCAGCCGGCGCCTGTCCATGGAATCGGTCCAGATCATCGCCCCACGCGATCTCGATCCGGGCCATACCCGTTCGATCGACGCCATGAATGATTTCGGTTGGATACTTCTGCCGGAGGGATGCCGCTACCGGACCGCCCTGCGCCGTTCCCTGGAGCGGTCGTCCAAGCCGCTCAACGTGGCGGTTGAATCGTTTGGCCAGGAACTCCTCCTCACCCTTGTGGGCCAGGGGGCGGGCATTGGCCTGGCGCCGCCGCTGATGTTCCGCGATACCCCTTTTGAAAGCGGCATTCGTCTCGTGGAGTGTCCGGAATTTGGTCTCGATGTTTCGGTATGGCTCGTCAGAGGGCGTTATCCTGGCCGGTTCTCCCCTGCCATGGAGGCGCTTGAAGCGCGTTTGTTGGACATCATGGGGTATGATCATTCCACTAATGCATGATCATTATGTTCAAAATGAATTTGTGGGAAATTATCCTGTACGCTAGGTTCTTTCCCTGACGCCACCTCGGTGGAATTTCCCCGTTCACCCCGGAGCAGCCGAATGTCTCAAACAACCCCTGCCGATCCGTCCCCGAGTGCCGCCTCCCGCAAGTTCATCATCGTGATTGTCGCCGGTTGCATCATCTCCCTTGTCGGCTTCGGTGTGCGTGCTAGTTTCGGTGTCTTCCAGGAACCGATTCTGCTGACCCGGGGCTGGGGATCGGAAACTTTCTCCTTTGCCATTGCCGTCCAGAACCTTCTGTGGGGGATGGGACAACCGTTCGCAGGCATGATTGCCGACCGCTTCGGCACGGCCAAAGTTCTAGTGTCGGGGGCTTTGCTTTACCTCGCGGGGCTTGCGCTGATGTCGGTCTCGGGAAGCCCTGCAACGTTCCAGCTGACCGCGGGTGTCATGATCGGTCTGGGCCTGTCGGCCAGCGCATTTCCCCTGGTCATGGCCTCGTTCGGCCGCCTTGTGCCGCCGGAGAAACGGTCCTGGGCCTTTGGCATTGCCACCGCTGCTGGCTCCGCCGGCCAGGTCCTGGTCGTGCCTGTCAGCCAGACCTTCATCACCGCCTATGGCTGGCAAACCGCCCTGATCTTCCTGGCTGTCATGATCGCCCTGATCATTCCCATGGCGACCGTGCTTGCCGGCCGCAGCGAGCCGTCGTCAGGCGCGGCGTCCGACAGCCAAAGCCTCCGCCATGCGCTGGGCGAGGCGATGGGCCACAACAGTTTCAAATTGCTGATCGCCGGCTTTTTCGTCTGCGGTTTCCATGTCGCCTTCATCACCGTGCACCTGCCGAAGCATCTCAGCGACCAGGGCTTTTCCGGCAGCATCGCGGCCTGGGCGATCGCCACCATTGGCCTGTTCAATATCTTCGGGTCCTACTTTGCCGGTGTCGCCGGCGATCACTATTCGAAACCTTATCTGCTGAGTGCCAACTACTTTTGCCGCGCCCTGGCCATTGCCCTGTTCATCACCCTGCCGTCAAACGAGGTGACCGTAATCGTCTTTGCGGCCGTCATGGGCCTGCTCTGGCTGTCCACGGTTCCTCTGACGTCGGCCCTTGTGGCCGCAATGTTCGGTCCCCGCTATCTGGGAACCCTGTTTGGCATTGTCTTTTTCAGTCATCAGGTGGGCTCGTTTCTGGGCGTATGGCTGGGCGGCAGATTTTACGACCAGTATGGCAGTTACGACATTGTCTGGTGGTCCGGTGTCGGCCTCGGCGTGCTGGCAGGACTGATACACCTGCCGATCAGCGAGCGCCCGGTGGACCGGTTCGTGACCCAAGCTTGAGACAAGCGCGAGACAAGAGGAGTTGCGTTGTTTTGAAATCGGCACATGGCATTGCGCTGGGGCTGGCGGCCGGGGTGCTGGCGGTCTGGCTTGCGCTTATGTCCGTAGGCCTCCGCGACGCTGAAGTCGAGCCAGACGCCACGGGTACGGTCCTGGCGACCTTTCCGGTTGGCGCGAACCAGGACGATGTGTTTGCAGCGATCATTCACGCCGGCGGCCGGCCCATGCGCAGGACGTGGCTCGGGTTTGCCTGGGTGGCATCCGGCACTGACGCCGGGTTTGCCGGGCGTCTGAAGGAGAATGGCGCGACCGGCGTCTACCGTGAAATGCCGCTGGGGCCTTCTCTTGGGGGGTGCGCCGCCATCGTCAGTGCAGGCCGGTGGCTCAAGAATGCCGGGTTGACCGATTGAATCATGCGCCGATGTGTGGTGTATGGCCGGGCATCGACCGTGCTGACAATCACCACCACAGGCCCTGAAACATGATCGAAGACCCGCCGCTCGTAACCCTCCGCCGCACCTTTCCCCGCCCGGACAAGAGCCAGATAGAGACGCTCACCGGCACGCCGACCGGTTTCATCGTCGACTGCCTGAACGGGCGCGCAGCACTTGACAGCGTGATCAAGCCGGTCGACCCCAACGCCGTCCATTTCTGCGGGGTCGCCGTTCCCTGCCACACCGGTCCGGCCGACAACCTGTCGGCGTTTGCCGCCTTGGATGTGATCCAGCCCGGCGATGTGATCGTCATCGCCACCGACGCCTATCTGACCACGGCGGTGATCGGAGATCTTTATCTCGGCATGGCCAAAAACTGCGGCGCGGCCGCGGTCGTCACGGACGGCTGCGTGCGCGATATCGTCGGCATCAGCGCGGTCGGGCTTCCCTGTTTTGCAGCGGGCGTCACACCGAACTCACCGGCGCGCAACGGGCCGGGCACGGTCGGCCTTGCGGTGACCCTGGGCGGTGAAACCGTTTCCGCGGGCGATGTCATCCTGGGCGATCTCGACGGTGTCGTTGTCATTCCGTTTGACCGGATCGATGAGGCCATCGCCAGATTGCCATCGCTCTTGAGTGCCGAAGCAGCGCTCGATGCCAAGGTCAAGGAGGGGCTGAAGATCCCGGACTTCGTCAACGCTGTCCTGACCGGCGGCCGGGTCCGGGAAGTCGACTGAAGACCAGTTTGGCCGGCGGAAACATTGCATCGGGTCAGAGGTCGAAGCGCTCACCGTTCGCGGTGCTGTGCGCTTCATGCAAATACATCAACCAGTGGATCATCAAAGGGGCAGTCATGATCAGGCCGATGGCGATGAAATCGTCCCCACCGTGGTCGTAGTCAATCAGGCGGGCGACCAGGACGAATGCCACGACGGATACCAGGAAGGGGGCGACGGTGTTTCTCGCCAGTGTCGAATACCCCACGCCCGGAAGTCCGGGCAGTTGATTGTACCGGAACAGCCTGTTCCTGTAGACATCCTCGACCGCGGCAATCGTAACGCCCACTGCCACAGCGAGGATCAAGGCAGAAAATACCGAAACGTCGGCGCGTTTCAGCATCGAGCCGAATGTCACATTGAAATAGATGAACGATACAAACGCCCATCCAATGGTGGTGCTGAACATCGTAACACCTCACGCAAGCAACTGTTCACGACAACTCATGTAGATTAGAGAGAAAATTTTGACATTTTGTGGCAATGCCCGCGCGTTAAACAATGAATCGTCGTTAACCGATGAATTTTTTCGCGAGAGTCTCGAGGTCGAGTGCCGGAAAATGCGGACCGACGATGCCGCACTGGAAAATGTCCGGGTAGCCACCGACTTTGGACTCCCACAAACTGATCGCCACACGGGGACTTAGTGCCAAATGCCGGCATGTTACTTGCCTGCAGCCGGTCTCTCATTGTGATTTTCAGATGGCTATCACGACCGCTCCGCAGCGTTGCTCCGTCTCAACCCGGCGATGCGCATCGGACGCTTGCTCCATATGATAGACTTTGTCGACGATTGAAACGATCCGTCCGTCTTCGATCATGTCTTTAAGCGCAATCAGTTCCTCTTTTGATTCGCGAGCAAAAGCGAAGCTGGCAACCTTGTTGGTGAATCTGTTCATGAGAACGGAGCGAACCATATCCGAGATGCGCGGATTGGCCTTGAGATAGCGTCCGCCGGGATTGAGAGCTCTGACGCAAGTGGAAAAGGAACTCCCGGCAACCATGTCAAGAATAGCGTCATAAACTTGTCCGCTTACCGCAAAATCCTGCTTTGTATAATCAATGAAATCGTCGGAACCAATTCGGCGTAACATATCCTCCTTTATGGTGCTGTCGACGGCAGTGACATGCGCACCCATCGACTTGGCAATCTGCACCGCATGTGCGCCAATGCTACCGCCGGCCCCATTAACCAATACTTTTTCGCCAGGCCGGATTCGCGCTCGTCGCATGAAATGCAGCGCATTTAATCCACCCAGTGGCACCGCCGCAGCTTCCTCGAAGCTCATGTTGTCCGGCATGGCGACGATCGTGCTGTTTGCTGGCAAGGCGACATACTCGCCATAGGCGCCGAAATTGAGTCCAGCGCAGCCGAAAACCTGATCGCCTACCGAATAGTCCGTGACGCTCGCTCCCATCGACGCGATTTCACCGGCAAAATAGCCCCCGAGAATCCGTCTCCTTGGTCTTCGGATTCCAACGGCCAGTCGGAGGGGCAGCCAAAACCACTTCACCGCAAACTTGAACCGGCGCATTTCGCAGTCAGATTTGGTTGCCTCAGCCGCACGCACCTTGATCAAAACTTCATTGCCGCCGGCAATGGGCTCGTCAACATCCTCGACTTGAAGAACATCGGGCGGCCCATACCGATGATAGGTAATGGCTTTCATTGAAATGAAATCTCCTGGACGGCCCGCCGCCTCATTCGCCTTCGACGGTACATCGAGCTAAAATTTGAGAGAAAGGGAACGTTTCACAAAGACGGTCTCTCAGCTGACAGGCGCGGTTCAGTCCAATGACCGAAGGCTGCCCGTTCGGGATCATCGGGTCTGAGGGTAGTTCAGGTTCAATTTTCCCCTTCTGAAGCTCGGCAGCGGTACTTCCGGTTCGTCCTCAAAAACGGGCGTTCAGATTGGCGTTGCCGGTCGCCGGGTTGTTCAGATTCAATCGCGCGTCAATCAGATCATGGCTTGATGTCTATGAGCCCGCGCCTTACCGTTGCGCTGTTTGCCAGTTCTCAGCCTTGTAGTACTCCGTATTGGATGCCGGCAAGGGGGCTTTGCCGAGGATCATGTCGGCAGCCTTTTCGCCGATCATGATGGTCGGTGCATTGAGATTGCCCGTCGTGATCTGCGGCATGATTGAGGAATCGACGACCCGAAGCCCGTCGACGCCATGGACGCGGGCCTCCGGGTCGACCACCGCCATGTCGTCCACGCCCATCTTGCAGGTGCCGCTTGGATGATAGGCGCTCTCGACCGATTCCTTGACGAAACTGTCGATCTCATCGTCGCTTTGACAATCCACGCCCGGTGACAGTTCCCGGCCCCGGAAAGGGTCGAAGGCGTTCTGTGCGAAGATTTCGCGGGTCAGGTGCACGCTCGCGCGCATCTCGATCCAGTCCTCTTCGTGGCTCATGTAGTTGAACTGTACCGCCGGGTGTTCCTGGGCGTGTTTGGATTTCAGCTTCACGGTTCCGCGCGACCGCGACCTCATGGGCCCCACGTGGGCCTGATAGCCGTGACAGCCCGACGGCGAACTGCCGTCATAGGACACGGCTGCGGGCAGAAAGTGGTATTGCAGGTCCGGCCATTCGACGCCGGCCCGCGACCGGATGAACCCGCAACTCTCAAAATGATTGGTGGCACCGAGACCGGTCTTGAACAGCAGCCATTCGATGCCGATCATCATTTTGCGCAGCGGCTTCATGGCACTGTAGAGCGAGATCGGCTGCGTACACTCCTGCTGGATGTAAAGCTCCAGATGATCCTGCAGGTTTTCACCGACCCCTGGTGAATGATGAATGGTATCGATTCCGTGTCCGCTCAGATGTTCGCCGGGACCGATGCCCGACAGCATCAGCAGTTGCGGCGAATTGATCGGGCCGCCGGCCAGAATGATTTCGCGCCGCGCCCTGGCCGTGCATTCGACCCCGCCCTGGATATAGCGTATCGCGGTGGCGCGCTTGTCTTCGAACACGATCTGTTCGGCATGGGCATTTGTCATGATGTGGAGATTTTGGCGGTCGCGCGCCGGTTTCAAATAGGCATTGGCGGTACTCCAGCGCCGCCCGTCGTGAACCGTCATGTCCATCCGGCCGAAGCCTTCCTGCTGATAGCCGTTATAGTCGTTGGTGAGTGGATAGCCGGCCTGTTCGGCGGCTTCGATAAAGGCATTGTAGAGCGGATTCTTCAGGGGCCCGTTGGAGGTATGCAGGGGGCCGTTGTCGCCCCGGTAGGCATCACCGCCGTCTGCCCGCGTCTCGGCCTTGCGAAAATAGGGCAATACGTCCTTGTAGGCCCATCCGGCCGCGCCCATCTCCGCCCAGGTGTCGAAATCCATCGCATTGCCGCGAACATAGACCATGCCGTTGATTGACGAGGATCCGCCAACCAGGCGGCCACGCGGGCAATGCAACTGGCGTCCGCCCAGGTGTGGTTCCGGCTCGCTCCAGTAGAACCAGTTGTACTTCTTCATGTTCATCGGGATTGCGAGAGCGGAGGGCATTTGAATGAAGACACTCCAGTCCGCGCCGCTGCCGGCCTCCAGCAACAGCACCGATGATTTGCCGTCCTCCGTCAGCCGGTTTGCAAGAACGCATCCCGCCGACCCTGCGCCAACCACAATAAAGTCAAATTCCATCACATCGCTCATGACCCCGGACTCCCAGAAATTTGCGCATGCCTCGCAGTCCATGCCCGTACGGCAAGGCCGAGAACCGGCCGCGCTGACCTGTCGCTTCCTCTGAGGTTTATTTTTTATTGCATAACCAATCAATAAAAAAAATTCTGCAGAGAGACATCACGGCGAGGAACGCGGAAGCGTTATCCCGAGATGATCGAAGCGCGTGCCCTTGAAGTGTGGGTTACCCGGCGCTGAAAGGAGGGGTGATCAGCGGGACTTGTTGCCGTGAATTCGAAGCACCTGCACTTCGCCCGATTGCAGGGCCTTGGCGCGTGCAAGCCAGAGTTCACCCTCTTGGATAACCTGGCTCACAAAACGGCGGTCCACTTTGCTGCTATCTAGCGATTTGACAAACTTGTGCCATCCGGTGTGGATCTGTTCGAGGATCTTCTCAGAAAGGTCGTGCGTTGCGCGAATGTTGATACCCGCCTTGCGCAACTCACCGATGTACTGGTCACTGGTCCAGGGATAGACTTTGTGGGGCTCCGCAGCCAGCCACGCATTGTAGGCATCGGTTTCACAGTTCGGGTCTCTGATCATGTAGTCGGTAATCAGTATCTGGCCGTTTGGCTTTAGACCCATGGCTGCCTGTTTAATGACGCGTCCTTTTTGCGGATATGCGAACAGCCGCTCGCGCGAGTAAATGATGTCGTATTTCGTTGCCGCCAGTCTGAAGGTTGAAAAGTCGACAATCTGCAGCGGCACGCGTCGGGTCAACATAAAGGATTTTGCCAGGTCACGGGCCTTGTCGAGAAGTTCGCGTTCGGGTTCCAGGGCCTCCATCCAGAGGTTGAGCTCTTTGGCCAGGTGAAATGCCGTTCCGCCAAGACCTGCGGTCAGATCGAGAATTGTGTGAGCCGGGTCTGCGGCAACCGGTCCCATGATCTTTCGAACAAGGGCGGCGCTGCCGGGATCAATGAAACTCTCTCCCCAAACGGCTTGTGCCGCCTTCATCTTGGTCGGCGACCAGGTGCCATTTGAGTCCGCATCACCGCCCGGATCATCTATTTGAAGATCGTTCTCTTCCGCGCTGACGGTTGAGAGATCCGGTTCCGTGCCGTGCCACCACGCCAACATGCGAGTCTTGAGGGGGCGGTAATTGTCTGCAGCACGAACGGACTCGGGTTGTTGCAAATCAGAGGACACCGCGGGGTCCGTGTCCGCTTCAGACACAATGGAGTCGTCTATGACGACTTCAGCCGGAGCCTCGTCACTGGGTGCGGTCATGAGCGGTGCCATGGAGAGAAAGGCGGCAATCACCCCGGATTGCGCATCGGTCAGCGCGCGCGTCGTATGCAGCTGTTCGATTGCCTCATGTGGCAACGACTTCAACGTGGCTACGAAAACGTCCGTTGAAACGTCCCGCAGTTCGTTGTCCGACATGTTTTCAAAGTCGACGACGGTCATATTCTGCCCCGGTCTGCATCATGGGTAGTGACATGAGATCAACGACCCACACATGCATCTGCCCATCTTTTCCAATATTGATTAATATTGGATTACATCGGCGGCCGGACGGGTTAACGAATCCACGTGAATGTGCCATGGAAACGATCGCTTCTGCCGGCTGCGAACCGGTTTGGATCTGACACCGGACACCATCATCTTGTGTTCGCAAGTTTCTGCCGGTATTCATCGGACGGATTGCCGTAACGTCACAACGATCCGGGTTGATTGATACGGTTGACTCTAGAGTTTAACGGCTAGGATTGTACGCGAAATGCACCTATCACGGGGCGATCTGGATTTGCAGTCACGTGGTCGACGAACACAGTGTGTCTGTGCGCCGGTTGCGGCTATGTCAGGCCCTATTCTTGAAAGCCTGTCCGGACGCCATTATGGATGACTTTACGATCCGTTTGTTGTCTGAGGCGGTTCGGGCACATGACCTGACGCCGGCCGGCAGAACCGATCTCCACGCCGATGCCGCGGCTCGGGAGGCTGGCGGCGACCCTGAGCGCCGAATACTATCACGAACCCGGGCTCTACAGGATTTCTCCCAGTACGCCGATGCCTTCGAACGGGTGAAGCTGCTTTTTGCTATTGGGCTTAGTCTGATTGCGGGTCTGGCCGGTCTGGCAGGTGCGGCAACCGTACAGGCGGCTATGGCACCGGACGAGCATGGCCAGCTCAACTTCTTTACTCTGTTGTTTGCCATCCTGGGCATTCAGGTGCTTGCTCTGCTGGTCTGGGTCGTCCTGTTTGTCGTGTCCGGAGGCACAACCGGTTTGCTCGGTTCGATTGCCCGGGAGTTCCTGGAAAAATTCGTCCTTTGGGCGGGGCGTTCGGGGGTTCAGATCGCGGTCCTGTCGGCAACCATCGGGATTCTGTTTCGAAGCGCTATCGGACGCTGGACCATCGGCACGATCACCCATGGAGTGTGGCTGGTGTTCCTGATGGCGGCCCTTGCACTGACTGCCTTTCAGTTGAGCACTAAGAGCTATTCATTCGTGTGGGAAACCACAATACTTTCAAGCTCGTTCTTCGTACCGCTGACACAGGCGATTTCCTTTGTGCCGTCAATGCTGGGTTTTGCGGTGCCCGACAATGCCGCAATCATGGCAAGTGAAGCGGTCGGCGCCAGCCCGCGAGCGGCCGCACATCGTGATGAGTGGGCCGCGCTGCTGTTCGGGTCGATCGCGGTTTACGGTGTGCTGCCACGTCTCGTATTGATGATGTACTGCCTTGTCATGGGGTGGCGCGCGCGCCGCAGATATCGTCTGGACACAACCACGCCGGGCTTTGCGGAGTTGCTGCCGCGTCTGATGCCTCATGCAAGCAAGGGCGGCTACGTGGATCCGGACACAGGAACCGTCCCGCTTGAAGTGCCGGGTCGCGCGGCTGCTTACGTAAACCGGACGTCGGCCAACCCGGACGGGCCGGCGGCGGTGCTTGGATTTGAAATCGAATCCCCCGCCACGGGCTGGCCTCCGGATCTGGGTGAGTATGGACTGATCGATCTGGGGCGCGTCGAATCCGGTCATGAACTCCGCAATGTGATCGACAGGCTCAGAGATCCCGAGCATACGCCGAGGCACCTGATCCTTGTCGGTTCGCTTCTCACGACCCCCGACCGTGGTTTGCGTTCTCTGTTTGAGCATGTATTTGGTGCCATCGACGTGCCTGCAACGCTGATTCTGACCGACGGCGGCGCATTGCGCGAGCGCTCCGGATCGCACGATGTCCAGCTTAGGGTGTCCGACTGGCGGGCGATGGTGGCGGAGTATTTTTCCGAACCGGGCGGTATTGTTGAAATCGACCTCAATCACCTCACCGATGTGACACGGACCAGGCTGACATTCCTGGTCGGCGGCAAGGGTGTGGAGCAGAGTTTGCCATCGGGCAGTCGCCTGCGCTCCGGTTTTGACATGATCTTGCAGGACTTTGCCAACTGGCAGGACGAGCAACAAGAACCGGCATTTGACAGACAGGCCGAACTGCACCGCCGGATTGCCAGACTGTACAGTGGAGAAAGCGGCGACACGGGAAGTTTTTTGTCTTTCGGCGGCAACAGGCTGGATCTTGATGCCGCAGGCCTTGTCAAACGGTTACAGACCGGCGCCGGCATCATGACGGGAATTTTGCCCGGCAGGCTGGTCGCGGATTCGAAGTGGTTGTTCGCTGGTGGGCTCGCGGGTGCAATTGGCTGCATCGCCGCGGCAACCCTGGCAAGCCCCGTCGCCATTGCCGCCTTGCCGATATGGGCCGGTGCCGGTGCGGCTCTGGGCGCTGTGTTGTCCGGCAAGGATGGCGACGGCTCGTCTGCATCGCAGTCGCCGCCCAAAGATACCGATGTCCTTCGCGCCGCCGTTCTTTTTTCGCTGGTGCTCGATGCCCAGGGCTACGACGAGGTCACGATCACCCGTCTGATTGACGATGCAATTGGCGATGACGATGCTGACATCAACTCCCTGGCCGATGCCCAGGCATGGCTGGACCGGGTTCACACCCGGTACCAAACAGCACAAAAACGTGAGGCCGCCCGATAATGCCAAAGATCCTGCGCATTGCTGTGGTTGGACACACGAACACTGGCAAGACATCGCTAATGCGCACACTCATCCACGATTCCGGGTTCGGCGAGGTTTCCAACCGGCCTGCAACAACCCGACGTGTGGAAGGGGCCGCCCTGATGGTTGACGGAGAGCCGCTGGTGGAATTGTACGACACCCCCGGTCTTGAGGACTCCATCGGTCTTCTCGAAAAACTTGAACGGATGCGCGGAAACCTCGGTCTCGACTGGACCGACACGTTGCGGCGCTTCGTAGACAGCGACGAAGCCGAAGGCGCTTTCGCCCAGGAAGCCAAGACCCTTGCCCACCTGTTGCAGTGTGACGTCGGACTTTATGTGATTGACGCGAGAGACCGTGTTCTTGGCAAGCACAAGGACGAGTTGGAAATTCTCGGGCGGACCGCGATTCCCATTGTTCCCGTTCTAAATTTTGTTGCCTCTGATTATGCCCGCACCGATGACTGGCGTGAACAGCTTGCCCGGGCGAACATGCATGCTGTGGCTGAGTTCGACACAATGGTGCTGGATTTCGACAGTGAACTGAGGTTGTTCGAAACCCTCAAAGTCCTGGCAGCCGGGTTTCGGCCGACCATAGAGACGCTGGTAGAGCACGTATCCCGCCAGCGCTCCCTCCGCATCGATGCGTCGGCCAATCTGTTAGCCGATCTGTTGATCGATGCTTCGGCTTGCCTTGTGGTCGCCGAGCGTGACGATGAAAGCCGTTCAAGTGCGATACTGGACGGTTTGAAGGAACGTGTTCGCCAGCGTGAACAGGGTTTCATTGCTCAGCTTTTGGTTCTCCACGAATTTGACGATCGTGAGTTTTCCCACACAGCTCTGCCATTGCGAAACGGCGCCTGGGGGTTCGATCCTTTCAGCCCGGAAGCGCTTCGGCAATTCGGCATTAGTACCGGATCTGCAGCGGCTGCCGGGGCCGCTGCAGGGCTCGCCGTTGACGTGTTGTCTGCCGGTGTGACCCTGGGTGTCGGCACGGCGACCGGTGCCGTGATCGGGGCCGCGATTGGTGCGGCCCGCGAAAAAGGCCGGGAAGTGCTGTCACGCCTGAGCGGCGAAACGCAATTGCGCGTAGACGAGGCGACGCTGCATCTGTTGCTCATTCGTAACGCCCGTCTGGTTGAAGCCCTGTTCCGGCGCGGCCACGCCAATCACGACCCGCTTCGGCTGAACGACCGCACTGCCGACCGCCAGGGGGCAGACACCTGGCGGTCCCTGAAGTCCGATATCCGGCGGATGAGGGCGCATCCCGAGTGGTCGGCGCTCGACGCCGCTGAGGGGCAGTCGCTTCCGGCCGGCCGTCGGGCCGCTCGCGAAGAGGCGGCCGCCAAGATCGGCGCATTGTTGTTTGGTCTTCTGGATCACGACCCCGGCACCCATGTCGAACGCCACGGATCGAAAGTTTGAATTAGGGAAATCAGATGTTGCAATCAAGACAGAGCATCAGGATCGAATGGAGCCATTGCGATCCGGCAAAGATCATATTCAATCCGCACTACTATGTCTGGATGGACAATGGCACGCACCATTTGCTGGAGGAGGCGGGCTTTCCGTTTGCCGATCTTGTCCGCACACCTTCCTTTCGAGGCTGCGTGCTCGTTTCAAGCAGCGCCACATTCTTCAAGCCGGCTTTCTTTGGCGACACAATCGAACTGGTCAGCGAAGTTGAAAAGTTCGGAACCAAGTCCTTCACCATGAAACATACCTTCGGGCGCGACGGCGATGTGCTTGCAACCGGTCAGGAAGTCAGGGTGTGGGCGATATCTGATCCCGACCGGCCGGATGGCATCTCCGCCGTGGCGGTGCCGGACGACGTAAGAAACGCGCTGTCACAGGGCTGAATCCCGACAGATTCCGGTCGGGCAGTCAGCGAACCGAGGCATTGACTTCCAGGATGGCTGCAAGACTGCGGTCAATGTCGGCCTGGGTTGTTGCCCACGAACTGACGCTGATGCGCATGGCCGCGCGGTCGCGCCAGATCGTGCCGCCGCACCAGCATTCGCCCTGTTCCTGGATCGCCGCGATAACCGACCGGGTTCGCTCATCCGACCCGAACGAGACGACGACCTGGTTGAGGACGACATCGTTGAGCACGTCGATGCCGGCACGCCTCAGTCCGTCAGCCAGGAAGGCCGCCTGCCGGCAATTGCGCCCGACAAGTTCCGCCAGACCCTCACGTCCCAGGGTTCTGAGCGCGGTCCACACATCCAGTCCGCGGGCCCGGCGCGAGCTTTCCGGTGTAAAGTCGATCGCGTCGCGGAATCCGCTGGGCTGGAGATAGGCGCCGGTTATCGTCATCGCCCGATGGAGGGCATCTTCATCGCGTACGAACGCAAGGCCGCTGTCGTAGGGCACGTTGAGCCATTTGTGAGCGTCGGTCGCCCAGGAGTCCGCGTCCGCGAATCCGTTGCACAGTTGCGCATAGTCCGGGCAGGCGTGGGCCCAAAGTCCGAAGGCGCCGTCAACATGTACCCAGGCGCCGGCGTCATGGGCACGGGGAACGATGTTGTGTGCCGGATCGAACGCCCCCGAGTTCACGTTGCCCGCCTGCAGGCACACGATTGCCGGCCCTGTGATTGCGGGCAGGGCTTCGGCAAGCATCCTTCCCTGGTCGTCGGCCGGGACACTGACGACCCGTTCGCGGCCCAGCCCCAGGAGGGCGAGCACCTTGATCAGGGATGCATGGGCCTGGGCGCCGATGATGACGGTAATCTCCGGTGCCCCGAACAGACCGTCGCATTCGATGTCCCACCCCACATTGGCAAGAACTCTGTGCCGGGCGGCGGCAAGGCCGGTAAGGTTTGCCATGGTGGCGCCGGTTACGATGGCCCCGGCGGAAGAGTCCGGCAGGCCAAGAGCCTCCCTGGCCCATCGCAGGGCGGTTTCCTCGAACAAGGCAATGGCGGGTGAACTCGTAAAACCAAAGCTGTTCTGATCCCAGGCCCCGGCCAACCAGTTCGATGACAGGGTTGCCGGCAATGCGCCGCCAGTGACAAACCCGAAATACCGTCCCCCGGCGCTGGCGACGGTCGCCGGGGACCCGAAGGCGTCGATGAACTCAAGCGCCTCACGGTCTGGCATGGCCTTTTCCGGAAAGTTGCCGGCAAGCGCGGAACGCAGGCGCTCTATAGCCTCTGGCGAGGCCGCCACAGTCCGGTTGTCCAAACTGTCTAGATAACGCACACCGCGTGTTGCTGCGTCCATCAGCAACGTGTTTCGATCGTTCGACACGAATTTTGACCTTTATCATTTTTGCAACGCCCGTGGGCGAACCGCCTGGATCCGCAACACAAGCGTTGCATGTTGATGCAGATTTTTCTACTTATCACATCACCGCCACAATCTGGCGGTCCACGGAAGACAGCGGCGGCGGTCTGACGTCCGGATTCGGGAGGCATAACCCAAAGTCAGCACGGCACGGTCAGGCGGGATTCTGGCCGGTGCGGTCTGCCGGTTGTGACAACCGCCACGAACTAAGGGGATTTTTCGGGTGAACGCGACAAACGACAAGAATAGTGCCACAGCCGTGAGCACGAAAGGGTCCAGCAACAGGGGCGTGCCGATCTGGGTGACGGCCGCTCTCGGAGTGGCGCTCATCGTTGCCTTGTGGTTTTTGTGGGACAGGCACGCCCAACTCGGCCAGGTGCGCGGCAGCCTTGACCAAGTGGAGAAGGCCCAGAGGCAGGTTCTTGGCGAACTTGAGGCCGTCCGTACCAAACAGCAACAGCTTGCCGGCGAAAACGCCAAGCTGAACGAGGTAACCCAGTCGCGCTCCCAGGAAAACGAAACTCTGGGCCAGCGGATTCAGACCATCGTAACCGAACACCAGAACCTGAAGGCCGCCCATGCAGGTCTCACCGAGACCCACGGCGTCCTGGAGAGCGAGAAGGCTCGGCTCCAGACAGCCCTTGACGACATGGGCAAAGCGAGCCTCGAACAACAATCGCAGATCGAGTCGAAAACCCGGACTGTCGCCGAACTCAATGCACGGATCGAGGCCCTGAACGGCGACCTGGCGGCCAAGACCGACGAAGCCGCCGGGTACCGGATCCAGCGCGATCAGGCGACGACAGAAAACCAGGCGCTCAAGCAGGCGAATCAACAGCTTGCCAGACGCATGCGTGAAGCGCGTTCGCATGTCCGCACCGGCGTCAACCTGGAACGCTACAAACGCAATTTGACCCCCGGTGACCTGCGCGCGATCGGCCGCCGCTCCAAGGATGTTGCCCGGCTGTTGGCCGAACTGATGCGGTACCGCGAGAACGGAATTTTCTGGGGCATCGGCAACGATGCCGACAACCCCGCCGAAGGTTTCGGATCGGCGGGATTTGCGGGCTTTCTGCTTCAACGCCTCGACTTGGCTCAGAAGGGCGTCAAGCCGGTCGACGTTCTGGGCAGCCTGCCCTCGGACGACGGTGAACCGAAGCCCGGCGATATCGTCCAGTATGACGGCGGGTTTTCATTGTTCCATCTGCTGGACCGCAAGCAGAAACCGATCGTCGTCGGCATGACCTATCACGGCATCGTGGCACTGGATGCCGATTTCGGTGCTGACCGCCTGCGCGTCATCCGGACCGGTGTAACGCCGTAACGCAATAAAGCCGCCGGTACCGGCTGGTTGTGGAAACATGAGGCTGGATGACGGGGTTTGTTACACTGAAGTCAGGCGCCGCCGTTGAGGGCTTTTGCGGCAATCTCAAATGATTGTTTGCGGGCGTCGTGGTCATGGATCTGACCGGCAAGAATGACCTCATCGGGTTTGTAGCGTGCGATCAGAGCGCTCAGTTCCCTTTTGACGGTTTCGGGCGATCCGGTTGCCGAACAGGCAAGGGCCTCGTTCACCACATTCATCATCGCCGGCTCAATCAGCGTTTCAGGATCGCTTGCCGGACGCGGCAACAGGCCCGGCCGACCACTGCGGAGGTTTGCGAAAGACTGCTGCACCGACGTCTTCAGGAACCGGCCTTCGTCATCGGTCTGACCGGCAAAGACATTGATCGCCAGCATGAAACAGGGCGCCTTCAGATAACCCGAAGGTTGAAATGTCTGGCGGTAGATCTCCAGTGCCTGGTCCAACGCCGCCGGTGCAAAATGTGACGCAAAAGCGTAGGGCAGTCCCAGATGCGCCGCCAGTTGGGCGCCATAGAGGCTCGACCCCAGTATCCAGACCGGAACTCTGGTCCCTGAACCGGGTACGGCTCTCACCGGCGCATCGGCCGGGGCATCGTCGAGATAGCCGATGAGCTCCATCACGTCATGGGGAAACCCGGCGCCGTCGTCAAGGGTGCGCCGCAGCGCACGTGTGGTTGCCATGTCGGTTCCCGGCGCACGGCCAACGCCCAGATCGATGCGATCGGGGAACAATGTCGCCAGGGTTCCGAATTGTTCGGCAATCACCAGAGGGGCATGGTTGGGAAGCATCACACCGCCCGAGCCGACCCGCATCGAAGATGTCCGGGCGGCCACCTGGCCAATCAGGACAGAGGTGGCCGCACTGGATATTCCCGGCATGTTGTGATGTTCAGCGAGCCAGTAGCGATTGTAACCCAGGTTCTCTGCATGCCGGGCCAGGTCGAGCGTGTTGGCCAAGGCATCGCCAATAGTGCTGCCCTCCGGTACCGGGGCGAGGTCGAGCAGGGAATAGGGAATCATCGGTCAATCCGCAAAACGAGAACCATGCCACCATAGAGTGTCGGCGCGACATTAGTAGGCATGAAGGGCAAAAGGCGTTCACCTGCCCGGAAAGTCCAGCCGGGCGCCGAAACCGCATTGAGGGAGGACGCAATACAGCATGCCCGGGGACAATTCACCAAGCCATTGATGCGCCTAACGCAGACCGTAGACTTGAAATGTTCTCTGGATAAACTTCGCCCGAGCCGAATGCCCGCGCCGGTGCTTTCCTACTTGCACTGTCCCATACGGTTCCAGCTGACATAGGTAATCGGCCGGCCTTCACCTGGTCTGCCCTTGGTCGCTCCCTTGGACACACAATGGATGATGTAGTCTTCGAAAAACACCTTGCCGCTCATGCCGCCCCAGCCCTGAAGGTCTACACATTGGGATCGTTTCAGCGTCTTGTTCTTGTCCTTGCAGGGAAACGTCGGATGGCTCTGCCCGTCGAGCTCAATCATCTGCAATCCCGGAGCCTGTCCCATGAGCAATACCGAAAGGCCTGCAAGGCCTGCGGCGGCAAATAGCTTTTTCATGTGCCCTCCTCGTGTTTGTTCCGCAACACGTGCCTGTTTCGCATCATTGCATCTTGGCGTGCGCGTAGGAATGCTAACCGCGCGCGGACTGCGGCGCAACTTGTTACGGCCAGATATCGCTATCTGGAACGATGGGCGGCGAAGGACCGTCTACTGGGACGGGTTTTGGGCCTGCCAGTCCTTCAGGGCCTGCATATCAACCAATGCAGTGTCATCACCGGATTTCACCGCCTTGCGATACCACTTTCGGGCTTCCTTCGGATCGGGTTTGACCCCGTGCACGCCCAGACGCGCAAAATAAACCGGGTCGAATGTCCGGGCGAGGGACCCCGCCGCTTCCGACTTGCCGTTTTCGACGGCGAGCGAGAGAATCAGCCGGGCCGATACGATGTCGCCCATGCCAAGCAGCAGACGCCCACGTTTCACCAGTTGATCGCTTTCGCTGGGCGCATTCTCGGTCTGCGCGGCGGTTGCCGTTTTCGATGCTGAAGGATCAAGTGCGGCATACATGCGTCCCGCAGCCTTGGTCTTGGCCGGTTTGGCCGCAGCCACCGGTTCAGCGGGCGCTTCCGGCAGGACTGGTGCCTGGGCCCGGCTCTCCGCTTTGACCGGCGGTTCTGTGGACTTTCTACTCAGCAGGCTGAGGCCTAGCCCTTCGGGAAGTATGTTGGTGGATTTGAGTGGCGTGCTGGCCGTTGGTTCAATTACCGGCGCCGCGTCTGCCACTGCCACCGTTTCATTTGAATCCACAGGTTTCAGGGCCTTGTCCGCTTCAGTGAGATCAGGCTGAACAGTGCTTGTCGGCGCTTCGGCAGATACACTCTGCGGCAGCGTATCGAGCGGAGCAAGAGGTGGTGCAACCGGTGGCGGCAACGGAGATACCGCCTTGTCTGCGACCTTGACCTCTATCTGTTTGGCTACGGTGCTTTGTGATTTTGCAACGATAACCGGCGCGGGGTCGGGATCGCTGGTAGCCTTCAAGCCCAGAATGTTGGCCGAAGACGACGGCTGCTGGCTTCCCAGCACCGCGCGTTGTGCTTCCGGATTGTAAGCCTGATAAACATAAGCCGCTGCAAAACCGACAAGCATCAGTGCGGGCAGTCCCAGAAGCATTGCCGCGCCGGACACGCGGCTGCGGTCGTGAACAAAAGATGGTTGCAACGGGATTGTGCTGCTCAGGTCGGCGGGGCTGGACGCCAGCATGTTGGACATGTGGTTCTTCGCCGACTCTGACCATTTCGGCGTGTCCGGCATACGAACCCGCGCCTTTCGGCCACGTGGACGCAATGACCCGCTGCCCTTGGCGTCGTCCTGATCGTGACGCGGCGCAAGCCGCCCGGCAATCAGCGGCGTTCGCGCGTCGCGGCCGGATTTGTCCTCGTTGGACACTTCGTCGGTTCCCAACGACGCCAGGAAAGTCGGAACCATCCGGGGGGCCTGATGGTTCTCGTCCTCAAATACAACCGGTTCGTCGTCTGGGTCGTTCTGGTCGTTTCCGTCGTCCCAGTCTTCCTCCGGTTCCCGGACGTATGAATCAATATCGTTCGCAACATCCCGGACATGTGTGGCGGTACTGCCGAGCAATTGTTGCCCCAAGGAGTTTGTTGCAACGTCCTTCGGATTTGCGTTGATATCCGGTGTCATGCTGAGCTGCCCCAACTGCTCGACCCGGTCACGCGCGGGGGCATGCAATGGTTTGAAGACGGTGGAACTGACGGCAAATGTGGTCCACAACGATCCTGTGGTCTGGAGCGCATAGGATGGTGAAAACGTCTTGACGGCATCAGCGTGACCGTTCGGTCCGTCGGTTCCGTCTGCCGGGTCCGTGTCATTGCTGAGGTCATCGCCGGTATCGCCACAGGCGTCAGCAGCGATAACGGTTGCCTTGGTGATCGCAGTTGCAGCCTGGTCCTCGATCTTGTCCTCGGGGCACCTTTCGTCCGACAAGTCATCGTCGGCCGGTTCCTCGCCCTCCGCCGAGACCGAAGGCCGATCGACATTTTTTCGGGATGCTGAGTTTTCTTTCGCTGCCTTCTTGCGTGGCTGCTTTTTGGTGTCTTTTGGCGCTATCGTGTTACGACGCCGTTTGCTGATTTCGGCCTCGTCTTGATCTTCCTGTTCCATCGCGGTGTCACCGGTACGCTGGTTATACTCTGCCACTTTCTCAACTCCTTCAAAAACTGCGAGGTATCATCTCCTTGCCGCGTTTGACGCGGGCCCATTGAGGTCTGCAATTGCAGCAATCGTGTGTTGCAATCGTGACCTTTCGAGCATCAATTGCAGCACGATCCTTGATCATTCGGTGCGGTTGCTCTGCCAGGTCATGAACTCCTTGAACAAGGCTTCCTTCTGTGCCGCCGAGACCGTCTGGCCTTCTTCTGAGATATTGTTTTCCTCCAGGAACGCCTTGAAGGAACTGACCAAATCGGCTGCTGTGACCGGTCCGTTTTTCGCCAGCCACTTTTTGGCAGCGCTGAACCGGACCCAGCCGGGCAACTCAGCGGACAGGTTGATCTCCTGCCACTTCTTGTGTCTGGGTGCCTTTTGCAGCCGTTCGAACTGGGAGAAGAACGTATTCACGAAGCGTGAGACTTTCCGGTACCGCAGCGAGTCGTCCTTCCAGTTGAAGACGGCCATGACCGCGCCGACGGCGACAGTGTTGATCTGCTTGCCGGGCGGGACCAGCCCGGGATAATCGTCATCGCTGAAGACCGACGGCAGATAGGTCTTGCGAAGCGGTCCCGCATAATCGACCCGCACCAGGCGCAGGCCGTCCTCGGGTTTGATGTCCACGAAAGCCCTGGCGGGTTTGCCGGCGACGTAGACCAGGGCGTCAACTTCTCCGGTGCGAACCTTTTCCAGGGCAACCGCCTGGCTGAATGCAGTCGGCGTGACGGACACGCCGAGGGCCTTGAACACGGTTGAAGCCGTAATGTAGGTGCCGCTTCCCTTGTTGCCAAAGTTCACGCGTTTGCCGGCAAGATCCTGGATAGTGCGGATGTTTTCGTTGCCGACCAGGTGAAACTCTTCATTGTAGAGTTTTGCGATATACCGAATTCTGTTCTCAATACCCTTATAAGCGGGGTCCCGCTTGAGGTACTCAAGGACATCGGACTGGACGATTCCCACGTCAATCCCCTTGAGATAAAGCACGTCGTTGATGTTCTGCAATGACCCCTTGCCGACAATCGGCAGGACGCGAAGCTGATCGCCGTCATTGAGTGCGGAAGCAAGATCGGAGGCTATCCTGATATAGGTGCCCGATGTGCCGCCCGATATGATTCCGACCGTTCCACTGTTGGCCTTGGCAGATTGCGGGCTGTTTGTTTGCTGAGCCCAACTCACTGAAATCATCAAGACCGTCGACAAAACGGCGATTGCGATACGCAGCATCGGCATGCGTCCTCCTGCTATACTCTGACTTCCCCAATTCGCGTGGCCAAATTGACACGACATTCGAAAATGCTTTTTAAAACATCAATTTAGCTGAGGGAGAATAGGCCCAATTTGTGGCGTCGATAGGACGGGATCGGGGCGATACTTCGAAAATAGTGTGGCTGGCGAATGTTAAGGTACTGATTCGCGGCATTATTCGAATCAAACGATTCGGTGCACATCGGCAATTGTGGCGAGTCGGGCCCGTGCTTGTCGGGTTGCCGGGTTTGGCGGACCCGCCGGACGAACGTGGCCCGTGTGCAACAGGACAGACCCAATGCCTCGGTCGATGACACGGCCCGGCCTCGGAAAGGAGTGGCGGGAAAATGGCGTACCCTGAGCCCCGCCTGTTCAAATAGAGTCCCCTATGGCGGATAGTGGTCTATTATTCGGGTGTGAGCTGGAGCAACAACCGTTACAATGATGTCATGAGCAAACGAACCTGGGAATCGTCCTATCCCGAAGGCGTGGTGTGGGACATAAACATCGAAGACAAGCCGGCATTTGCCGTCCTTGACGAGGCGGTTGCCCTTTATCCCGATCATGCGGCGATCGACTTCATGGGAAAAAGCCTGACCTACCGGGAGCTCTCCCGGCTGGTCGATTGCGCGGCGCTTGGGTTCCAGAAACTTGGTGTCGGCGAGGGCACGCGCGTCGGCCTGTTCCTGCCCAACACGCCTCATTTCATTATTTCGTTTTTCGGCGTCCTCAAGGCCGGCGGCATTGTCGTGAACTATTCGCCGCTCGATTCGGTAATGGAGCTAATTCACAAGGCACGTGACAGCGGATCGGAAATTATCGTCACGCTGGATCTTGAAGCACTATTTCCGACTATCGCCCGTGTCTTCGCAGAAACCGATGTCGACAAGCTGGTGGTTGGAACCTTGCAGGAAATGCTTCCGTTTCCGAAGAACCTTCTGTTTCCGCTGCTGAAGAGATCGCAGATTGCACGAGTCCCTCAGGACGAAAACCACGTCCGTTTCAGCGCTCTGATCGACAATGACGGCACCTACGAGAAGCACACTGTCGCGAAGCCCGCTGACGAGGTTGCCGTGTTGCAGTATACCGGCGGCACCACCGGGATTGCCAAGGGGGCGATGCTGACCCATCTCAATCTGGTCGCTGCCTGTTCCCAGTATCTGGCGTTCTCCAGCGGCACCAGACCCTCGCTTCAGCGTGGCAGTGACGTTTTTCTGGCGGTTCTTCCGCTGTTTCACATTTTTGCCCTGCAAGTAAACATGTTCCTGGCCGTGGCGACCGGTTCAAAACTCATTCTCCACCCCAGATTTGAAATCGATGCGGTCCTGAAGGATATCGACGCCAAGAAACCGACGATTTTTCCCGGAGTACCGGCGATGTATTCGGCGATTATCAACCATGACGAAGTAAGCCGGTTTGACCTGTCGTCGCTGCACAACTGCATGTCAGGGGGCGCGCCTCTGCCGCTTGATACCCTGAAACAATTCGAGGCCCTGACCGGGACGCGGATCTGTGAGGGCTGGGGCATGACCGAAACCAGTCCGGCAGGCACCGGAACGCCGCTCTATGGAACCTACAAGGAGGGCAGTTGCGGTGTGCCGCTGCCTCGGGTCGAAATGTGCATTTACGATGCCGAAACCTCGACCACGCCTTTGGCAACCGGCGAGAAGGGCGAGATTTGCATCAAGGGTCCCAATGTCATGAAAGGATACTGGCAGCGTCCCGACGCAACCGCTGAAGCCTTCAACGCAGACGGCTTTTTCCGCAGTGGCGACAGCGGCTATATCGACGAAGACGGCTTCGTGTTTCTGATCGACAGGATCAAGGACATGATCTTGTGTTCCGGATTCAATGTCTATCCGCGCAATATCGAGGAAGCGATTTATCAGCACCCCGATGTCGAGGAGGTCATTGTTATCGGCGTTGCTGATGCCAAACGCGGTCAGAGTCCCAAGGCATTCATCAAACTGAAAGCCGGCGCACCGGCGATGACGATCGAACAACTGCAGGGGTTCCTCGACGAGCGTCTTGGCCGTCACGAGATGGTCCGCGCTATGGAACTACGCGATGCGCTGCCGAAAACGCCAGTTGGCAAGTTGTCGAAAAAGGAACTGTATGCCGAGGAGCAGGCTTGACCGGGGTGGCCAAATACCGGTGATGCTGCTAATACCCGCGCGACGATGGTTTGGGAAATGCCACTGGCATGAAATTGGCTGATTTCAGTCTTCAGCGCATGGTGAATGCATACGTATGATGAAGCCCGGTTAGACATGACAGCATTCAAGATCTTTTTTCAATCTGATGCATCGCGGTGGCGCCAGGCCCTGATTCTTGTGTGCCTGCTGGCCGCGGGGCTTGCCGAAGGTTTCGGGCTAGCGACCATTCTTCCGGTATTGGCCGTGAGCACCGGAGATGATCTCGGCTCACGTCCTGAATTTGCCAACCAGATGATCGATTTTCTCGCCTCGATGGGGTTGCCGATCTCGTTCACCAGTTTGCTGATCGTCATGATTTCGGGGCTTGTGGCGCGGGAGTTCCTGACATTTTTTGCCATGAGCTTCGTCGGTTACACAATTGCCGACCTGGCAACAAGCTACCGGCGCCGTCTGATCGATGGTTTCTTGAAGGCCAAGTGGGCCTATTTCACCAAGGAACCGCTTGGCCAGCTCACATACGCCGTCAGTTCGTTCGCTTCGGGCGCCGCCGACTCGTTTCTGCAGTCGGCTCGTTTCATTGAAGTATCCATGAGAACGTTGGTTTATCTCAGTGTCATCGTTGTCATATCGGGCAAGCTTGCTCTGGTCGCCCTGGGAGCGGGCCTTCTGATCGTGAGTGCGTTGCATTTCCTTGTCGGAATAGCGCGCAAGGCCGGCCGCAAGCAGGTGCTGACCTCTCAACTGCTGAACATCAACCTTACGGACACTTTTGGCAGCATCAAGCCGCTCAAGGCGATGGCCCGGCAGGACCACGTCCATGTGGTGTTCAACCGCACCATAAAACGCTTGCGCAAGCTCATTCGCCGAACCGTCATATCGAGCCAGGGTCTCATGAACCTTCAGGGCCTGCTCGAAACCCTGGCCATTGGTGCCGGCCTGTACGTCGCGGTAACGTACTGGCACGTGTCAATTCTCGAACTTGGCGTGATTGGCGGTTTGATGCTTCATATCACCAAGAGTGTCGGCAAGGTTCAGCGCATGTCGCAGAACGTGGCCAAACAGGAGGTGTCTTTCTGGCGCATTCGCGAAATCATCCGTGAAGCGGAGGCGGCCCAAGAGGTTACCACAGGCGTACAAATTCCCACGCTGGACAAGGGAATAACCATGGATGGCATCGACTTTTCTTTCGGGAGCAAGACAATACTCAGCCAGGCCTCGGCGGCGATACCGGCGAACAAGCTCAGTGTGATCCATGGGCCGTCCGGACAGGGCAAGACAACACTGACCGACCTGATTCTCGGTCTCTATAAGCCCGATAACGGCCATGTTCTCGTCGATGGCGTGCCCCTGGACCGGATTGACCTTCGCCGCTGGCGCAGCCTTGTGGGTTATGTGCCCCAGGAACTCATCCTGCACAACGGCACGATAAAACTGAACATCACCTTGGGGGATCCCGAGTTCACCGATGAGGAAGTCTGGGAGGCGCTACGCATCGCAAATGCGGTCGAGTTCGTCGAGGAGCTCGACCACGGTATCCACACCGAGATCGGCGAACAGGGGCTGAAACTTTCCGGCGGACAACGTCAGCGGATTTCGCTTGCCCGGGCCTTGGTGCACAACCCGCAACTGATCATACTGGATGAAGTCACAAGCGCGCTCGACCCGCAAACGGAAGTTGAAATCTGCAGACAGATACACGCCCTCGCAAGTACGCGCACCATCATCTCGATCACCCATCGCGCGGCCTGGCTCGATGCAGCCGATCTAATTCTCGAGATATCAAATCACAAGATCAACTGCCGAGAGATAGAGAGGGCCGTGGCTTGAAGAGCGCGGATTGTGGCGGCGTGACGGACTATGTCAACATGTTTGGCCGTAGCGACCGGACCGGGGGCTGTCTCGCCAAAAGCCTTCCCGGTTCAATTCCGGTCTCCACATCATGACCACATTCACCGTCATAACGCCGTGTTTCAATGCCGAACTCTGGATTGCGGGAACAATGCAAAGTGTGCTCACCCAATCCTGCTTTCGCGACGGCAGCGCGAAGCTGCAGTATATTGTGGCGGATGGGGCATCAACGGATTCGACCGTCGAGATTGTACGCGGCTTTATCGAGGAACACGCCACGGACGATTTGATGATCGAACTGGTCAGCGAGCCCGACGAGGGTGTCTATGATGCGCTGTCCAAAGGCCTCGAGCGGGCCACGGGAGATGTATGCTGTTACATAAACGCTGGCGACTTCCATCATCCTCAATGCTTCGGCGTCGTCGCGGCTGTTTTTGAAGCCGGTCTTGCACGCTGGCTGACAGGATTTCAGACGGTCTGCAATGTCGCGGGAGAAATCACCGATATCCGCATACCCTATCGCTACCGCCGCGTGTTTTTCGAGAACGGTTTTTACGGCACGCGGTTGCCGGTTGTGCAGCAGGAGTCGACCTTCTGGAGCGCCGGCCTCAACAAACTTGTCGACCTTGACCGCCTGCGGTCGCTTCGGCTGGCCGGGGATTTCTACCTCTGGCATTGTTTCGCCGGTGCCGAAGACCTGAGGATTGTAGCCTCCATGCTCGGCTGCTTTCGAAAGGTGCCCGGACAGCTGTCTGACAAGTACCGGGATGTCTATGACACCGAACTGCGCTCGATCGCACGTGTGCCGACGCTTGGCGAGAAAATGCTTGCGTCCCACGATGCGTTGAAGTTCCGGTGGCTCCGGACCGGGCGCAAACGGGACCCGGGCCATATCGTTTTTGACCACAAGGCCGGGCGGTGGTTCTAGGGTAGCGGCGCGATGCCCCGGTGAGGTTTAGCGAGAGGGAATGTTGCCATGCCTGAGCGTGTGGTCTTTGTCAGGCTAAAGGGCGGACTCGGGAACCAGCTCTTTCAGTTTGCGACGGCGTATGCTTTGGCCCGTCGCACCGGGTGTCCCTTGAAACTCGAGATCGAATACTGCCGCCGTGATCCGATACGCGAGTATGAGCTGGGGGCCTTTGGCCTCGATGTTCCGCTGGCATCGGCATCGGATGTTGAACATTTCGCTCTCGATCAGAACTGGCGCAGAGCCCTCGGCAGGAAACTGGCCAAACGGCAGACCTTCCTGCGCAAGGGGCATATTGTTGAACCGCATTTCCACTTCGCGCCGGAAGTGCTGCAGTTGCAGCCGCCGGTCCTGCTTGACGGCTACTGGCAATCCGAACGTTACTTCGTCGAATTCGCCGAAGATCTTCGTTCGATGTTTGCACGGCCTGCGGAACCATCCCCGGACTTCCTGAAGAAGAAAGCCAAGATTGCCGGGCTGACCACGACGATTTCGGTTCATGTCCGCCGCGGTGACTACGTGACCGGCAAGTCGGCCGGCAAGACCGCGGGGTCATGCACTCCGGAGTACTACCAAAGGGCTGTGCGGCATTTGCTGAACGCCTGTCCCGGAGCCACATGCGTCATATTTTCAGATGAGCCTGATTTCGCCGCCGACATGCTGTCGTTTGCCAAAGACAGGCTTGTCATCGACGGCGATCCGGCAAAACCCGCCGACGACTTGTGCCTCATGGCGTCGTGTGACCATCATGTACTGGCAAACAGCTCGTTCAGCTGGTGGGGGGGCTGGCTCAATCCACAGCCTGGAAAATGCGTTATTGCGCCAAGGCGATGGTTTTCCCGCGACTATCTCTTCAAGCACAGCAGTTATGATTTGTACCCCGATAACTGGCTTGCACTGGGTTAGCCGTCACTGCATAGATACGGTCTTAGACCGTATCTGGTCCTTATTGGATCATTTGACCGAAATTTCGCGTCTGCTGGCAAGGCGCGGTTTGCGCCGTGGTCTGGTTGACCACAAGCAGACCGCAACGCTGTCCAGCGGTCGCGAAAATCCGGCCTTCGGTGGGCCAAATCAGCCCATCGCCGACGTTGCGAAGCTTGACCGATGTTCCACATCGCCCAGCGCTTCGCGCCTTGGCGAATGAGCTGATTTGACTCCATCAAATGTTTCAATAAGGACCAGATACGGTCTATGAGGCTTCAAATTCCCGTCTGGCGGAGATAGACTGCGGACCAGTTTGAGTCTGCCTTCGAACCGGGTAAGCCTTTGTTGTAAAACAGATTCAAACGAACTGGGATTTAGTTCGTTCTGCGGAATTTGAAGTCCCGGTCAAGAACGATTACGTGAATTTGGCTGATCACCACTCTGGAATTCATGGAACACGTTACTATGCGCAAATATGAGAGTTCTGCCATTGGGGAAATCAAGCGCGGGTTTGAGAGTGCTTTCTCTGCGGCATTGGATGACGGACGGTCACTGACCAGAGAGGAAATCTTCAGTTTCCTTGAAACCGAGACTTTTGTGAGCCTATGGCACGCCCTGGCTCTGGAGATCCGCGAAGAGTTTTTTGAAGGCGGCGATGATGTGTGTCTGCAGATTGCCCCGACACCTAGAATCTTCCTTCCCAATCAGCATGGAACGTCATTCCACACGGACTATCTCTACGGTCACGGGCTCAGGTCCAAGACCGTATGGGTGCCGCTCCATGGGGTAAGCCAACACAATTCGTTCGCCTTCCTGAAGCCGGGCAGGGAAGAAGCCTTCGCCGAACCGCATTTGTTTGCCGAATACACAGCCGAGCTCGAAGGCAGGCTTCTGAAGGATTCAGAAAATGTTGATGTCGGCGACCGAGAATGCGTCGTGTTTTCGTCGACGGAAATTCACGGCTCTCCCATCAACAGCAGCGGTGTCACGCGGTACTCATTCGATTTCAGGATGTCCCATTCGCGCGACAAGACCTCAAACAAGAACCTGAACCAGTATTACCTGCTCAACGG
>JAJFHD010000055.1 GCA_021775805.1 Alphaproteobacteria bacterium | reverse complement strand
ATACCTGTTCAGATAGCCAATCAGCTTGTCGCCCGACAGGCGCTCGCTGACGGCGGTGAAATCGTGAAGGTCGGTCATGAGAATGACGGCGCTGATGGTCTTGCCGCTGCCGCGCGTGATCGACCCTTTCAGGATCTCCGCGCCCGTCCGATGGCCCACATAGGTGTCGAGCAGCACCCGGCACAGATAGTTGTTCGACTGGACCTCCGTCATCCGCGCCATGTAGAAAAGAAGGCTGTCCACAAGGCACAGTTCTGCGGTGGTGAAGCCGCCTGTGCGCTTGGTCGTGAAGGTGATCGTTTGCGGCGACCCGTCCTGGAACGGCAACCGCATTGCCACATAGTCGGTGGCGCCGGCATCGGCGTACTCATTGATTACGGGATAGCTGGGGTGCCGACCAACGCGGCCGATGGGCCAGCGGAAGCCCCAGGCTCCGTCCCGGATATCCTGAATTGGACTGAGACGCACTAGGTCGCTCTCGAGCATCTGATTGGTGCCCATGGCGGTCGTGACTTCGCCGGTCGACGCCTGCCAGCGATGAACGACGCCGAAATATTCCGGGTGCAGCATCAGGATGAAGGCATTGAAGGTTTCCAACGGCACACCGGCCTCACACAGATGCGCGCACATCTGACTTGTGAGCTGCCGCGGGCTTGCAATCTTCCAGGCGTGCGTCGTTATCCAGTCGATTATCCAGGCGCGGGCGTCTTCAAACGACTGATTGACGTTTGGTGGGTGTAAGGCGTCGTCCTTCATCGGTTAGATATAAACTGTCGCGAACGCCTTTTGATGAAAAACTGTGTGTGACGGCTGTGTTGGAATTCGTCCAAGGCCGGTTTCCGCTACTTCAATCGGGCGCGAAGTTCCGTCAGGCGCCGATTGGTAATGAGGATATCGTTCTGAAACTGTCTGTGGTCAGGAAACCGGTCGGCAAGCGACTGAGCCGCCGGCAGACTTCGTTCATACGCCGAAATAGCGGCGGCAATGTTGCCTCGCGTTTCTTCGAGATTCCCTATCCTCTCGTAGGACACCGACAGATCACGTTGCCAGCCGGCGTTTTCGGCATCGCTCGCCGCCAGCCGTTCGGCAATGGCAAGGCCTTCCTGAAAACTCTTGAGCGCGACCTCGATATTGCCCAGGGCGACCTCAACGTCGCCAATCTTCACGTAGGATGCCGACAGATCGCGTTGCCAGCCGGCGTTTCCGGCATCGCTCGCCGCCAGCCGTTCCCTGATGGCAATGCCTTCCTGAAAACTCTTGAGCGCGGCCTCGAGATCGCCCTGGGCGACTTCAACGTCGCCAATCCTCTCGTAGGACACCGACAGATCGCGCTCGTCGCCCGTCCGATGGGCCGCATCGCGTGCCGTATTGTAAGAGTCCAGGGCGTTTGGTGTGTTGCCGATGGTCAGGAACTCGTCCCCCAGTTCAATCCAACGCCAGAAATTGTCGGGATCAAGCTGGAGCCCTTGTTCCATGCTTTCGATGGCACCGTCATGATCGAAAGAGGTGAGTTGAACAAAGGCTTTTTCGAAGAAACCGCGAGCCCGGGCCCGTCCAAGTTGCACCCGGTTCTTGTGGGCTTCTTCCTCGGCTTCAAGGGCCCGAACAAATGCACTGTCGTCGTCGAGTGCGGCATCGAGGACCGCGATGGCTCCCACCGTGTCCGCTGTCGCCAGTTTTGACCGGGCGGTTCTTATCGCTTCGTCCATCGCCGGACCGTCGTTGTGGATCACCGTCGGCGAACCAGCTCGCGAGATCAAGTCGTCCACCGCGTGGCTCAACATCCGGGGAATATCGGACGCAGGCGTATCGGTATGGCCGAGGCGCTCAAGGATCGGTCGCAGGTGTTCGGGATCAATGCCCTTTTCGCGGGCGACGGCTGCGAGGATTTCTTCGTGCTGGCGCGCACCTTCGATCTTCAGTGTCGTTATCTTATCGTGGGTTGCATCGATTGTTGCTGCCATCCCCGGCAACAAGTCCAGATAATTCAATGCACCGGTCCGTAGGACATCGAGACCGTCCAGCCCTGCAATGGCGTCGTCGAGTTTTGCATCAAGGCCTTGCACTGCGGTTAATGTCGCTGTGCCGATATCACGTCCCAGCGTGTCCATGGCGATGTAAAAGGCTTCCCGCGCCTGCGGATACTTCTTCGGGTCCTTGATCAGTTCGGCAAAGGACGCGAAGACCAATTCGCCAAACGGTCGCGGTGTGCCACCACCGCGGGGCGCCAGTCCTGCTCTGGCGGTCTGTCCAAAAACTGGCGGAACCTCCAGAATTGACCAACCGCTCAACGCTGCAAGCGTTTCCGTGAACCCACCTGTGACTGATCGACCGCTGTTTTCCTGGCTTCCGGTTGAAACAAACTCGGGCACACCGGCAATGATGTCCTCCATGTGGGCATCGATCGGCGATGGACCAGGGGCAGTTCGGCGGTCAAGGGCGTGATCACGAACGACGACGAGCATTTTGGCGATGAGCTCGTCAAAGGTCTGGATGGTCGCCGCGCTTGATTGCCATTCGATCTGTGCTGCCGTCTGACGAGACTTTGCAAGCACCTCCTGGGCGGCCTCAATCCAGGCCAGACGGGTGGCGCGGACCAGATCATGATTGGCTGAGATGGTTTTGAAAGGATTGTGATCGTTAAGTCGTTCGCGCCACTGGCGTTTCAGATGATCCGGACAGAGAGCCACAGCCGCCTTTGGCAGGCCGCCAAATCCAATGTCAAAAAGTTTCCCGACCCAGCCCATGTATCACCTTGCACAGTTGATACAGCAGAGAGTATCCAACCGCGTGGATAATTCAATGACCGGTTCCCGGTTTAAGTCGTTATGCTCATAATACTTCGGGTAATTGCGCCTAAGCAGACAGACGTTTCTTCGGTTTCAATATCGGACGCAGATACTGGCCGGTGTAACTGCGCTCGACATCGGCCACGTCTTCCGGTGTACCGGCGGCAACGATCTCGCCGCCGCCATCGCCGCCTTCCGGGCCCAGATCGATGATCCAGTCGGCGGTCTTGATGACTTCGAGGTTGTGTTCGATCACGACCACGGTGTTGCCCTGGTCGACCAGTTCGTGCAGCACTTCCAGGAGTTTTGCGACATCGTGGAAATGCAGGCCCGTCGTCGGCTCGTCCAGGATGTAGAGTGTGCGGCCGGTGGCGCGGCGTGACAGTTCCTTGGCAAGCTTGACCCTTTGGGCTTCGCCGCCCGACAGGGTGGTGGCCTGCTGGCCGACCTTGATGTAGCCGAGGCCGACACGCTGAAGGGTTTCGAGTTTTTCGCGCACCGACGGCACCGCCTTAAAAAACTCGGCACCGGTGTCGACCGTCATGTCGAGGACGTCGGCGATCGACTTGTCCTTGAACTTCACTTCCAGGGTTTCGCGGTTATAGCGCTGGCCATGGCAGGTATCGCAGGTGACATAGACATCGGGCAGGAAGTGCATCTCGATCTTGATGACACCGTCGCCCTGGCAGGCCTCGCAGCGCCCGCCCTTGACGTTGAACGAAAACCGCCCCGGCTTGTAACCGCGGGCACGCGCCTCCGGCAGGCCGGTGAACCAGTCGCGAATCGGCGTGAAGGCACCGGTATAGGTCGCCGGGTTCGAGCGCGGCGTGCGGCCGATCGGCGACTGGTCGATGTCGATGATCTTGTCGAGATGCTCGAAGCCTTCGATGCGGTCGTGCTGGCCGGGATTGTGGCGGGCGTTGTTGAGCTTGCGGGCCGCGGCCTTGTAGAGCGTGTCGATCAGCAGTGTCGACTTGCCACCGCCCGAGACGCCCGTGACGCAGGCGAAGACCCCGAGGGGGATCTGGGCATCGATGTTCTTCAGGTTGTTCGACCGGGCGCCAAACACTTTCAGACTTTTGGCTTTCTTGGGCCGCCGGCGTTGCGCCGGGATTGGGATCTGCTTGAATCCGGTCAGATACTGGCCGGTCAGGCTTTCGCTTGACTGCATGATCTGCTGCGGCGTGCCTTCGGCCACAACTTTGCCGCCGTGAACACCGGCGTAGGGGCCGATGTCAATCACGTGATCGGCGCAATGGATGGCGTCCTCGTCGTGTTCGACGACGATCACCGTGTTGCCCAGGTCGCGCAGATGCTTGAGCGTGTCGAGCAGGCGGGCATTGTCGCGCTGATGCAGGCCGATGGAGGGCTCGTCCAGGACGTAGAGCACGCCGGTCAGTCCTGACCCGATCTGGCTTGCCAGGCGAATGCGCTGGGACTCGCCGCCCGACAGGGTGCCTGACGTGCGCGACATGGTCAGGTATTCCAGACCGACATCATTCAGGAAACGCAAACGTTCGCGGATTTCCTTGAGGATGCGTTCGGCAATCTCGTTTTGTTTGTTGGTCAGCTTCCTCTCGAGGCTGCCAAACCAGTCGTTGGCCTCGCGGATCGACATGGTGGCGACTTCGCTGATGTGCAGGGCGTCGATCTTGACGGCCAGGGCTTCCGGTTTCAGGCGGTGGCCGGAACAGCGCTCGCACGGCATCAGGGTCTGGAACTTCTCAATTTCCTCACGTGCCCAGGCAGAATCGGTTTCCCGCCAGCGCCGCTCCAGATTGGGGATGACACCTTCGAAAGTCTTGGTGGTTTCAAACGAGCGCAGGCCGTCGTCATAAGTGAAGGAGACTTTTTCCTTGCCGGTGCCGTACAGGATGACCTGGCGGCCTTTCTCGGGAAGCGTGCTCCAGGCGTCGGTCATGGAGAATTCAAAATGCCGGGCGAGGGCATCCAGCGTCTGGGTGTAATAGGGCGAGGTCGATTTCGACCATGGTGCAATGACGCCCTGACGCAGGTTCAGGGTCTTGTCGGGGACCACAAGATCCTCGTCGATCATGTGCTGTGTGCCCAGGCCATCACAGGCAGGGCATGCGCCGAAGGGATTGTTGAAGGAAAACAGGCGGGGCTCGATTTCGTCGATCGTGAACCCAGACACCGGGCAGGCAAAGCGTGACGAAAAGATGATGCGCTCCGGATCGCCCTTGTCGTCGGTCTTGTCAGCGTACTCGGCGACGGCGATACCGTCTGCCAGCTCGAGGGCTGTCTCCATGCTGTCGGCGAGGCGGTTGCCCAAATCGTCGCGCACGACGATCCGGTCGACCACCACGTCGATATCGTGTTTGAGCTTCTTGTTGAGGGCGGGCACGTCCTCGATTTCGTGGAACGTGCCGTCGACCTTGACGCGCTGGAAGCCGCGTTTCATCAGGTCGGCAAACTCCTTGCGGTACTCGCCCTTGCGGCCGCGCACGATCGGCGCCAGGAGATACAAGCGGGTGTCCTCCTCAAGCGTCATCACCCGGTCGACCATCTGGGTCACCGTCTGGCTTTCGATCGGCAGTCCTGTTGCCGGCGAATAGGGGACGCCGACGCGCGCGTACAGAAGGCGCATGTAGTCGTAAATTTCAGTGACCGTGCCAACCGTCGAACGCGGGTTGCGCGATGTGGTCTTCTGTTCGATGGAAATGGCGGGAGACAAGCCATCGATCTGGTCGACGTCGGGCTTCTGCATCATTTCCAGGAACTGGCGGGCGTAGGCGGAAAGCGATTCCACGTAACGGCGCTGGCCTTCGGCGTAGATCGTGTCGAAAGCGAGAGACGATTTGCCCGATCCCGACAGGCCGGTGATGACGATGAGCTGGTCGCGCGGAATGTCGACGGAAATATTCTTGAGATTGTGTTCCCGGGCCCCGCGTACGGATATGGTCTTGAGCGCTGCCATCAGTCGCCCTTGCCTGTGTGATCCACCTTGGCGGCAATGACGGCGATTTCCACAAGCCATGACGGATCGGCAAGTCCGGAGACGTGAACCAGGGTCGATGCGGTTTCAGCACCGTCCAGCATACGGTCGCGGACCTGGCGGAACAACGGCACACCGGACGTCTGGGTGATGAAACCGGTAATGCTCACGATATCATGGGCAGTCATGCCGCCGGCCGCCAGTATGGCCAGGATGTTGCGCCAGGTCTGTTCATGCTGGGCTTCTTCGCCGTCCGCCAGGACGCCATCCGGTGTCACGCCGACCTGGCCCGACACGTGGAGCGTGCGGGCGCCGGCCGGGACTTCTATGCCCTGGGCATAGGCGCTGAACGGCGGCGGTGCCTCTTGTGTACTGATCTTTTTCAACATCTCTCTGGCCTTATACCAATAATCTAGCCTTTTTCAGAGGCGCTCAGCCGTGTTTTTGGCCCGACAATTCCTAAAAGATAATAGGGCGGTCGACGCGAACGGCAACGACATACGTTTGCTTTCCCACAGACGGGGCAGGCGGGATTTACAAAGATTAGTGCGTTCTCCTGACACCTGGTTGCAGCATATATGATTCCATGATAAGAACAAACAAAGAACAAATGTTTTTGTCGGCTGTTTTTCACCGTTGCAGTTGTGGATAAAATGGCGGCTTGCTGGCACCTAGCGGTGGC
Organism: Alphaproteobacteria bacterium; assembly: GCA_021775805.1. Taxonomy (GTDB): domain Bacteria; phylum Pseudomonadota; class Alphaproteobacteria; order Rhizobiales; family JAJFHC01; genus JAJFHC01. The sequence continues at coordinate 137,150 of JAJFHD010000055.1, read as the reverse complement.
AGCCGATAGGTTGAACGAAATTCAGGCCGAAATCAGGTAGAGAGCTCTTGAGAAGGATAAAGACATGGCGGGAAGCGTAAACAAGGTCATTCTGGTCGGTAATCTTGGCGCCGATCCGGAAATCCGCAAGACGCAGGACGGACGGCCGATCGCGAATCTGAGAATTGCGACGTCGGAAAGCTGGCGAGACAAAAATTCCGGCGAACGGCGCGAACGCACCGAATGGCATCGCGTGGTGATTTTCAGCGAGGGGCTGTGCCGGATCGCGGAACAGTATCTGAAAAAGGGATCAAAGGTCTATCTCGAAGGCCAGTTGCAGACCCGCAAATGGGAGGATCAGCAGGGCCAGGAGCGCTATTCGACCGAGGTTGTCCTGCAGGGGTTCAATTCCACACTCACGATGCTCGATTCCCGCGCCAGTGGCGGCGGCATGGGCGATAGCGGCGGTGATTACGGATCGTCGGGAAATTTCGGCGGATCTGGTCCTCTGGACAAGCCCAGCGGCGGGGATTTCAATGCCGACCTCGACGACGAGGTGCCGTTTTAGCCGACGCTGTGAGGGGAAGGAATGGGGCACTGTTGACCGGTTGGATCCATAATTTTCCTCCGGCCAGACATTAAAAATCCCGATAGAGGCACTATATGGCTCTTATACAAAAAGGGAGCCATCCAACGATGCCTAAGCCGATGTTACTATTGTGCAGCATGATGGCTGTGATTGCAGGCCTCTCACAGGTACAGGCCGGTGCCGGCAAGACGCTCTCGGCATCCCAGATACGTGCCATGTTTCCCGGAACCTACGTTGGGACCTATGGCAAGACCCCGGTCCACATAAAGGCGAACGCCAATGGTCGCCTGCGCGGCATTGCCGAAGGCAAGCACGATCAGGGCCGGTGGAGTATCGTCGGCAACAAGCTGTGTGTGGCCTGGACGGTGTGGGGCAGCGGCAAGACCAAATGCAAGCCGGTGGTCAAGCGTGGCAACTGGTTCGTGACGCTCAAGAAAAGCGGCAAGGTGAAAATGAAGATCCGCCGGGCATCGCGGTAAGGACCAGACACCTTAAGTGCTTCGCGATTGATAGTGTTCATCAACATTGTTTCAAGGATGCTGGATTCCCTCAGTAACTGTCATGTACGTGGCTGACACGTACATCTCCTGAATTGCAAAGCAGTAGGTCCTCGTGTCGGCGCACGAGGACGACAGTGAAACAGGAGGTGATGTCACCGTTTTGGTCTTACACTGCGGATCCGCTTCAGGAATGAACCCGGCAAATCGTGACTTGCTTCAGCTGCCGACTGCCTCGTCGGCACGCATCGCTTCTGCAGCGGCAACCTCGTCGTGATGTTCCTTTGACTGAACCTCGATGAACAGCCTCTTGACCTCCGGGAATCTCGACTTGATGGCCATTTCAAGGACATAAATGGTGTCTTCGACCCGGCCGACGGTCAGGCCGTCCCTGAAATCGAGGCTGAGGGCCAGCAAGACGTCGTCTGCGCCCATATGCATGGTGCGCATTTCGTTGATGACCCGAACGCCATCGGCCTGGCCAACGATTTCCCTGACACCATCCCGAAGTGTCTCGTCGGCAGCTTCTCCGATCAGCAGGCCTTTGGTCTCGTACGCCAGCAGGGCAGCCGTTGCCGCCAGAATCAACCCGATGGCTATGGAAGCGGCACCGTCCATCCAGGCCAGACCCATATATTGCGCGATCAATAAGCCGGCAAAGGCGACAACAAGGCCGAGCATGGCGGCAACGTCTTCAAACAGAACAGTGAAAACCGCCGGATCCTTACTCTTCTGGATTGCTTCGATGTAACCCATGCTGCCCCGAATTTTGTTGAACTCCTTTACCGCAATCGTGAGGGGAACAGACTCGAACGCCATCGACGCCACCAGAACGACGTAATTGACAATAGGGTTCGACACGATTTCCGGGTGCAATACCTTGTGGATGCCCTCATAAATTGAAATTCCCGCGCCAAGGGCGAATATCAGGATCGCAACCACGAAACTCCAGAAATAAAGTTCACGGCCGTATCCGAACGGATGGGTGTTGTCTGGCTCCCGGGCCGACCGTTTCAGGCCATAGAGAAGCAGGCCCTGGTTTCCAGTGTCGACCAACGAGTGTATGGCCTCGCTCAACATCGCCGAGGATCCGGTATAGGCTGAGGCTGCAAACTTCGTCACGGCGATCAGGCCGTTTCCGGCAAGGGCTGCGTATATGACTTTCTTGGAGGAATGCGATGCCATAGTTCAGGTGTGTTCGTTTGTCAGTGGAAATGGTGTAGGTATTGAGCGTGAGGATAGGTTAAACCGCGCCGGTCCGCCATAGGAGTTCATAGATGTCCCTGACAGATATTACTACAAGATCGTTAGTCAGTATTCTGGCCGTGGTTGGAATGTCGGCAACGATCATGGAACAGGCCAGTGCCGGAAAAGCCGATGTGGTCGGCGTGGACGTCCGAAAAACCGGCGAGGGCCAGTACCATTTTTCAGTACGTGTCCGCCATGACGACACGGGCTGGGATCACTATGCAGACAAATGGGATGTGGTCGGACCGGACGGCGCCGTGCTGGGCACCCGAATTCTCCATCATCCTCACGAAAACGAGCAGCCTTTCACGCGCAGTCTGGGCAACGTGCGCATCCCGGATTCAGTTGAATCGGTGACCTTGCGGGCGCATGACAAAGTCCACAATTATGGTGGAATGGAAGCGACAGCGACGATCCCCCGCTAGGCCAGGGTTCGTTCCTTCGAAATTGGCGGTTTTTCCTTGAAATTCCGGTAAATAATGACCCCTGCTGCGTTGTTCTTTATCGCACAAGTTGATAAAGTGTGAGAATAGCGAATCAGGGTTCGATCAATCTGGTTTCATTGGTGTTTTTCCGCATCAAATCCTCATCCCGCTCAGCACCTGAATCTGTGGTTCCCCTCGTCAGGAAGAAAGAAGAAGTTTGTCGGATACAGACAACACATTGACCGGACCCGACGGCGACGATCCAGGGTTTGACGTTGCGCCGATTTCGATCGAAGATGAGATGAAACGCAGCTATCTCGATTACGCCATGAGCGTGATCGTGAGTCGCGCCTTGCCCGATGCCCGTGACGGCCTCAAGCCGGTTCACAGACGCATATTGTTCTCCATGCACGAGAACGGTTACGACTGGAACAAGCCCTACAGGAAGTCGGCCCGTGTGGTCGGTGACGTGATCGGTAAGTATCACCCTCACGGCGACCAGTCGATCTATGACGCGCTCGTGCGCATGGCGCAGACGTTTTCCCTGCGTCTCCCCCTGATTGATGGACAGGGCAATTTTGGTTCGGTCGACGGCGATCCACCTGCCGCCATGCGGTACACGGAAGTGCGGATGGGCAAGCCCGCCCACGGGCTTCTTGAAGACATCGACAAAGACACCGTTAACTTCCAGGACAACTACGATAATTCCGAACGCGAACCGACCGTCCTTCCGGCCCGTTTTCCCAATCTTCTGGTCAATGGTGCCGGTGGCATCGCGGTCGGCATGGCGACGAACATCCCGCCGCACAATCTTGGCGAAGTGGTCGATGCCTGTATCGCCCTTATAGATAAACCCGATATCACGACCGAGGAGTTGATCGACATTGTCCCGGGGCCCGACTTTCCAACCGGCGGGTTTATTCTCGGCCGCGCTGGGATCAGGTCTGCATACCACACGGGACGCGGTTCGGTGATCATGCGGGGACGGGCGACCGTCGAGACCATTCGCAAGGACCGTGAAGCGCTGGTGATCACCGAGATTCCCTATCAGGTCAACAAGGCCTCGATGATCGAAAAGATTGCCGAACTGGTGCGTGACAAGCGTGTCGAGGGCATCAGCGACATACGCGACGAGTCGGACCGCCAGGGCATGCGGGTGGTCGTCGAGCTCAAGCGCGATGCCGTAGCGGATGTGGTGCTCAACCAGCTCTACCGGTTCTCACAGCTGCAATCGAGCTTTGGCTGCAATATCGTCGCCCTGACGGGCGGCCGGCCCGAGGTGATGAACCTGATGGATCTCTTGAAGGCTTTTACGGCTTTCCGGGAAGAAGTCATCACGCGCCGGACCAAGTTTCTGCTCGGCAAGGCCCGCGACAGGGCCCATATTCTGGTTGGCCTGGCGATCGCGGTCGCCAATATCGACGAAGTGATTGCTCTCATCCGGGCAGCCCCCGATCCGGCGACGGCGCGGGGGCAATTGATGGAACGAGCCTGGCCCGCCCGCGACATGGAACCCCTGATCCAGTTGATTGCCGACCCTCGGCACAAGGTTCTGGAAGACGGAAACTTCTATCTGTCGGAACTTCAGGCGCGCGCCATTCTCGAATTGCGCCTGCAGCGGTTGACGGCTCTCGGTCAGGACGAAATCAGCGACGAGCTCAAGGAACTGGGCGCAAAGATCGAAGATTATCTTGATATCCTGCGCAGCCGTGCCCGCGTCATGGCGATTATCAAGGAAGAGTTGCAGGCGGTTCGCGACGAATTTGCTGACGCAAGACGCACCGAGATCATCGAGGCCGAGTTCGAGGTCGAAGACGAAGACCTGATCCAGCGTGAGGATATGGTCGTGACCGTGTCCCACACGGGGTACATCAAGCGGGTGCCGCTGTCGATGTACCGCGCCCAGCGCCGCGGCGGCAAGGGCCGCTCGGGCATGTCCACACGCGACGAGGATTTCGTCACCAGGCTGTTTGTCGCCAACACCCATTCGCCTGTTCTGTTCTTTTCGTCATCGGGCATGGTCTACAAGATGAAGGTCTGGCGCCTGCCCCAGGCGAGCCCGCAATCGCGCGGCAAGGCCCTGATCAACCTGCTGCCGCTCGATCCGGGCGAAACAATTACCACCATCATGCCGCTGCCCGAGGACGAGGACAGCTGGAGCCGGTTGCACGTCATGTTCGCCACGCGCAGCGGCAAGGTGCGGCGCAACGATCTGTCGGACTTCATCAGGATCAACCGCAACGGCAAGATCGCCATGAAACTGGACGAAGGCGACGGCATTGTCGGCGTTCAGATCTGTACCGAAGACAACGATGTGCTGCTGACCACGGCGAACGGACGCTGTATCCGCTTCCGGGTTGACGACGTTCGGGTATTTGCCGGCCGTGATTCAACCGGTGTTCGCGGTATCCGGCTCGGCAGCCACAAGGAACTCGGCGAAGATCTTATCATTTCGATGACGATCCTGCGCCATGTGGAGACGACGCCACCCGAGGCCCGGGCCTATCTCAAGCAGGCCAGTGCCATGCGCCGGGCAATTGACGGTGAAGACGCAGACATTTCGACTGAAGTCGACCTGGACGCCGACGACGATATTGCGGATGAGGATGAAGAAGCGTCCCTGACGCCTGAGCGCTACGCGGAACTCGGTGCCCTTGAGCAGTTTGTTCTGACAGTTTCCGAAAACGGCTACGGCAAGCGTTCTTCCGCTTTCGAATACCGCGTGTCCGGGCGCGGTGGCAAAGGCATCATTGCCATGGCCGTGACAAAAAGGAACGGCAAACTGGTTGCGTCGTTCCCGGTAGAAGATGCCGATCAGATCATGTTGGTGAGCGACGGCGGCCAGCTTATCCGGTGTCCGGTGAACGGTATCAGGGTCGCGGGACGGTCAACGCAAGGTGTGACGATCTTCAATACGGCAGACGACGAGACGGTGGTTTCGGTGGAGCACATATCCGAAGAAGACGGCGATGATGATGGCGATGCTGATCCGGGCGACGACAATGGACCAGTCGGTCAACCTGTCTCCGAAGACCCGGGGGGTGACGATGCGCCGGAGGGGCGCGCGGACCTGAACCCGCTGCCTGGCGAAGGTGATGAGACATGATCAGCATTGAGCTTTACCTGGCCTATGTGGCCGCCTGTGTTGCGATCATAATCGTTCCTGGTCCGATGGTGACCGTTATTGTTGCCAACAGTCTGCGGCAAGGGACCAGAGCGGGGCTTATGAATGTTGCCGGTAGCCAGGCCGGAGTTGCCGTGATGCTCCTCATTCTGGCGGCCGGTCTGCAGGTGATCGTGGCCAATCTTGCTGTGGTGTTCGATTGGTTGCGGATTTTTGGTGCGGCTTATCTGATCTGGCTCGGCATCAAGCTGCTGCGCTCCGATGGCCGCCTCGGTGCACAGGAACCGGATGTACCCGGCACCCGGTCCTTCTTCTGGCAGGGGATGCTGGTCATGTTGTCGAATCCCAAGGCGCTTTTGTTCATTGGAGCCTTTATTCCCCAGTTTATCGATCCGGCAGGGAACCCGGTTTATCAAACCCTGGTTCTCGGCCTTACGTTCATGGCTGTCGGAGCTACACTTGACGGTGCCTACGCGGTGGCGGCGGGCAGGGCCAGTCACTGGCTTTCCCTGACCCGCATCCGATTGCTGGAAAGAGTCAGTGGGCTTTGCCTGATCGGCGGTGGCGTGTGGTTGGCACTGGCTCGCAGGACCTGAACTCCGGGACAAGCAGGACATTATGGCAGTTACAGGATTCTATCCCGGCAGTTTCGACCCGATAACCAAGGGCCACCTGGATATCATATCCCGCAGTGCACGCATGGTTGACGAACTGGTGCTGGCTGTGGGCGTGCATCACGGCAAGACACCGTTTCTATCGGCACAGGAACGCGTCGGGCTTCTTGAGCGTATCGCTGTGCCGGTTATCCGCGATGCCGGGGCCGCGGGTTCGGTCGTGACCTTTGACGGGTTGGTTGTGGACGCCGCCCGAAAGTCTTCGGCGAGAATCATGATACGCGGTCTGCGCGATGCCAGTGATTTTGACTATGAACTTCAGCTTGCCGGAATGAACCGGACCATGGCACGCGATATTGAGACGGTTTTTCTTGCAGCATCGCCGGAAACGCGCTTTATCGCATCGTCATTGGTGAAACAGATTGCAAAGATGGGCGGCGATATCACGGAGTTTGTTCCATCTGAGGTTGCCGAAGTGATTGCCGAACGGTTTGGGAACTAGATCCGGTCCGCCCTCTAAACCCCCTCGAACGACATGTAAAAAGGAGTGTTTGTATGAAGAGACTTGCTGGTAGCGTTGTCGCGTTGTTGTGCCTGTTTGCGGCGGTCACGGTTGATGTAAAAGCCCAGAGCCTCGATCCTGAGAACACGATTTACCTCGACGTGAGGTATGGCCGGGTCGTGATCAAATTGAGGCCCGATATTGCGCCGGGTCATGTAGAGCGGATCAAGAAACTGACGCGGCAGAAATTCTACGACGGTATCGTCTTCCATCGCGTCATCGACGGTTTCATGGCTCAGACCGGTGATCCCACCGGCACGGGAACAGGCAGTTCGAAGTTGAAGGACCTGCGCGCCGAATTCAGCCTTGCGCCGTTTACCCGCGGTGTTGTCGGGATGGCGCGCAGTCAATCCAGAAACAGCGCCAACAGCCAGTTCTTTATCATGTTCGGCGACGGACATTCCCTGAATGGCAAGTACACTGTTTGGGGCGAAGTGGTTAAGGGCATGAAGTTTGTGGACAAACTTCAGCGCGGTGAACCGCCAATACAGCCGGACAAGATCATCAAGATGCGCGTCGCCGCCGACGTGAAATAAGGACAATTCAAGGTTCAAAAAAGAGGAAATTCAAATGATTGAAACCAAGGATCCCGAGAACACGCTTGTTCTCGATATCGATCACGGCCAGGTGGTGATCGAGATGCGGCCCGATCTTGCGCCCAACCATGTGGCAAGGATCAAGGAACTGGCGCGCGAGGGTTTCTACGACGGAATCGTCTTTCACCGGGTAATTGAAGGATTCATGGCGCAGTCAGGCGATCCCACGGGAACCGGTTCGGGCGGCTCAGGAAAAAACCTTGCGGCCGAGTTCTCCGGCGAACCCCACGTGCGTGGCACCGCCTCCATGGCTCGTGCAATGAACCCCGACAGTGCGGACAGTCAGTTCTTCATCTGTTTTGCGGATTCCGGCTTTCTCGACGGACAGTACACCGTTTGGGGTCAGGTGGTTGACGGCATGGACAACATCGACAAGATCAAACGGGGAGAGCCGGTGCAGAATCCGGACAAGATTGTCCAGATGCGGGTTGCAGCCGACATCTGACCGTTTGTCGTCTCCTTGATCCGGCGCGCCTTCGCAGGTTCTGTTGATTGAATTTTGGGGGCCCGAGTTTGCGTGTAGATCTGTTTGATTTCGACCTGCCGCAGGACCGCGTTGCGTTGCGTCCAGTAGAGCCGCGCGAGGCCGCACGTCTGCTTGTGGTTGAGGCGGCGACTCCGTTTGCATATTCAGATCGACGGATTGCGGACTTGCCTGACATGTTGCTGCCGGGCGACCTTTTGGTTTTCAACGACACCAGGGTGATACCCGCGCGTCTGAACGGCATGCGCATCGGCCGGGGCGATACGACACCGCGTATTGAAGCGACACTTCACAAACGGACTGGCGAGGCGTCCTGGCGCGCGTTCTGCCGCCCAGCCAGGAAACTGGAGGTGGGAGACCGGATTGCCTTTGGAGATCGCTCTTCGGCCTGCCAGGGGAGCGCATTGGACGCCGTGGTAAAGGAAAAGGGCGAGGGCGGCGAGATCGAACTGGATTTCGACTACAGCGGCAGCCATCTGGACGATGCGATTGCCGTAAACGGTTCCATGCCGCTGCCGCCCTACATAGCCTCCAGACGCGGCACGGATGACGCCGATACCACGGATTATCAAACCATCTTCGCCAAACCGCCAGGGGCGGTTGCAGCACCGACAGCGGGTCTTCACTTCACCGAGCCGTTGCTCGATGCCCTGAAGGATCGGGGGCTGGAAATGTGTACCCTGACGCTTCACGTGGGGGCGGGCACGTTCCTGCCGGTAAAATGCGACGACACCGAAGATCACCGAATGCATGCCGAGTGGGGTGAGATTACAGAAGAAACCGCTGAACGCATCAACCGGGTACGGCAGAAGGGTGGCCGGGTCGTGGCTGTGGGAACGACATCCCTGCGTCTGCTGGAAAGTGCCGCCGGCGATGATGGCAGGATTGGTCCGTTTAGAGGTGACACCGACATATTCATGACACCGGGCTACCGCTTCACGAGCGCTGACATGTTGCTGACGAACTTTCACCTGCCGCGTTCCACTCTGTTCATGCTCGTGTGCGCCTTTGCCGGAATCGTACGGATGAAAGCCGCCTATAATCATGCGATCGCTCTCGACTACAGATTTTACAGTTACGGTGATGCCTGCCTTCTGAAATTGTCCGATAGTCCCGATATATGAACGCGTCAGAACAATCCAGTCCGACAAATTCCGACGATAACGTGTTTTCGTTCGACTTGAAGTCGGTAGACGGTCAGGCAAGGCTTGGCGAAATCAGCCTGCCACGCGGCAAAATTCGCACACCGGCTTTCATGCCGGTGGGCACCGCTGCTACCGTCAAGGCAATGTATCCAGAGCAGGTCCGCGAAACCGGCGCGGATATTTTGCTCGGCAATACCTATCATCTGATGCTCAGACCGAGTGCCGAACGTGTCGCTGCACTCGGAGGCTTGCACAAATTCATGAACTGGCCGCGGCCGATCCTGACCGACTCCGGCGGCTTTCAGGTCATGTCGTTGTCAAAGCTACGCAAGATGACCGAGGACGGGGTCACCTTTCAGTCCCACATTGACGGTTCACGCCACCATCTCAGCCCTGAACGCAGCATCGAAATCCAGAACCTTCTGGGGTCCGATATTCAGATGGTGCTTGACGAGTGCACGCCTTATCCGTGCTCACAGGAAGAGGCGGCGAGTTCGATGCGCCAGTCGATGCGATGGGCGCAGCGATCCAGGACGGCATTCGGGACGCGGCCAGGCCGTGCCCTTTTTGGCATTGTTCAGGGCAGCGTTTTCGAACCTTTACGCCATGAATCGGCCGACGCCCTGATCGACATAGGCTTCGACGGTTACGCGGTTGGCGGTCTGGCGGTCGGGGAAGGTCAGGCGGCCATGCTGTCAACCCTCGATTTCACGACACCGGTTCTGCCAAAAGACCGGCCGCGTTATCTGATGGGTGTCGGGACGCCCGATGATATCCTGGAATCCGTGGCGCGGGGCATAGACATGTTTGACTGTGTCATGCCGACACGGTCAGGCCGCCATGGCCAGGCCTTCACCCGGTTTGGCAAGATCAACGTGCGCAACGCCCGGCATGCAGACGACCACCGGCCGCTCGACGCCGAAAGCGGATGTCCTGCAACCAGCAGTTACTCTCGTGCCTATCTGCACCATCTCATCCGCTGTAACGAGTTTCTGGGGTCCATGCTCGTGACATGGTCGAACCTGCATTACTATCAGGATCTTATGCGCGGCATCAGGCAGGCGATTGCCGAGGAGCGCTTTCCGGACTTCAAGAGCGAAACACAGGCCGGGTGGGCGAGAGGTGATATCCCGCCCCTCTGATCAGCCGCATGACACTTCAGTAACGCCGCCGCGCATAACCCACAGAAGGTGTGTGGCCAAAAAACTGGAAGCGCCCGTCATAATATTCACCGTATCCTTCGTGCGTCGTGTCACGATCCCAGTTGGTGAAGTTGTACGTCGTTCCTCGGCGATGCACCCGGGGTGTCGGTGCAGTCGAATAACTCCCAACCGACGAATGGTTCGACTTAGCTTTCTTTCCCGGCGAACTGGCGGCGTCCGACGATTGCAGCATCCCAAAGGATCCAGCGAGCAGGATGGCTGAGAATAGGGCTGAAAGCTGAAGGCGGGATTTTAAGATAGTCCTCATTTGCAAACTCCAATTCCGTATTACCAGTACAACGCCGGCGTCGACCAGCGATATCCGTCCCAGCGGCGATCTTCTTCGGGCCCCCAACGCTTGCGGGCACCGTACCGGTCGCGTTTCTTACGTTGGTAACGATGAGATGCGGGAGCCGGGTATTTCTTCTTGGCGGAATGAGCCGCGGAATGGTGTTTGTTGTAATTATGGTTTGTTTGGTGAGCTTCTGCTGTCGAAACGGTTCCCGCCGTTGCGACAACGGATGCCAGGGCAAAAGCGAATGCTGCACCGACCGATGCTGTGCCAAGTAATCTCATCGTAGGACCTCCACGTTTCGGCTTTAAAAATACTGAAAATCATCAGTATGCTCGCCTAAACATGGGTCGTTTTGAGAATTGGACAAGGCAAGTTATCGTGAAAGTGATCAGGACGGGCGCACTCAAACGGCGCCCGCCCCGCAGGATTCCGATCCCCTTGGGGACTACAGATTACTTCATTTCGATTTTTGCTTTTTCCCTCAGGGACTTCATTGCCGCGCGTAATTCTTCAGTTTCCAGTGAGGTGCGAACGTCGGCCTTGACCAGTTCAAATGCCGGCGGCTCCTGCTTGCGGGTGTCCTCGACTTTGATGACGTGATAGCCGAACTGGGATTTGACCGGCTCTTTTGTGTGTTCCCCGGTTTTGAGGGCAAACGCGGCTTTCTCGAAACTGGGTACCATGCGTCCACGGGTGAAGTATCCCAGGTCGCCGCCGTTGGGACCGCTCGGACCGGTGGATTTGGCCTTTGCGAGTTCGACAAAATCGGCGCCGCCATCGAGTTCCTTGATCAAGGCCTTTGCCTCGTCTTCCGTCTTGACCAGAATATGACGGGCCCTGACTTCCTGTTGTGGGGCGGCAGAACCTACGAGCTTGTCGTATTGGGCCTTTATCTTTTCTTCTGTGATGCCGGCGTGTATTTTTTCCGCAACATAGGCATCACGCAGGGCCTGGAGTTTCAGCCATTCGAGGCGTGTCTTGAACGAATCGCTGTTCTCCAGGCCTTGCGCCTTGGCCGCATTGGCGAGCAATCGGATCTCCACAAGAATGGACAGCAGGACTTTTTCTCTCTGGGCTTCCGGTACCTGGTCCAGCCCGCGGCCGACGAGTTCACGAGTCCATTCCACCTGGGTCTTGGTGATTTCACTGCCATCCACGACGGCAACCACTTCAGAGTCCTGCGCGGCTGTCGTCGTGACCAGCAAGGTGCCAACCACGGCAGCGGCTGCGAGAGAACGGATGGGGCGGAAAACCACAGTCTGCGCGCGCGCGCAGACTGTGGTTGCGGTTGAGCTAAGCATTGCAAAAACATCCTTTGGAAATTGCGTTGGATTGTGTCGTCAATAACGGGTGGTTCCGGTCGACAAATGTTGTTCCGATCGTCAGCGCTCTGATGCGCAAATTCCAAAGCCGATCGGTCATAGGGCGACGGCGGGGCCGTATCAGACCGGCATATTGTACCGTTTCATTGTGTAATGAAAGTATCGATTCGGTAATACGGCAACTGTCACGAAATGTTGCATCGAAGGATTTGGAAGGCAAAACCAAGGTGCGGATTTCTTGGTATGAGGCATTCCGAACTGTAAGTAGCCGTGTGGGACGACAGCTTCCGACCGTCACCTGTTCTATTGTTTTGTAGCTGTTGTGTTGATCTGAAAGTCGGGGCATTATCCCTGCGCCGTTTAGACCTTGATCTTCCCGCCATTCACAGACGAATGGCGATATCTACTCATGTTTATCGCTAAAGTTGTGGATTGGGAGGGTTTTGGGATGTTGTGCATTTCTTCAAAAAATGCATTCTCGGCGCAGCGCTCCGGGAATCGGAGCAGGTAAACGAGGGAGAATAATCATATGAAAACTACCTTTAAGGCACTCTGTCTTGCGACCGCTGTAATCAGCGTCCCCGCGCTTGCAGAGGCCAAGACGCTGAAAATGGCCTACGATGCCGACCCGGTATCGCTGGACATTCACGAGCAGCTTTCCGGTGGAACGCTGCAGTTGTCCCACATGGTTTGCGATCCGCTGGTTCGTTGGGGCAAGGACCTCAATTTTGAACCACGTCTCGCCGAGAAGTGGGAACGGACAAGCGATACAACCATGCGGTTCAGCCTGCGCAAGGGCGTGAAATTTCACTCAGGACGTGAAATGACCGCGGCCGACGTGCAGTGGACGTTCAATCGCCTCAAGACCAGCCCTGACTTCAAGGGCATCTTTGAGCCGTTCAAGGCTATGAAAGTCGTCGACGATCATACCGTTGAGATTGAAACTTCGGGACCGTTCCCGTTGGTTCTGCATAACGCGACGTACATCTTCCCGCTGGATTCCAAGTTCTACGAGGGCAAGGACGAAATCGTCAAGCACGGCGACAGCTTTGCGTCGAAGAACATTTCCTGCACCGGTCCATACACCATCTCAAGCCGTGAACAGGGTGTTAAGGTGGAATTCGACAGGTTCGGCGACTACTGGGACAAGAAATCTCCGGGCAACGTTTCCAAGATCGTGTTTACACCGATCAAGGAATCGCCCACCCGTGTTGCCGCGTTGCTGTCCGGCGATGTTGACTTTGTTGCACCGGCACCGCCGACCGATCACGCGCGGATCCGTGACAATGCCAAAACCGACCTTGTCACAATGTCGGGAACCCGGATCATCACGTTCCAGCTTAACCAGGAAAAGAACGTAGCCCTGAAGAACATGAAGGTTCGCCAGGCCATCGTTCATGCCATCAACAATGAAGGCATCGTCCAGAAGGTCATGAAAGGCTTTGGTACTGCTGCAGCCCAGATGAGCCCGAAGGGTTATCTTGGTTACAATGACAGCCTTAAGCCACGTTATGACCTTGCCAAGGCAAAACAGCTTATGAAGGAAGCCGGCTTCGAGAACGGTTTCTCTGCAACGATGATGGCGCCGAACAACCGTTACGTGAACGATGCCAAGATCGCTGAAGCGGTTGCGGCGATGCTGTCGAAGATCAACATCAAGGTCGACCTGACCACCATGCCTAAGGCTCAGTACTGGCCCAAGTACGACGAACGCGCAGCCGACATCATGATGATCGGCTGGCATTCGGACACGGAAGATTCCGCCAACTTTTATGAGTTCCTGGCGATGACACCGAACAAGGACACCGGTCGCGGTCAGTACAACAGTGGCAACTACTCGAATGCCAAGGTTGACGAGATGACCGAACGCAGCCTGGTCATGAACGACGGGCCGGAACGGGCGAAGATGCTGCAGGACATTGAAAAAATCCTGCACGACGAAGCCGCTTTCGTGCCTCTGCACTGGCAGGACCTTTCCTGGGCAGCCAAGAAGGGTGTTGACATCGAGTCGGTCGTCAATGTCATGAACTTCCCCTATCTGGGTGACCTGGTCATCAAATAGGCAGACCAATTGAAGGGCGCGGGTTTTACCCCCGCGCCCTTCTACTTTCCGGGATCTAGCGAAGGGGCGGACGCTTCGATGAAAGCGACTGATTTCGTGGCTTTTTTGTTGCGGCGGCTTGCGCAGGCTGTTGTTGTGATGTTTGTGATCAGCCTTGTCGGCTTCACCATCCAGGACAATCTCGGCGACCCATTGCGGGAACTGGTCGGACAATCGGTCTCTGAAGCCGAACGCGATGAGCTGCGTGAACGCATGGGGCTCAACGATCCTTTTCTGACCCAGTATGTCCGGTTCCTTGGAAAAGCCGTTCAAGGTGATCTGGGGACGTCCTATTTCTTCAAGAAACCGGCTGTTGACGTTATCCTGAACAAGTTTCCCGCGACCTTCGAACTGGTGCTGGCCGCAACGATCATCATTTTCGGCGTGTCCATTCCGTTGGGTGTGTACACCGCCATTCGGCCGGACAGCTGGACCTCCAAGATCGTCATGAGTGTGAGTATCGTCGGGATTTCCGTTCCGGTCTTCCTGACAGCGATCTTCTCGATATTTCTGTTTTCCGTTCATCTGGGCTGGATGCCGTCCTTCGGGCGAGGGGATCCGTATATTCTTCCATGGGGCTGGCCGACCGGATTTTTGACCTGGGACGGGATCGTCCATCTGATCCTGCCGGCGATTGCACTTTCGTCGATCATGCTGCCGCTCTTTATCCGGCTGGTGCGCGGTGAAATGATGGAGGTTCTGAAATCGGAGTATGTAAAATATGCGTGGGCAAAAGGCCTGTCTGCACGGCGCATTTGGTTTCTGCATGCCCTGAAGAACACGCTGATCCCGGTGATCAGCCTGGGCGGCGTCAAGGTCGGGACCCTGATCGCCTACACTATCCTCACAGAAACCGTGTTTCAGTGGCCGGGGATGGGGTTCATGTTTCTTGAAGCGATCAACCGGGTCGATACGCCGTTGATCATCGCCTACATCATTGTGGTCGGGTTGATATTTGTAATTACAAATACAATCGTCGATCTGGTCTACACACTGGTCAATCCGACAGTCAGTGTGATTGGAGAAGCCCGATGAACGCCATTTCTCAGTTTGTGCAGTCGGACCTCTTCTACCGCTTCCGCCGGGACCGTGTGGCAAAGGTCAGTTTTCTGATCGTTCTGTTTTTCGTGGCGACTTCGGTTCTGGCACCGGTAATCTCGCCGCAGGATCCATACGACCAGACGCAACTGGACATCATGGATTCCGAAATTCCGCCGATCTGGCAGGAAGGCAGCGATCCGCGTTTCATTCTGGGGTCGGATCAGCAGGGCCGCGACATGCTGTCGACGATCCTGCACGGCACCGGAGTATCCCTGCTGATTGGCGTGTTTGCCGTTTTGCTGCAGGCTGTTGTGGGCGTTTCGATCGGACTGTTCGCCGGTTATGTGGGGGGACGGGTCGACGCCTTTTTCATGCGGCTCGCCGATATCCAGTTATCGTTGTCGACGCTCATGGTGGCGATTATAGCCCTGGCCGTGTTCCAGGCTTCGTTCGGCAGCGAACTTTATGAGGATTTGGCGATCTTCATGCTCATCCTGGTGATCGGCATTGCCGAATGGCCGCAGTACGCGCGCACGGTCCGAGCCTCGGTCCTGGCGGAACGCAACAAGGAATATGTGGATGCGGCCCGGGTGATCGGCCTGTCGCGTATGCGCATCATGTTTCGCCAGGTCCTGCCCAATACCTTGTCGCCGGTCCTTGTCATATCGACGGTCCAGGTTGCCGAAGCGATCATATCGGAGGCGTCATTGAGTTTTCTGGGGCTTGGAATGCCTGTGACACAGCCGTCACTGGGGTCATTGATCCGCTCGGGGTTCGAATTCATTTTTTCGGGGTCGTGGTGGATCACGATCATTCCGAGCATCGTGCTGATTGTCCTCATCCTGTCTTTGAACCTGCTCGGCGACTGGTTGCGCGATGCGCTCAACCCACGTCTCTACAGCCGCCGGTGAGGTTGAACCATGTCTTTGCTTGAAGTCCACGACCTGGAAGTCGAGTTTCCGACCCGGCACGGCGTTCTTCATGCTCTGCGTGGCATGGACCTGTCGCTTGAAGCCGGCGAACGCCTGGGCATCGTTGGCGAAAGCGGTGCCGGCAAGTCGATGGCCGCGTTTGCGATCCTGAACCTGATCAGCGAACCGGGGCGGATCAGCAAAGGCGAAATCCTGTTTGACGGCCGCGACATGATCACGCTGTCGCAAGCGGAATTGCGAAAGATCCGCGGCGACCGGATTGCGATGATTTTTCAGGATCCGATGATGACCCTCAACCCGGTTCTGACGATCGGTACGCAAATGGTCGAAACCCTGCAAGCGCACCGCAACATCAGCGATGCGGACGCCAAGGTGTTGGCCATCGACAAGCTTGCCGAAGTGTCTGTTCCGTCGCCCGAATCCAGGTTTGAAGCCTATCCCCATGAGCTGTCAGGTGGCTTGCGCCAAAGAGTGGTTATAGCGATTGCCTTGTTGACTGATCCGGCAATCATCATCGCTGATGAGCCCACGACCGCCCTCGACGTGACCATTCAGGCGGAGATTCTGGCGTTGTTGCTGAACCTGTGCCAGGTGCACAATATGGGATTGATCCTGATCACCCATGATCTGGCTGTCGTCAGCCAGGTGACGGAACGCATACTGGTGATGTATGCAGGCTGTATCGTCGAACAGGGTCCGACCCGGCGGATCATCGACAGTCCGACGCATCCCTATACCAAGGGACTGATTGCAGCCCTTCCCGAACAGAACAAGCCGGGCCAACCCTTGAACCAGATCCGCGGTTCAATGCCGTCGCTGGACAGCATTCCTCCCGGTTGCGCGTTTTCGCCCCGATGTGACTTTGCCGACAAGAGATGCAAGGAAGAATTGCCGCAGTTACGCGAGGTCGGGGCCCAGAAGGTCGCCTGTCACCATGCAGAGGAGGTGGTGTCGTGAGTGTCGGAACGGATCCCACGGGCGTTGTCGACACAGCCGATACGCCAAGCCAAGCGCATGACGGCACGCAGAACGCAAAACCGGTCCTTTTGGAAGTCGAGGACATATACAAAGCTTTTCCCTTGCCCTCCAATTTCCTGTCACGCGAAAAACCCAAGGTTCATGCTCTCAACGGCGTCACGGTCAGGATTGAGCAAGGTGAAGCGTTTTGCGTTGTCGGTGAGTCGGGCTGCGGAAAAACGACGCTGGGGCGAACCATCATCGGTTTGCTGAGCCCTGAGTCGGGCAAGATCCTCTACGATGGCGAACGCATCGATCAACTTGACGATCAACGCCGCAAGCCGTTCCGGCGCCGCATGCAGATGATCTTCCAGAACCCGTATGGCTCGCTCAATCCGCGCATGACGGTTCAGCAGACACTTGAGGAACCAATCAGATTCCACCAGCCCACCCTTAGCGAGGCCGAGATCAAGGACACGGTGGCGCAAGTCATGCATTCGGTTGGCAACGACCCGTCATGGGTTGCACGGTTTCCCCATGAGTTCTCCGGTGGCCAGAGGCAGCGGATTTCGATTGCCCGCGCCCTCATGGTCGATCCCGACTTTATCGTCGCTGACGAACCGATTTCGGCTCTCGACGTTTCGATCCAGGCGCAGGTTCTGAATGTCCTGATGGACGCCCGGGCTGAAAGAGGGCTGACATACCTGTTCATCACCCATGATCTTTCGGTGGTCGAGCACTTCGGCAGCCGGGTTGCGGTCATGTATCTGGGGACGGTTTGCGAACTGGCGAAGACTGCGGATTTGTTTGCTGCACCGCGCCATCCCTATACCCAGCTTCTGCTGTCGGCGATCCCGAAGATGGACGGCAGGCCGTTCGAGCACAAGCGCGTGCCGGGCGAGGTCCCGTCTCCGGTCAACCTGCCGCCGGGATGCGTTTTTCATGGCAGGTGTCCGCTTGCCAACGAACGGTGCCGCTCAGAGATTCCGACATTGAGGGAGCCGACACCTGGCGTGCACGTCGCCTGTCACGCAGTCGAAGAGGGGCGGGCGTAGCTGCCCGAACTACAGCACCTCAAACAATCCGGCTGCACCCATGCCACCGCCGATACACATGGTCACGACCACATTCTTGGCACCACGCCGTTTGCCCTCGATCAACGCGTGACCGACCATGCGGGCGCCCGACATGCCATAGGGGTGGCCGATCGAGATGGCGCCGCCATTGACGTTGAGGTTCTCGTTGGGGATGCCGAGGCGGTCGCGGCAGTAGAGAACCTGTACGGCGAAGGCCTCGTTGAGCTCCCAAAGGTCTATGTCATCCATCTTGAGGCCGGTTAGTTCCAGCAGTTTCGGAACCGCAAACACCGGACCGATGCCCATCTCATCGGGCTCGCAGCCGGCAACCGCAACACCTCTGTAAAGCCCAAGCGGTTCCAGGCCTTTCTGCTCAGCGTGTGTTGCCTCCATCACGACACACGCCGTGGCACCATCGGAAAGTTGGCTGGCATTGCCGGCGGTGATGGAACCGTCCTCGATGACCGGTTTGAGGTTCTGGAGGTCTTCCAGTGCAGTGCCCGGTCGGTTGCCTTCATCCTTTTCCAGGGTGACGTCTTCGAAGGTGATTTCGCCAGTTTCACGGTTTTCGAGTTTTTTAACGGTGGCCAGCGGGACGATTTCAGCGTCGAAACGGCCGGCCGATTGTGCTTCTGCAGTGCGTTTCTGGCTTTGGAGGCCATACTCATCCTGAGCCTGCCGTGAAACATTGTACCGGTTGGCCACAGTTTCCGCGGTCTGGAGCATGGGCATGTAGGCGGATGCGTTGGCGGTGGTTACCGTCTTGTCGACTTCCTTGGCAACCCATCCGAAAAAGTCCTTCTGAACCAGGCTGATTTGCTCGACGCCGCCGGCCACGATGGTCGATGCCTCGCCACAGCGCACAGCGCGGGCCGCTGTTGCGATGGTAATCAGACTGGACGCGCACTGCCGGTCGATCGTCATGCCAGGGACCGAAACCGGCAGTCCTGCCGCAATGGCGCTCATGCGCCCGAGGTTCCAACCGGTCGTGCCCGCCTGCATGGCGGCACCC
Organism: Alphaproteobacteria bacterium; assembly: GCA_021775805.1. GTDB lineage: Bacteria > Pseudomonadota > Alphaproteobacteria > Rhizobiales > JAJFHC01 > JAJFHC01. The sequence continues at coordinate 117,949 of JAJFHD010000055.1, read as the reverse complement.
ATGATGCAATCTTCTACCTCATCGGGGGCAATTCCAGCACGTTCGACCGCGGCCTGGACTACATGGCCCGCCATGGTCGGTGCCTTGGTGTTGTTGAATGCGCCCCGGAAGGCGCGGCCGATTGGGGTTCTTGCAGTGGAGACAATAACGGCGTCTTTCATGTGTCAATTCCTGTCAGGAGGGATTGGCCGGCGGCACGTGTCAAGGCAGCGCGGGCATCGTCGGATATGGCAGCCGCGCGGTCAGTGGAACGGTCAACGTGTACCAGGACAGACCTTTGGGTGGCGCAGCACCGCATATGGTCGAACATGCCCTGAATTGTCGTGACCGAGCTTTTGCCGATTTTCAGCAGACTGGTGCCGATGTCGATGTCGCACGGGAAGTGCAGCTGACTGTGATAGTTGATGTCGACATTGACCAGCATCCAGCCAAAGTCAGGTCCGTCAACGGGCCGGCCACTCTCGCGCACAAACATAATGCGTGCGGACTCGAACAGGCTGACGAAGGAAATGCTGGTGACGTGTCCAAGGGGATCCAGATCATTGTAGCGAATCCTCTCACGATGAAATCGACGGTAGCTGTCACGAGCGGTTTCGTCGAATTCGGGAGCGGCACTGCCTGATCCGGAAGCTGATTTTAACATGTTGCTGTTTGATCCGGTGAACGAGTGGTGCGGGGCGACGGCTGGTGTCGGCCGGCAGTGTGTCTGCCAACCACGCTGACTGAGTGGATTATAGTGTCAGGCTCGCATAGCGCAATGTGAACTCAGGTGTTTTCGCCAGGCGGTTTGATCAGCGCGACGCCGCCGATTCTCCAACTGCCGTCAGTTTGCTTTTGCATGCCGTACAGGGCGATCCATAAGGTGCCGTCCGGGCCGATGACGCTGACCCTTTGCGTCGGATGCCCCAGTTCGTCGGAGATCGGGCCGAAGGTGAATTGCTGCGGCCGGTATACCGGCAAGTACCCCTTTCGGACCATCTCTACGAAAGTCTGGGCATTGTTGAATTTCTGACGGATACTTGGGGCTGCGAACGAAAAAGCGGTAACGGCATCGTCTTTCCGGAACGCGCCGATTTGATCGGAGATTATTTGTTTGAATGTCGTGCGGTCATCATTGCTGAGGGTTTGCGCGTTTGCCGCCGTCGAGACCCAGAGCGCCATTACTCCCGTGATCAGTCCGAATAAAGTGTTACGTACAGATGTTCTCATGGGGTTTTCCTCCTGAATTCCGGTCTGGACATTGGATGCCGATATGTCGGTAGTGCTAATACTGGCTCATTGGAGGAATTTGACAAGACCCGGCGACAGGCAAGTGGATTGTATTGCCGAGACGGGTGGGCTAGGAAGTGCCGTCCCCGCGTCTGCGGTGGGCCGGTTCATCGAGGCAGCCAAGGCGAACAGACATGCGGATAGCGATGGTAGGTACGGGCTATGTCGGGCTTGTATCGGGGGCGTGTTTTTCCGAGTTTGGGTTCGAGGTGATCTGTGTCGATACGGACGCGGAGAAGATCGAACGCCTGAAACAGGGCGAAATTCCAATTTACGAACCGGGCCTCGATATCCTGGTTCAAACGAACGTGGCCGCCGCCCGCCTTTCCTTTACAACCGAATTGCCGGATGCCGTCAGACAGGCGGACGTTGTGTTTATTGCCGTCGGCACGCCGTCGCGCAGAGGTGATGGTGCCGCGGACATCGGGTACGTGGAGAAGGCGGCGCGGACAATTGCCGTGAACTTGAATGGTTTCACCCTGGTGGTTACGAAATCCACGGTCCCGGTCGGAACGGCGCGGCATATTGCGCTGCTGATTCGAGAGGCCAATCCTGAAGCCGAGTTCGAAGTGGCCTCCAACCCCGAGTTCTTGCGGGAAGGCGCGGCGATTGAGGATTTCATGCATCCAGACCGGGTTCTGGTGGGTGTCGAGGGAGAAAGAGGCCGGAACATTCTGCAAAACCTGTACCGGCCATTGTCTCTGCGCAATGCGCCGGTTGTGTTTACCGACCTCAATACCGCGGAACTCACCAAGTACGCGGCCAACGCTTTTCTGGCGACCAAGATCACATTTATCAATGAAATGGCCGATCTTTGCGAAGCGACAGGCGCAAACGTACAGGATCTGGCCAACGGAATCGGGCTTGACGGCCGGATTGGAGCGAAATTCCTTCATCCCGGTCCTGGCTATGGAGGATCATGCTTTCCTAAGGATACCCGCGCGTTGTCGTCGGTGGCGCGTGAAGCCGGTGTGAGTGCGACAATTGTTGACAGTGTCATCGCCGCAAACGACGCCCGAAAAGTAAAAATGGTCGACCGAATCGAAGAGGCGGTTGGCGGGGCTCTGAAAGGCAAACGGATCGGTATCTTGGGCGTGAGTTTCAAACCGGGCACCGACGATGTGCGCGAGGCTCCGTCTCTCACCATTCTGCCGGCATTGGCGGAACGCGGCGCTGAGGTCGTGGCCTACGATCCGGTGGCCATGCCGGCCGCGTCAAAAATTCTTCCCGGTGTAGAGTGGGTTTCAGACTCCTACAGCGTAACGCGGGACGCCCATGCGGTCGTAATTCTGACCGAATGGAACGAATTTAGAGGTCTCGATTTGAACCGGATGGCTGAGAACATGGCCGAACCGGTTCTCGTCGATCTCCGCAACGTCTACACTCTTGAGGAAATGCAGTCATCGCCGTTCAGATATTTCAGCGTCGGGCGGCCCAACATTGTGCAGAGTGCGGAGTCCAAAACCGGCGTTGAGATCCGGCGATGACTGTTCTTGTCACGGGCGCAGCCGGATTCATCGGCTTCCACACTGCCAAATATTTGTTGGAGGCGGGCAAGCGGGTCTTGGGCATAGATAACTTCACGCCCTATTACGATGTCACTCTGAAGCAGGACCGCGTCAAACAGTTGGCCGAGTATCCCGGCTTCAAGTTTGGCGAAGTTGACCTGTGCGATACAGCCGGCCTGTCAACCTTGTTCGGTGAAAACTCGTTTTCTCAGGTCGTGCACCTCGCGGCTCAGCCCGGTGTGCGCCATAGCATCGACCATCCCGAAGCTTATGTGCAAAGCAATCTTGTCGGATTTTCCAACATCCTCGAAGCATGCCGACACCATCAGACCGGGCATCTGGTGTTCGCCTCGACCAGTTCCGTCTATGGCGCGAACAAGACACAGCCGTACTCCGAGGAGCATAGTGTCGACCATCCCGTTTCACTCTACGCGGCAACGAAGAAAGCAAATGAGGTGATGGCCCACAGCTACAGCCACCTCTATGACCTGCCGGTAACCGGGCTTCGCTTTTTCACGGTGTATGGAGAGTGGGGACGGCCGGATATGGCGTTCTTCAAATTCGCGGACGCTATAATAAACGGCCGGCCGATTGAGATTTTTAACGAAGGCCGAATGACGAGAGACTTCACTTATGTGGGGGATATCGTGCGCGGAATTTCCGCGGTGATGGATGTGCTTCCGACCAGGGACGAAAACTGGGATGCCTTCGAACCGTCACCGCACTCAAGCGGTGTTGCGCCTTACAGGATTTTCAATATCGGGAACAGCAAGCCTATCGAGCTCATGCGCTACATCGAGGTCTTGGAAGAGTGCATCGGCCGTCGCGCCATCAAGACGTATCTGCCAATGCAACCTGGCGACGTCGTCAGCACCTGGGCCGATTGTTCGGCTTTGTCGGAGGCTACAGGCTATTCGCCTCAAACCTCGATCGAAGAAGGCCTCTCTAATTTTGTCGCCTGGTACAAACGCTACTACAAAGTGAACTAGCCTCCGCCTGATGATATCGCCGATCGCTGACTTGCGAATGTCCGCTAACTTCTGAGGGCCGACAGTTCATTGCGCGTCTTTGTCAAGTCTGCGGTCGTCTGGGCCAGCCTTTGGGCAAGTTCACGGACAACTTCCGCGCCCATTTCCGGGAATTCCTCAATCAGCCGGAAAAAGTTACGCTTCTCGATCCGTAGGGTTTCCACGTCGCCGATTGCGCGCACCGTGGCAGTGCGGGGCAGGTCCAGAAAGATGCCGATTTCGCCGACCAGAGCATTCTCATCAAGTTTTGCGACAGAGATTTCGCCGTTGGGCGTGTTTACAAGCACGTCGGCGCCACCGGCGATGATCACGTAGGCGGCGTCTGAAGCATCGCCCTGCCAGAACAGCGTTTGGCCGTCGTCAAATGAAATTCGCTCCGACGTGAAGGCCAAAAGCTTTAGTTTGCCGGGTTCTATCTTTGCAAAAATCGGTATTTTTCGCAAAAGGTCTACTTCGTGTACGAGACTCATGGGTCCCTCCGTGTGTCAATCATTGCGCCAAAATGGGTCACGAAGATGATATTAGTTTGGCAAATGCGCCACCACGCTCGATCAGTTCATCCGGTGTGCCGTTTTCAGCAACAGAACCATCTTCGAAGACCATGACGCGTTCAAATTTCTGGGCGTCGGCTGCTTCCGCCAGTACCCAGTATATACCCTGTTTTCTTCCGTCGCCGACATCGCGGGCGTTTTCAAGAACGGCGTCGACAATCGATTCCTTGGATTGCTTGTCCAGACCGGCCAGAGACTTGTTGATAATGACCAGATCAGGACGTTTGAGAATAGCCCTCGCCAACCCGATTTTCTGGCGCTGGTTGCCGTTGAGGCGTTTGCCTCCGGTGCCGACATTGTAGTCCAGGCCGACGTGGAAAACGGCCGACCTCAAACCCAATTCGTCCAAAGTTTCGTCGATGGCCTTGCCGATCTGTGCCGGGCCTTCGGCGGCGCCATAGGCGATACGCCCTAGCAATATGTTGTCCTGCAGGCTCGCGACGGTATTGTAGGTATCGGGTTCATAGAACTCGATCGTTGACTTCAACTCCTCCGGCAACCCCTCCCGGAACGCGACACGGGCCTCGAGGATCCTGTTCTGCAGGTCTTCATCGAGAAGTCCCAGACGCAATCGCGGCTCAACATACGAGAACGGCAGTGCCAGTATCATGGCGCGATCGTCATCACTCGCACCCGTTACGTCGACATCCGCGATCCGGTTCAGCGCGGCTTCGTAAAGCGGCAGATCATCGGGTTCCATAAAATTGACCTGATCGAAGAATGGGTGATCGGGCGGCAAGTCCGCAAACAGTTCGACCACTGTCTTTGCGATTCCGCGCCCCATTTCGAACAGGGGTCCTTCCAAGTCCAGCTGACTAATGATGCTTTTGGTATAGGCGTTGGTTGCGAGATTTTGTTCGGCGAACTCCTTGCCGATGGATGTGCCGAACAGGAGGTTCTCTCCAATTGACGCTTGCCGATTGTACCGGCTGGGATCGAACGGTTCCACAAGCTTGGAAAAAGGCGGTTCGTTGAGACGTTCCCGCAAGGCATGCCTTACCTGGAGTATCTTTGTCGCGAGGCCGGGTTCACTTTCCGTATCGAGAGTCCCGCGCAGACCAAGCCGATAGATATCTTCATCGAGGCCCACTTTGCCGAGAACGTCGATCAGCTTTTCTTCGAGTTCTTCGGAGCCGTTGACGCCGGCGGATTCATAGTCGGTCCAGTCGGCGTTGATATCGAGCGTGGTGTTTCCCGTGACCTTGATCTCCGACAGGGCCTCGTCACGCAAAACCTGCTCGGCGTCATCATAATCAGCATCGCGGAATGGCGCGTAGCGCAAACCGTAGAGCAGGTTTTCCCTGATACTCGTGGGCCCGAGATAGACATCAGGCCCGACATAGGCAAACCGACGGCCAAGGACTGCTTCGGGTATCTCCATAATATCCGTACCCGCGATGCTCAATCTGCCGGATGTCGGCGACAGCAGGCGGACCAGTGATTCCGCCGAGTGCTCGGCACCGCCATTAAGGCTGCCGACGACACCTATGTGGTCGGATATGTCAAAGTTGAAGTTGGCATTTTCGAGCAGTTTTGCTCCCGAGTCGTCCAGTAATGTCAGGTTTGCCGCCTGGATGTTGCCTGTCAGCGGCGGCACCACTTCGGACACCACCGGTTGCAACGCGGAATCAAGCATATGCTCATGGTCGAATTGCTTGACGACCTGCGTGTACTTGATCTGAACGTCGAGCCTCTGCTGGTCCCAGTCAATTAGTTCCTTGATCGGTCCCGGCAGATCCTTGTAGGCGGCAATGACGGCAACCAGCTGGCCAATATCCATGTTGCCGCGAATCGCAAGGTAGCCACCGACCAGATAGAACAGGAACGGCGTAACCTGAGACAGGAAATTGTTGAGAAACTTGACGAAAAATTTGCGGCGAAAAATCTCGTACCGAATATTGAAGATCCGGCCCAAACGGTCCGCGACGCCTGAACGCTCATAGTTCGTGGTATCGTTGACATGGACCTCCACAACACCATCGACGATCTCGCCGACACGGCCCGCCAGCGCGCGCGCGGCAAGCTGGCGCTCCTTGCCCAGGACCAGCAAACGTTTGCGCAAACGCGGGATGATGAACGCCTGGGCCAGAACAATACCAGCGGCAATTGAACCGAGCCAATAGCTCTGCAACAAAATAAACGCCATGGCGGTGGCCGCCTGACCGCCGAGAAAGATCGGCTGAATGAAGGCGTCGCCGATGAATCCGCCGAGCGGTTCGACCTCATCCTTGACCATCGTTGCGATTTCGGGCGCCTTGACCTTGCGGAAATGCAGTGGCGGCAGGCGCATGACCCGATCAACCAGGGTATAGCGCAGGCGCCGAAGCATGCGCTCTCCAAGTCGGCCCTTGAAGGTATTGATGTAGAACTTGAACAGCCCGTTGATGCAGACCAAGGCCAGGAACATCAGACTCAAGGCAACCAGATAGGGCAGGCGTTGGACATCAATGCCGGAGAACACCGTGATCTGTTCGCCTAAGGCGCCGGAGAGGAATCCCGGGATGTCGAATGACAGCTCAAAAATCTTTGCGGTCGCCTCAGGGTGATCGAAGCCTTCGCCCTGAATAGCCTTGTTGACAATTGTTTTTGGCAGGCTCAGCGACATGAAATAAAATGGCATGGACGCCAGAACGATGATCAAAATGAAAATCTGTTCCGTCTTGCTGAACCGCCAAACGTACCTAAAGAGACTTTTATCCATATGAAAACAATTGCTTAGAGATGGATTCGTTGCAACCGTATTCTGCAATCCCCATCTCGTCGCCCCCCTGGCCAGCCCCAACAAACTCGAGAGTCACACCGTAAAGAGAATATTTGTTCCGACCAACCTAAAATTGTGCAATAGTTCGATTGGCGACTGCGTGTTTGGGGGAACATGTAGCTGGATTGTCACGCGGCAGGTAACACTTCCGAATAAGCCCCGAGTATATTGAGTAGACAGGTGTCCGGATATGCGGCTGTTCTCCCGCAAAAGCGGCTCGCGCATTCTTTTGTATAGCCACGACACGTTCGGGCTGGGACACCTGAGACGGTGTCGCGCGATTGCACATGATCTTGTGGAACGCAACCCTGACTTGTCCGCGCTTATCCTGACCGGTTCACCGATTATCGGTGCCTTTGACTTTCGCTCACGGGTCGATTTCGTGCGGGTTCCCGGTGTCATCAAACTGCGCAATGGTGACTACACCTCGCTGAACCTTCATCTGAATATCGACGAAACGGTCCGCATCCGTGAGTCGATTATCAAGCACACGGCCGATATTTTTGACCCCGACATCGTGATTGTCGACAAGGAGCCGTTGGGGTTGCGCGGTGAAATGGAACCGACGCTGAAAATGCTCAAGCGCCGCGGGACAAGAATTGTGTTGGGCCTCAGAGATGTGCTCGACGAGCCTCAATTGCTGGCTCCGGAGTGGTCCCGGAAAGGCGCGGTTTCGGCAATTGACAGACTCTACGATGAAGTCTGGGTCTATGGACTGCAGGAAATCTATAATCCGCTCGAAGGCCTTGATGTTCCAAAACGGGTAACAGATAAGATAGTCTATACCGGTTATCTGCCGCGGCGCCTGCCGCAGCCGATTCCGCCAAAACATTGGCCGGAAGTCACCAGCGAGGACTATCTGTTGGTAACGACAGGTGGGGGCGGCGACGGTGAGGGGCTGATCGACTGGGTCCTCACAGCCTATGAAAACCGGAATGACCTGCCGCTGCCGGCCCTGTTGGTGCTCGGTCCGTTCATGGCGGCGGAAAAGCAGGTTGAATTCCAGGAGCGTGCCGAACAGTTGCCCAATGTGGATGCAATCGTGTTTCATGCTCAGGTTGAACACCTGATGGATCAGGCAAAGGCCATTGTCGCCATGGGGGGATACAATACATTCTGTGAGTTGCTGACCCTCAACAAGCCGGCCCTTGTTGTGCCCAGAACGGTCCCACGGCGCGAACAGTTCTTGCGGGCAAGGAAAGCCGAGGAACTGGGCCTGATTCGCATGCTGGTCGATCCGATGGAAGCAAAGGAGGGACCAAGAGATCCCGATACGATGGCCGATGCCCTGCTGACCTTGATGGATCAGCCGCGCCCCTCCGACGCATTTATTCCCAAGCTGCTTGGTGGATTTGACAGGGTCAATGACCTCGCCACGCCCTGGCTCAATAGACGTCAGAAACGCCGGTTTTCGCTGTTTGGTTCCAATCGGCCGGACAAGGCGGCACTTTGAGTTCTCGTGACGATGACACCGAAGACACGGACATGAACCCCAGACATGTGGTGACTGTCCTGAAGGGCTATCCCCGGCTGTCGGAAACATTCATTGCTCAGGAAATTCATCAGCTTGAGCAACAGGGTTTGCCGATCACCCTGTTTTCGCTGCGACATCCCACTGATGCCAAGAGACATCCGATCCACGATGAAATAGCCGCCAAAGTCTTTTATCTCCCGGAATATCTCCATCAGGAACCACTGCGGGTGCTGCGGTCGTGGTGGACGGTCAGACGATTGCCAGGCTACCGGGGCGCGCTGCGGCGTTTTGTCGGGGATCTGCGGCGCGACTTCACGCGAAACCGTATCAGACGATTTGGGCAGGCCCTCGTGCTGGCCGTTGAAATGCCGGCGGCAACCGACTTCGTCTACAGCCATTTTCTTCACACGCCATCCTCCGCTGCTCGGTATGCTGCGCTGATGCGCGGTTTGCCGTGGGGGTTCTCCGCCCATGCCAAGGACATCTGGACGATACCCGATTGGGAAAAGACCGAGAAAATCGAAGACGCGGCCTGGGGGGTAACATGTACGGAAAGCGGTTGTGATCACCTCAACTCTCTGAATTACAGTGGCCCGCGAAAAGTTTCGCTGGTCTACCACGGTATCGATCTTTCCCGGTTTAGCCCCCCGTCGGGCGCCAACCGTTCTGCGGACGGCGCGGAACCGGACGATCCCGTGCGGATCGTTTCGGTTGGCCGTCTGGTTGCCAAGAAGGGCTATGACGATCTCATCACGGCATTGGCGAAGCTTCCAAGGGGCCTTAGCTGGAAATTGATTCATGTTGGAGGCGGAGAACTGGCCAGGGACCTGGAGCTTATGGCTGAGACAGCTGGCGTGTCCGACCGGATCGAATGGCGCGGCGCTCAAAGTCAAGTCGAAGTGAAGACGGCACTTCAGGAAGCCGACATATTCGCCCTTATGAGCAAAATCGACGGTTCAGGCGACCGCGATGGCCTTCCGAACGTGCTCATGGAGGCTCAATCCCAGAACGTGGCGTGCATCGCCACAAATGTTTCCGCAATACCCGAATTGATTCGTCACGAAAAGACGGGATATCTGGTCGATCCGGAAGACCACGAGGCGATGACCGAGGGGCTCATCCGTCTGATCAGCGAGCCGGGGCTTCGAAGCCGGTATGGGCAGGCTGGTGGACAACGGGTGCGGGAAAATTTTTCGCATGAAACCTGCATCGCGGTTCTGGCCAGGAAGCTGGGACTGCCGGAGCGTCCGGGTGAACAGCATTCCGGTTAGGACTTGGGAAAATAGGTCTGGCAATGCACATTGCGTTTTATGCCCCGTTGAAGTCGCCTGAGCATCCGGTGCCGTCTGGTGACCGGCGTGTTGCGCGGCTGTTGATCAAGGCGCTGGAGTCTGCCGGCCACACGGTTGAACTGGCATCGGAACTTCGCGCTTATGACGGCAAGGGGGATCGCTCCAGACAACTGGAACTGGACATGGCGGGAAAACAAGAGGCAGAGAGACTGATTTGCGGATACGAGGCCGGTGACGGCATCGCCGTTCCAGACCTGTGGTTCACCTATCATCTCTACTACAAGGCACCGGACTGGATCGGCCCGCGTGTTGCCGCAGCCCTGCGCATTCCCTATGTCACGGCGGAAGCTTCGCACGCGGAAAAACGCCGGGCAGGCCCTTGGGCACACAATTTTGTCGCCGTTGTGCAGGCCTTGGAGGCCGCGGACTTGAACTTCTGCCTTACCGGCACAGACCAAGGGGCGATATCCAGATTGCTGGGCTCGGACGCGAGTCTGAGAAAGCTGCCGCCGTTTCTCGATCAGGTACCAACGGTTGACGGAACTGAAAGGCAAGCCTGGCGCGAAGCCCTCTTGTCGGCGTCGGGATTTGCCCCTGAACCACCGATCATTCTCGCGGTGGCCATGATGCGACAAGGCGACAAGGCGCAGAGCTACGCAATGATGGCCGAAACGCTTTTTGGAATGCTCGACAAATCGTGGAACCTCGTGATTGTGGGTGATGGCGTTGCCAGAGAGGCGGTGGTTGCAGGATTTTCCGGAATCCCCGACAGTCGGATACATTGGGCCGGCGAGATCGGACCGGACCGGCTGGCACCGTTTTATGGTGGCAGCGATCTGTACTTTTGGCCGGCCTGCAACGAGGCATACGGGATGGCATTTCTGGAAGCGCAGGCCTACGGGTTGCCAGTTGTCGCGCAGCATACAAGGGGTGTGCCGGATGTGGTGGAGCACGGCGAGACCGGATTGCTGACGTCACTCGGACAGGTCGATTCAATGAGGCAGGCCGTGACGCGATTGCTGGAAGACAAAGGCATGCGCAGCGTGTTTTCTGAAAATGCGCGCAGGTTCGTAGCACAGGAGAGGGGCCTGCCCGGCGCCGCTCGGATACTCAATGATGCCGTGCGGCACTTGGTACGGGGCGAGTGATGAAGATTGGCTTCATTCGACACGGCGTGACCGACTGGAACCGCCAGGGCCGCATTCAGGGGAGAACAGATATCTCTCTTTGTGATTTAGGAAGGGCCGAATTGTCCCGCCTGCTCATGCCACGCTCCTATGCCGCAAGGCAATGGTTGTCGAGCCCGCTGAACCGTACCCTGGAGACCGCGGCCATATTGTCAGGCACGCCGGTCGAACGGATTCCAACCGAAGACCGTCTGATGGAGATGAGTTGGGGGGATTGGGAAGGCGAGAGATTGAGGGACTTGCGCAAGAGGTTCGGAATCGAAATGAAGGCCAACGAAGACAAAGGGCTCCTGTTCCGTCCGCCGAACGGTGAGTCTCCTCTTGATGTCCGTGCCCGCGTTCAAGAGTGGCTCAGGGAGGTTTCGCGCAACAGCCGAAACGATGTTATCGCGGTTACACATAAAGGCGTCATCCGGGCGGTATTGTCTCATGCGACGGGGTGGGACATGACCGGTAAGCCGCCGCACAAGCTTGAGTGGTCTGCACTGCATGACTTTTCGGTTTCGGCGGACGGGTCTTTGACAGTATCCCGATTGAATGTGCCGCTGGATGCCTGATCGCCGTAACAGTGTTGTAATCTGGGTTACACATCTGCTGGGTACTGGACATCTGTATCGTATGGCCGCCGTAGCTCGGGCCCTTAGCGCCAGAGGTATCACAACTACTATCTTTTCGGGTGGCTTCCCAGTCTCCGGGATCAACTATGGCGATGCGGAGTTGGTCCAGCTTTCACCGGTGCGAAGTCCAAACGCGGAATACACAACACTGGTGGACGAATGGGGCGATGAAGCGACGGATTTGCTGTATTCCTGCCGCCTCGGGCAACTTCTGAATTTCACGGAGGCACGCCGACCCGATGTCTTTGTGACCGAACTGTTTCCGTTTGGCCGGCGGAGGTTTCGCTACGAGCTCATGCCGGTGCTTGAACGACTTCGCGCAACCCGACCCGACGTGCCCGTGTTGTGTTCTGTCAGGGACATTCTTGAACCGCCTTCAAAGCCGGAGAAAGCAAGCGGCGCCATGAACCGGATTTCCGAATTCTATGATTACATTCTGGTACACGGCGATGCGGAATATGCACGTTTGGAGGACAGTTTTCCGATCTCCTCAGAAGCTGCGGCAAAGGTTCGCTACTCCGGCTTCATTGGGGGGGACAGATCGGGCGATGCACTGGAAAATTCGACACGAAACCGAGAAGTTGTCGTTTCAGCAGGGGGAGGGGCGGTTGGGTTGAGCCTTTACGAGGCCGCTCTTGGTGCAGCGAGCCTCTGTTCTCAGCCAGACCTTATCTGGCGCCTGCTCATCGGCCAAAATGTGCCCGAGGAGGCATTTGACGCCCTCAAGGGGAAATCCGGTGATCGCATCATCGTTAAGCGTACGAGACCGGACTTTCCCGATCTGTTGCGAGCGGCGCGCCTTTCCATTAGTCAGGCGGGATACAATACGGTGTGTGATATTCTGGCAGCCGGATGTGCCAGCGTGCTTGTACCTTTTTCCGCTGATGGAGAACGTGAGCAGACCCTTAGGGCGATGTCGTTGGCAAATCGGCGGCGGGCACGTGTCCTGCATGCAAACGACTTGTCTGCTGCGTCGCTTGCTGCCTGTGTCAACAGTGCGCTGGAAGCCGCGCCGAATGCATTCACACCGATGCAAATGACCGGAGCCGATCGGGCCGCTGACCTCATTGCCAGACTTGCCAGGGGAGAGGCTGTGTGACCGGGAACAATGACTGGATGTGTTTGAGGGAGGCCCTTGACAAACTTGCCGATGACGGTCGGCAGGTCCAGTTCTGGTGGCGGGACGATGATGCTGTTTCTGCAACGGGTCAGCTCGACCGCCTGATCGACGTTGCCAACAGATTTGACGCACCTTTGTTGCTTGCTGCTATTCCGCAGTTTGTCGATGATACCCTGGTCGAGCGCGTTTCAGGGGAATCGCGCGTGCGTATCGGCGTCCATGGATTTGCTCACATAAATCATGCCTCGAAAGGGCAAAAAAAACAGGAACTGGGCGACCATCGCCCGCTGGCCAACGTTGTTGAGGATCTCGAGATCGGCCGTAAACGACTAAGGGACCGTTTCGGAGAAGCCTTCGTTGACGTATTGGTTCCACCCTGGAACCGAATTTCAAAGACGGTACAGTCGGAACTGGTGAAAATAGGGTTTCGCGGCCTGTCATGTTTCGGATCGGAAGAACAATATGCCGGACTACCTGGCCTGTCGGTGGCAAACACTCATATCGACCCCATCGACTGGCACGGTTCCCGAAGCCTTTGCGACCCGCGAAACCTGATCGAAACCATGGCAAAGCTTGTTATCGAAAGCAGCCACAATTCCGAAGGTCGGGTTTGTGGGTTGCTGACACATCATCTCATTCACGACGTGCCGCTTTGGCAGTTCATTGAGGGTTTTTGTGAAACACTTGAAGCATCACCCAATGCAACTTGGCGTGATCCGGCTGTTTTGTTTCAGTGACATGTATGGTTGCGTACTGGCTATAGAAGATCGCAAGTGAAATGAGCGAAAACCCTGAAAGCACCGCAACTGTGACTCCAAGCGACAGCGGCCGACTCGTTCTGACATACCCCGCAAGCTACTTCTGGAAAAGTTACGGTCGGGCAGGGGCTGGAATCGCTTTCTCCGGTTTGATTTGGCTGCTTTTGCCCTCGTCGATATATGTGTCGATTGGTTGCAGCATATTTCTTCTTGTTTTTGTCGTATTTGGCCTGCAGGTCGTGCTAAGACACGCGAGCGTTGTGGAACTGGGGAGGGACACAATTGTGGTTCGCGGCCCCAGAACCGTAGAGGTTGCTTGGTCGGCGCTGCGTTCAGTCGACCTTTCCTATTTCTCAACACGAAGAGACGGTGAAGGTGGGTGGATGCAGTTGAGACTCGACGGTGCTGGGGGAACAATCAGAATTGACAGCGACCTTGAAAGGTTCGCTGATGTTGTGACCGTTGCGCTTCAGCAGGGTGCAATACTTGGACTCGACGTATCCTTGAGGACAAGGCAGAATGCCGAACTCTTAATTGGGCCGGGTGGGGTCCATTCTGCGATTTGACTCGAACGAAAGTCCGGAGCGATCTGTGTCCGAACCAATACTTGTTGTTAAAGACCTGACTGTTGACTTCATGCTCAACGAAGGTGGCGTGCGTGCCGTTGACGGCGTTTCGTTCAGGATTCCACAGGGAAAAACCGTAGCACTGGTTGGGGAATCGGGCTCGGGGAAATCCGTTATCAGCCAAAGCATCATGGGCATTCTACCCAACATTGCTTCGGTGACCGGCGGTGAAATTCTGTTTCGCGATCCAGCCAACGCCGGACAGTCCGTCGACATTGCGGCGATACCGAGGGCGTCTCAAGCGATGCGCGACCTGCGCGGCGGACGGATTTCCATAATCTTTCAAGAGCCTATGACTTCTCTGTCGCCGCTGCACACGATTGGCAATCAGATTGGCGAGGCGCATCGGTTGCACCAGGGATCAAGTGAAAAGGAAGCCCTGGAAGAAGCCCAGCGTATGCTTGAACTTGTCGGATTCCCGGATCCTGCCAATGCTGTTCACAAATACCCTTTTGAATTGTCCGGTGGATTAAGACAGCGTTCCATGATCGCCATGGCACTGATTTGCCGACCGGCCTTGCTGATTGCCGATGAACCGACGACGGCCCTCGACGTGACGATTCAGGCCCAGATCATGAAGTTGATCAGTGACCTGCAGGAAAAGCTCAACATGGCCGTGTTGATGATCACCCATGACTTGGGCATCGTCGCCAACATGGCGGATGAAATTGTCGTGCTTTATCACGGGCAGGTGATGGAAAGTGGGACCAAGGAAGACATATTCCGAAATCCCGAACACGAGTATCTGAAAGCCCTGCTGCATGCGGTTCCGCGGTTCAACATGAAGGAAGGCGAAAGGCTGCAGGCGATCCGGGAGATCAAGTCTTCCGGCGACGGTTTTCTCTCCGACGACAATGCGCCAGAACACCGAAAGATAGATGGCGCGCTTCTTGAAGTTGAGAACCTTTCGAAATCCTTCGGGCAGCGCAAGAGCGGATTGTTTTCGGCTGGTGGTGGGGGGCGTATCAAGGCCGTCAACGACATGACGTTTTCGATTTTTCAAGGCGAATGTATCGGTCTCGTGGGAGAATCGGGTTGCGGCAAGACCACGACGTCTAAAATGATCATGCGGGCGATCACGCCCGATAGCGGAACCATCCGGTTTGCCTGTGACGATGGATTGCAGGACGTCCACCGACTTGAAGGGGCAGGGCTGGAGAACTACCGCAAAGATGTGCAGTTCATTTTTCAGGATCCGTTTTCTTCGCTGAATCCGAGAATGACCGTGTTCGACATTCTGACCGAACCGTTAGTGATTCACGGCATCGGCAATGAACGCCACCGCGCTGACCTTGCCAAGGAACTGATGTCACTGGTTGGGCTCGATCCACGCTATCTTCGCCGCTATCCGCATTCGTTCTCAGGCGGACAGCGCCAGCGAATTGGAATTGCCAGGGCGCTCGCGCTTCATCCCAGACTGCTGATCTGCGACGAACCGGTTTCGGCGCTCGACGTCTCAGTCCAGGCGCAGGTGTTGAACTTGCTGAAAGACCTCCAGGACAAGCTTGGACTCACCTATTTGTTTGTCAGCCATAACCTTGCCGTGGTTGATTACATCGCCAATCGTATTCTGGTGATGTGCAGAGGTCGTATGGTTGAAGCTGCTCCGAGGGAAAAGTTTTTTTCCAATCCGGTCCATCCTTATACCAAGGCGCTTCTGGCAGCTGTGCCCAAACCTGATCCTGACGCGCGCATGGACCTGCAATTGCTGATGGACGGCAGGGCGTCCGTACCTGAATTATGGCCTGACCCATTTGCCCTGAATCCGGAAAACGACGGGCATATGGTGGAAGTCGAACCTGACCACGTCGTACTGTACAATGCCGCAAAAAACCATAGCAGCAACTACGCAGCGGCAGAATGACAAACAACAAACGTTTTTGATGAGGGAGAAGATGAAGTACCGAAACAGCATAACCGGAATTGTGTTTGCGATACTGTTCTCATTTGGGGCGACAAATGCGACGCTTGTTGGGGCGTCACCGCTGTTCGAAGTGCCGTCGTTCAAGGAAGCTGTCGCCTCCGGAAGTCTGCCGCCAATAGATCAGCGACTGCCAGCGGAACCGCTGGTGGTTGAAATGAATGGCAAAGGTATGACGGTCGGCAAGAATGGCGGCACGCTCAATACCTTGATTGATAAGGCAAAATCTATTCGTTACATGGTCGTTTGGGGCTACTCGCGTCTCGTGGGTTATGATCCTGATTATTCCCTGAAACCTGACTTGCTCAAGAGTTTCGTGGTCGATGAAGGCCGGATTTTCACATTCAAGTTGCGAAAAGGACACAAGTGGTCGGACGGCCACCCGTTCACTTCTGAAGATTTCCGTTATTACTGGGAAGACATCGCTAACAACGAGGATCTGTCACCTGCCGGACCGCTGTCCGACATGCTGGTCGACGGCAAGCCACCGGTGGTTGAGTTCCCCGATGAAGTGACGATCAAATTCACCTGGGAAAAGCCCAATCCGACGTTTCTCGGGCTTCTGGCCAAATCCCGACCGCCGTTCATCTACCGGCCGGCGCACTACCTCAAGCAATTCCACATCAAGTATGGAGACAAGGCAAAAATCGAGGAGTGGGTGGAAAAGGCGAATGTCAGGAACTGGGCGTCGTTGCACAATCGCAACGACGAAATGTACAAGAACACCAATATCGATCTGCCGACATTGCAGCCGTGGGTGAACACTACCAAAAAGACAAAGACCCGCTACATCCTCAACCGCAACCCGTATTTTCATCGGGTCGATAAAAAGGGCCAGCAACTGCCCTATATCGATACCGTGATTGCGACCGTCGCGGCTTCCAAGCTGATCCCGGCGAAGGCTGTTGCTGGCGAGACCGACCTGCAGGCCAGAGGACTGAGCTTTTCAAACATTGCAATCTTGAAACACGGCGAGAAAACGTCGAAACGCTACGACACCCATCTGTGGCCGATTTCAAAATCTTCTCATCTGGCCTTGTACCCCAATCTCAACACCAAGGATGAAACATGGCGGAAACTGCTGCGCAACACACAATTCCGGTGCGCGCTGTCTGCAGGCATTGACCGGAAACTCGTCAACAAGACGCTTTATCTGGGACTTGGGCGGCCGACCGGTAACTCGGTGCTCCAGTCGAGTCCGCTGTACAACCAGGAGAATACACACCGCTGGTCAAAGTATGATCCGAAGTTTGCGAACAAACTCCTCGACGAAGTCGGATTGACCGAGAAGGATGGTGAAGGTTTTCGGTTGCTGCCGGATGGCCGGCGAGCAGAGATAATTGTTGAGACGGCCGGCGAAGATCCCGATGAAGTCGAGATGTTGCAGCTGGTTGCCGAAACCTGGAAGAAGATTGGTATCAAGCTCTATCCGAAACCGTCTCAGCGTGATGTTCTGCGGGAACGGTCCTATGTCGGCGAGACGGTGATGACTGCGTGGTCGGGTTGGGACAATGGTACGCCATCGGCAGAAATGAGCCCTGTGGAACTGGCGCCGACCAAGCAGGACAATCTGGCGTGGCCCAAGTGGGGGCAGCACTACGAAACCAAAGGCAAAAGCGGAGAAGCGCCAGACTTGAAGGCGGCGGAACGATTGCTGGCGCTTTATCACGAATGGGAAGCAGCGTCCGATGAAGCAGAACGAACCAAAGTGTGGAAGGAAATGCTCAAAATCCACGCAGACGAATCGTTCATCATCGGAGTGGTCTCAAGCGTCAGACAACCTGTAGTGGTCTGGAAAAAGTTGAGGAACGTTCCCAAGAAGGGCGTATACGGTTGGGATCCGGGAAGCCAGTTTGGGATATACCGTCCCGATCAGTTCTGGATCGATCAATAGTTCGGGCAATCTGAGGCACACCAATAATGCTCCGTTATCTCGTTCAACGGATGATTGTCATGATCCCGACTCTGCTCGCGATCAGTATTCTGACCTTCATCATCATTCAGCTGCCGCCCGGCGATTATCTGTCAAATCAGGTTGCCGAGCTGAAGGCCAGGGGCGAGGAGGCCGGGCTTGCGAAGCTCGAGTTCCTGCGTGAGCAGTTTGGCTTCGATCAACCGTGGTGGCGGCAGTACGCCATGTGGATGGGGTTCCTGCCCACCAGCGGTGAATTCAATGGACTGCTGCAAGGCAACTGGGGCTGGTCGTTTGAACACTCCAAGCCGGTCGACGAAGTCGTCGGCGACGGGCTCTTTTTGACAATCATCCTCAACGCGGCAACGGTTCTGTTTATCTACATCGTTGCATTTCCGATCGGCATCTACTCGGCGACGAGACAATACAGCTGGGGCGACTACGGTTTCACGCTGGTCGGCTATCTCGGCCTTGCTACGCCCAACTTTTTGCTCGGCCTCATCCTGCTCTATTACGCCAACGTGTGGTTTGGTCTTTCCGTTGGGGGGCTTATGGCGCCGGACTACATCGGCGAACCGTGGTCCATGGCCAAAGTCGGCTCGGTGCTCGCCCACCTTGTGATCCCGGTGATTGTGATCGGCACTTCAGGGACTGCCGCCATGATCAGGAGACTGCGCGCGAATTTGCTCGACGAATTGCAGAAACAGTATGTTGTCACCGGACGTGCCAAGGGACTAACGGAGCGGAAACTGCTTTTGAAATACCCGCTCAGAATGGCTCTGAATCCGTTTATTGCGGACATCGGTAGCCTCCTGCCTGGATTGATTTCGGGGTCGGTTATTGTGTCCGTGGTTCTCAACCTGCCAACGATCGGCCCGGTACTGCTCGATTCTCTAGCCAGCCAGGATCAGTATCTCGCGGGATTCATTCTGCTTTTCGTATCAATGCTGACGGTGTTTGGAATGTTGGTCTCCGATATTTTGCTGGCTGTGCTTGATCCGCGTATCCGTCTGGGCGGAGGAACACAAACGTGACGCAGACAACAGACAAGAACACGCCGGACAATGTGGAAGGTGGCGACAGCCTGCCTCATTACGTGAATCCCGCACCGTTTGATCCTTACCAGGCGGAAGAGCTGACGGCTGATCAGGAAAAATTCTATCTGGCTTCACAATGGAAGATGATGTGGTGGAAATTCAAGCGCCACAAACTGGCACTTGTGTCCGGTATTTTCCTGTTGGCGGTTTATGTCAGCATACCTTTTGTTGAGATTATTGCACCTTACGACCTTGAGACCAGAAACGCCGACTACCTCTATGCTCCACCGCAGTCGCTTCATCTGTTTCACGAGGGCGAGTTTGTTGGTCCATTCGTCTACGGTTACACCGCTGAGGCAAATCTGGAGACGTTTCGATGGGAGTACAAGGACGACCCCGAGCAGGTTTATCCTTTGCGGTTCTTCTGCCGGGGTGACCCTTACAAATTCTGGAATTTGTGGGATTGGGATTTTCATCTGGTCTGTCCGGCCGAGGGCGGTTCGTTCTTCCCGTTCGGGACGGACAAACTTGGCCACGATATGCTCAGTCGGATTATCTACGGTACAAGGATTTCGCTGACTGTTGGACTGATCGGCATCACCATATCCTTTATTCTGGGAATTTCCCTGGGCGGACTGGCCGGCTATTACGGTGGTTGGATCGATGCTACCGTTCAACGTGTTATTGAAATACTGCGGTCGCTGCCGGAATTGCCCCTGTGGCTTGCGTTGTCTGCGGCATTGCCGGTGAACTGGTCACCAATCCTTATATTTGCGGGCATTACCGTCATTCTGGGTCTCCTGGACTGGCCGGGACTGGCCCGAGCGGTCCGGTCCAAGTTGCTGGCGCTCAGGGAGGAAGATTATGCAACTGCTGCGGTGCTGATGGGGGCACGGCCACGCCGGGTTATCGCACGGCACCTGTTGCCCAATTTCATGAGCCATCTTATCGCCAGCGCATCATTGTCAATCCCGGCAATGATTCTGGGGGAAACCGCACTGTCGTTCCTGGGGCTCGGCCTGCGTCCACCGATAACCAGCTGGGGCGTGTTGCTGAACGAGGCTCAGAATCTGTCGGCGATCGAGTTTTATCCGTGGATCATGATGCCCATGGTGCCGGTCATCATGGTCATTCTGGCATTCAACTTCTTCGGAGACGGATTGCGGGACGCGGCCGACCCATACAAATAATACCCACAGGGGACGGTAGGGTGAAACAGTCCTTCAGGACTCCAGAATGACCAGAACATGGTCACCGGATACGCCCGGGATGGTTTCGGTACGCACCTCAAATGACCGGTCGGTGACGTAACCCTGTTGCCGGGCGAGATCGAGTGTCGCCTGGGTCGATACCGCCCTGACGAAGAGATCCTTGTTGAATTTCTCGAGTTTGGCCGACAGGTTCACCGCGGATCCAATGACGGTGTATTCGAGGCGGTTTTCGTCGCCCACGGCGCCAAACACGATTGGGCCGGTGGCGACACTGGCATTGATGTTGAGGGGCACAAGTCCTGCATCGGTACGTTCCTGCTGCCATTTCCCCGTTTCAGCCATGATCGCATCCACACCTCTCAGGGCATCGGCAGCAAATGTCGCGGTCTCAATGGTTGCACCGAATGTTGCCATGATGCCGTCCCCCAGGAATTTGTCGATAGTGCCGCCATTGGCCTGGATGATGGGAACAAGCCTGCGCTGATATTCAGTCAGAATTGTCATGACGTCATCGGCCGGCATACCGGCAGCCATGACAGTAAAGCCACGAATGTCAACATTGAGGATGGCGGCCTCGCGGACAATGCCTTCGCCGGCAACGATCTGGTGATCGGTGCCTCTGATCTGGGTGGCGACGGACGCATCGAAGAACCGGGAGAAATCCTGTGCGGCTGCCTGCTCGCTGATCGCCTGGATCAGGAGTTTACGGCCACGGTGAAGCACCAGGGCCAAAACGCCGGTGACCATCAGGATCGATATGATCTTGTCGAACTCCGCGCCAAGCAGGATTGAGTTGCTCGTCATATAGGAAATGTAGTTCCGGGTAATCATGGTGTCTTCGGGATCCGAATAGACCACGTACCCGATCATTGTCAGCCATCCGAGTGCAGCGATCAGTCCGGCGGCCACGACGAAACGGGCCCGGAAGCGCAACGCCCTCAGACAGATGAAGATGAATATGTACAGCAATGTCGGCGCCTTCAGATAGAACGATGCCGGCTGGCCATACTGAATGTGAAAACTCCATATCAGGATCATCAGCAAGGCAACGTCAAACATGATCGAGATGTAGACTGCCCAGTCGGGCAGGCGCCGATTAAGCGACCAGGCAAGTCCGATGCCGGTCAGCATGAGGTAAAGCCCGATGGCGTAGGGCGCGAGCGCAAACGACGTTGCGGCATCGGTTCGCGGCGATGCCATGAACAGGATGCCAAATACAAACACAATCAGAAACTGGATGATCTTTATCAGAACTTCACTGGCATCGTCGTGTTTTGCAATCGCCGCAAAAACCCGTTTTGGCAATTTTGTGCCGTCGCGAACGGTCAGGTCATGGGTGACCTCCGCCAACATCTGCTTGTGATCGTGCTGTTCGCCAAGAATCGTCATTGTTCGAGTTTGTCTGGGATGAAATTGGACCCTACCTCTGGTCCATGGGGTAGGGGTTGTCCAGTCACGTTGCATTGTAATGCCCGTGAGGGAGCGCAATTGCCGTTCATGGTGAAAGGATCATGCCTTCCTTTGAAACAAGTGAACCAGGGCGATGCCTGTCGAGGTCTTCAGCCAGGGCATCCAGAAATCGGTCATTGTGCCCCGTGTGGTGATGAAAGGTAACAAATTGGCCTACTCCAGCGGCCTCACACAGCTTGACGCCTTCTTGCCACGTGGAGTGGCCGTAGCCGCGGCAAGGCTTGTATTCCTCTTCAGTGTAAGTCGCATCGTAGATCATGATGTCGGCGTCTTGGACGAGAGCCATTATGTTGCCGTCGATTTCACCGGAAACGTGTTCGGTGTCGGAAATGTAGCAGATGGAACCACCGGCATAGTCAATGCGATATCCAACGCATCCACCGGGATGGTTCAGAGCTGTGGTTCGGATTACGATCTCCTGCGAGAGCGTGAGTGTGTCGCCGGTGGCAAAGTCGCGGTAGTCGATGTCAGCGTTGAAAATATCTGGTGTTATGGGCAAGAACGGTTTCTTCATAAGGTCGCGCATCAACAGCTCAGAAGACTGCTTGCCTTCCAGATCTCCTGACCAAAAGCGGACCCGCGTGTCTTTTTGGAAAAACGGCCAGAAAAATGGCAAACCCTGGACGTGATCGAAGTGTGCGTGGGTCAGAAATATGTCAAGATCCACAACGCCTTTATCGACAAGCTTGTTGCCCAGAGCAGTGGCCCCGGAACCGCCGTCAAACATGAGCGTTCGGCCACCGCAATTTATCTCGAGACAGGGCGTATTGCCGCCATAGCCGGCAAGTTCTGGATCCGTGCATGGCATAGTGCCCCGGACACCCCAGAATCGCACCCAGAATCCGTCCTCTTCGGATCCGGTGCTGCCCTCGATCCGGGTTGTTGTCAAATGAGCCACCTTTCTGACAATAATGTAGTCAATTCAGCTCTCGATCCAAGGGGCAGGGGCGCTCCCAAAGAACTTTGTTGAATTTTTCCTATAACCACGCCGCCCCCCTAACGCCTCCCGCATCGCCGTGTTTCGCCGCCACGACCGGCGTAAGGCAACTGTCCGAGAACACGTAGCGACTCAGAGCTTCGGGCAAATTTGTGTAAATTTCGTCTATGTTTGACATTCCCCCTCCCAAAACGATTATGTCAGGGTCGACGATATTAATCACGTGCGCAAGGCCCCGTGCCAAGCGATCCACATAGATCTGAAAACTGTCATGGGCGGGTCCATCGCCCTGACGCATCTTTGTAATGATTTCTTTTGGTTTCAATGCGATTCCCGTGGCCGCCTGATGGTGCCCGGCGAAACCGGGTCCGGACAAATATGTTTCAAGGCAGCCGTATTTGCCGCAATAACAAGAGGGCCCCGGCAACTCTTCGTCCCGGGGCCATGGCAGGGGGTTGTGACCCCATTCTCCGGCAATTGCATTCAGTCCTGCAAGCACTTTGGAATTGATCGTGATTCCGGCGCCGGTTCCTGTTCCAAGGATTGCACCGAAGACAACCGTACAGTGGGATGCGGCGCCGTCCACGGCTTCTGAAAGTGCAAAGCAGTTCGCGTCGTTCGCCATGTTTACCGGGCAGTTCAGCGCTGATTCGAGATCGCCACGGAAGTCTTTGCCGATCAGCCATGTGGAATTGGCGTTTTTGACCAGGCCTGTCTGTTTCGACAATGCGCCTGGGATCCCGACGCCCACCGATGAAATGGTTCCGACCTGGGCTGCAAGTCCGGTGACCAGATTTGAAACCTGGGCTATGCTTTCGCCATAGTCTCCACGATGGGTGCGAACGCGCCTGCGGGCTACGATGTGGCCATCGAGATCGAGCACTGCGCCTTCGATTTTTGTCCCGCCAAAATCAATCCCGAGGCGCATTGAGGATAATCCCGGTTCTGCGGACGGCTCAGATGGATTTCAAGCCGTGGCCGGCCAGCAACAACCCGGCGATAAACAGGCAGAAACCTGCAAGCGCCAGGCTCACGGCAATGACTCGAAACACAACGGCGAAACCTCGTGATACGACCCCGGCGTTCTGGCTTGAGAGCAGGAACTGGGTGACGTAAGCGCAGAGCGAAGTCAGTGCGCCGGCTATGGCGCCCAAACCCATCGATGACAACGAAAGCAGAAAGGCCTGCGCCGAAAATACGGCTGTTGGACTTGCGGATAGGTACCCCCAAACGGCAATCAGCACCAGACAGCCCAGTCCATTGGTAACGAGCAATGTCCGCAGTGCTGTCGTGGCAAATATCGTTGCGTTGTGGCGGTACTGTGTACGCTGCTCAAACAACAGTCTCTCATGTTCCAGTTCAAGACGATCCAGTTCAAGTCCGTGTTTTTCGCGATCGAAGTCCAACTGGTCGCCAGCCTGGAGCAGGTCGGCATATTTCAGGCGCTGGTCACGCGACAGAGTCAGCAGAAACGTTCGTTCAGCTTCCGGCGTGTCCAACCGGCGGCCTGCAATCATTCCGGCCAGGGTTTCTTCGGTCGGCTCTCCAGACTCCTGAACCGACGCAGGCTCCGGCGTTTTGTCGGCCGCAACAGGCATTTCGCGCGCGGCGGCGACGTCGGCCCTTTTTGGTGGAAACTCGGATTTGGGTGGAGACTGGGAGGACGCTGGCTGGTCCGTCTCCGGCGCCAGCATATGACTCAGCTTTGCTGGCGGCGTCACGGGGACCGCGGTCTTGATGATATCGATGCCGGCCTTGCCATCGGCATCATCCCCTTGTTCGCCGGTCTCGTTATGGTGATCCGCAGAAGTGTCGGCTTTGTTGTCCTGGTCGAATGTGAACTTGAATTTTTCGCGTGGCGAAGACTGGCTGTCTTCGTCACTTTTGCTCGCGTCGCCCATTGTGACACTGCCTCCAAACCGGTGTGCCGATCTATGATTGCGTTGAGTATAGCCCAATAATCTGAATACGGCGAACTTCAACCATTCCGGAAAATTGGTGCAAAAAGGTTTATATCGGTATGTTTTTGGATTGCATTGGTGCGCAGATTGGCCGATAATGCAAGTCAGGCGAAAAGCGCCAAACACGTTTGGCCAAAACATGACTGCGGTTCGCCTCGCAACACTGTCTGAAAAGACAAACGTCTGAAAAGACATAGGGAGGAATGAAATGTTTTCTAAGTCCATGAAACTTGGGCTGGCGCTTTCCATGTGCCTGGCTTTGCCCGCAGTTGCCAGTGCGGCTGCGCCTGAGTCCGACGACCCGATCATCATTGTTCAGAATAACTGGACCAGCCAGCTGGTGCTTTCGACCGTGGTTGGAAAGGTACTCGAAGGTATGGGCTACACGGTCGAGTTCGCACCGTCGGACTCGCAGTTGCAGTTCAAGGCGATTGCCGATGGCGATATGCATTTCCAGATCGAAGCCTGGGAAGGCTCCATGAAGGGTGCCTTTGAAAAGGCTGTTGCCGAAGACGGTATGGTTGACGCCGGAACCCACGACGCCGTGACCCGCGAAGAATGGTGGGTGCCGCAGTATGTGGTCGACAAATGCCCGGGCCTGCCGGACTGGAAAGCGCTGAACAAGTGCGCGAGTATTTTCACCGTTGCCGAGACCGCACCAAAGGGCCGTTTTGTCGGGCCACCGGCCGACTGGGGCAAGAATTATGCAGAACGCGTGAAAGCGCTGGGCATGGATTTTGTTGCAATCAACGTCGGTCAGGCCGCTACCTTGTGGGCCGAGCTCGATGCTGCAGCGTCCAAAGAAGAACCGATCGTTCTGTTCAACTGGACACCGAATTTCATCGAAGCCAAGCACAAGGGAATGTTCATCGACTTCCCGGAACCCGAAGGCGACAAATGCGCCAAGGACCCGTCCTGGGGCATGAACCCTGACATGGTCAACGACTGTGGCGCCCCGCGTTCCGGTTGGCTTAAAAAGGCCGCCTGGAAGGGTCTGGAAGCAAAGTATCCCGAAGCCTGGAAGGTCATCAAGGCGATCAACTTCGACAACGCTCAGATTGCCGCGGCCTCGTTGCTGGTAGATGTCGATGGCATGTCGACAGAAGAAGCTGCCGAGAAATGGATTGCCGACAATCAGGCCCTTATTGCCAAATGGAAGGGCATGTAAGCTCGATTGCGATCATGCATTTGTGACATGAAGAGAACCGGGCATTGTGAACTGCAATGCCCGGTTCTTTTGTTTCGTGGCCCAATCGGTCATTATGACGGGACAGACGCCGAATGCCGTTGTCAGTTTAGGGGAAACTTATGGGCGAAAACGTTCAGGTAGAATGCCGAAACATCTGGAAAGTGTTCGGTGCTGATCCGGCAGGCTTCATGCAGCGCCATAACGGCTCGCCTGGCGACGAGGCATTTGCCGACGAAGGTTACATCGGTGCGGTGCGAGATGTATCTTTCGATGTGAACCAGGGCGAGATCCTGATCATCATGGGGTTGTCCGGGTCGGGTAAGTCCACCGTCATCCGTTGCCTGACGCGCCTGAATGATCCGACCACCGGCACGATCAAATTTGAAGGTCAGGACCTGTTGGCTGCCAATGACAAGGAGATGATCGAGATCAGGCGGCACAAGATGGGGATGGTCTTTCAGAATTTCGGATTGCTGCCACATCGTGATGTCCTTTCCAACGTCGCGTTTCCGCTGGAAGTGCAGGGACTCGAAAAAGGCGATCGTGAAAAACGTGCGCTTGAGATGATCGAACTCGTCGGGTTGGGCGGACGGGAAAGCTATTTTCCACGGGAATTGTCCGGCGGACAGCAACAGCGTGTGGGCATTGCGCGATCGCTTGCGGTCGAGCCTGACGTCTGGTTTCTTGATGAGCCGTTTTCGGCGCTGGATCCGCTGATACGCGCGGAAATGCAGGACGAATTCATCCGTTTGCAGAGAATGCTTTCAAAAACCATTGTGTTCATCACGCATGATTTCGAGGAGGCGACAAAACTGGCGGACCGGATCGGGATCATGAAGGCGGGTGAACTGGTTCAGTTGTCGACGCCGGAGGAAATGGTTCTCAATCCCGCCAATGACTATGTCGCCGAATTTGCCCGTAATGCCCCGCGTGACCGCATCGTCTCAGTCAAGGCAATCATGCAGGCGGATGGTGATGGAACCCAAAAAACCGATCAGGCAGTGCCGGGTTCGGCCAAGATTGGCGAAGTTGCCGAACAGGTTTTGAATTCCGACCAACCTGTTCCTGTGTTCGGCGATGACAATAAAATTGTCGGTTCGATTTCACGCCGGCGCATGTCCAAGGCCTTGTTCGGAAGGGACGGGGTATGAGCTTGGCGGACACTTCCACGACGTCGCAGGGATCGACACCCAGCCTCTATCAAAAGCATACGCTGATTTTTCATGTGATCGCGGCCGTGGTTTTGACTCTGTTGTTGTCGTTAATCTGGGACGGCGCCAGAACCTGGCCTAACGAGCTCGTTGTTCCAATCAAGCGTTGGATAACCGAGTTCTTCGGGTGGCTGGACAAGCGCGCCACGTTCGGCCTTTTCACGGTCAAGGACGTCACGCGGACAATTGCGTGGCTCTTGAAACAACCGCTGGTGTGGTCCGAATTCCTGCTCTGGAAAGGGGCAAAACCGCCGGCCTTCCTGCCGGTTTTCTGGATCATGTTTACGACCGTGATCGGCATTGTTGCCTACAAGCTGCGTGGTGGCCGGGTGGCGGCGTACTGTGCGATTGGCATTCTCGCTGTGGTGATTGTCGATTCACTACCTTTCATTTTGCTGAACTACTCCAAAGCGCTCAAGACTGAACCCTGGATGGAAGCGCAGGCATTCGTCGGGATTTCACAAGTGCCCGCCTATTTGTTCGAAGCGTTGTCGTCAGCTTCGAAACTCAAGCACATTCCGTGGGTTGCGGTGGTGATCGGTTTCGGCATCTTCGGGCATTGGGTCGGCGGCTGGCGATTGTCGCTGCTTGTCGCTGTGTGCATGGGGTATCTGGCCGTTACCGGGCTTTGGCGAGAGTCGATGAAGACGTTTTCGCTGGTTGTGGTCGCTGTACCGTTCTCCGCGTTGCTCGGGTTGTGGCTTGGAGTCTGGGTTACGCGGTCACAGAGAGCGGCCCGTATCATCACTCCCATGTTCGATCTCATGCAAGCAACGCCTCATCTGGCCTATCTTGTGCCGGTCGTGGTGATGTTCGGCGCCGGTCAGGTGCCGGCGCTGATCGCGACCATGATCTTTGCCATGCCGCCGATGGCACGCTGTACGATCCTCGCCATTCAAACGGTGCCGAGCGATATCGTCGAGTCAGGCCGGATGAGCGGCTGTACGCCGCGTCAACTGCTCTGGAAGGTTCAGCTCCCGGCATCCCAGAAAACACTGCTGCTCGGCCTCAATCAGGTGATCATGCAAACTTTGGCGATGGTGGTGATCTGTTCTTTGGTCGGGGCCCAGGGGCTTGGCCACAAACTTCTGTTTTCCCTGCAGCAACTGAAACTCGGCTTTGCCACCATGCAGGGCATTGCCATCGTTCTGATGGCCGTTGTCCTCGATCAGTTGACACAAGCCTACGCCAATCGCTCCACGGCGTATGTGCATCACGTTGAAGACGGCATCTTGCGTCGTCACCGTCACCTCACCTTGTTTTTTGCGGTGTTCTTCCTATCGGTGTTCGCATCGTTCTATATGCGCGACGTGTCAATTCTATCCAAGAAGTATCTGCTGATCACCAGCAAGGATGCGCTGGAATTCGATAAGGTCATCAAACAGGTTACGTTTTTTCTGATCGATTACATCAGACCCATCAGGGATTTTCTGACTTTAAATGTACTGATCCCCTTCAGGGACTTTTACCACTCCCTGCCTTGGTCCCTTGTCGTGGCGGTAATCGCCGTCATCAGTCATCGGCTCGGCGGCTGGGCACTCACGGCACTGACAGTCGGCTTGATGCTGTTCGTGATCCTCATAGTCGGAAACTGGACGTTGGCGACGACCACATTCTATTTCGTATCGTCTGCTTTGGTCTGGTGCGTTGCGATTGGCGTGCCGCTTGGCATTTGGGCTGCAAAATCGGACCCGGTCGCCAAGATTGTCATGTATATCTGCGATACGCTTCAGACCTTTCCGTCGTTTATCTACCTTGTGCCGGCGATCATGCTGTTCCGGGTCGGTGAACTGGCGATTATATTTGCTATCGTGCCTTATGCGACGGTACCGGCGATCCGTTTCACCTATCTAGGCCTCAAGCGTATACCGAATGTAACAATCGAAGCCGCCCGCATGGCGGGTGCCACACCGCTTCAGAGGCTGTGGAAAGTCGAGTTGCCGATAGCCCTTCCCGAAATCATGCTTGGCGTCAACCAGACCATCATGATGGCCCTGGCGATGACCGCGATCACGGCCCTGATCGGCGGACAGGACCTCGGCCAAGAGATTTACCGGGCATTGCCGACCAGTGACGCCGGGCGCGGCGTCATGGCAGGGCTCGGCATTGCCACACTTGGCATCATCGGCGACCGCCTGATCGGTGCCTGGGCGTCTCAGCGCAAGAAAGATCTCGGCATTGACTAACCGATTCTCATTAGAAGGAGGAAATTGAAATGACGGAAAGAGTGGCAATCATCGGTGCGGGGCCATCGGGGCTCGCCCAGATGCGGGCATTTCAGTCGGCGGCAGCCAAGGGACAGGACATCCCGGAAATAGTCTGTTTCGAGAGGCAGGACGACTGGGGTGGCCTGTGGAACTACACCTGGCGCACGGGCCTCGACGAGTATGGTGAGCCGGTCCACGGCAGCATGTACCGGTACTTGTGGTCGAACGGCCCCAAGGAAGGACTTGAATTTGCCGACTACACCTTTACCGAGCATTTTGGCCGGACGATTGCGTCCTATCCGCCCCGCGAAGTCCTGTTCGACTATATCAAGGGCCGTGTGGAGAAGGCCGGTGTCCGCGACTGGATCAAGTTCCGGACACCGGTGAGATGGGTGGAACACAACGACGCCAACGGCCGGTTCCGGATCGTGGCACATGATCTCGTGGCCGACCAGGAAATCTCCGAAGAATTCGACCATGTTGTGGTGGCATCCGGCCATTTCTCCACGCCCAATGTGCCCGAATTCGAAGGCTTCGAAACCTTCAACGGCCGTGTCCTGCATGCCCACGATTTCCGCGACGCCCTTGAATTCAAGGACAAGGACATTCTCCTGATTGGCACCAGTTACTCGGCTGAAGACATCGGCTCTCAATGCTGGAAGTACGGCTGCAAGTCTGTGACCGTCAGCCACCGGACCGCGCCCATGGGCTATAACTGGCCCGATAACTGGAAGGAAGTTCCGCTTCTCCAGAAGGTGGAAAAGAACACGGCGTACTTCAAGGATGGAACCACCGCTGAAGTCGATGCGATCATTCTGTGCACCGGCTACATGCACCACTTCCCGTTCATGGCGCATAACCTGCGTTTGCAGACCGCCAACCGCCTGGCGACGGCCGATTTGTACAAGGGCGTGGTCTGGGCCCATAACCCGAAGGTTCATTATCTGGGAATGCAGGACCAGTGGTACACATTCAACATGTTCGACGCCCAGGCCTGGTATGCCCGCGACGTCATGCTGGGCAAGATCAACGTGCCCTCGACCGCCGACATGCTGGCTGACGTCGATGCCCGCGTGACCGCGGAAGACGCCATCGAAGATGACTACGGCTGCATCAAGTATCAGGGCGACTATGTCCGGGAACTGATTGCGGAAACCGATTACCCAAGCTTTGATGTCGACGCCTCCGACGAGGCCTTCTACCAGTGGAAAGGGCACAAGAAAGCCAACATCATGACTTTCCGCGACAATGGCTACGTCTCGCCAATGACCGGGGACCTGGCGCCGCCGCATCACACCAAGTGGGTCGACGCACTCGATGACTCCATGAAGTCCTATCTTCAGACCTGACGAAGCATTGGGGCCATGCCGGACATACTGACATTGGGTGTTCGGCATGGCGCCTTCCCGACAGGCGGGTCGGGCAGGGCCGCAGGGTTCGTTCTGTCGGTCCTGATGCTGCTCCACACCTGGTCGTCAGAGGTTCTCGCTGAGGATGTCGACATCGAGATTGTCCTGGCAGTCGACGCCTCCGGCAGCATCAATTCATCCGAATATGCGTTGCAGATGGCCGGCTATGCGGCGGCCTTCAGGGATCCGTCAATCCAGGCCGCCATCACGTCCGGCCCGATCGGCAAGGTCGCGGTTGCCATGGTTCTGTGGTCGGACGCGGCGTTTCCAAAGCATCCCACAGACTGGCACGTGCTGGATTCACCGCAATCTGCCGACCGATTTGCCACAGAGGTTGAAACCTTCCACAAACACAACGGCCGCAAGTTCGGCATTGGTGGCGGTGGCACGGGTATCGGTGACGGCGTCCGTTACGCCATCCGGATGATCGAGGCAAATAGGCACAGCGGTTCGCGAAAGGTGATTGACGTGTCGGGCGATGGTATCGAAACCAATCCGTGGTTCCGCGATGCAACGACCTTGCCGGGAGCGCGGAAACTGGCAGCCCGGTCCGGCATCGTCATCAACGGGCTGGCGATCCTGACGGATTTCCCGAAGCTTGATGAGTGGTACCGGGATCACGTTATTTTTGGACCAGGAAGTTTCGTTGTAAAAGCCAATGATTTCCGTGTATTCGGCGATGCAATTAGACAAAAGCTTCAACGCGAATTCAGCCAGCGGATCGCCTTCAGGTGACCCGGCACCCTGATCGCGGGGTTCAGCTTCGCGGTTTGGTCTTTTCCGGATCGTAGTGCGGGAACCGGACGACCGTTGCCGGCAGCCGCTTCTGATGGCCGTCGAGCTTGCCAATTTCTACCTGCGTGCCGAATTCTGAATGAACCACGTCGACTCTGGCAAGTGCGATATTCTTTTTCAGCACAGGCGAGCGCACACCGCTGGTCACCTCGCCAATCTGGGCGCGGCCAATGTGAATGCAGTCGCCATTGCCGACCGCTTCCTGGGAATGAATTTCCAGTCCAACCAGTTTTCTCTGCGGGTGGGCCTTGCGTTCGATCAGCGCGGCCTTACCGATGAAGTCGTCATTCTTGCTCTTGAGCGGCACCGTAAATCCGATGCCGGCCTCAAAGGGGTCGGTCTGATCGTTGAACTCGTAGTCGGCAAAGATCAGTCCGGCCTCGATCCGGATCATGTCGAGGGCTTCAAGGCCGAGCGGTTTTAGGCCGTGTTTCTGACCCGCTTCCCAGACCGCATCGATGACCGTCTGTCCGTCCTTGGGATGACAGAAGAGTTCGTAGCCCAGTTCGCCGCTGTAGCCGGTTCTGGAAACGACCACCGGCGCGCCTTCGAAAGCGTGAATTCGCGCCGGCGTGAAGCGGAACCAGTCGAGTTCTTCAAGGGCGGGACGGTTGGGCGGTGTCCAGATGATCTCCTTCAGGAGATCACGGCTGGCCGGGCCCTGTACAGCGATGTTGTGGAGCTGGTCGGTCGACGACCGCACCCAGGCCTTCAAGCCGAGTTTGGCGGCTTGGTCGCGCAGCCAGATGCCGGAGATATCGTTGCCGCCGACCCAGCGAAAATTGTCCTGATCGAGACGGAACACCGTGCCGTCGTCGATCATGCCGCCGTGTTCGTAACACATGGCGGTGTAGACGACCTGGCCGGGGGAGAGTTTGCGGATGTTGCGGGTGACGCAATATTGCAGCAACGCTTCGGCGTCGGGGCCGGTGACCTCGAATTTGCGCAAGGGCGACAGGTCCATCACGACCGCTTTTTCACGCGCCGCCCAGTATTCCTCGACCGGGCCTTCATTGTTGAAGCGGTTGGGAAGCCAGTAGCCATTGTACTCGGTGAAATCACGGGTCAGTTGAGAAAACTTGCCGTGGAACGCTGTCTCTTTGGTCAGTTCAGGGGTCGCATCGGGTGTCATTCTGAAGGCCGTCGCTCGTTTGAAATCTTCATTGGCTTTGTAGGTTCGCACGTGAATGTCAGTGGGGATCCAGCCATTGGCTGCATCAATGTCGCACGGGCAGGCAGACGCCACGCACACAAGATCGGTGAGCGCGCGCATCAGAACATAGTCCCCCGGCCGCGACCAGGGTTCATCGAAATAGATCTGGTTCTGATCGTCCACATTGGTGTTGTAGAAATAGTTGATCGCCTCCCAGCCTTTGCGGCCGGCGATCCCGAACGTGTCGAGACTCTTGTTGAAGTTGTCGGTGCAGTTGACGTGGCCCGGATAGCCCATGTCGTCGTAATACCGCGAATTGCACGCCGTCAGGAACACGTCGTGCCGGCCGCAGGTATCCTGGACAACCTCGACCAGAGCGTCCATTTCCCGGTCGAAGGCCTTTGATGGCAATCCCGGTTTGGGGTTGGCTAGTCCAAGCAGGGTTCGGGTAATGGTCGCATCCAGCGCCAGTTCCCGGCCCATGTCGAGCTTGGACATGGCGAATGCCTGGAAGTCCGAGCACTGGCGGCCGGCAACATCGATGATCTGAATGTATTCTCCCGACTTGACCGTAAAGCTCTCGGCCGTGGCGGCGTGTACCCGAAGGTCCATAACCGGATCCGCAAGCGGTTCGGGCAGAGGCGTCTCGCCTGGCTTGCGAATGCGTGTGCGTTTGATCAGGAGTTCGATCGGCGTGGTCGTATCCTGTTGTTCGGCATCCATCGGAGCGCCCGGGGCACAGGCGATCAGCAGACCGTCTTCCTGTACGGTCAGTTCCTCCCGGGCGCCGGCCGGCGACGAGCCGCCAAACATCGTGATTGAACGGGCGTTGGCCAAGTCAATGTTACGCCGCTTCAGCGATGCCAGGGCTCTCTCAGCACTGGCATTGCCGCATCCGAGTATGCGCTTGAAACCCGCGGCGCCACCGTCCGGTTTGCGGTCGAACACACCGGCATCCATCCGTCCGGCCCGGTCGGCGGTGATGAGTTCGCACGGTTGCAGGCCCTCGACATCGACGACGGTGACACGGTCGCCTAGTTCCACTTCCACGACTAAGGAGCCGCCGCCGGCCACCACATAACGTTCTGTGTCATCCGGCAGGACCGGCATGCCGGGTCTGTGGATGATTGACGGCGTTGGGGGCATGCCAACACTGCCAAAAAGTTCTGTTTTTTCGTCCATGTGCATTTCCAGAGAGGACCGTGCGCTCAGGAACCCTATCAATCAATTGGAACGATGCAAACCAATTTCTCCTAATTGGTATGCAATTGGTATGTTTCTCCATTTATAGGCCGGCAACAATCAGTTTTCGGTCAGTGGATCCTATTGTTGGCGTTGCCCGAAGACTGATGCCGCCATAAGCGCACGGGCACGTTGGAGGGCTCGAACGGGATCAGCGTAGAGCGGCAAGCGTTTGGCGATCCTGGTTTCATCGTCGCCTTCTTCGATGGCGATGATCGCGTCGTCTCCGACAAATGCCAGGCCGAACGGTCCGACATACGCGGCTTTGAACTGTGCCGCCGGCGCACACGCTTCCATGTCGAACACTGTCAGCAGGTCCTCCCAGGAGTCGAACACGGCTATGTGCCGTCCGGTGGGGCTGATGGCCAGGGCATCTGCCTTGGTGTCGTTGAGAATGCTACAGGGCGGACCACCGCCTCCCAGCGGCAGCAGCGCCAGTTTACTGTCGGGTGTAGCAACGGCATACCGTCCTGCCGGGTCCAGACGCGGCGCATAGCTGCCAAGCTTTTGGATCGGCCCGGTGGCGTCGACGGCGCCGGTGGCGGCGTTGAATATCTTGATCGGCTCGGTTGTGGGCGCCAGGACAAGATATTGTTCATCCGGAGAGAACACCGCTTCACGGGTGCCGCCCGATGGTGTTTCAAGAACTATCTGGGCGGTTGAAGCGTTGTCGACAATGACTTCGATACCGTTGTCCTTGGCCGGCACATCCAGGTGGACGTAAAGCCGTCCGCCCTTGGGCGATGCGGTGAGCGTGCCGCCTTGCGCCTTCCATTGATGAAGAATTTCCGGCTTAAATTCCTCATCCTTAAAGCGGGCCAGAATGACGTTTCGCTTGTAAGGATCGTCTGGTGAATTGCTCGCCAGGGTGACGAGATTGTTGCCCAGGAAACCGGCGTCGACCACCTGATACCCGGGTACGCGCAGGCGTGCCTTCTGTTTGCCGGTGGCCGCATCGAACAGAACCGCTGCACCGTCGCGCGTCACGACCGTCGCCAAGGCGTCGTCGGGTGAAAACAGCGGTTGATTGCCGGACAGGGAAAGGAGGTCCGAGAACGTGGCCAGTACCGCACCGTCCTTCAGGCTGTGCAACCTAACGGTGTTGGACGTCACCGGGTCCGCATTGAATTTTGCTCGTTCCCAGGCAAATGTGGCAATCGTTTCCGCGGTGCCGGCTATTTGGTAATTGGCATATTGAGTGGTCGGAATCTCCACTGTTGCTGATGGTATGACAGCGCCGGTTTTGAAAACACTCACCTTGATAGGCTTGGTGCCATGAAGAAACGACAGGGTTCCGGTCCGGTGGTTGAATTTTGCCTGACGTGGATGCTCGACCGGCAGGGCGGTGTGGCGCGGCGCACTGTCGGTCAGGGTAACGGCGCCCGACCGGTCGAGACGATAGGTTCTGGTGCCGTCGGCACTGACGGTGTCGGGGATATTTTTGCGTTTGCCGAATCCGTTGCCGTAGAGTTCGCGATACCACTTTTGGTAGACTTTGGGCGGCTGAAATCCGCGATCCTCAAAAACGGATTTGAGCTGTGGCCAGACCTGGATGATCTGGGCTGCGTTGACGAGTTCAAACGCTGTTTGCGGGGCTCCGGGAGTGTCGACCGGCCAGCGCATGAGACAATGATACCCCTGTACGCCGGGCGGCAGAGCGTAGAGAAACTTTCCGTCGGCGCTCATCTTGACGCCAACCTTCTTCTGCGATCCGAATGCAAACCCCGGGGGCGGCAGCGGAGCAGGGCCCTCACTCAGATAGGGCATCGGCGGCAGGAAGCGGTTGAAGTCGGCAATTGATGGACATTGCACCGGCGCAGACGGGTCACGCACGACCTTGATCGCACGCTTCTCCACGTCCAACAGGAAGGCACCGGCTGCGGGAAGAAACACGCCGTTCTGACCGGACGCCTTGACTTCCTTCTCGCTGCGTTCTGGTGGTCCGGCGATCATAAGGACCGTGCCGTCGGGGCGTATTTGGGCTTCGGAGATAAAGTGATAGTCGGGGGTGTGGATATCGTGACGCTCACCGGTTGTCCGGTCCCAGATCTTCAGTGTTGTCCGGCCGTCGCGGAAAGTATCGGCCACGAGGAACCGTCCATCGCTTGCCAGGGTTGACCAGTTGCGTTGCACGCCTGATGTTTCCACGGTCAGTTCACGTTTAACATCGCCGGTCTCCAGGGAAATGTCCCTGAAGGTGAGGGGGGCAAACCAGGTCTGGTCGTCGCGCTGGGTGTCGGGCCCATGTTCTGCTCTGTAGAGTACCGCATTATCCTTGGACAGTGCCCACGTCGTGTTGGGAACCGAAGGTTCGTACTTCCGGATAAGTTTTCCGGTAGAACCATCGAAAACGTGGGCCTTGCCAAGAGATTCCATGAGTACAATGTTGCCCGACGGCAGGACGGCCAGCCGTTCCGGCAGTTCCGCGCCCTCGATGCGCAGAGTCCCCAGAGCACGATGGGCCGTAATGGCTCTGCGCAATGCCGCTGTCGCCTGCGGCACCAGGGGCCGGTCGGGATTGCCGATGTCCTTGGGCATGGCAGCAATGGCCCGCCCAAGCCCGAGCCGGGTGTCCTTGCGGTCGAGCGCTTCCTGGGCTTCGGCGGCGATGGCAATCGATTGCTGACGCAGGCGCTCCCACTGGGCATCGCGTACCGACTTGTAACCTGCACCGGCAGCAATCACGACAGCGACACAGGCACCGGCCCAGGCCAGCCGGGCTTTGCGGCGGCGGGCGGCGTCGCGCAGCTTGAGGGCATCGTAGTCGACACCAAGGACGCCGGCGGCCAGTTTCAGAAAGGCATTGCCGGGACCATCCTTGCCGGGCCGGGCGTCCGCCGCGATCGGTTCTTCCAGAATGTCCGTGAGCGCGCCGGCCTCGCCGAGCTTGAAACGGACCGCTGGCGGAAAACATTCCTCGCCTTCACGGCCCGGTTTGTCGGTGGCGCCGGGTTCGCCGTCGACGATCAGACACAGGATGCGGTTGCCACGGCCAAGGCGCTTGAAGGACAGCACCTCCTCGTTGACCCAGTGCGATGCGGCAGAGCGCGGCGAACAGATCACGATCAGGTAGCGCGAGTCCTCGAGCGCCCGCTGGATGGTCGCGCCAAGGTCTGAAGAGGTCGGAAGTTCCTCACGGTCCCTGAACACGGGAAAGATACGCCGGGCGACCTTGCCGTCGCGGCCGTCGCTGCCCGCCAGCCGGCTGGGCGTGCGATAGCGTTCCAGCCGGCGATGGAGCCAGCGGCCCCATTTCTCGTCTGCATGGCTATAGCTGATAAAGGCGAAATACTTCCCCGACCCGGTTTCGACTGCTTTGCCTGACATCACTTCCCCTGTCGAACGGGCCCTTGGTCCCACTGCACCCATCCTGTTCGAACGCCATCGGTCGTGTCAATGAAGCAGTCTGCCCGGATGGCGCCATGGTGTTGCTGTGGCCTGACTATGGCACAGCAAGCGATTGCTCCAGCCTCTTGATGCAGGCGCTCGCATATCCGTGTCCCATTTTGCGGGCAACCCTGTAAAGCTCCAGCGCCTTGCCGCTTCTATAGAGGCCTTCATAGGCCTTCGCTGCAACCATCACGCGCTCATCCCATTCATCCTCCCAGGTTCTGACATCCCTGGGTCTTGTCTGTCTGATCAGCCTCAGGGCCCTGTGGGACAGTCCGAGCTCGATCAGTTCCTCTGCGATGCGCAGCTGGAGCCAGGAATACTCATGCTGTCTGGAACACACGGCCCTGACACCCCGGTTCAGTATCCTTTCTGCGGAGTCCACGTCTCCAGCCATTCGGACGAGAGCGGCGATCTGCAGGCAGGAGGATGGATCGAGTGTTGCCTCCCTGCCGATATAGGGGAGAAGGGGCGTGATCAGGTCCGGGCGGGACTGAAACACCGGCGATTGCACAAGGGCTCTGACAATCGGCGGTGTTATGGCATCGCCGGCCAGTGCTTTCTCGAGTTGGGGTACAACCTCGGACGGCGACATGGAGGGCAGCGCCGTGCCAAATGCCGAGTCCGGTTCGAGAAACCTCAACTGTCCCGTGAGATCGAGCGGCCCGTCGTCGTACCAGTCGCCGGCGATCAGGTTTCTGACGTGGCCTCGCGGCGTCACTGACGTGCCCATGGCGACGGCAAGATCGTGAACGTAGGCGGTTACCGCATCGGCAACGATATCCTGATGGGTGTGAGCATAGACGTTGAACACCAGAATATGACCCTCGTCGGTCAGGGCGAGGAGGCACCTGCCGCGGACGGTGCCGTTGTCGTCTCTGGCGTAGAGAACCCGTTTGTTGATGTCGGCGGCGTTGGCGACCGCGGAGAAGAAATTGAAGGATCCAGGCGCCAGACAGGTGTCGAACGGCTCGCCCATGCGCAGCACTTCCATCGGGTCGGCCTCAAGATCGAGTGTCAGGTGCTGCGGTCCGGCATGGACAGGCCGAGGGCCGATCCCGTCCAGCCAGGGATCGACCAGCACGCCCTGGCGCTTCAGGCCTTCCAGGAACGCCTGGTTTGGCCCCGTGTTACGCAGGTCCCACGGCCGTGGGCCGCAGCGCGCCCGCACCAGGCGGAAAGCGAGATCCCTGAATTTGGGTTCCAGTGAAGCAAATGACGACAACAGCATGACAGTGTCCTCGTCCTCAAGCAGGCGAACCGACTGTGAAGGGCCGATTACGTCCCGGAGGCAATTGAGGAGTTGCCCTTCGAGATCGCGTTCCCACTGCTGCAAACGGCAATGACGGATGCGGCGTTCAAGTTTCTTTACGTAGTTTCCAAGCCGTTTCTCTGATACCGCCGGCCGTTCCGTCAAACGCCGTTCGATGCCGCCGATGCGCGCCCTCAGAGACCCGGCAGCAGTAGGTGGTGCCGTGCCCTCCATATCGCGGAGCGTGGCAAGCTCCGCCTGCAGGTTCTCGCGGCGCGGGTAGTCCTTTGAAAGGATCCGGTCGGCGGCGCCCGCCGCATTCGGATCCCACCTGGCAAGGTCGTCGAGCAAACCGTGGAGTTCCTCAGGATAGGGGCTCAGATCGATGGGGCTCGGCGGCGGGCCCGAGGGGGGCATTTCGAACGGATGCCCCATGGAGCGGATGAGGCTCGACCGGGCAATCACGCGGTTAAGCCGTTTGCCTTGCCGGTCAATCAAACCCGCTTTGATCAGTTCTGCGCGTTCGGGCGCCTGTACGAGACGGGAGAACTCCTTGGTGAGTTCGTCGCTCCATGTGCCCGAATGCCATCCGCCGGCGACCGCCTGAAAGGTTTTTGGACACAAGTCCGAAAGACGCAGAAGGCTGGTCCACATGTCGCCCTCCAGTTCACCGGCGCTAGTCGGCACCGACGATACGATCCGGGCGGCCATCTCGGGCCTGGCACCCAGACCGACTGCCGCCACCAGTGCGTCCCAGTTGGTGTAGTCGGCGAAGGGGCCGACATACTCGCACCAGTCCCCGGCATTGAGGACCAGCAAGCGCAGCGCCTTGAACGTGGGCTTTATCAGGCGCTGCGGCTTTGCCTCGCCAATCCAGGTTTCCATCAGGTCGTCGGTCAGGGGGCCGCAGGCCCAGGCGCTGCGCTCCGGTTCAAGGCCGGATAGAGCCTCGAGGAGCTTGGACTGTTCGCTGAGGAGGGCGATGACGATCTTCCAGCCTTTGCGTGGCGCGTGGAACTCCCAGAACCAGTGTTCCAGAAAACGGTGGGCATGATCCTGGCTGTCGTGGGACCGGTTGAGGATTTCGAGACAATCCGACAGCGTGTCGAACGCTTTTGGCGTTGCATTCGTGCAGAAGGCATGGGCAAATTCGTCAAGATCTCTCCAGCGGATCGGGCGAGGGGCCTTGAGTTCTGAATGGATCAGTTTTTCCAGCGCGCGGCACCTTACCTTGTCGCCGCGACTGTGTTTGCCGCCCCCGAGTATCGACCTCACCTGGCTTTCAATGGCGCCTGCCTTGTCCCACCACGCCTGCCACCGCTCCAGGTGGCCGGGAGAGACCAGCAGACGCAGCAATCGAAGTTTTCGGTGCTGGATTTTCCTGTTGCGGTCGTTGAGGCCGCAGATGAAGCCGACCAGATCGCGGCCGAGCCGGTGCTCGGCGCGGCCAAAACCGCTGGCATGTGGTTTTCCGGCAACCCGGTCGCCCGAC
This sequence comes from Alphaproteobacteria bacterium, assembly GCA_021775805.1. Classification (GTDB taxonomy): domain Bacteria; phylum Pseudomonadota; class Alphaproteobacteria; order Rhizobiales; family JAJFHC01; genus JAJFHC01. The sequence goes on along the minus strand of JAJFHD010000055.1, from coordinate 77,969 downwards.
CTGAAAGCTTTCAGCGCATGGGTCATCCTTCCCGGAAATCCATCATGGCCGAGCGGAATTTCCCAGCAACGCCGGTCGACAATGAGATCGAGTACGGATGTGTCAGCGCCGTCCTCCAGAAGCTGAATGCATTTCAGGACCGCCAGTGAGGCTTGCGGCTCATCCAGCCGGCAGTGCAGCGACATCAGGTTTTCGGCGTTGTCGTTGAGAATTTTCAGCGAGGACGACAAGGCCGCCTCATCCTGCCAATGGACCCAGACCAGGCACGCCACGACCGGCCCGGCAGATTTGTGCGCCCCTGTGAGCCTGGCAATGGCTTCACGGAGTGATGTACGGGCGCCTGTGGCATCGAGCAGCCGGCTGAGTTTCGGATAAGGGGTGCGGTTGTGGACGACGTCCTTCAGGATTGCCAGTTGCGCATCGGTCCGGCTCGACCAGACGTCGAGATCCCCCACCACCCGCACGAGCGCCTTGGGAAATTTGCGCCGTGCGCCATTGCGGCCGAATTCGGCGCGCCGGAGATGCTCGCGCGTGATCGTGAGCTGTTCCGGGGCTGCTGAGCTGCCTAGGCGGGGCAGGGTCATCCACGCGGGCGCGTCGCCGGCGTTGTTTTCCAGTGGAAAGCCGCGCATCCACCCCAGATGGGTCCGAAGATAGGTCCGGGCGGCAGCATCGGCGCTGCTTTGGCGTCTGGGTCCGTCGTGAGGTCTCATGGCGGCCCATTATACGCGTGTAACCTGGGCGCGCCGTCGTTTTGTCCGGGCGAGAACAGTGAGGACTGGTGTTAGAAAAAGAACCTCAGGGAAAATGGACGCCTTGGGTGCGACCATGTCCTGTGCGCCGATCGTATATCTTGTCCTGTGCCGCCCATTTGTCGATGATCTTCTTGGGATTACGGCAGCCGGATTTCTTGATTTTGCGTCCGGCATTGATGCCGTGCTGACCGTGTCCGCGTTCATGGATCCAGAGACGTTTGATCATGCGTTTCCAGCTTTTGCGCAAGGACTTCGGTGCCTTGTGACTGTTGGTCCATTTGGGAAACGTGTAGGTCAGTTTTACGGTAACCCGGCACCCCGAACTCCAACTGACCCACCACTTTGAATAGGCCCAGTGGCCTTGCGGGCCTTTCCGCTTCATCTGGGCCTTGAGCTGCCCGGCGGTGGTTCCTTGGATGTTGTAGTATTTCACGATCTCTCGGATTATTGGTTGGCCAAGGGCGCTTTGATCAGTAAACAGACCGAGAAAGAGTGCCGCAGAAAGTGCGCAACACGATACGATTGCCCTGAATTTCACTGGAAACCCCGCCCTGTTTACTGCCCATAATTGTACAGCAAACTTCAATTCGACAAAACACTCTACTGGATTTCGAACTCCAATTGTCGCGCCGCTGACAGTTGCCATTTTGCCGCGCAGGCGGAACAATCCAACAGGAGACGGCACCTTTCGAGACCGCGCTGTTGACAGCGCGCCTGCAACACGTTTTCGCTGTGACTCTAGTCCACGTCGCAAAGGGCCACTCCCCATGACATTGAGCAAACCGAAGACCATCACATTCCTGATCTCCGCCGTTCTGGGAATCCTGTCGCTGCTGGCAACCTATAGCGGTGTCAGCATCCCGGTTGTCAGCGGCAACGCCTACATCTTCATGATCATCGCCTGGGTGGTGCTGGTGGCGGGCAATCTGTTGCGGGGTGTTTGACGATGGCCAGGTGACGGCCGTGTCTTTGATGTGAAAAGCGGGCGGATGAATTGCAGTGGGTTGGGGTCCGTTCGACGTCGGAGACATTCGAGGGTTTGTGCATAAGGGCGTGCAGATGTTATTGTGGTGGCACACAGCGGGTGTGCAACTGTGGTCATGCCCGAGGTGATGTATGTGAAAGCGTCAACGGCGCCCGCAATTGGAAGTCGAACAATGCCTGCAATGATGAGAGTATTGTCAAACTATCTGGCGTGGCTTTGCAGAGTCTTTGAAGTCATGCCGGATCAGAACCGGCGAGGGAACCTGCCGCCGCCATCAGGTGGTTTCTCCAACTGAACCTGGGTTGAATTGTGCCCGTGGCAATGCCGGTATTGTTTGCGGTTTACGGGCGTTTGATCGGATCCGGCAAAAAATTGAGCTGTCGCAAACGCAAGTAACAGGGCCTCAAAACCAGTTTACATCTGAACTTTTTCGCTCGCCCAAGTTCCTTACCGCCCTTGCAGGGGACGTCAAAGTACGATGCTCCGCCCTCGGTGCGAACGTGTTGGAGCCGTTTATATCTTGCCAGAACTTCCGCCTCAAACAGCCGCTTTTGACGGTTGTATGCCCGCCGTGCCTGTTGAGGCGTTGCGCCATAGGCGATAATCCGTTTGCAAACCACACCGACGTGAGGCCGGTCGTCCAATGGATCGGCATGCGCACCGACGATAAATGCCAAGAGAGCAACAACGGTTGTCAGGCAGCTTGCAAAAGTCATAGTCCCGGTTTCTCCACTGTGCTGCGCACGACCGCGAATCCATTTGGGAGAACTCTATCGACGACCGGCGCACTTCGCATGACGCATTTGCGCTATGCAAAGTGGTTTTATTGATCTGAAAAGCCGAAGGTGAAAGCTGCGACGGTTGCCTGGATGGGGCTGGCTTTCCAAGAAACCGGCACGGCCTCATATTTTTTTCGAACTGCGGTGACAGTGCACCTGTTCCGCCATACGAGGCATCAGTTCGAGCAGGTTGGTGCCACGCTCACTCGTTGTAGATAAAGTGCACTGTCAACGTAATTCTGAACGCTGTCACACTTATCGACACTGAACTCAAGTCTATGAATCCGTGTTTGTTTCCTTCAACTTTCCACAAACTGCAAAACCACCTTTCCGATTCGCCCAAAAATGTCTAATATCTACACCAAGCAACGTTGTTAATAAGAGGGTGGGGTCATGCTTTCAAAGTTATCATATTTGTGCCTTGTACTGACTTTAGTGGTTTCCAGCATAGGCAACAAAGCAAGTGCTGCTGAAATTTTTGATGGCAGCTACACACATAATTGGGCCGGTATCTATGCAGGAGTTCACGGAGGTGGTGCGTGGTCCGACGTCGATATCAGCCGCGGAAGCGTGTCACTTCCGACGACACCTGGAACAAGCATCAACGATGGCAGCGGTTCGATGTTCGGAATACTCGCGGGAATCAATTTCCAAAGCGATCAATTTGTCTACGGTTTGGAAGGTGACATTTCTTTTGGCGACGTTGACGGAGCCAACGCGGTCCTGACGAATTTTGACGTAAATACGATTGGCACAATCCGTGCTCGTGCCGGATATGCGATTGACCGGATCTTGATATTCGGAACAGCTGGGATTGGTTTTGCCGGAAGTGACGGCAATGAAACTGTTGGCAAGGACTCGAATACGCACACCGCGTTTGTATATGGTGGTGGCGTGGAAGTGGCATTGACTCCTCAGATAAGCGTCCGGGGCGAGTATCTCAGAGGAAACTACAATGATCAGAATTACGCCTTTCCACTCGGGTTGCCTCATACCCACACGATAGATTACGACGCAGAAGTTCTACGCGCCGCCGTGATCTGGAATTTTGGAAACATTCTGGGTATGACGAATTAGCTTTCGGGAGTCAGCATACTTTTGTTCATGATCTCATGAATGAACTCGCGAAATTCCGTTTGACATAGATGTGGGGAGATCCTGTCTCCTACATTCTATTTTTGCTTGTAGGATAAATCCGTAGTTACTCAGTCAATTGAAGGCGTACCGGTCCGTGAGGCAAATACGCTGTTAGATCCCCCCACTTAATCCCTGCTGATACGGGATAATCCCGCTCAAATCGGTTCTAATGGTTGCTACCGGGGAAACTTTGAGGCGAGGTATGTCAGCTAAGGTATTGATTTGATTTGGTGAGCGCGACAGGGATCGAACCTGTGACCGTCTGATTAAAAGTCAGATGCTCTACCAACTGAGCTACGCGCCCTCACCGGGGAATCGCCGCGGACATTAGTGTTGCGGACACGCCCGGTCAATAGCTGTCATGGTGTTTGGTGGCTTTTGTTTTGATTTCAGGGTCGCCGGTTCCTGGCCCGACCGTTGATGGCGTTGGATTGTCCGGAGTTTCGTGTTAGGGCAGGGCGGCTAGGAAGCCAATCCGAAAACGGTTTCAATCCGCCGTACCGGCGGCTTGTGCCGGGTCTGCTGAGAATGCCATGCCACACGATTCGTCCGATGCCGAAAACGCCGGATTGCCCGGTTCCAGGCAGACACCTGCACCGGTATCGGTGCAACAGATGCTCGAGCGCGCCGTCAGTCATCACAGTGCAGGAGATATGAAGGCGGCCGTGTCGCTTTATGACGATGTGCTGGCGCGCGCGCCCGACAATTCCACAGCCTTGAACCTGAGCGGACTGGTTGCCCATCAGACCGGCGATCACGAACTGGCCGCGGCGAGGATCGCCCGGGCGATCGATATTTCTCCCGATTATGTCGACGCGCACGGCAATCTAGGTCTCGCCCTGACCGAACTCGGCCGCCATGACGAGGCTGTCGCCTGTCACCGTCGGGCTTTGGCGCTGGAGCCCGGTGCGGCCGATATACTGTGCAATCTGGGCAATGCGCTTCAAAAAAGCGGTGACCTTGAAGAAGCGGCGTCGGTCTACGGCCAGGCGCTCGAGCGGGAACCGGGGGCCGCCGACATCCATTGCAACCGGGCGAGCGTCTTGCATGAACTGGGGCGTTTCGACGACGCTGTGGCGGGCTATGAACAGGCTCTCAAGATTGCGCCCAATTTTGCCGAGGCCCTTGGCTATCTGGGAGAAAGCCTGCGTGAACTGAAACAGTACCAGAAGGCGGTCGCCTGTCTTGAACGTTCCCTGGACCTGCGCCCCGGTCATGGCGGCACGCTCAAGGCTCTGGCCCGGGTTTTTGCCGTTGCAACCGACACGACGTCGTCGCCGGACGACCGCCGCTGTGTGCTCGACGTGGAACGCCGGGCACCGGTGACGCAGCTCGTGATGTCCAAGAGCCTGTCGCGGGCGGTGCCGCGCTGGCACGTGCCGATGATGAATGACACGCCGCGCAACGAGGCTTACAAGGCAGCCCTGCAGGCAGCCCTGTCGCCGGACGACCATCTGCTTGAAATCGGCACCGGTTCGGGTCTGTTGTCGATGATGGCGGCACGGCTGGGTGTGGGCCGGGTGACGACTTGCGAGGCAGTGCCCCTGATTGCCGACACGGCCAGGGCGATTGTGGCCGACAACGGGCTCGACGATGTGGTGACCGTCATCGGCAAGATGTCGACCGACCTGGCGGTAGGCGAGGATATCGACCGGCCGGCAGACGTCCTGGTCTCGGAAGTGCTCTCCAGCGAATTCATCAGCGAAGGTGTGCTGTCGAGCATCGAAGACGCCAAGCAGCGGCTGTTGAGGCCCGGTGCGGCGATTATCCCCAGGGCGGGATCGATGATGATCGGCCTTCTCGGCGGCAGCGATATTGCCGACAACATCCGGGTCGGCTCGGTGGACGGCTTTGACCTGAGCCGGTTCAATTCGATCACGTCGCGCAAGATGGCCGTATACCGGAACGATCTGGACCTTGCGCTTCTAAGTGCCGACACGGCGGCCTTCACATTCGACTTTGCCGGACAGGACAGCTTCCCCGCCGAAGAGAAACTACTGCACATCCCGGTGACGGCAGCGGGCATGTGCCAGGGTATCATCCAGTGGAACCACCTGCAGATGGACGAGACCATCGTGTTTGAGAACCACCCGTCGCAGCCGTCCGCGGCATCGGCCTGGAACCACGTGGTCTATGTCTTCGACGACGCGGTCGAGGTGTCGCCCGGGCAGACTGTTGTCGTGTCCGCCATGCATGACCGCAACATTCCCTGGTTTTCCTTCGTGCGGCTTGAGCAGAGATGATCCACACATCGTTGCGCCCCGCTACCAAGGCCGGTCGTTCCCGGAAAAACCTGCCGGTTCTTCCGGGGTAACCGGACCGGCAGATGCATCACCGGTCTAGCTGTATTTGCGCGGACAGGTCCTCTTCTTGGTCATGGCGATGGACGTTTGCGCCTGGTACTTGTTCAGGGCACCGGTCGCGGAATCGACGCCGGCGCCGATGATGCCGCCAACCAGCAGGTTGCCGGCCGCCGTACCTTCGAGATTGGAGGCGATCAGGGCCGCACCGGTGTAGCACCCCTTGTTGCAGGTCACGTGGATGTCGTGTTTGCTTCTGGAAACATTCAGTGTCGCAGGTGTGACGATGCTGCGCTCGCCGGTATCCTTCGATGTCACGACACATTCTGCGCCGTCGTGGCCCGGCGTGTCGATGGCGATCTGTTGACTGGTGCCCGAAAGCACTGTTGCGCAACCGCCTAGGGCTGCCGTGGCAACAAACAGAACACAATACAGCATTGAGTGACTTCTCTGCGCGATACAAGAACTCGACATGGATACGTCGTCCTTTCCTCAAGACAAATCCGCCCGCCCAACCTTCAACCGAAGACAATCAGCGCGCTGAAAAGAACATCCATGACCTGCATCCCAAAGTAGAAATTTGTCGCAAATTGTGGCGTTCGGGGAGGTTTTGACAAGATTGCAACAAATCCGCCCGCTCAGGGCCATCCGCTTGCGACAATTGCCCATCACAGTGCCCTTTACCGGATGACGGATAACGTCGGACCGGTGTGCCGGATCACGGATCGCCTGGGGTTCCGGGACCGGACTCAAATCAGTGAAAGGGAGTGAAATGAACTGTGTTGAATTCCGCCGCTTGATGTCTGCTCTGGCATGCGCCGCCGTATTTTTAATGGTCGTTGCGTCGACCGAAGCATCAGCAAGCGCTAGTTGCAGGGATATCCGTACAGCGATCTCCGTATTGTACGATCTGGAATGGGCGATGGCCGGCGTCGAGGTGAGCGACATCGACAAGTCGCTTGACAGGGAATTGAGATCTGTTGCGGCCGATATCGACGATATCGTTGAAGATGACTTCTATGACGACCATAGGCTGAATCGCATCTCCGACGAACTCGTCAAGGCTTACAGGGATGAGGATCTCGAAGACTACAAGGACGCGCTTGGCCGTTTGCTTCGCAGATTCCGCCGTCTGAAACGGTCCCGTTGCTGACACGGCTGCCTGGCGGCTGGATTGATCGGGCCACTGTGTTGCCGTGCAACCATCATCACGCTGCCCAAGAGTCTCCTTCAAGTGCGCATCAGGCGAGTGAAGAAGAAATGAACCGGCAGACCCCGCACATTCTGATCGTCGACGATCACCGTGAAATACGCGATGCCCTGATACGGTATTTCAAGAAAAGCGGAATGCGGGTCAGCGTGGCCGAAGACGGGCGGGCCATGAACCGGGTTCTGCAGACATCGGCGATCGATCTCGTGGTACTCGACATCATGATGCCCGGAGAAGACGGTTTGAGCCTGTGCCGGACATTGCGGGCGACCAGCGATCTGCCCGTCATACTGCTGACCGCCCGCGACGGTGAACTGGACCGGATCATAGGGCTGGAGATCGGCGCCGACGACTATGTGGTCAAGCCCTTCAACCCCCGGGAGTTGCTGGCCCGGATCAATGCAGTCCTCCGGCGGACCGCGGCCAATCCCGCCCGTGAGGGCATGGCAGGCGCCGGGGTTGGCGACGTCCTCCGGTTCGGTCGCTGGGTTTATCACGTCCACCGGCATGAACTGGAACGCCGGGACGGGGTCTCGTTGTCGCTCAGCACCGGCGAGCATCTGCTGCTGAAGGCGCTTATCAACAGGAGGAACATGATCCTGACACGCGACCAGTTGCTCGACATCGTTCGGGGACGTGAAGCGCAGGCGTTCGACCGCAGTATCGACAATCTCATCAACCGTCTGAGGAAGAAGATCGAGCAGGATCCCAAGAGTCCGGAACATATCATCACTCACTGGGGAACTGGTTACAGTTTTGCCGGCGAAGTGGACATCGTCTCTTGAAAGCCTGGCCCAGGATAAAGGACTGGGTGTTGCCTGCCCAAATGCTGGCCGGGGTGGCGGTTCTCATGATCATTCTGCTGCCTGACGATATCGGCCTCATCTTCGATCCGGGCAACGAAGTGGGCGAGGACGATTCCGGGCAACTGGAAATAGTCAATCATGTGCGTAACCTGACCGATCTCATCGGCCGTGTACCGGCTGAAATGGAGGGGCGCATTCTCTATGCCGTCAATGTCAACGACACCTGGTTTTTCCTGTCGTCCAACCCGGTGGCGACGGTGCCCAATGCAAAGGCGATGAATGGTGCCCTCAAGGCCCGGCTGGCGGTCGGTCTGAGCAAGGACATATCACAGTTGCATCTTGCCTGGTTCGATGCTTTGCCGCTGAACGATGTCTTCAGTCATCTGGGAAAATATGTGCTTCCTAGCATCGATCAATCGAAGATCGGAGCACCCGACGGCGAAATCGAACAGATCTTCGGTTCAAGCTGGCTCGGGCATGCATTGTCGGTCCCGCTCCCGGATGGGCGGTGGCTGAACGTCTTCCTCAATCAGCAAAACCAGATCGACGATACCTTCGAGGATGCGGTCGGCGCGGTTGTCTTTATCGTGCTGCTTTTCCTTGTCGTGCTCGCTTTCCTGCGCCGGGTTCGCAAACCCGTGAGAGCCTTGACGGCCGCAAGCGAACAGATTGGCCGCGGTGTCATGGTTGCGCCCTTGAACGAGACCGGGCCGGAAAGCATCCGGAGTCTTATCCGTACATTCAACCGGATGAATCTGAGACTGTCACGTTATCTGGGCGACAACCGGCAGATGCTTGCAGCCCTGGGCCACGATTTGCGAACGCCGATTACGGCAATGCGGGTTCGTGCCGAGATGATCGACGACTGCGAGACCCGTGACAAGATCATCCTGTCGCTGGAAGACATGCAGAACATGACTGAGTCGCTGTTGTCTTTTGTGCAAGAGAATGCTGAACAGGAGGGCTCCAGGCTGATCGATTTGCCAACACTGGTGGAAAGCGTCTGCAACGACTATTCGGATCAGGGAAGAAACGTTTCTTTCACCGGGCTCGACAGCTTGGCGATGACCTGCCGGGCAGCTTCCCTGAAACGCGCCATAGACAATCTGATCGGCAACGCGGCGTTCTACGCTGAATGGGTTCAGGTCTCGCTCGGGGTCGATGGCGATCGAGCCGTCATCACCATCGAAGATGACGGTCCGGGAATCCCTGACGACAAGATTTCCACGGTCTTCGGTCCGTTTAAACGCCTTGACGAGTCGCGCAACAACCGGACCGGCGGTCTGGGCCTTGGATTGCCGATTGCCAGAACCATAATCCGGCGCCATGGCGGAGAGCTTGTGCTCGACAACCGGCTGGGCGCGGGGTTGCGGGCGACGATAACCCTGCCAGTGTGAGATGTGGTACCATCGATACCGGGAGCATGATCCATGGAAACGTCGATATTCATTGCAAGACTTGTCGGTCCGGTCATCGTCGTCGGCGGTTTGCTGGGACTGTTGCGGCCCGGGGAAATGAAGGCATTGGCGCAGGATTTTCTTGCCAGCCGCCCATTGATCTTCCTTGCCGGTTTTCTTGCTCTGCTGGCGGGGCTGGCAATTATCAACACGCATAATGTCTGGGTGTTGGACTGGCGGGTGGTGATCACGCTGCTGGGCTGGATCAGCGTTTTTGCCGGCATTCTCAGGATGGGGTTCCCGGAGACCATCGAGAAGATCGGGACCGCCATGATCGAGAATCCGACCGTACTTAGAGTGCTGGGTGGCGTTCAACTGGCAGCAGGCATCTGGTTGATGAGCAAAAGTTATCTGCCGATCTCTTGACTTCACAGCCCGGCCGGCAACACATTGAAGCAGTTGCCTAACAACCTCAGTCAACCGTATGAGCCTGTCATGAGCAAGACCGATCTGCCGATCCTTGAACAACGCCGCATTGAGGCCAACGTCATCAAACCGATCTATCAGGAGATGGTGGCGGAACTGGGGGCCGAGCGTGCCGGGCAGATTCTTGGCGATGCGATCAAGAAGAACGCTATAGCCCAAGGGAAAGCCTACGCCGAGGCGCAGACTGAACCAACCAGTCTTGCGGGTTTTCACGCGCTTCTGCCCCAATGGAAGGCCGACGGCGCACTTGAAGTGGAAATGCTTTCGGAAAGCGATGCGGCCGTCGATTACAATGTAACGCGCTGCAAATATGCGGAAATGTACCGCGAGATGGGACTTGCCGAAATCGGCCACCTACTGTCGTGTGGCCGTGACGGTACGTTTTGCACGGGTTACGACCCGCGCATATCGCTTGAACGAACCCAGACGATCATGCAGGGCGCCAGCCATTGCGATTTTCGCTACACGTGGTCTGACGGTAAAAACGAGACATGAAGAGGCAACCGCCGGTGAAATCTCAGCACACCAAGCATCGCAGGCAGTAGGGTCATGCCCAATCTCATATTGGTACATCAGAATACCAAGCAGGCATTGTCGGACCTGGAGACGATCGCGCACAATGTCGCGTCAGCCGGAGCCGGTATCGAAGCTCATGTTGTCGACACCAAGACGCTTGACTGGAGCCATGCAGCAAAGGTTGCCAACGATGCCACGCTGACGGTCTCGCCTATGCCGATCAAAAAATTCGCGGCGCCCCGAGGCCGGGTTTGTCAGGGGTTCGAGTACCGCAAATGCGTCCAGAACGAGCGGTTGAGGGCGATTGGCGTGCCGGTGCCCGACTGGATTGAAATCGGAGCCGATACGACGCTCGACCCGGAACAGTGGGGCCCCTACGTGGTCGTCAAACCGGAGCTGGGACGCAAGGGCGCTGAAATCCGGATCAAACGTACCGAGCGCGTGCGATTCAAGCCTGAGGACTCGTTTCCTGAGGGGCACCCTGGCCGCAAGGCACCGCATTTTGCACAGCGGTTCATCTACACCGGACCTTGGCCGTCGAACTTCCGGGTGGTGACGCTGTTCGGCAAGACACTGATGTGCTGGCGCTGCGAGGCCGATCACGGGTATCCAGCCCTTGAATCGCGATACGGATTTGACGGCGGTGGCGTGACGATCGTGTCGAACAAGAAGACATCGCACTACAGTCTGGCCTTTGACGAAGATGTCATGCGCCTGGCCGAGAAGGCCCATGCGGCGTTTCCCGATCAGCCTTTGCTGGGAACAGATGTCATACGTGATGCCGAAACCGGAGAACTGTTCGTGCTGGAAACCAACCCCAGAGGCGACACCTGGTACATGTCGTCCGCCACCGGAGAAATGATTCAGCGCGACAACGGCGTCGACTTCATGGCGCAGTTCAATGCGCTGGAGATAGCCTCTGAAGTTCTTGTCCGAAAGACAATTGAACTTGCATCTTGACCACGGCGATGGTGTCAGGACGTTGCGGGGGACGTCTCCTCGACATTGCGCATGAACTGTTCCATGTCGCCGTATCCGGCAAAGCGATGCTCGAAATCAAGGCCCAGGCGGTCGGCGATTTCCTTTGCCTTTTCCATCAGTGCAGGGTCTTCGATCTGGGGCATGTAGACAATCTTGCGGTAGTTGCCGAACACGAACTCAGCCATGTCCGCGCGCCGGTCGAGCCCTAGCGCCTGCCAGACAAACTTGTCGAAATGCCGGCAAAAGTAGTCTGTCAGAAAGAATGTCGTCAGGTCATCCTCCGCGCGCGATGCAAAGGCCTCGTTGCCGGCAAAAAACGAAAAGCAATGGGGGCCTTCTATGCGTTCGATATTGCCTTCTTCGGCAAGCACCTTGTCGAGCATCCCACCGGTTCCGCAGTCGCCGTAGAGGACGTAGATCTTCGTGTAGAGTGCCTTGTTCGACCGAATTTTCTGTCGGATCGCTTCGGGAATTTGTTCCGGTGTGTGATGAAGCTTTGCCGGCAGACAGGTTACGTCGAGATGGCTCCAGGCATTAAGTTCGATCAGGTCGACGATTTCGCGTGCCAACGCACCGCAGGCAATCAACAGGACAGAGCCATGGCCGCGACGAAAATCGATGGGATCGGGAGTATCATCCATACCGAAGTGTCTTCCGGAAACTCGCCTATCCAGTTGGTTGTTTGCGACTCTAAACGCCGTGTGACCGTCAGGTCGTCGTGTTACGGCGATGTCGTGGCTGTCGCGATTGCTTCGAATATGGCGTCGAGTTCGCTTGCGATCGATTTCAGTTTGTCGCCGCCTTCCGCCATGTAGGGGGCAAATACAAACGACGGCATCTTGTAGGACAAGGTGGCGGTGCCATCGGAATTCTCGGTCAGATAGATGCGAATCGGCGCTTCGATGCCTGCCGGAATGCTGGCTTCAAGCATGGGAACGGCAAATCGCGGGTGATAAAGCCCGACCACCATGTTGCCGGGTATGTCCTTCTTGAGGACCATTTTGGCCCCCACGGTTGCCGAGGCGCGGGTCACCACACCCATCTTGTTGGCCTTGGCCGCTGCATCCAGCCGCTTGACCAGTGTCTTGTAGCCGTGTTTGGAGGCATGGGATTTCCAGCCTTCAGCCTTGATCATTTCTGCGGACGCCGGGGCGGCTAGGCTCAGCAACACAATTGCCGCAATTGCCAGAAAGCCCGATTTGAAAGGTAGTGATGGCCGATTGCTGAATGTCATTTACTGTTCCTCCGTCAGCAGAATATGTTGTTTGATCGTGGCAAAGAAATGATGCGAGCACAAATAACAGATCGGTGACGTGCGACACGCATTGCCAGAACAACGCCGCCGACCATAGACGCTCCACCGACCAGATGATAGGCGACACTGACAATACTCACCCATGCACGGGGCACGACCGGAACACCGCCGACGGTTACGAACTCCACACTGCCAATGGGGCCGGCAGCACGTGTGTTGCATGGCACAGGTCCGCCGTGAGATTACATGAGATCGTCATTGGGCTACGACTCAATGCAAGCGCGATCCCGTTGACTGATGAGTGTCTACGCCGGTCGGCCCCGCGGCGGCCGTAGACTGTTGTGGTCGCCAAAACGATCGCGGTAGTCATTGGGCGTCACGCCCAGGAGCTTTTCGAACGCGCGACGCAGGTTCTGGGCGCTGCCAAAGCCTGACAGATAGCTGACTTCCTCCAGGTTTCTGCCGTCATGGTCGAGAAAGGACCGGGCGAGATCGAGGCGGGTGCCTTCGACGTAGCGCGACGGGGTTTCGCCGAATTCCCGGACGAAATGTCGATGCAGGCTACGCTCCGTCATGTTCGCGAAAGCGCTCATGCTTGAGACCCGCCAGTCCCTGGTGGGATCCTGGGCAATGGCGCTGCAAAGACCTCTGATGCTGGACGACACTGCTGCTTCGGCCCGGAGCGGCCTGGAATACTGGCTTTGTCCGCCGGACCGGCGCATGTAGACAACAAGCTCGCGTGCCACTTCAAGAGCCAGGGCCCGGCCGAGGTCGTCTTCCACCAGGGCAAGCGCCAGATCGATCCCTGCGGTGACACCGGCGGAGCAATAAGTCCTGCCGTCGCGCGTGAATATGGCATCCGGATTCCATTGGACGTCCGGATACCGGTCCCGGAGCTCCGGGATCCGTGACCAGTGGCTGGTCGCTTCCTTGCCGTCGAGTAATCCGGCCTGTGCCAGCAACATGCTGCCCGAACAGACCGAAATGATCCGATTCTGGTCTTGGGCTGCCTGACGCAGATACTCAAGAAGGATATCATTATCGAGAACTGCATCGACGCCGGGCCCGCCGGGCACGATCAGATCGCCAACCGCAGGAACATCGTCGAAGGACAGATCTGCCGAAAGGGTGACGCCGACGCCGGTCTTCACCGGTTCGCCGTTTTGTGTCGCAATCCCGATGTCGTAATGCGTCCTGTTCAGCATCTGATTGGCTGAGCCGAAAACCTGCAGCGGACCTGTAACGTCCAGGAGCAGGGCGTCGGGAAAGGCCACCATGGTTACAGGATAGCCATTGCCGTTTCCCGGTTCTGTCCGATTTTGATAGTTATTTGGCATTTCGGACAAAACTTGAACTCTATATGTTTGCCGCGTCAAGGAGAAATGACAAACGAGATGAGATAATCTGGACCCTGTGGTCCTCTCGATAAAAGTGATTGGAGCAGAAATGGTTAGACGTGTGGCAATTCTGATGTTCGACGATGTTGAGATCCTGGATTTTGCAGGCCCCTACGAAGTATTCGGGGTGAGCGGTCAACACGACGGCAAATCCCTTTTCGATGTCTACACGGTGGCCCTTGAGCACAAACCTGTGCTTGCCCGAAACAAGCTGAACATCAATCCCGACTACGCGTTCGGGAGTTGTCCACGTCCGGACATCCTTGTGGTTCCAGGCGGTTCCGGGACACGGTGGGAAAAACACAATGAGACGGTTCTCGAGTACATCAGGCAAACGGCAGTGCCCGCTGAACGGGTGCTCTCGGTTTGCACGGGCGCGTTGATGCTCGCAAGGGCGGGCCTGCTCGATGGTCTGCAGGCCACAACACATCACGGAGCCCTTGCGGAGTTGCGCGGCGACGCGCCAACGGCCACGGTGCTTGACGATGCACGGGTGGTCGACAACGGCAAGTTTGTGTTATCGGCAGGCATATCAGCCGGAATAGATGCCGCGCTCTACCTAGTTGCCCAGTTCCATGGCTTGGAGGAGGCACAGGCGACGGCTACCGAAATGGAATATGACTGGCGCCATCAGGTCGTCGACGGAGCGTCTGTCGTGCGTTATGCCGCGTAGAGGCCGCGAAAACCATGCACGTCCGGTTTCGAACCGGCCGCGCGCTGGTTTCAAGCAGATGTTTTAGACCAGATACGGTTTAACTGCCCGCGACACGCGATAGCCGCTCTCCGGCAAAAACCGTCGTCTTGCATTTGACGTTAATCTCGTTGAGCTTGGCGCATCGGATAGCGGCATTGGCGGCGTCGCGGATGGGGCCGGCAATCAGCCGGTAGACAATAGAAGCATTGTCGAGCTGGAGGGCGTAATACCGCGGCTGAAGTCCCCGAAGGACCGGGCCTGTGCGCCGGCGGATGTGCTGCCATCCCACCTGCAACTCCTTCAACGACCGGAAGCTGGGAAGCTCAAGGCCGAACTGGGTTTGCGTAACGACGTTCGCGCTGGCGTCAAGATGCGAATTCTTGAACTGAACCGTGCTCCTGTTTTGCTTTCCGGTCTTACGGGGCACGGCGTTTGCCGTGCGAATGCCTTGAGGGCTGGTTTCATCCTGGGGGCCGATGGAGGCGGTGTACGGTCCCAACTTGTCCTGCAGGTCCTGAACTTTGCGGACGAGTTCCTGATTGCCGGCGGCGACCTGTTCGAAACGCAATTCAAGCCCTTCAAGTTTTGACTGAAGCATATCCATCTTGCGTCTCATGAACAGAGCCGAAGTATCCGCGTCGACAACCGTGGCCGTTTGAACGTTTGCAGCATTGGACGCGGTGCCCGATCCGACCCAGGTGTCGAGGCTTGCGGCAGCGGCCAGGACAACCGCGACGACGACCCCGGCAATCGAAATCAGGGCGGGCAAACCCAGTTCAGAGCTGCCGCCGTTATCCTGTGCGGGATCCAATCGGTTCGGAGCACCTATTATGTTGGGCAGCTTCATGTGAGCCGCAACCCCTATCCATCCGAAACCATTCAAATAAACCGATTCGAGATAGCACGATTCGGCCCCTCCGCCGAAACATCAAACATTCGGCCGATCCATTCATCTGATTTTAGACATTCCCTGGCATCACTTCGGTAGCCAACGGGAACCTGCGTCGTGGTGTTTGCGCCGGGCATTGCCGAAATGAGACAAAAGTTACCAAGCTGTTCGATCAGGTGTTCAAACTGATGCCCATATGTGTCATGTCATGGCGACCAAGGTAAAATTCCCAGTTCAACAGGTGCTCGTTCGTCGCTGGAGATGAAGTCATGACGAAAAACCAACTGGCTTGCGTGGTGCTGGCGGCCGGCCGCGGTACGCGCATGAAGTCCGCACAACCCAAAGTTCTTCACAAGATCGCCAACAGGAGCATGCTTGGGCACATCCTCGAATACACAAAAACTGCGGGATCAAGTCGCAATTGCGTTGTCGTCGGGCCGAACATGGAAGACGTCGCCGGGGAGGCCGCTGTCTGGGATGAACATGTGGCCGTTGCAATTCAGCACGAACAATTGGGTACCGCCAATGCGGTCGACAGTGCGCGGTCCTGCGTAGCCTCGTTTGAGGGAATTGTCGTGGTCCTGTTTGGCGACACGCCATTGATCGAACCGGAAACCCTGAAACGCCTCGTCTGTGCGGTCGCCGAGAGCCGGAGCACCGTCATTCTTGGGTTCACGCCGGATGACCCCACTGGGTATGGCCGGCTTCTGGTCGATGACAGCGGTCTCGTAACTGCGATACGCGAACACGCGGACGCCAGTGACGAGGAACGTGCGATCGGATTGTGTAATTCCGGAGTTTTGGGCTTTGCGTCAGGTCCGCTTCTGTTTTCGATTATCGATGAAATCGGCAACGACAACGCTCAGGGCGAGTTCTATCTGACCGATGTGGTCGAGGTTGGCGCACGACGCGGCATTGGCACCCGGTTCATCGAGTGCCGTGAGGACGAAGTCCTTGGAATCAATACGAGAGCGCAGCTCGCCCAAGCCGAGAATATCTTTCAGGACCGGCTTCGGCTCAAAGCTATGGAAAACGGTGCAACCCTGATTTCGCCCAAGACTACCTATTTCAGTGCCGATACGGAAACCGGAAAGGATGTTGTTGTCGAACCAGGCGTTGTCTTTGGTCCGGGCGTCGTAGTCGAAGATCAGGTGACCATCAAAGCCTACAGCCACCTTGAAGGGGCCCATCTGAGGGTCGGAGCAACCGTCGGACCGTTTGCCAGGCTGCGTCCCGGTGCGGACATCGGAGAAGGGGCCAAGGTCGGCAACTACGTGGAAATCAAGAACGCCAAGGTGGAGAAAGGCGCCAAGGTAAATCACCTGACCTATATCGGCGATGCCCGCGTCGGAGAAAACGCAAACATTGGTGCGGGGACCATCACCTGCAATTACGACGGGTTCAGCAAGCATCATACCGATATCGGGGCGGGAGCATTCATCGGGTCGAACAGCGCGCTGGTGGCTCCGGTTACCATCGGTGATGGCGCCTACGTCGGTTCAGGCAGTGTTATCACGAAAAATGTGACTTCCGGGGCGCTTGCAGTGGGGCGCGGGCGGCAAGTCGAGCGCAAGGGATGGGTTGAGGACACTCGGGCGCTGCGGAACAGAAAGCGCGATGCGACCTGAACCCAAGGACCGGGTCAGCTGAACGGGAAAGATGTAAGACATGTGCGGAATAGTGGGCATACTGGGTCAAAACTCTGCAGCGCCAAGGCTTGTCGAGTCGCTGCGGCGGCTTGAATACCGCGGTTACGACTCTGCAGGCATTGCGACCCTTGAGCACGACGGTATTGTCCGAGTCCGTGCGCCAGGCAAACTGGCGAGCCTGGAGACGGCTCTCGAACCGGTCAGGCTGACCGGCACGTCCGGCATTGGCCATACACGGTGGGCTACTCACGGTGCGCCCAACGAGACCAACGCCCACCCTCACGTGGCACCGGGTGTGGCGATCGTCCACAACGGCATCATCGAGAATTTTCGGGAACTGAAGGCCGAGCTTACAGGGCTCGGCTGCGAATTTGAATCTCAGACCGATACGGAAATCGTTGCCCACCTGATCTCCGAGGGACTGAAGGACGGCCGCGGCCCGCGCCACGCCGTGCACGCGGCACTTAAGCGCCTTGAAGGGGCATTTGCGCTGGCCATCATGATTGAGGGATATCCCGATCTCCTGATTGGCGCGCGCAAAGGCAGCCCGTTGGCGGTGGGACATGGTGAGAATGAAAACTACCTGGGCTCCGACGCAATCGCTCTGGCCGTCATGACCAATAAGGTTACCTACCTTGAGGAGGGCGACTGGGTGGTGCTGAGCCGTCAGTCGGTTGAGATTTACGATGCCGATGGAGACCCCGTCGACCGGACGATGCAGCATACCAATGCGTCGGCTCTACTGGTCGACAAGGGCAATCACCGCCATTTCATGGCCAAGGAGATTGCCGAGCAGCCAGAAGTGATCGGACACACGCTTGCCGAGTACATTGATCTGGCCGAGGGAAAAGTCGACTTGCCGGACTTTCCGTTTGGGTTCGAAAATCTCGAACGCATCACGATCACAGCCTGTGGAACGGCCTATTATGCCGGGCTTGCGGCAAAATACTGGTTTGAGCGGGTGGCGCGAATTCCCGCAGATGTGGATATCGCTTCGGAGTTTCGATATCGCGAAGCGCCGATGGTGCCGGGCGGATTGTCAATATTCGTGTCCCAGTCGGGCGAGACCGCCGACACCCTTGCCGCACTGCGCTACTGTCAGGCGAACCACCAGAACACGCTCGGCATCGTCAATGTGAGGGAATCGACAATTGCCAGGGAATGCGAGGCAATCATGCCGACATTTGCCGGACCGGAGATCGGCGTTGCCTCTACTAAGGCCTTTACCTGTCAGTTGGCCGTTCTGGCGTGCCTGGCAATAGGCATTGCCAGGGCCAAGGGGACGCTTTCTTCAACGGAGGAAACCGAACTGGTCGATGCCCTGATCGGTGTTCCGCGGCATGTTGCGGAAATCCTGAAAGAAGAGCGCCACATTGAAGAGATCGCCCGCACGGTCGCCGGTTCGCGGGACGTGCTTTATCTGGGGAGGGGGATCAGTTTTCCGCTGGCTCTAGAAGGGGCCCTGAAACTGAAGGAAATATCCTACATCCACGCCGAGGGCTATGCCGCCGGGGAGTTGAAACACGGTCCGATCGCACTGATAGACGAATCGGTACCGGTCATTGTAATCGCGCCGCATGATGATCTTTTTGACAAAACGATGTCGAATATGCAGGAAGTTGCCGCGCGCGGTGGAAAAATTATTCTAATCACCGACAAGCAGACCGCCGAAAAGAACGGCAGCACAGAATTTGCGCAAATTTCCGTACCCGTGACGAATCCATTCGTTAATCCAATGATTTATGCTGTGCCTGTGCAGTTGCTCGCATACCATGCCGCAGTGTTCATGGGCACTGACGTGGATCAGCCCCGCAATCTCGCCAAGTCGGTTACGGTCGAATAAGGGCGATTTTGTGGGATTCATGATTTATCAACCTTGTTGCCTGCGAATAGGCGTGTAGGTTATACCGGCATATAGGGGCGAAACATGTTTGGAAAACGTGTGCGCATGCTTTGCAAGGGAATTTCTGTCGTTGCCGTTTGTCTGGCGTGCGCTGGCGTGTCGGTAATCGGCGGCTCTGCATTGGCACAGACAGCTGAGGAGGCCGTTGCCGCGTTGAGACGCGGTGAGCAGGCGCTTCGGTCCCTTGATTACAATCTGGCAGTATCGGAACTCAACACGGCGGTGGCCGGGGAAAAACTTGAGCCGCACAATCGTGCGGTCGCCCTGCTTAATCGTGGCTTGTCGCGTCAGAACCTTCAGGATGCTGCCGGCTCGATCAAGGATTATTCCGAGGCGATCCAGATAGGCACTCTTCCGGTCGCGGCAAGGGCCATTGCGCATTTCAACCGCGGACTTGCACATAATACCGTGGGCCAGACAACGCTCGCACTTGACGACCTTTCGACGGCGATCAAGATCAATGGCGCTTTTTCCCAGGCCTATAACAGCCGTGGGACTTTGATGCGCATGCTCGGGCGCCATCAATCGGCCATCCGCGATTACCAGCTTGCAATCAAATACCGTTACCCGCAGCCTCATCTGGCCCACTACGGAGCAGCCCTTGCGCATATTTCCTTGCGGCAGATAAATGACGCGAAACGGGAACTGAACCTGGCTATCAAGACACGGCCCGGATTCAAGCTTGCGCGCGACAAGATGTCGGAAATCGGCGGAACGGTTGAGATCGACAAGACTTCCGTTATTGAAGTGGCAGCGGCGGATCCGACAATTACCAATGGGATAAACCGCACCAGCGACGTGGAGACGACGATAACGCCGGCGGCAGCGCAGCGTGTGCCGGTTGGTTCCTTTCTTGTCCAATTGATGGCGCAGAACAATCGCCAGGCGGTAGATCGCATGTGGGGCAAGATATCCGCGCGCCATTCAAGTGTTCTCGATGGCATGGAGCCGATCATTCAGAAAGCCGATCTTGGTTCCCGGGTGGTTTATCGTTTGAGAATGGGCCCGTTTTCCGATCGTACGAGCGCGGACCGTTTGTGCCGGCGCCTAAAGAAACGTGGCCAGGACTGTTTTACGACCACCGCAAAATAACCCAATACGACCCAACTGCCGGCGCACACGGTTTGAAACACGGTTCAAACCGCATGATTGCGCGTGTCCGTCATCAAAATCGCAACTGCGCCTCGAAATCACGCAATTCTGTTGATCCATTTGACTCAAAGTCGGGTTACAATGGATGCCATGAAGAAGAACGAACACAAAAAGCAGAAATCCTCAGCACGCCGCGAACGTGCGCATAACGTGCCGCGCCGGGGCCGCATGGCCTCGCGATTGAGGACGTACTTCCTCACTGGCCTGGTTATTGCCGCACCTGTCAGTATCACGATCTACATTACCTGGTGGTTTGTCGACCTGTTCGACACCTGGATCAAGCCACTGGTCCCTCAAAAATACAATCCGGATACCTATCTGCCATTTTCGTTGCCGGGCGTCGGTCTGATCTTTGCGCTCTGCGGCATCACTTTGCTTGGCGGTCTGACTGCCAATTTGTTCGGGCGTACGATTCTGTCGTTTGGCGAACAGATGCTGGACCGCATGCCGATCGTCAGGAATGTCTATAAGGCGCTGAAACAGATATTTGAAACGGTTCTTTCCCAGAGCCAGTCTTCGTTCAAGAATGTCGCCCTGATCGAGTATCCAAGACCGGGGCTTTACGCGCTGGTTTTTGTGTCGACGGAGACAAGCGGCGAAGTGGTGGAACGCGCCGAACATGAAGAAGAGGGAATGTACAGCGTTTTTCTGCCGACGACGCCGAATCCGACATCCGGGTTTCTGCTGTTTGTTCCCAGGCGCGACGTCAGGATACTTGAGATGTCGGTTGAAGAAGCCGCCAAGATGATTATTTCCGCCGGACTGGTTACGCCCAAACACGACGGCGAGGACACAGACGAGTCCAATGGGGTTCCGCAGTTCGATCAGGACGCTGCCAATCAGATCTTGAGCGATCACCGTAAATCTGCTTGAGTCCAGCAACGTGGTCGGACGGGGTTCCACAGAGTTTCAGCCGGCGGCGAGAAGTCTGACCGCATCGTCACGCTCGAACAAATAGAGTAAGGTTTTCAAGGTCATACCCCGGTTGGACTTGAGCTGCGGATCCTTTGCGAGGATCAAAGTGGCGTCATCGCGTGCCGTTGCGAGCAGATCCGAATGCGCGGCCAGATCTGCGACCTTGAACTGCGGTAGTCCGCTCTGCCGCGTACCGAGCAATTCGCCCGCACCGCGAAGTTTTAGATCTTCTTCGGCGATTATGAAGCCGTCTTCCGTCTCGCGCATGATCTTCAGCCTGGCCTGAGCGGTTTCTCCCAGCGGCGATTGATAGAGTAGCAGGCAGGACGAACGCGCCGTGCCACGGCCAACCCGTCCGCGTAACTGGTGCAGTTGCGACAGGCCGAACCGTTCGGCGTGTTCGACGATCATGATCGAGGCTTCCGGTATGTCGACCCCGACTTCGATTACCGTGGTTGCGACAAGAACATCGATGTCGCCGGACTGAAATTTTGACATGACATCGTCTTTTTCAGTGCCTTTCATGCGGCCGTGGACGAGGCCCACCCGGCCGGGAAAGATCTGGTCAAGACTTGCAAACCTGTCTTCGGCTGCGGCCGCATCGATTTCGTCCGATTCCTCCACGAGAGGACAGACCCAATAGGCCCGGGCGCCGGTGCTCAGCACCCGGTGCAACCCGGAGACCACATCATCGATTTTTTCAAGCGGCATGATCGCTGTATCGATCGGTTGTCGGCCGGCGGGCTTTTCGGTCAGACGGGATACGTCCATGTCGCCATAATGGGTCAGGGTCAGTGTCCTGGGGATTGGTGTCGCCGTCATGACGAGAACGTCGACACCATTCTGTCCTTTGGCCTGCAACGCCAGTCTCTGGTGAACACCAAAGCGATGCTGCTCATCGATGACGGCCAGTCCGAGGTTGTGAAACCCGACGCTCTCCTGAAACAGGGCGTGCGTGCCGACAATGATCTGGGTCGTTCCGTCCGCGATTCCGGTCAGGATTTTTTCGCGTTTCCGTCCCTTTTCACGCGACGTGAGCAGCACTGTATGCAATCCGGCCTGATCGCAAAGAGGGGCAATGGTCGCGAGATGCTGGCGCGCTAGGATTTCGGTCGGTGCCATGATGGTTGCCTGAAACCCGGCCTCAACCGCATGGGCCATGGCCAGCAGCGCGACGATGGTCTTGCCGGCGCCGACATCGCCCTGAAGCAATCTCAACATGCGCATAGGTTCGTTCATGTCGGTGCAGATCTCCACCAGAGACTTTTCCTGGGACGAGGTGAGGGTGTAGGCAAGGTTGGTGCGGATCTTGTCCTGAACCGTATTGTCGCCGATGATGGCCTGGCCCCTGGTCCGCCGCATGCTTGTCCGGATAAGCGCCAGAGCCAGCTGATTGGCCAGCAGTTCGTCATAGGCCAGGCGTTGCCTGAACGATGACTGTGGTTCCAGATCGGTTTGGTTTTCGGGACGATGGGCACGGCTAAGGCAGTCGGCAAATCCAGGCCATTTCTGTTGTTTCAACCAGGCTGTGTCCTGCCACTCGGGCAAGGCCGGAACCGTTTCCACCGCGGCGTCGACGGCTCTTCTCAGGGTTTTGGACGCAAGTCCGGCGGTCATCGGATAGACCGGTTCGACGGTGGGCATCCGTTCGAACTCTTCCTGGTCCAGAATATGGTCGGGATGGGTCATCTGCCTGTTGCCGGCGTAGATTTCAACCTTGCCGCTGATGAACCGTTTTTCGCCTTCCGGCAGGACCTTCTGCAGATAGTCGGCATGGGCGCGAAAGAACACCAGGGTGATCTCGTCGCTGTCGTCGTGACAACTCACCCGGTAAGGGACACGCTTGTTGTGTCGTGGCGAAGGCTTGTGCCTGCCGACCGTCACTTCGAGCGTGACAGTCTGTCCTTCCGGCGCATCGACAATGGCCGGCCTGGACCTGCGGTCGATCAGGCCGCTGGGCAAATGCCAGATCAGGTCGACAACACGGGCGGTCTTCTGGTCGCTGCGCAACAGTTTGGCCAGCAGTCCGTCAATTTTGGAACCGACGCCGGGGAGTTTCTGGACAGTTGCGAACAGTGGATTGAGAATCTCGGGGCGCATGGTCGATTATTACTTGTTGCAGGAAGGGCAAAGGTTTGTCGTTTGCAGCGACGGAATGCGGGCATGGTGTACCGTCTTCTGAAAAGATTCAACCGGGCCTTTCGATACGACTGTCTGTACATTGGCGGACGTGGTGACAAATCAATCCGAGTCGGTTGATTTGTCTTTGCTTGTCTGGCACAAACCATTCCCTGTCTCCTAGGAAATGAAGTGGCGATGTCAGCTCCCGAACAGCGTGAAACGCGGCGCAAGAGGCTCAGGTTTCAGGCTTGGCATCGCGGAACCAAGGAGATGGACTACCTGCTCGGAACATTCGCCGATCGACATATCAAAGACCTCCAGGACGGTGAACTCGATGCCTTGGAACGCCTGATGGGCGAGGCCGACCAGGATATATTCAACTGGGTTTGCGGTCGCGAACCTGTACCGGATGAGCACGATTCCGCAGTGTTTCGGACGTTGTCGGCCCTGCGTTTTGAACCTTCCGATTTTGGAATGAAGTCATAAAGTGGGGCGTGCGAGCCCCATGGCGGAGACCTGTAACTCGTGTTGACCCTGCAAGATATTGTCGGTGACCCTAGCCCGGTGACATTGTGTGGCGTGCCGGACGGTCTTGAAGGCCTGGTTCTGGGAGACTATGCGCGGCTGAACCATGCCGCGGCAACCCAAGGCATTGTGGTTTACATCACCCGTGACGATCAGCGTCTGGCAGCAGTCGCAGACAGCTTGAGGTTCTTTGCGCCTGAGGCAACGGTCCTGACGTTTCCGGCGTGGGACTGCCTGCCCTACGACCGGGTCTCGCCGCGCGGCGACATCATTGCCACCCGGATGGCGACCCTGGCGCGGTTGGCAGATGAAAGGGACAGGCAGTCCGGTCCGACGATTGTCCTGACCACCATCAATGCCGCCGTCCAGCGCGTGCCGATGCCTGACGTGGTGCGTTCCGCCAGTTGGTCCGCCCGCCCTGGCAACCGGATCGTTCTTGATGACCTGACCGTCTATCTCAGCCGCAACGGGTTCAGCCGCACGGGTACGGTCGTGGAAGCGGGCGACTATGCGATCCGCGGTGGTATTGTCGATATCTTTGCGCCCGGCACGGAGCTGCCGGTTCGACTGGACCTCTTCGGAGATACCCTGGAGTCGATCAGGTCGTTCGATGCGGAAACCCAACGTACTGTCGGGCAGCTTCAGTCGGTCGAATTCTTGCCGGCGAGCGAAATCCTTCTCAATGATGAGACAATCGCGCGCTTCCGAACAGGCTATGTGGCCGCTTTCGGCGCCATGACAGACACCGATCCGCTTTATGAGGCGATCTCGGACGGGCGCCGTTTCGATGGCATGGAACATTGGCTTTCGCTATTCCACGAGG
The DNA here is from genome assembly GCA_021775805.1 of Alphaproteobacteria bacterium. Taxonomy (GTDB): domain Bacteria; phylum Pseudomonadota; class Alphaproteobacteria; order Rhizobiales; family JAJFHC01; genus JAJFHC01. The sequence continues at coordinate 53,294 of JAJFHD010000055.1, read as the reverse complement.
AACTCTGCACATTTTTCGATTACCTGCCCGACGCGCGGGTGTTTGTCGACCACATGGTGGATGATGCCCGCCAATCTCGGGTAGATCAAACAACCGAATACTTTGAGGCGCGCAAGGCGGCGATGACACAAAACAGCTTTGGCGCACCACCCTACAAACCATTGCCGCCGGATCATCTCTACATCGATGAAACCAAGTGGCAGGAGGTGATCCACTCTACAGTGCTGCGGACAATCACCCCGTTCGAGCGGCCTGAGGGCGACAGTTCCGGAAAGATTGTCACCCTGTCGGGACGCAAGGGGCGCAGTTTCGCGCCGGAACGGGCGGAGGAGGGGCGAAACGTTTTTGACGCGCTCAGCGAACATGTGGCGCGCCTGCGCGCCGACAACAAGCGGATACTTCTGGCGAGCTGGACAGGCGGTGCCCGTGAACGGCTCGCCGGTGTCCTCGAGGACCACAATGTCGGTGCTACAGCCCTGATTGCCAACTGGGATGAAGCCCACCGGCTTGATCGCTCCGTGGTCGGTCTTGCGGTTCTTGGCCTCGAATCCGGATTTGAAACGCCTGACCTTGTGGTCATAGGCGAACAGGATGTTCTGGGCGACAGACTGGTGCGCCGCACCCGCAAAACCAAGCGCGCGAACGATTTCCTGACCGAAGTCTCGAGCATTGCTCCTGGAGATCTCGTGGTCCATGTGGACCATGGCATCGGCCGGTTTGAGGGTTTGAGGACCATCGAAGTCCAGGGCGCGCCGCATGACTGTCTGTACCTGACCTACGACCGCGGAGACCGGCTGTTTCTGCCGGTCGAGAACATCGAGTTGCTCAGTCGCTACGGCTCAGACATGGCAGGCGTTCAACTTGACAGGCTTGGTGGATCCGGCTGGCAGGCCCGCAAGGCACGGTTGAAGGAACGCATCCGTGAGATTGCCGGCCAGTTGATCAAGACCGCCGCCGCCCGCCAACTCAAATCGGGCGACATATTGCAGCCAGCGGACATGAGCTTTGACGAGTTCTGCGCCCGCTTCCCGTTTGAAGAAACCGAAGACCAGATGCGCTCGATCGATGCGGTGCTGGAGGACATGGCCAGCGGCCGGCCAATGGATCGGCTGATTTGTGGTGACGTTGGATTCGGCAAGACCGAAGTCGCTTTGCGATCGGCATTCGTGGCGGCGATGTCAGGCAAGCAGGTGGCGGTGGTGGTGCCAACCACACTGCTTGCCCGGCAGCATTATCAAACCTTCAGGGAACGTTTTCAGGGTTTTCCGGTGCGTATTGAGCAAGCCTCCCGGCTCGTCGGCACAAAGGACCTTAACGAAACCAAACGGGGTCTTACCAGCGGCGATGTCGACATCGTCATCGGAACACATGTTCTGCTGGGCAAGTCGATCAAGTTCCGCGACCTTGGTCTTCTGATAATCGATGAAGAACAGCATTTCGGCGTATCCCACAAGGAACGCCTGAAGGAACTTCGGTCAAATGTCCACGTTCTGACCCTGAGTGCCACCCCGATCCCGCGCACACTGCAACTGGCGCTTACCGGCGTGCGCGAACTTTCCCTGATTGCGACGCCGCCGGTGGACCGGCTGGCTGTCCGGACCTTTATAACGCCATTTGATCCTGTGACATTGCGCGAAGCGTTGTTGCGCGAGCTGTACCGGGGCGGCCAGACTTTCTATGTCTGCCCGCGTGTCTCCGACCTTGAAGACCGGCGGCAGTTCCTGAGTGACTATGTCCCTGAAGTCAAAGTCGGTGTTGCCCACGGGCAAATGACGCCGGGGCAGCTCGAAGATATCATGACGGCGTTTTATGACCGTCAGTACGATGTTCTCCTGTCGACGACGATCGTCGAGTCCGGGCTTGATATCCCGACCGCTAACACCCTGATCGTTCACCGGTCGGACATGTTCGGACTGGCCCAGCTCTATCAGCTGCGCGGGCGGGTCGGACGTTCAAAGACCAGGGCCTATGCCCTGTTCACGGTGCCGGCGGGCCGAATCCTCACAGCCACGGCCGACAAGCGGCTGCAGGTTCTGCAGTCTCTGGATTCGCTGGGTGCCGGGTTCAGTCTGGCAAGTCATGATCTGGATATTCGCGGGGCGGGGAACCTGCTCGGTGAAGAGCAATCCGGGCACATCAAGGAAGTCGGATTTGAACTCTACCAGAGCATGCTTGAGGAAGCCGTGGCGTCCCTGCGCGAGGGGGGCGACGAGACGGAACAGTCCGGCCAATGGTCGCCGCAGATCAATGTCGGCACGTCGGTATTGATACCGGAAAGTTATGTCTCGGATCTGCAGTTGCGCATGGGGTTGTACCGGCGGCTGTCCGGACTTGAGACGCCACAGGAAATTGACGGCTTTGCGGCTGAGTTGATCGATCGTTTCGGATCATTGCCGGAGGAAGTCGATCATCTAATGCAGATCGTTTCCATCAAACTGTTCTGCCGTCGTGCCAATGTCGCGACGATCGATGCCGGGCCGAAAGGTGTTGTCATCCGCTTTCGGGACGACAAATTCCCCAACCCGGCCGGGCTGGTTCAGTTCATCACCGAACAGGGACAATTGGCTAAACTGCGGCCCGATCACAAATTGGTTCTTATCCGGGAATGGGACACGGCAGAGCAACGTCTCAAAGGCGTTTCTGTCATACTACGCCAGCTGGAACGGCTTGCGGATGTTTCGGCGGTTGCAGCTTAACATATCGATATCAATCAGTTGGCCGTGTTTCCTCTAACGTATCCTGAAGTGCGCGGTCGAGGGCCCCGACAATCGTTTCAGGTTGTTCAGCGCCCATCACCACATATTTGTTGCCGACAATGAAACAGGGAACGCCGTTGACTCCCATTTCGCGGGCAAGGGCCACTTCCTTCTCCACCAGATCGCGGTCTTCTTCAGTGGCCAGGAGACGGGTCACAAGTTTCTCGTCCATGCCGGCTTCAACAGACGCCTCGCGCAGAACTGCCCGGTCGCCAATATCGAGGCCCTCAATGAAGAACATCTCGAACAACCGCTCGACGACGGCATCCTGACACCCTTCGTTCGATGCCCAGCGAATGACCCGGTGGGCGTCAATCGTGTTGGGTGATCTTTTAATCTTGTCGAAGGCAAAGGGAATGCCTTCGTCCTCGCCTGCCTGTTCGATGGTGCGGTAGATCTCGCGTGCCCGGTCGGGTCCGCCAAACTTGTTGGAGAGGTATTCCTGCCGATCGATTCCGGTTGACGGGATAGTCGGGTCGAGCAGGAACGGCCGCCACCTGACATCGACGGCGATGTCGGGCCGCATGGCCAGAGCCTTTTCAAAGCGCCGCTTGCCGACAAGGCACCAGGGACACATGACATCGGATATGATGTCGATTTGCAGGGGTTCTGACGTCATGGCTCGTACACCTCTCGCTCGACTGGCGGGCCAGACTAAACGACCACCGTGGTCTTGTCACATGCCCTGGGCGAAAGTGTTAGCGTGTTTGTGCTTTTCATGCCGCTCATAACTGCGTTTGCCGCGTTCAACTTTTCGTCGGAACAGCCGCAAAGACGCCGCGACGGGATTGCGCCGCTTCACAGTCCGGGCCTTGATCTTCTTCATTGTCTTGATCCGTTAACAGGTGTGTAGCCGTGTTTCTTGTGAAGTGATACGGATCGGGATGTCATTTACCGGCGAACTTTTTTGGCGGTTTCAGATGCCGGGTTGAAACAGTGGCTTCAGTTTCTTGCGCACAAGTTTGCCATTAGGTGTTCTTGGCAGAGCGTCGAGGAAGACGATTTCCCGGGGGCACTTGTAGCGCGCCAGTTCACGGCTTGCATGGTCCAGGAGAGTTTCGGCATCCACCGGAATGCCGGGGACGGTGACGACAAACGCGGCAATCACCGAAATGTTCTTGCGGACCTCGATTTCGGTGACGGCACACTCGGACACGCTTTTGTGCGCTGTCATGACCTCTTCAACCTCCGCAGGCGAGACACGGTAGCCCATGGCGTTCATGACATCGTCTGCGCGTCCGTCGAACCAGACATAACCGTTTTTGTCGATCATGGCGAGATCGCCGCCGATGAACCAGTCGCCCCGGTACGCGGCCGCGGTATCCTCTGGCCGGTTCCAGTAGCGCAGCATCAGACCCGGATCGCTGTTGTGAACCGCAAGCAGGCCGACGGTTCCAGGCGGTGCCGGCTCCACTGAGTCGTCGTCGGCTGCCAGTATTCCGACCCGGCGACCGGTCTGAGGCCGGCCGGGCGAACCGGGCACCACCGGCACGGTCGGCGACGAGGAGATGTATGTTGAAATCTCACTCATGCCCAGGGCCTCGTAAAGGACACGGTCGGTCCGCCGCCGCCATTCTTCGGAAACGTCGAGTGGCAGGGGTTCGCCGGCAGTCAGACCGTGGCGCAGTGTCGGCAGGTCGATACGGTCTTCTTCGCTGTATTTGAGAATTTGTCGATAGACAGTGGGAACGGCGGCAAAGATTGTGCCATGTTCACGGTTGATGAGCCTTGGCCAGGCTGAGGCGTGTTTCTCGCCGGTGAACAGTACGGTTGTCGCCCCATTCGCCAACGGGTCGCTGATGCCAACACCCAGGGTGTAGGTCCAGTTGAAGGCGCCTGCGTGAACCATGATGTCTTCGCTGGAGATTCCATACCAGCCCTGATACATCGGCCGGCGGCCCCAGATGGACCGGTGGGCGTGCAGGACACCTTTGGGGTTGCCGGAGGTGCCCGACGTGTAAATCAGGAATGCCGGGTCGTCGGCTTTGGTTCTAGCGTACGCCGTCATGGACAGGTCGTAGAAACCCTTCGCTTCTTCCGGTCCGATGATCTTGATGTCGGGCAGAAATTCAGGCATCTCGAGCCCCGGCGTCACCGCCATCCCTGCGGCACCTGAGTCCGAAAGCATGTAGTCGACCTCTCTGGCGGACAATTGCTCGGAGGTCGGGATGGGTATGATACCGGCGGCCATGGCGCCAAAAAACATCAGAGCAAACTCCGATGTGTTTTTCATCCGCACAAGCAGGCGGTCGCCGGGTCTCAGGCCTGTCCGGACAAGCCCCGTGGCAAAACGGCATACGGTTTCGTCAAGTTCGCGGTAGGACCACCGTTCATCGGTGGATGTGTCGTCAAGATCCGGCACGACCACAAGGGCGGTCTTGTCGGCATAATATTGCGCCGGTCCGCCGATGCAGTAACGCGAGATGTTGAGAACAGCAGGCGGCGGCTCGTTTGGGACACCAGTCATGGCTGACGCATTACCTTTAAATCTGATCGAGAACCCGGTCGCGCAGTACTTCGCCATGTTCGTCGCGCGGGATCATCTTAACAGTGACCACACGGTCGGGCACCTTGTAGGCTGCCACCTTCTGCTGTTTCAGATAGTCTGCGAAGTCATCAAATGTAATCGACTTCCCCGGACTGGGAACAATCGCGGCAATAATCCGTTCACCCATGATTGGATCGTCGAATGTGAAAGCCGCCGCATCGGACAGCAGGTCGTGGCCTGCATACAGCCTGTCGAGCTCGCACGCTGATATCGACATCCCGCCATGATAGATGATGCTGCCCTCCCGGCGAACACAGTCGAGCGATGGTTTTGCCGCCCCGACGAAGCGGCACCGGATGCCCGTATTGACAAACCCGTGCGAGTCTTTTTCAAGCGTGGGCTCATCGCTGCCGGGGATCACACTCGGGTAGAATGCATCAAACATCATTGCGCTTTTGATCATGAGGTCGCCCGCCAGAAGGCTGCTGTCATTACTGTTCGAAACCGCGCCCCCTCTGACCCGTGAGCTTAACAGGACCGGTCCACTTGGGGTGCCCACCGGCGCATTCCATTCGCCATGGGTGAGCAGACAGGGGCGTTCGTTGGGCGTTCTCCTTCGGGCAACATAGGCCATTTCTCCAAATGTCCGTATGTCGACCACCGGAACCGACAGGTTGGCGGCCCGCTCGTTGGCGGACTCGGGAAGAAATGGGCTAGGCCAGAAACAGCCCACTGATGAAAGTCCGCTCGCCGGCGCGCCCTTGTTGAACACGCCATCGCTCTTCAACGCATCGATGACCGCCGGCGGCAATCCGGTGAAATCAATGGTGAGGGTTTGAAGCTGCTCAACAAAAACATCCAGGTCGAAGGGGTGATGAAGATGGAGTGTTCCGCTCGACAGCAGCCACGGCACAAAAAACCCACCAATCGAAACCAGCCCCGCAAGAGGGTAGGGACACAACAGCGCATTGCCTCGACTGATGCGGGCTTCCAGCAAATTCATCAGACCGGCGGCAATCCAGTGATTGTGAGACCGTGGCACCGGACAGGGTGTCGGATGCTGGCCGCCGGCCCAGCAAATGGTCAAAATGTCGTTTGCCGAGACATCCGGCCATTCCGTGGTGTCCACTGGCGTGTCCGGGTCAAATATCCCGTCAAGCGGAACAACGCCTTCGGGAACATCGCGGCCGAACGACAACACGAAACGAACGCTGAACAGGTCGGCCGCCGCGTGACGCATCATTTCGGCATGATCGCGTCCGACAATGTCCACGCAAGACAGCAGTGCCTTGGGAGCAATCGAGGGCAGGGCGGTCGACAGTTCAAACTCACGCCACATCAAAGGCAGCGGCGAGTCAATGAGGCCACATCGCGCGCAGGCCAGCAGTACGACGATCTGCTCCACCGTGTTGGGCAGTTGAGTTGCAACAATATCACCGGGAACGAGGCCAAGATCCGTGAATTGCCGCGCCAGCTTTCCGATAACAGCATCGGCCTCGCGATAGGTGAACTGCCTGGGGTTGCCATGGGTTACGGCCGACCGGTTCGGCGGATCGGCCAGGGCTAGTCGGTCAGGGTCAGACTGTGCGGTCTTGCGGAATATCGCATCGAGTGTCGCCCGTCCCCATACTCCGGCATTGGTGTAGTGGTCGATGGTTGCCGCATCGCTTAGAATCATGTTGCCTTTTCCCCCTCAGTCCGGTTCGTGCCACCAGGTATCGGGCACGTAACCATAGAGCGAAGTGCGCTCTGGCCTCTTGATTTTCTGCCACCGTGCAGCCCAACGGCTCGGCGGAAAAAATAACGGAATAACATAGATCTCGGATAACAGTATCCGGTCCAACGCTCTCACTGTGGAAACAAACTCTGAACGGTCACGCGCCTTCAACAAGGCGGAAATCACATCATCTATAGCGGGATTCTCTGTTCCCATGTAGTTTCTCGTACCGGGCGTTTCACGTCCGTATGTGCCCCAGTAGAAACTTTGCTCGTTACCCGGTGACAACGAGGCAAACCAGAAGTTCGGAATCATGTCAAAATCATAGTTCTGTTTGCGGTTTTGATACTGGGTCGAATCGATCTGACGGACCCGCGCCTCGATACCCGCCGACTTGAGGCGTCCGGCAAAGTTCAGGGCGAGCCTTTCCTGGTCTCGATCGATCACAAGTAATTCGAAGGCAAAAGGCTTGCCCGTCGCCATGTTTGTGAGGCGGCCGTCGCGCAATGCGTAGCCTGCCTGCTTCAACAGTCCGAGGGCCTTGCGGAGGTTCTTCCGGTTGCGACCTGTCCCATCGCCATCGGGCAGTTGATGGCGACCCTCCAGAATGTCGGGATCGATACCGGCAATGTAGGGTCTCAGCAATTGGCGTTCGTGCCGGTCCGCAGGGCGGCCGTGAGATGAAAGCTCGGAATTGTCGAAATAGCTCTGCGTCCGTGCATACAGTCCGAAATAGAGGTTCTTGTTGACCCAGGAGAAATCGAACAGGCCCAGGAGCGCTTTGCGTACCCGGATATCGGAAAAAACCGGCCGTCGGGTATTGAAGACGAACGCGTTCATTCCGGACGGCAGTTTGGTGGGAATTTTCTCCCGGACGATCCGGCCGTCTCCAACAGCGGGGAAATCATAGCCGCGCGCCCATCTGGTTGGGTCGTTCTCCAGGCGAACGTCACAGAGGCCTTTCTTGAACGCCTCGAAGGCGCTGTTCTGGTCCCGGTAATAGTCATAGCGGACCGTATCGAAATTATGCCGGCCGGCATTCACCGCAAGCGAACCGCCCCAATAGTTCGGATCCCGCCGGTAAACGATACGTTCGCCCGGTTGTATTCGCTCGACTATGTATGGGCCGCTGCCAAGCGGGGCGGCGAGTGTCGTGGCTTCGAACGTCTGCTTGTCGTAATGATGTTTTGGCAGCACCGCCATCAGGCCGAGAATGAGAGGCAACTCACGATCCGTCCCTGCTTCGAACACAAAACGTACGGTTCGCGGCCCTCGTACATCCGTGCGCGCGACTTTGGAGTAGTAGCTTTGATAATTGGGCCGGCCGTGATCGCGCAGAACTTCAAGGGAAAAAACGACGTCCTCCACGGTGACCGGCGATCCGTCGGAGAACCTTGCGTTCTGACGCAGAGTGAATTCCACCCAGCTCCGGTCGTCAGGCACCTCAACCGACTCGGCCAGCAGCCCATACAGCGAAAACGGTTCGTCGAGGTTTCTTGCCAGAAGGCTTTCGAAGACATGGGCCCGCAGTCCCATTGCCGCAATACCCTTGACGATCATTGGATTGGTGCTGTCGAACGTGCCGACGGCCGCGAAGGTGACGTTTCCCCCCTTCGGGGCAGACGGGTTGACGTAGGCGAAACTGGAAAAGTCTTTTTTGTATTGAAGCTGCCCGTGCATTGCGATGCCGTGCGCGGGCACCGCATGGGCAGTCGCCATACGCAAGACCATCAGGCACGCAATTACCGCCAACGCGGTCACGCTGAGACGTTGTCGCAACCTTGATGATTCCATAGAGATTCGCATGTGCTGATCTTATCCGATTGCAGCGCCAGTGCGGACTGATTTTGTTTGGTCTCCAGCGGCTTGGATCACCGGATTCAGTAGGCTAGTGGGTCTGGATGCCTCTCAGCGAATAGATGCCGTTGTCAAGATCGCCAAACACCTGAGGCACCTGGGGGTGGCGTACCGGTTCGCCACTGGTGTCCTCCAGGAGATTCTGCTCAGAAACATAGGCTATGTATTCGGTTTCCTCGTTTTCGGCGAGCAGGTGATAATAGGGCTGTTCCTTGGCCGGCCGGATTTCAGCCGGGATCGACTCCCACCATTCCTCACTGTTGGAAAAGGTCGGATCGACGTCGAATATAACACCGCGGAACGGGTAGTAGCGATGCTTCACGACCTGGCCAATTTGAAATTTCGCGGTCTGCTTGGACTCGTTCATCGTTATCTTTCAGGTGTTTATAGGCAGAACTTAAAGTTCACGACTGCGCCCTCATAGACAAATTTAGTGTTCTGGAACCCGGATGGAAAGTGGCGCTTGATCATTTTGGTTCAATTTCCACAACCGGGGTTGTATCCGGGCAACACTAGAATCCGTATGCCGCCGCACGGTCCGGATCCTTGCCGGCGACCAGTTTTGCCAGGTCGACTATGACTTTTGCCTGTTTCCAGGTCGCGTCATCCTGCATCTTGCCGTCAATCAGGACGGCGCCTGTGCCGTCCGGCATAGCCTCAAGTATGCGTTTGGCAAAATCGACTTCACCGGCATCGGGACTGAAGACTTCCTTGGCAATGTCGATCTGGGTCGGATGCAGGGACCATGCGCCCAGGCAGCCCTGAAGAAAGGCGTTTCTGAACTGCGCGCGACAGGCGTCGAGGTCGGAAAAATCGCCGAAGGGGCCGTAAAACGCCTTGATTCCGTTCGATGCGCAGGCGTCCACCATCCGGGCGACGGTATAATGCCACAGGTCCTGTTGATAGAAGCCGCGTGCCTCGCTGGGGTCGACATCGGACGGGTCGGCCAGAACGCCGTAGAACGGGTGGCCGCCGCCGACCCGGGTGGTCTTCATCCCCCGGGACGCGGCCAGGTCTGCAGGCCCGAGACTCATGCCGTGCATGCGGGGGCTCGCTGAGGCAATTTCATCAACATTCTTGACGCCTTGCGCGGTCTCCAGGATTGCATGGATGAGGATCGGCTTGGCGACATTGTGGCGGGCTTCAAGTTGTGCCAGAAGTTGATCGAGATAGTGGATGTCCCAGACACCTTCGACCTTGGGCAACATGATGACGTCGAGCTTGTTGCCGATGGCGGCCACGGTCTGGGTGACGTCGTCGAGCGCCCAGGGACTGTTGAGGCAGTTGATGCGCGTCCACAGGCCGGTGTTGCCAAACTCGTTGGCCTCAGCCATCTCGATGAAGCCTGCCCGGGCAGCTTCTTTGGCATCCGCCGGTATTGCGTCTTCCAGATTGCCCAGTATCACATCGACCCTGGCAACGAGATCGGGAACCTTTGCCCGCATCTTCTCGATATGCGGCGGGACAAAATGGATCATACGCTCCAGCCGGACCGGGAGTTCCCGAATCGGGGCGGGAGCGCCGATGGCCAATGGCTGATAGAAATGGGCTGGAAGTTTCATGGGCTACGCCTTGTCGTGTGGAACCAGGAACCCCATACGTCACTTGGCAGTGCCACGCAACAAGGCATTGAGCCGCTGTCTGATGGGGGGAGGGCTTGGTTGACCGGTTCGGCATAAGAGGCTACTGAGCCAATCGAAGAAGAAGAAACGGCATTTCTGGAGTCACATCCGCGTGGCCAGTATTTTCAACCTCGCCTTGCCGTTTTTCGGCATAATTTTCCTTGGAATTATTGCAGAGAAGGCCTTCAAGATTGAAGAGACCGGTCTCGCGTGGCTCAACATATTCGTATTCTATTTTGCGGTGCCGACACTGGTATTCAAGAGCATCATGGAGGCGCCGATTGACCGATTGCTCAATTGGTCGTTCATCGCGGTCACCATGCTGTCGAGCTATCTGGTGTTCCTGCTTGTCTTTACAATTTCAATACTGGTGTTCAGGTCACGGCTGACGTCGGCCGCGATCCAGGCCTCGTCTGCAAGCTACAGCAATCTTGTCTATCTTGGACTGCCGATTGCCATCGCCGCTTTCGGTTCGGGCGCGGCCGTCCCGGCAGCGCTCATCGCCTGCTTCGACAATCTGATTCAGTTTACACTGGTTCCCATTATCGCCGGCCTGGAGAAATCCAGAAGTAATTCCCGGAAAGATACGATCACCGGAATTTCCCGACAGATCGTTCAGAACCCGTTGATCATTGCAGCAGTAGCCGGTGTGGCGGCTTCCGCAGGCCAGGTTCCTTTGCCACATGTTTTCGACACCATGTTGACGACTCTGTCCAAAGCAGCCGCTCCGGCGGCCTTGTTTGTACTCGGGGTCACGGTTGCCATGCGCCCGTTGGAGGGCTTCAGAAAAGAGGTGCCGGTAATCCTGATCGCAAAAATGATCATCCATCCGGTCCTCGTCTGGGGTCTTGTTTCCTGGATTGGCGGCATTGAGCCGATGTGGGCGGGGGTGGCTATTCTTTTGGCGTCATTGCCGACGGCCGCCAACGTCTACATCCTGGCAACCCAGTATCGAGCCTTCATCGACGGGGTGTCGAACGTCATTCTGATCTCGACCATGATGTCGGTCCTGTCGGTTTCAATTGTGCTTTACATGATCGACCGGCAATATCTCCCCTGAAGCCTGTCGAGGAGAGGTCTGAATGACAAACTTTGAGTCCCGCCAACCGCTCTCGGGTGTCCGCGTTCTCGACTTCAGCACCTTGCTGCCAGGCCCCATGGCAGGTCTGATACTGGCTGAGGCAGGCGCGGACGTCATCAAGATCGAACGCCCGGGGGCTGGGGAAGACATGCGGCACTACGAACCCAAATGGGGCCGGGACTCGGCCTACTTCGCCATGTTGAACCGGGGCAAGAGAAGTCTTGCGCTGGATCTCAAAAACTCTGAATCCATAATATATATCAAAAAGTTGATGACGGAAACAGATGTGATACTTGAGCAGTTCAGGCCAGGCGTTATGGCGCGGCTCGGTTTGGGATATGAGGATCTGAGGAAGATCAAGCCCGGTCTCATCTATTGTTCAATAACCGGCTATGGCGCCGATGGTCCCAAGGCGCAGGTGGCCGGACACGATCTCAACTACATCGGAGACACCGGTCTGTTATCGCTCGGCATAGGCCCAGCCGACCGGCCGGTGATCCCGCCCGCGCTGATTGCGGACCTGGCCGGCGGTACCTATCCGGCGGTCGTCAACATCCTGCTGGCGCTCCTGCACCGCCATCACACCGGCGAGGGGTGCCATCTGGACATCGCCATGACGGACAACATGTTCATGCTGGCGTATTGGGCGATTGCTGAGGGACAGTTGACAGGTGAATGGCCCGAGAGTGGATCAGCGCTTCTCACAGGCGGGTCGCCACGTTACCGGATTTACCCTGCGTTGGATGGCCGTTTCGTTGCCGTGGCGGCGCTGGAACAGAAATTCTGGGAACGGTTTTGCGACCTGGTTGAACTGGAAGAGGGGCTGCGCAATGATTCACGTGACAAGGATGCAACGATCGTCCGCGTGACAGAACTCATCAGCGCGCGCAATGGAGATTATTGGCGGCAGTTGTTTGACGGCGAGGATTGCTGTTGCAGTGTCGTGCAAACTCTCCAGGAAGCGACGCAGGATCCGCACTTTCGTCAGCGCGGGTTGTTTGACCATAAGCTTGGCAATGAACAAGGCGGCGTTCTGCCGGCGACGGCGGTGCCTGTGGTCCCGGCGTTTCGATCCGCTCCCACCGAGTTGCAGTCGGCCCCGGAACTGGGGTCGGCGAATGACGATGTTCTCGGACAATGCTCTAAATCAGGATGAATTATGGTTGTTTCAACCATAATTCATAAAACCTGATCGCTCTCAATATCTTGGAGCGGGATACGGGCGGAAAACCACTCACACTTTTCCTCATCCCGCTCTAAGGGACGCCCATGCGAGGACCGATACCCTGACGCATCATGAAGCGCCTGAGAGGCCCGATATGCTCAAGCATCGTAAGGCCAAGGCCGCGCGCTCCCTGTAACGGCAGAAACTGCTGAAACAGAGAGCGGTTGAGGATGTCGACGGCAACAGTTCGCGGCAACACATCGCGGCGGCGTTGCCGGTCAAAATCGTCGGTGACGCGGATGCCGCCGGGATCCCTTTGTTCCTCAATGGCGAGCTTCACAAGATCATAGGCCAGGGCGACGTCGCGAAAGCCGAGATTGAGACCCTGCGCCCCAATTGGTGGAATGACATGGGCCGCTTCGCCGACAAGGAGTGTCCGTGCGGCAGAGAAACGTCGTGCGGTCAGGCCGGTTATCGGGAAACTTGACCGCGTTGTGACTTTGGAGATCCGGCCCAGGGAGCCATCTGTTTCCTGCTCCAGCCGCTCGGCGAATTCATCGCTGTTCAACGCCCGCAGGTTTGCTGCCTGTTCCGGCGTTTCGATCCAAACAAGACTGGAACGCCGGCCAGGCAGGGGGACAACCGTCAAGGGACCGGCGTCGAAATGAAACTCTGTTGAAACGTTGTCGTGGGCCTGCGAATGATCGAAGCAGGCAACGATTGCGGTCTGTGGATAGGACCAGGAATTGACCTGGATGCCGCTGCGCCGCCGGCATAGCGAGTTCCGGCCGTCTGCCGCGACAATCAGCGATGCCGATCCCCTCAGCCCATTTTCCACATCCACTGAAACAGACGTTGCCGATGTGTCCACGCTCTGGATTGGATGATCAATGATTGTTATATTACAGAGAGTTGCGATAATGTTCCGAAGTGTTGTGACAAGAGGTGCGTTGGGAATGTTCCAACCGAAAGGCTCGGGTCCCAATTCATCTGCTCTGAAGTCAACAGTCGGTGCCTTGAGACGGTAACTGGTCCGGTCGACAAGCCGCATTACATTCAAGGGAGCGGCATCGGCCTTCAGAACGTCCCAAATATCGAGTGTCTCGAGGAACTTCACCGAGCCCTGCATCAGGGCGGTTGTGCGTTTGTCCTGGACCGGTTCTTTGAAATCAGGGGCGCAAACAGTGATCTCGAGCCCTGTTTTCGAAAGTGCCAGGGCCGCAAGGAGGCCTGCCGGACCGCCCCCGGCCACCAGCACGTCGCAGGTAAACCGATCTTCGGATTCTTTTGTTATCCTAGCTTTGCTCATCGCGTGACTATGGCGTCTGAAGTGGCACCTGCCAAGGTGGCGCGTCACTGGGTCCCGCTGGAAAGCCATGCCCAATTCGTGCCTATTACGATGAGCGCGGCTAATGATGGTATCAGAAATATGGAATGGCCAAACAAACTGAACTCAATCATACGTTTACCTAGATTGGACAGTTTGCTTTCGACGGACCCGCGTGGGGTATAGAATTTTCTGCAAGGGGAGGCGTTTGCGTGAGCACAGAACTACATTCTGCAGCCTTGGTTTTTGAAGGATCCTGGTCACAGCGGATATTTTCCCGTTCACATCTGCTGGCGTGGGCCGGTATCGGGTTGCTGGTGGCGTTGGGCTGGGTTTATCTCGCCCTGATGGTCGTCGACATGATTTCTGCCATGGACATGAAGGCTGCCGGTCCGGGTATGTCGGTCTTCAATGCTTTCTCGCAGTGGGCGGACCTGGGCGCCCTTGGCCTTGAAATGCTTCGGTCGATTTGCCGGGTCGATGCAGTATCGCAGTTTTCAGGCGTCGCGGACGGCGCCGTGATATCGACGTTTCTATACGTTCTGGCGATGTGGGTGGCGATGTCCTTTGCCATGATGCTGCCGACGGCCGCCCCGATGATCACCACCTATGCCGAAATCGCAGAGACTGCACGGGCCCGCCGGATAGACGTGGTATCGCCGCTGGTTCTGATTGCCGGGTACATGTCGGTCTGGATGGGTTTTGCCGTTATCGCGACGTTTGCCCAACTCGTCCTGCTGCAGTTTTCCCAGATCAGTGCCGGCCTTGTCATTAAATCCCCTTATCTGGGGGCAGCCGTTCTGGCCGTTGCGGGGCTCTATCAGTTTACATCGTTCAAGACCGCCTGCCTGACCAAATGCCGTACACCGTTCCCTTTCTTCATGGCAAACTGGAGTGACAAGGTTGCCGGCGTGTTTCGGATGGGCGTGCGCCAGGGCGTTGTCTGCGTGCTGTGTTGCTGGGCTTTGATGCTGGTGATGTTCGCCGCCGGCCTGATGAACGTGTTCTGGATTGTCGTGCTGAGCGTGGTCATGCTGGCGGAAAAGGTTTTGCCGCGCCCCCTGCCGGTCGTGCGGGTTTCAGGTGGTTTGTTTCTCATTTGGGCGGTCGGGCTTGTGACCGCTGCCGTTTAAGTTCAAGGAGTAGGTTTTAATGGCTGCAATCGAACCGTGGAAGCTCAACGGAGAGCTGATGCTCAGTTGTAACTGCACAGTATTCTGCCCGTGCGTTGTGTCGCTGGGGCAACACCCTCCAACGGAGGGCCACTGTCAGACCTGGGGGGGCATCAGGATCGACAACGGTCACTATGGCGATGTCGACTTGTCAGGGCTCAATGTCGGGCTGCTGATTGAAATTCCAGGTAATATGAGCCGGGGAAACTGGACAGCGGCGGCCTACATCGATGAGAAGGCGGACATCTACGCCCTGAAGGCGCTGACACGCATCTTTAGCGGCCGGGCAAAGGGGACGACGCATATCCTGTCGATTCTGGTCGGCAAGTTTCTGGGAGTGGAGCAGGCACCGATAAGCTATGAGACCGACGGGGAAACCCGCCGCTTCAAGATTCCAAAAATCATTGACGGCGAGATCCAGCCGATCAGCGGTGCCAAGAAGGACGAGCAGGTCGTCATCCAGAACAGTCAGTACTGGATTGCCCCCGACATCATTGTCGCCCAGGCCAAACGCAGCAAGCTGCGGGCATTCGGGCGTAACTGGGATTTTGCCGGGCGCAGCGCCGAAATCTGCAAACTGGATTGGGCCGGCCCCTGATAAGGCCCTTTGACGGGCTGGAAAGCGTTCAGCCTTCAGGCACAGTCGCCACCATTGAAGGCCGCGCGCTGATGGTTTCGTGCCAGGATGTCAAGGCCGGCCGGCCGGAACGCCATTCAAGCTCAGGCATGCGGAAATCGATATAGGCGAGGGCGCAGGCGACGGCGGCCGATCCTATGGTCATGGTGCCAACCTGGCCTGCAATCTCGTTTTCAAGTTGGGTGAATGTCCGGTTCAAGCGCTCGCGTTGTTTTTCGATCCATTCAGCCCATCGCTGTCCCTCCGGACGCAGCGCCAGCTCATAACGCAGGCCCACCGCTGTATCGCAGATCCCGTCGCCGAGGGACTGCAGCCGCAGCGCCTGCCAACGGGCATCCCCGGAAGTTGGAAACAATGCCGTATCGCCAGCGAGTGAGCACAGGTACTCGCAGATGACACGGGAATCGAACAGGCCGGTGCCATCGTCCAGCACCAGTGTCGGAATTTTGCCCAAACTGTTTGCCGCGCCAATGTCGGCATTGGGCGCGACCGGCGTGACGGCCGCCAATTCGGTTTCCAACCGGGAAATGGCTCCCGTTTCATGGGCGGCAACAAGCACTTTCCGGGCAAACGGGGAGGCTGGCGAATAGAACAGTTTCATTGATGGGCTCCAGTGGCAGGGTTGTGAGGTGACTTATTCTAACGCAACAGAGCCGTGGAGCGACATCACCAAATGATCTCGCAGGACACCGTTGGATCGGTTTTCCGGCATGTGAGACCAGACAGTACTGCCAGGTTGTCTTTTGACTACTGGCCTCGCTTGAATGACGGAGCCACATCGAAAGATGGGTTTCTGTCAAAGAAATTGAACGGCCGCAGGGTGAACTCGTGCCACTTCGTCGGCAGGATCGGCCAGTCTTCCACCCGGGTGAGGTGGTGGAATCCCATCGTGTACCAGACCACAACGTCGGTATCTGTTACCGATTCCTTGTCGTGTACGTATTCGGGCAACCCGTCGCCGCCCTTGCTCTGGTTCGGATAGGCGCCGGCGGCATGAATTTCGCCCGGTTTGTAGCGGCTTATCCAGAGCCGCTCAGCTGAGAAGGCGGCCCGGTTCTGCGGGATATCGTCGACCGCAAGCAACGACAGCACGCCGTGCCCGGGTTCGATGTGATAGCTGGGGTTGTGCCCCAGGGCGGTCTTCCGGTTGGGATTGGAAAGGCGGTAGTTTTCATCGTGCCCGCCGGGCCTGACCGGTCCTTCCAGGACAACCGGAGATCGCTCGATGGCCCATATACTCCGCCGGCGATTTTCCTTGGGCAGACGCACCGGCTTGATGTTGTCGCGGATCAGGGTGTTCTTCGGGCCGTCAATGTCGAGATCGAGGCGGAACGAAAACAGGTGGTCGTGGTAGACAGCAACGGTATGTGGGGCAAGCAGCGTGCCGTACTTTGTGTCGCTTTCGGCCGTCGGACTCGACATGCTGGCGGCTTCGACGGTCTTGACGGCGTCATAACCGGTGGCACCCACCCGGATCTTGATATTGCCGTGCTGGGTAAAAACCCAGTCGATGACATAGTCATAATTGCCAATCGTCGGGATCATTCTTACGACCAGTTCGATCGCCGGGCGGCCACTGACTTTCGTCCCTTGAGAAGAAGCATGCCGCCACAGGGGATCACCGGTGTTGCGCTCGAAGACGCACAACCCCTTTTCCACTTTGAACAGGCCGCCCGTGTCGCTCGGCATTACCACCGTAATGAACGTAGAGTGCCGGGGGCAGTCGCGGCCCGGCGAAAGCGACGAGGCGAGATAGCCCAGCCCATATTCACCGGCGTCCATCAGGGTTCTGAAAGACCATTGGGGATCGGGGTCCATGTAGGGCACGAACATTTCAGACAAGGACATTTGGTAGGCAATATCGCGATTGCGTTTGCCGTCGTGAAACCTGACGAGAGAAAACACCGGTCCGAACCGCCTCTCCGCGCGGACATGGAACGACCAGTTCTGCCACTCCATATTAAGACCGCCATCGATCTTGTAGTTGACCCCCCGGGGACTGAACACGACGACCGGGTTCATGGCGGGGCGGAAGCGCTGTGCCTGCGGTTTGCTGGCCGCTTTCGGTGCCGGCAGGGCCACGGCGCCACTGTCAATGATGCGGGCTACCGTGCCGGCATCGACGTCGACGACCGCAATCAATCCCTCGATCGGACGTCCGTATGAGTTATCCGGTGTTGTGGTCGTGTCGTAACACGGGACATTGAGCAGACGTCTGGTTTCGGTCTCCGAGCCGCTCAAGGTTCCGACCGACATCGGTGCACAGAATATTGTCGAGAGATCCGCGTAGCCACGCTTCCGGACAGCCTTCTTCCACGCTTCATCCGCCAGAACGAGATCACGGGCTTTCTGCCATTCTTCATCCATCAAACTGGGTTGGGCGCCAGGGATTTCCCTGTGTGACACGAGGATTTTTTTGGTCAGATCGACGATCGTTTCGAATGTCTTCGCGTTCCTTCTGCTCACAATATGTGCCGTGCGTGTGAACCGGTCGCCGCGCCGCCACGACCGCACCAGTGCCTTGGACATCTCGCGAAGTGTTATTGCCGGGTACCGGGTGTTCTCGTCTGCAAGCCCCTTGGCTTTCATTATCCCCACGGTCTCGACGACTTCGTCGACGGTTAGCGCATCCATGGGATGGAATGGCCCCGCTGGAGGGGCCTGAGTTTGCGCGCGTGCTTGAGGCAGCCCGGTCAAGACGAATGCGACAATAAACACGGCGGCTCGAAGAACTGACATGGCAAACTCCCGTTGGACCGTGTCAGAAAATCACACCGGTCTTGATTCTTGGATGGGCCGCATTGCCGCTGCCGCAACAGTGCTCAAGGCGTTCAGTAACAAGCAACGGTTTCCCCCGATATCTAGCCGTTGGATGAAGCATATCGCAGAGTATCAGTGCCACGGGGATGCCCGCCATTGAATTTTGCCGCCGAAATACGCGGCTTCCTGCATTGTTTACACAGGCACGAATTACGCTTAAGGATATGTCGCTGCCCACGGTTCTTAGAGCGTCAACACGCCATTCCAACCAACATGCCGACTCAGTCATGTCGAAATTCGGACATGCTTCAAATTACTGTCGCCGTGGGTGCGGGGCGTGGTAATGTCTATGTGTTTTATCCATCAGGGAGAGTTTAAATGGGGTTCTTCGAGTTTATCAAATCTGCCGGCGAAGCGCTGGGGATAGGTGGCGACGATGCACCGGATGCGAACGAAGTCAAAAAGAATGTCGATCAGTACAAGCTGGGCAGTGAGAATGTCAAAGTCGAGATTGAAGGCGACAAGGCTGTGGTGACCGGCGATGTGGCGGACCAGTCGATCCTGGAGAAGATCATTCTTGCGGTGGGCAACACCAAGGGAATTGCCGGGGTTCAGGCAAATCTGACGGCGCCGAGCGCCAAGGATCCGGTTTTCCACACCGTGAAGAGCGGTGATACTTTGAGCGCCATCGCCAAGAAGACCCTCGGCAGCGCCAACAAGTACATGGCGATCTTCGAAGCCAACAAGCCGATGCTGAAACATCCCGACAAGATTTATCCGGGACAAGTGCTGCGCATTCCTCAGGATTGAGGACGCAAGAGATTTGCAATTCAAAGCCGGGGTTCGTCCCCGGCTTTGTCGTTTGCACCGGGTTTTGCCGCAGACCGGCATACATTCTTCAATTGCATATTTTTGTGTTTTGTTTAAAGTCCTGTCTGTTCTTTAAATAGAACAATGCCTGCAGCCGCCATTTGAGAGATTGCGACCATGTACAAAGGTGACCTGTCGCCTCGTGAGGCCTATGAACGGCTTCTGGCCGATCCTTCGGCCTGTTTGATTGACGTCAGAACAGATGCCGAATGGGCATTTGTCGGAGTGGCGGCAGTCGACCGAATGTACCGGATATCGTGGCAGCGCTTTCCGATGATGGAACGGGATGTGGATTTTGCGGAAAAGGTCAAGAACGCGGGTGTTTCTGTCAATGAGGAAATCTTCCTATTGTGCCGGTCGGGGGTGCGTTCCGCAGCGGCGGCGGCGGCCCTGACAGAGGCTGGTTTTGCCAACTGTTACAATGTTGCCGAAGGCTTCGAAGGCGACCGTGACGAAAGTGGGCACAGAGGAAACCTGGGAGGGTGGAAACATGCCGGACTACCCTGGGCTCAAGGATAACGGTGAGGGTCGACAGATGAACGCTGAATCGAAGATTGTGCCGGAATGGGGCGAAGCCACAAAGCTTGTCCGGGGTGGTCTAAACCGATCGCCTCACGGAGAAACCTCGGAGGCTCTGTACCTCAATTCCGGATTTGTCTATCCCGATGCCGAAACGGCCGCGGCCCGGTTTGCCGGCGATGACGACGGTTACGTCTATGCGCGCTATGGCAACCCGACGGTGACGATGTTCGAGGAACGCCTGGCGCTGCTGGATGGTGCGGAAGCCTGTTACGCGACCGCCAGTGGCATGTCGGCGGTATACGGCGCCTTGACGGCGCAGCTGAAGGCGGGTGACCACATTGTTGCCTCGCGGGCGCTGTTCGGGTCGTGCCATCAGATCGTGATGAACATTCTGCCGCGTTTCGGCATCACATCGGAACTGGTTGACGGTGCCGATCTCGATGCCTGGCGCAAGGCCATCCGGCCGGGAACCGTCTGCGTGTTTCTCGAAACGCCTTCCAACCCGACGCTCGAAGTCCTCGACCTTGCGGCCGTCAGCGAGATCGCCCACGCGGCCGGCGCCAAAGTTGTGGTCGACAATGTCTTTGCGACATCGATCCTGCAAAAGCCTTTTGAGCTGGGGGCCGATGTTGTCATCTATTCCGGAACAAAACACATCGATGGGCAGGGCCGCTGCCTGGGTGGCGCGATCGTTTCGTCCAAGCAGTTCAAAGAAGACAACCTCAAACCGCTTTTGCGCCATATGGGACCGTCGATCAGTCCCTTCAACGCCTGGGTGCTGTTGAAAGGCCTGGAAACACTTGGCCTCAGGGTGCGGGCCCAAAGCCACGCAGCGCACCAGATCGCAGACAGACTCCAGTCTTTACCCGGCGTTACAAGCGTTCTTTATCCCCATCTGGACAGCCATCCGCAGGTCGAGCTGTGTCGTCGTCAGATGAGCCTTGGCGGCACCATGGTGACCTTCACCGTCGACGGCGGACGCAAACGTGCTTTCGATATCCTGCGTCGTCTTCAGCTGGTCGATATTTCCAACAACCTGGGCGATGCCAAGTCCCTGATCACCCATCCCGCCAGCACCACACATCGCGCAATCGGTGAAGAGGCGCGGGAACGTGTAGGCATCGGCGAGGGTATGCTGCGCCTGTCGGTTGGTCTGGAAGAACCCAACGACCTGATTGCCGACCTGACCCAGGCGATATCCTCCGGTGTGTGATCTGGAGCACTGATCGTTTTTCAAGACGTCATGATTGTCGGTGGGTTGTAGGCCGTCAGTTCCGGAACTTCACCGGAATAAAGTTCGACATCGACGAGGCAGCTATGGGCAATCGGGCCCTGGGCCAGTTTTGATGTCCCCTTGTCCGGCGTCAGGACATTGGGGTTGCCATGTTTGCACAGTCCGGCCAAACCACCGGAGTCACCGGGGTCGAACCACGGTCCCGTGCTGATCTGGACGACACTTGGACGGATCCGGTCGTCCAGTACGGCACCACAGAGGCAACTGCCGCGGCTGTTGAAGACCCGCACCAGATCACCACTGGCGATATTGCGGGCGGCTGCGTCATCGGGGTGAATTGTGACCGGCTCGCGGCCATCGATTTTTGCCGCCCGGCTGACACTGCCATGATCAAGATGGGAATGCAGTTTGGTCGTCGGCTGGTTGGAAATCAGATGTAACGGAAAAGGCTTCCTGTCCATGCCCAGCCATTCCGCGGGTTCAAGCCACGCCGGGTGCGGCGGGCAGTCGTCATAGTTGAAACTGTCGATGGCATCGGAAAAAATTTCGATCAAGCCACTTGGTGTCTCGAGCGGGTGTGCGCCGGGGTCCCCGCGAAAGTCTGCCAGCATGATATGTGGTGACTCAGGCGGCTCAATCTTGTGCCAACCGTCCTTTCTCAACTGATCGAGGGCAGGGAGTTCAAATTGAACCTCCGCGGCGGCTTGGCGGCTGACGTCGTAGAGCCAGCGCTGCCACTTGGCTGCGTCACGTCCTTCCGTGAACGCATGTTCGACGCCCATTTGCCGGGCAATGCCGGTCAGGATATCGAAGTCGCTGCGGGCGTCGCCCACCGGATCAATGATCTGTTCGGTCGAAACCATGTAAGGATCGTTCGGCGCGAGCGTCAGATCGGCGCGTTCGAGCGTCGTGGTACACGGCAGGACGATGTCGGCGTGTTTCGCCATCGCATTCCAGCACCATTCGTGGACAATGATGGTGTCGGGCTTTTGCCAGGCCCTGAGCATCCGGTTCAGGTCCTGATGGTGATGGAACGGGTTGCCGCCTGCCCAATAAACCACGCGGGTATCGGGATAGGTGTATTGCCGGCCATTGTAGTCAAAGGTCTCTCCGGGCCTGAGAAGCATGTCGCTGATCCGGGCTACCGGGATGAAGGTCTTCACCGGGTTTGTCCCCTGAGGCAGTGCCTTGAAGTTGAAATCGCGCCGTTCAAGACCGACCGAGTTTACCGCGGAGTATCCCAGACCGAAGCCGCCGCCGGGCAAGCCGATCTGACCGATCATCGCGGCCAATGCGATTGCCGCCCAGAACGGTTGCTCGCCATGGTCCTGACGGGTCAGGGACCAACTGACCGACAGCATGGTGCGGGACGCCGCCATTCGTCGGGCGAGCCCGCGGATCTGTTCTGCCGGAATTTCACTGATCCCGGAAGCCCAGGCCGCAGTCTTCTCTATCCCGTCGGTCTCGCCTGTCAAATAGGCCCGGAAACGGTCAAAACCGGTCGTATAGCGGTCCAGGAAGGCCTGATCGTGGAGGTCTTCGGCCAGCAGGGTGTGAGCAAGGCCAAGCATGATGGCGGCATCCGTGGACGGACGTGCCGGCAGCCACTCGGCATCGATGTCATCCATGACGTCGGATCTGAGCGGCGAAACGTTGACAAAAGCGACACCGGCGGCCGCAGCCTGCAGCATGGCCTCGCGTTGACGGTGGCGACCAACGCCGCCTTGTCCGATCTGCCCGTTCTTGACCGGCAAACCGCCGAAGGCAACGAACAATTCGGTGTCATCTATGATCGACGTCCAACTTGTGGCCTTGTAGATGAAATCTTTCAAGCTACCGACAACATGGCAAAGGATCACTTCGCCGGCCGCCAGGCTGTAAGAGTTGACGGATTTCGTAAAGCCGCCGACACAGTTGAGAAACCGCTTGAGCTGGCCCGGTGCATGGTGAAACCGGCCGGCACTGGCCCATCCGTAGGAGCCGGCAAAGATCGCTTCGTTGCCGAACGTGTGCCGAACCCGGTTCAGTTCGTCCGCAACCAGTTTTTCAGCAACCTCCCAGCCGACGGCCACGAACGGATCGTGTCCGCGTTTTTCGCATGCCGATCCAGGGCCACCGTCAAGCCAGCTTTTTCGAACCATCGGTTGCCGGATGCGTGTCGGCCCTTCCAACACATCGACAATGCCGGCGCCGATCGGTGACGGGTCGACATCCTCCTCGAACGGGTGCAGCGCGACAACCTTGCCGCCCTCGGTTTCAACCCGGTACGTGCCCCAGTGATTGGTGGTCAGGGGCATGTCGCTGTATGCGGTCATTCTTGCCGGACTCCATCATGTCTGCGCATCGGCTGAATTCGGGACGGCATTATCGCACAGGACGGTGGCGTTGGCATCCAGTACCGGGAGCCGGACTGGCTCCGGTTCTGCGGCTTGTGCGGTTTGCCCGGTTGCACTCGCCGCGGCGTGTCCGTACCCGGGAGTACATTCGACGTAGAACGGTTGGATAAATCCAGCCGTGTCATAAACTTAAATACAACGTTCCAATTCGTGCGCTTGTTTACGGATTATTGACCAAATGCATAGAATTCACCGGTTTTGAATCCTCCAAATTAGGCAATCTTAAGAGATGCCCTGATATAGCTGGCCCCTGTTAAGAACAAGAGCGCGGAAAGCGCCAAGAAAACCAAAACAAAGGGACAATAAGTCCGTGGAGGCGCAGATGCATACACTTTATGCGACGATGGGGTCGGGCAATTGCTACAAGGTCCAGTTGCTCATGCGGCAACTCGACATACCTTTTCGTGTGATCAACATCGATGTTCTGAAAGGCGAAACCCAGAGCCCCGAGTACCTGGCAGTCAACCCGAACGGGAAGGTGCCGTACCTGGTGCTGCCGGACGGGCAGGGGCTTGGTGAATCCGATGCCATGCTGCTTCATCTGGCTGAAGGCTCGCACCTGATGCCGACCGATCCGATGGAACGCACACGGGTTTTCGAATGGCTGTTCTGGGAACAGTCGAGTCACGAACCCCACATTTCGCCGGCACGGTTCTGGATTGCCATCATGCCCGAGGGCCGCGATGAACGCGCCGATCAGATCGCTGTCTGGCACGAACGTGGCAACAAGGCGCTGCGGATGATGAACGAACATCTCCTGCAGAACGATTTCCTCGTCGGCAACCGCTACACAGTGGCCGACATCGGTCTCTATGGATATACCCACGTTGCCGATGAGGGAGAGTTTCCGCTTTCCGACTATATGGGCATCTGCAAGTGGATGGACCGTGTCCGGTCGATGCCGCGGCACATGCCGATGATGGAGATTGCCACAGCCGTTGCGGCGTGACCCTAAGCCATTCCGGAATACCTGTGAGGCAGCGATGTCGCCAGGCGGCCGGAAGACGGAATGAGGTTTGCCGAAGGGTATTTCCTGACAGCCATATCATTCGGCAACCTCACTCCAACATCAATTCAGTTGTTCAGGCAAGTTTCAAGAACCTGACAGCCGTCGAATGAGAGCGAACATGCGGGCCGACGACACGGATACAAAATCAATGAACTCTCTGAGGGCAGCACGATCGTATGCCGATCAGGGAAGCGGTCCGGGCGACACCGGCATTGCGCAATATCTGTCGTGTTTCGAACGGATAATCATGCCTGTCTGGGTCTTCGACATAGATTTGGGGCGGGTTCACTGGGCCAATGAAGCAGCGCTGAAAATATGGCGAACCGGTTCTCTGGCGGAGCTGCGCGAGCGCGACATGAGCGGGGAAATGTCGCCGACCGTGGCCCAGCGTCTGAAGCAATATCAGGAAGACTTCAAGGACAACTCATCCTTCACCGAATTGTGGACGCTTTATCCCAACGGTGAACCGGCCACGATGCGCTGCATCTTCTCGGGCATTGAGTTGGATGACGGGCGTATGGCCATGTTTTGCCAGGCTCTCGAAGAGCATGCGGAAACACCGGAAACCCTGCGCAGCGCGCAGGCGTTGATGCACACCACCGTGATGATTTCGCTCTATACACCACAGGGCGCCCAGGTTTACCACAACCCGGCAGCACGTGCGGTCAAGTGCACGGACTGTCATCTGCTGTCCGATCAGTTTGTCCAAAGGGCCGATTTCGACGCTCTCCACCGTATGCTCAAGCTCGACGGACTGGCCAGCATCGTTGCCCAGGTCAAGACCGCACAAGGGATTCGCTGGCATGAAATCAACGCCCGGGAAAGCCGTGACGCGGTAACCGGTTCACCTGCAATCCTGATCAGCGAGGTCGATATTTCAGACCTCAAGGAAACCGAACAGACTGCAAACTTCCTTGCCCTGCATGACGTCCTCACCGGCCTGCCCAACCGTACTTATCTGCAGCGGATAATTGCGCAGAAATTTGCGGCAGCCGAGGCCCTCGACCGGAAACTGGGCTTGTTGTTCATCGATCTGGATCATTTCAAACGGATCAATGACTCTCTCGGCCATGCCGTGGGCGACAAGCTTCTGATCGAAGTTGCCCAACGTCTCAAACAGTCTTCACGGCCCAACGACATTATTGTGCGGCTGGGCGGGGACGAGTTTGTCGTTCTTCTGGACGACGGTTCCGAAAGGAGCCTGATCACCAACATGGCCGATCGGATCCAGGACGTCCTGTGCGATCCGATCATGATAAACAATCACGAACTCAGGATCAGTCCAAGCATCGGCATCAGCGTGTTCCCGGACGACGGTAACAACCTAGATGTGCTGATGCAGAATGCGGATCTGGCGATGTACGAGGCCAAGGACGGCGGTCGCAACCGTCATTGTTTCTTTGCGTCGCACATGAAGGAACGCGCGGAAACCAGAATGGCGATGGAATCCAGCTTGCGGCACGCCGTCGACAACGGCGAATTCGAGCTCTTCTATCAACCTCAGGTATCGTTTGCGGAAAACAAGGTCGTCGGTGCTGAGGCCCTGCTTCGCTGGCAACACCCGACCCGTGGTCTGTTGGGGCCGGGGGAGTTCATCGGTCTCGCGGAGGAAAGCGGGTTGATCGAGCCGATCGGAGAGTGGGTAATCCTGGAGGCTGCGCGACAGCAAAGCGAGTGGCAGGCAGACGGGAATGACATCACGGTTTCGGTCAATCTGTCACCTCGGCAATTCCGCAGTCCGGCGCTGATACCGACCATCGAAAAAGTTGCCCTGGCTGAGGGCTTTGACCCCTCCCGCCTCGACCTGGAAATCACCGAGTCGATGCTAATGGGCGACAACAACGAAATTGTGCGGGAACTGCAGGAAATTCACGACATGGGATTTAACTTGGCGATCGACGATTTTGGCACCGGTTACTCCAATCTGTCCTATCTGCAGCGTTACCCGATCAGTTGTCTGAAGATTGACAGATCCTTTGTCATGGACCTCAGGAAAACCAGTGCGATCACCGAACTGATTATTTCAATGTGCAAAATCCTGGATGTAAGCATCGTTGCGGAGGGCGTCGAGAATCTGCATCAACTCGAATGGTTGAAGAGCAAAGGATGCCACAAGTATCAGGGATACTTTTTCAGTAAACCTGTCTCGGCACCGGACTTCCTTCCATTTTTCGACAAAACCGACGGGCAGAAATCCGGCAATGTCTACGAGTTTCAGCCGCGCGCTACAATCGCCGGCAGCTAGAGCATCACCCCATCCCACGGGCTTTCTTTCACGGACCGGTCGTCTGCCGGGCAGGATGCGATTCACGGTCCCTGAAGCCTCGCGGTTCAGAGTGTGGAGGACGGCGACGGGTTGACGCTGAGGTTGTCAGAGCCTGCGACGCGCCGGCGTCACGACCTTCCGCGTGAAGGTTTTCAAGTGCGGTTTCATAGCGTTCCAGAATATTTTTGCAACGCTCCTCGACACCGATCCCGGAAAACGTCCAGTCGCCATCAGGTGTATTGGATCTGCCGGGTTGTATCAATAATTCAAGGAAACGATCGACAGGTATGCCTTGTTGCAGACCGATTGATACAGCAACCGCAACGTCGTTGAGCAACGGCATCAGTACAGCCCGTACCATGGTGTTATGCCGGTCCTTGTTTTTGTTTGATCCAGGTGAATGTAATAGGGCCTGTTGGCCCGACAGATTGACCGGGTATCCTTCGTGTTCGGATACGGCCTTGTCCATGCCTGCCGAAACCCTGTCCGCGACACAGGCCAGTATGCGCCCTGTCAATTCGACGATGTCGTCCGGTATTGCTCCGCTGTTCTCGAATTCCTGTTCCGGTGCCTCTGGCAGCAGTCCGACCGACAGAGGCTGAGACAACTTGGAGCCGTCGCGATAGAGCGCGTTTGCCTTCAGGCCCAGCCGCCATGACAGGAGATAGGCCTCGTGGCAATCATCGACTGTTGCCGCATTGGGCATGTTGATGGTCTTTGAGATGCCGCCAGAGACGAACGGTTGAGCCGCGGCCAACATCTTGATGTGGCTGTCGACGGTCAAGACCCGTTTTCCCCTGCGTCCCGACGTGTTGGCGCAATCAAATACCGGCAGATCACGTTCTTTCAGTCCGGGAGCGCCTTCCAGTGTCATGGCGCCGCAACAATAGGTGTTGGCCGCTTCAATTTCCGCGCGGCAGAACCCCAGTTCTCTCAGCGGATCGAAGTCGGGGTCTTCCAGTTGCAGACTCGTGAAACCCAGCTTTTCCATGCAGAATGTTTTGCCCAGCGCCCAGTGACTGAAAGCGAAACGAATGTCGAACAACCCGCTCAATCCTGCTTCGATCAACTCAATCTTGTCCGCGGTGAAGCCTTTGGCCTTCAATGTTTCATGGTTGATTGCGGGCGCCTGTTTGAGGCTTCCATGGCCAACCGCGTAAAGGATCATTTCTTCGATTTCGGAATCGTCGTACCCCAAGGACCTGAGGCCGTTCGTCGCCACCCGATTGACAATCTTGAAATATCCACCGCCGCCAAGCTGCTTGAACTTGATCAATGAAAAATCCGGTTCGATGCCCATGGTGTCGCAATCCATCACAAGACCGATTGTTCCTGTCGGGGCAAGCACACTGGCTTGAGCGTTCCGAAAACCGTACGCGCGCCCCAGCATTAATGCATCGTCCCAACTCCGTCGTGCCGCACTGACCAGTCGTTTGTCGCTGCACCGGTCTTCATCGAGCGCTACCGGGGTGGTATGGAGACCTTCATACCGTTGTCCGCCATAGGACGCCCTGCGGTGATTGCGGATGACCCGGAGCATGTCGCGGGCATTGTGTTGGTACTCCTGGAAGGGTGTCAGGTTGCGGGCCATCTCGGCTGAAGTGGCATAGGCGGTGCCAGTGAGCAACGCCGTGATGCCGGCGCATCGGGCGCGTCCTTCATCTGAATCGTAGGCGATCCCGGACGCCATCAGGTATCCGCCGAGATTGCTGTAGCCCAAGCCCACAGGACGATAGTCGTGAGTGCGCCTGGCAATTTCAGCCGATGGGTATTGGGCCATGGCAACGGAGATGTCGAGAACGATCGTCCACAAACGGGCGGCGTACTGGAAACTGTTTGTGTCGAGACTACCGTCGTCCTCTCGGAATTTCATCAGGTTGACGGACGCGAGGGTGCTTGCGGTGTTGTCGAGGAACTTGAATTCCGAACACGAGTTCGACGCCGATATGGCACCCGATTGCGGACATGTATGCCAATCGTTGATCGTGGTATGGAAGTGGATGCCCGGGTCGGCAGATGCCCAGGCCGCATGGCAAACGCTCTCCCAAAGACGGCGCGCATCCACCGTACGGGCAACCTGTCCGTCCGTTCTTCTTGTCAGGTCCCAGGTTCCACCCGTGGCCACGGCGTTCAGATAGTCGTCGCATACCCGGATCGAATTGTTGGAATTCTGACCTGAAACGGTCCTGTAGGCCTCAGAGTCCCAGTTTGCGTTGTAGACCGGAAACGAGATTTCGGTGTAGCCCTGTCTGGCAAATTGTATGGCGCGCCAAATGTAATTCTCCGAGACATGGTTCTGGCGGGCAGTCCTGATCGCGGAGGCAAGTGTCGGGTTTTGTCCGGGCTCGAACGGGTCCGGCCGAACCGACGCCAGTGCGTCTTTGTCCGGGCCGTTCAGGCAGGCGTTCATGATCGCTGTCAGATGCTGGGAAAGGACTTTTGAGCCGGTGACAAGGGCTGCCACCTTTTGCTCTTCGCGAACTTTCCAGTTTATGTATTCCTCAATGTCGGGGTGGTCGATGTCGACGACCACCATTTTGGCCGCCCGGCGTGTCGAACCTCCGGAACTCAGGGATCCGGCTGCATGGTCGCCGACGTTCAGAAACGACATCAGGCCGGACGAAACACCGCCGCGCGACAATGGCTCGCCTGCGCCCCGGATCGCGGAGAAGTTTGCACCGGTGCCGGCGCCGTATTTGAACAGCCGTGCCTCCCGGACCCACAGGTCGAGTATTCCGCCGGAATTCAGGAGATCGTCATCGACACCCTGAATGAAACAGGAGTGGGGCTGGGGATGACGGTAGGCCGAACCCGACTCCATCAGTTCGCCTGACTGGAAGTCGACAAAAAACTGGCCTTCGCTCGGACGGTCGATGCCGTAGGCCCAGTAGAGACCGGTGTTGAACCACTGCGGCGAATTTGGCGCGGCCAACTGAGCCGCCAGCATGTAGCGCAGTTCGTCGTGGAATGCGTGGGCGTCCGCCTCGGTGTCGAAGTACCCGGCTTTCC
The DNA here is from genome assembly GCA_021775805.1 of Alphaproteobacteria bacterium. Taxonomy (GTDB): domain Bacteria; phylum Pseudomonadota; class Alphaproteobacteria; order Rhizobiales; family JAJFHC01; genus JAJFHC01. Next base: position 23,406 of record JAJFHD010000055.1, on the reverse strand, counting down.
ACCCCCAGTATGTCCACGTGCCGGCAAGCCGGTCGAACACCTGACGGGCGTCGGTTTCAGAGCCGTATTTCTCCTTATCGGGAAGGTTTGCCATACCGCGGGTGTCAGCGGTCGCGTTCCAGAGCCACTCGGGAACACCGGGCTCTTTCACTTTGACGAGTCTGGCGGGCACGCCCTTTTTGACGAAGTATTTCTGCGCGAGAACGTCGGATGCCACGCGGCTCCATGACCTCGGAACGCAGATTCCCTCGATTCGGGTGACCACCGAACCGTCTGGATTCTTGATTTCACTTGTCGTTTTTGAAAATTCGATGGTGGCATAGGGGCACGCACCATCGACGGTAAACCGCCGCTCAATCCGCATCTAGGTTACTCGCTCAAATACTATACGATGCGGAATCCGGGCGGATGTAAAAGACGTCCCAATAATCGATCGGCATGGCCTCTGCGCGATCGCTGAACTACGTCTCTTCTCCGAATGCCGCGAAGAGACAGTAGCGTTAAACATTCATTAACGTAAACATTTCGTTAATTGATGGTTAACGTTACTTGGAAACGTTAATGAAACCGGGTTCCTGTGGCCTCAATGCAGCACTACCGAAACCGACTCGGCGCGCGCCTCGGCCCAGTGACGGCAAGGACTCTTCAGAATGTGATCCGCCGCCTCTATCGCAGGCTCACGATGTGGCAATCAAAGGGCCACCGTCCGAGGCGTCGAGCGCGGGCTCTATGGGACGCTACGCTGGGTTCACTGGGGGCGTCCGCTGCCGGCGGGCACCATAGCCGCGCTGGTAAGACACGGTGACCGCATCTGCGGTGCGCTTCCAGGCCGTCAGGTCGCGTTCGGCGTCGATCTCGAAGGCGTCGAAGCCACATTCGTTCATCAGTGAGATCTGATCCGGCAACACATTCCCGCTGGCTCTGATCTCACCATCAAACCGGAACTGATGACGCAACGTACGGGCCTGGGAGTAGGCGCGGCCATCCGTGAACGCCGGGAAGCAGAGAACGACAAGATCTACGTTTGCGATGTGGGCAAGAATTTCTTCTATCGGTCTGTCGTTTTCGAAGGTAACGCCAATGCGGCCCGTCACGGGGGCCGTGCCTTCGGTTTCATTCGCATACCGGTCAAATGAAATGATGATGTCGCCGGATCGGGGCAGAGGGTCGCCATCGTTGACGCGGACCCATTGATCGACGCTGATCTGTCCGTTCTTAAGCAGGGGCATAGAGTGTCTCCTTGAATGGACTGGCGCCAAGGCGCCGATAGGTTTCAAGGAATGTCTCGCCGGCCTGTCTCACCGCCAGATAGGTGTCGACGATCGTCTCGACCGCGTCGGTAATCTGATCGCCGGAGAACCCCGGTCCGAGGATTTTGCCGATCGACGCGTTTTCGTCGGCACTGCCGCCCAGCGTGATCTGGTAGAACTCCTTGCCTTTCTTGTCGACGCCGAGGATACCGATGTGTCCCACGTGATGGTGGCCGCAGGCGTTTATGCAGCCCGAAATCTTGATCTGCAGAGGCCCGACATCGTGCTGGCGCTTGATGTTCTCAAACCGGGTGGAGATCTCCTGGGCAATGGGTATGGAACGCGCCGTTGCCAAAGAGCAGTAATCCATGCCGGGACAGGCAATAATGTCCGTCACAAGGCCGATATTGGCCGTGGCAAGGTCTGCTGCCCTCAATTTCATCCAGAGATCAAACAGGTCCGACTGGCGCACGTAAGGCAGCACGAGGTTTTGTGAATGCGTGACGCGGATCTCGTCGAAACTGTAACGTTCGGCAAAGTCTGCCACCGCGCGCATCTGATCGGCGGAGGCGTCTCCGGGGATGCCAGAAATCGGTTTCAGGGAAATATTCACGATGGCGTAGCCGTCCACCTTGTGCGTGGCAACATTCGAACGTACCCACAATCCGAATTCCCGGTTTTCGAGTTTCGACAGCTCGAAAGACTTGTCCGTTGCCGGCAGGGCCTCATAGGCAGGTGGCGCAAAATAAGCATGGATGCGCTCAACTTCAGCCGGATCCGGCGCCGTCAGGTTGACGTCGAGACGTGCAAATTCCTCCTCGACGAGCCTGGTGAATTCTGCTGCGCCCAACTCATGCACCAGGATTTTGATACGCGCCTTGTATTTGTTGTCGCGCCGTCCGAAAAGGTTATAGACGCGCATAATCGCTTCGAGATAGGGCAGGAGGTCCTTCTCGGGCAGCCATTCTCGGACGGTGGCGCCTATCATGGGCGTGCGTCCCTGGCCGCCGCCGACGATTACCTCGTAACCGGGTTCGCCGGATTCACCCAGGTGCATGCGCAGGCCGATGTCATGAACCTTGACGGCTGCCCGGTCGTTTGGCGAACCGGTAACCGCAATCTTGAACTTTCGCGGCAGGAAGGTGAATTCCGGATGCAGGCTCGACCATTGCCTGATGATTTCGCAGATCGGCCGGGGATCGGCGACCTCGTCGGCGGCAACGCCGGCCCATTGATCCGATGTCGTGTTGCGAATGCAGTTTCCGCTGGTCTGGATGGCATGCATCTCCACTTCCGCCAGATGCTCCAGTATGTCACCGGTCTCTTCAAGCTTGGGCCAGTTGTACTGAATGTTCTGCCGGGTCGTGAAATGGCCGTAACCACGGTCATACTTGTCGGCGATGTAGGCGAGCTTGTGCATCTGCCGGCCGGAAAGCGTGCCATAGGGAACCGCCACCCGGAGCATATAAGCGTGTAATTGCAGATACAGTCCATTCATCAGCCGGAGAGGCTTGAATTCCTCTTCGGTCAGGTCGCCGGAGAGGCGGCGGTCCACCTGGTCGCGGAACTGGGCGACCCGCTGATGGACGAACTGGGAGTCGAACTCATCGTAGCGATACATATTGCCGTTCTCCGGATGAAATGGGGAGGGCCTCGACCGGTCCGACCGAAACACCGATATTCTGCGCCTGTTTGCCCAGGTCATTGCGAACCGTCGGACCAAGGGTGCGGATGCGTTCGCGGATATGGGTCGGCCGAACGCCATTCGCGGTCTTCTCGACATCGACAAGATAAGGCCCCACCACACGACCGATGCGGTCCTCGCCTTCACCCTTTTGCCCAAGCCACTTCCAGGCGTTGTCGTCCAACCCGACGAAGGCCTCGTCGAGGTCCCGTGACCAGGTGCCGGTCTGGCTGAAATAGATGACGTCGCCGCTCAACAACGCGTTTGCAGTAAGGATTTTTCCGTTCATCGGGCGAACTCCTTCAATGGACCATCTGTGGCGTAGGTTTGCTGAATTGAGGTAGGGAAGGGAATAATCTCCCCGATCGATTGCGTATCCGGTGCTGAAACCTGATGCGCGCTCGGCCAGCTGAGACCGACATATATGATCGCCGGGCCCTTGATCCGTTCAGCGCGGATGGTTCGTTTCAAGTGCTGGATTCTGGTTGAAACACACCGCTCATTTGGCAGGGTGCCGTTCTCAACGATGACAACCGGCGTCCTTGGCGCGATCCCGGCCGTGAGGAGTTCCTGTTGCAAGTGGCACGCATTGGCCACGCCCATGTAGATTGCAAATGCCTGTCCGGGTGCCGCCAGGGCTTGCCAATCGTGGTCGGCAGCGCCGTTTTGTGTCGTACCTGTCAGGATCGTGAGACTGCGATTCCGTCCACGCGTGGTCAGCGGCAGCTTGACCGAGGCCGCGCAGGCCGCGGCAGAGGTTATGCCCGGCACTATTTCCACAGTGATGCCATGTTCCTCGAGCGCGGCCTGTTCTTCTGCGCCGCGTCCGAAGATGTAGGGGTCGCCGCCCTTGAGGCGCACGACCGTCTTGCCCAGGACTGCCTGATCGATCAGGATCCGATTGATGTCGTGCTGGGAAGGAGAAAGTCTTCCCGGGGCCTTGCCGACATCGATCCGTTCGGCGTCACGACGGGCGTAATCGAGAATTGCCGGACCGATCAGGCGGTCATGGACTATGACATCGGCTTCCTGAAGTTTGCGCTGCGCCTTGAGTGTCAGCAGTTCCGGATCACCCGGTCCAGCGCCCACCAACGCAACGCTGCCCCCACGGTCGGTGCCGTGCCCTGATATTTCTGCGTCAATCGCACGGCTAAGGCCGGCGCTCCCGTTGACTGTGTTCTCGGAGAAAAACGCGTCCCGGATTTTGCCGAAAAAGAACGCGTCCCAGAAGCTGCGGCGTGCGACACCCTCTGGAATCTCGCGGGCAACGCGCGGCCGCAATTCTTGAGCAAATCTGGCAAGTTCACCGAGGCGGGGCGGCAGGAGCCCCTCGATTGTCGATTTGAGCCGGCGGGCCAGGACCGGCGCTGTGCCTTCCGTGCCAATGGCGATCGTGACGGGATCCCGGTCGACAATCGCCGGCATCAGGAAGCTGCAGAGTGCGGCTTGATCGACAACGTTGACAGGTATGTTGCGGGTCTGCGCGAGTTGCGAGATGTGCTCCGACAGTTGACCGGACTGACCGGCGACAAAAACCAGCCGGCTCCCGTCAAGATCGCTTTCCTGGAATTTTCTGGCAACCCAGGCGATACGCCCGATTCTTGCAAATTCCGCCAGTTCCGGTGTGACCCGTTCGCTTATCACGACAATAGCTACAGCTGTCTTGAGCATAAGCCGAACCTTCTGAGCTGCCGCTTCTCCGCCGCCGACGACGAGAGTCTTTTGATGCTCCAGGTCCAGAAATATCGGAAAGTGTTTCATGACAGGCTCCGGTACTTACTCTCAGTTGGCCAGCAATCTGGCCGTTTCGGCTTTTACCCTTGGCCCTAAGGTTGTAACGTCGCGGCGTATTAACTTAGGGGGTTCATTCAAAAACGACAGCTGTTCGGTTAATCAAACAAAACGAACAGCGATGAAAACATTGCGGGATATTGTTAAAATCCCTCGCATCAACAATGGTGTAGCGCCTCGCGGTGATTCAAATTCAGTGAGAATTATATAGTCGTTCTTTTTAACGAACGCAATGGGTGAAATAGAAAACAATGATCAAAAAGGAAACCCCCCGACGCGGCAGCAGGGACAATGCAGGCGACGTTGCTCCTGAACTGGGGAAAACCATTCAGAGGTTGCGCAAGGCCTACAACATGTCCCTGGGCGAACTGTCGGAGCAATCCGGGGTGGCCAAGTCAATCATCTCGCAAATCGAACGCAACGAGACCAATCCCACGATTGGCACGATTTCGAGGTTGAGTTCCGCCCTTGACACGACCATTGACGAAGTCCTGAAGACGGAGGGCAACGAGGCCTTTATCGATTTTGCCGGCCGGACGGCAACGCCGGTCCTGACGAGTGAAGACGGATTGTGCACTTTGGCCATAATCGGCTGGCTGAACGTCGTTGAATTTGTGCAGTGGTACGATTTTCACGCAAAACCGGGCGGTATGCTTGAATCCGAGGCTCATCAACGCGGATGCGTTGAGAACCTGAGTGTCCTGAAAGGCACGCTTGAGGTGGCGGTCGGCGGTGAGAAGAAGGTCGTCAGCGCCGGCCAAACGCTTCGCTACCGCGGTGACCGGGACCACGTGATTACGAACGTCGGGGATGAAGACGCCCATGCCACGATGGTCGACATCATGAAAATGACCATGCATGAGTGACGCGCACGCCGTTCGCTGCCAGAAACATACATAAAATGCCGGAGGTGGCCGCCGGATTATCGCTCAGGACGCCATTCTGCGCTCAATCGCATCGAGCGCGTCGGACTCGAGTGCAATAGGTTCGAACGCGCGCACCAGAGCCATATCCAACTTGCCCTTCATGCTACACAAAACGGCATACGCTTTCATTTTTGGCATGGCATTCTTGTAGGATCGCCGGTCTACCAGGGCCGAAAACACATCCGCGATGGTTACAATGCGGACCAGATCGCTGATGTCATGGCCGACTAGGCCATCAGGGTAGCCGCTGCCGTCAAGGTATTCGTGATGATGCCGGGCAACGTCGGCGACTTCGGGGTCGAACTGACCATCCTTCACCAGGACTTCGGCGCTGTATTCCGGATGTTTCCTCATTTGCCGGTTTTCTTCCCGGCTCAGCAAATGCGGCTTGTCCAGAATATCGAGGGGAATGCGTGCCTTGCCGATGTCGTGGAGCAGGGCTCCGGTTGCCAACCGGCGGACATCGCTCACGCGCATGCCATGCGTCAAGCCGAAGGCGACGGCCAGGCCATTGACGTGCATGGAGTGGCGATGGGTGTAACTGTGATAGTTCTTCAGTTCCTGCATCCATGAAGCGAGGCCATCCCGGGCGATCGTTTCCGCGATTAGGTCGGCACAGTTTTCGACTTCCTGAGCCGGCAGTACTTCGCCCTTCGCGACGCTCGTGAACAGGTTCTGGTTGACATCTTCCACATGTCCGACGACGGATTTCAGATCCCTGACCGGTGCATGTTTTGCCACAATGGCGGCAAACTTCTGAGTTAGCTGCGCACGGGGCACGACGTCCCGGGCACCCAGAAAGTTTGCCTGAACCTGTTCATTGTAACCCATCGTGTCGGACACGAAGAGGATTGGGAGAGACGGTTTGCAATGTGACAACTGCAGGCGAAGGGCGGCCACGGTGTCGCGATCGGACAGAGCAACATCGGCAATCAGAAGACTGCACGATTCTATCGGCTCGTTGCCGGCCAGCCCGAGCTCGACCATGTGGACTTTGCAGGAGGGCGAGGCGGCGGCTGCAATCGTGCCGGAGCGGGCTGTATTGTCCGTAACAAGAACAACCACGTTCTCCACTGATCCCCAATGCGACATGAAAGACCCTGTATTCCGCCAGCTGTTGCAACTGGCTTTCGATACACACTAGGAAAGTATGGTTGACCCCTGATTAAGGCGACAGGCCATTGTCCGTCATTGACCAACGAAATGTTAACGGGCGGATGCCCTGACCATGAGGGCTGTTGCGACGATGCCCGCGACAGATATCAGGAGCAGTTGATACGTGCCCATGGCAAGGGCAGTCACAGCGCTGATGACGGTGAGGATTAGCGGGACCGGGAGCAGCACCCAGCCCGCGTGCCCTGCGGCAAGCAGGGCAAGACCGAACGTTGCAACGGTGGTCGGATCCGGCGCAAATCCGAAAAATTCGGCTTCGGTCCAGTTGCGGCCCGTCAGAAAGGCAAACGACGGGTATAGAAAAACCGCCCACACAAGTAGCGACGTCCCGACGAGACCGCTGAGCGATGTTTCGATTTCATAGCGCAGTGGCGTCGGTTTTGCAGCAGCCCACAGAAATACCGCAGCCTGGCAAACGCACGCCCATGTCAATAGAATTGCCCAGTCATTGATAGTGGCATACCGCAGAGCGTGAAATGCATACCCGACCCACAGCCAAATTGCGGCAAGGCAAAGCGATATGATCCGGCTCTGGCTCTTGCGGCCGTCACGTACCAGATAGCAAATCAGCAGGCCGGCGACCGGCGAAGCCAGTTGCGCGGGCCAGACGTCGAAATTGTAGAGTTCGAAGAGCCGGAAGTAGACATCCGGCGAGAACAGGAGAAAATCGGCAAGGGAATAGTCCAGGATCTCCCTCATCAAAGGGAATTGAAGTGTTCGGCCATGCGCCGGCGGCCTCGGGCATCCGGGAGCCTGCCCGCGGGTGCCGCCATGTTCTGATGCATATGTTCAACCTGCGAGGTAGCGGGGATTGCACATGTGATGGCGGGATGGGAGACAATGAACTTGAGCATGAATTGTGCCCAGTGACGGCATCCCATTTCCCCGGCCCATGGCGGCAACGGCTTATCTCCGAAGGACTTGAACAGTTCGCCGCGCCGGAACGGCCGGTTGGCGATCACCGCCAGTTTGCGTTCGCGTGCCAGCGGCAGGAGACGCTTTTCGGCCCCACGGTCCCGCAAGTTGTAGGTCAACTGCACGAAGTCGATTGGCTGACTGGCCATTATTTTTTCGAGTTCGCCGTGTCGGCGCCCATGGGACGTCGTCACGCCGACATAGCGGATACGGCCGGACGCCTTCATTTCCAGCAGGGTCTCCAGATGGCTCTCCCAGTTGACCAGATTGTGGATCTGCATGAGGCTGAAGGCGTCGATATCCCAGAGCTTTTCAGCATTTTCTACCTGGGTAACGCCCTTGGCGGTCGAGGATGTCCAGACCTTGGTTGCGGCGAATAGACCATCGGGTTTCCCGAGCATTCCCAGCCCATGGCCGATCACGGCCTGGGCGGAGCCATACATGGGCGAGGAATCGATCAAGCCGCCGCCGGCCGCGAAAAACGCACGCAGGACTTCCGCACGCGCATCTCGCGCCCGGGTGTCGTTGCCGACATTGAATGTGATCCAGCTTCCCATGCCGATAACCGGCAACGGTTCACCGGAAGAGGGAATGGTTTTGGTGAGAAGCGGTGGCGTCCCGGCATATCCAGTCGACGACAGCCATGCATATGCATATGAACCGGCCGCTGTTCTCAGGAAACTGCGCCGGTTCATTATGTACTGTCTGGACATGACCGGTATCCGTTTTCGAGTTGGGAACCATGGTTCTGATGTTAAGGGATACGACCGTCCGTCACCAGCCGTTCAATCGAATCCGACCCCGGCCTCGCTCAATTGTGAACGCTTCAAAATCGCGTGCAGACCAGATTTAGACACATCGCCCGCCGTCAACCTCAATGCAGACGCCGGTCAGAAATCCGGCTTCGTCGCTGCAAAGAAACAGGGCTGTGGCGGCAATGTCCTGCGGTGTGCTGAAGCGTCCCAGCGGGATCGTCTGCATGAACTGCTGGCGGATCTCGGGCGTGTCGACACCGCCCATGAATTCCTTGGTCAGCCCTGTGTCGCCGATTACCGGGTTGATCGCATTGACCCGGATCTGGTCGGGGGCAAGTTCGACGGCCATGGATTTTGTAAAGGTTATGGCAGCTCCCTTGGAGCCGTTGTACCAGGTGAGGCCTGGTCTCGGGCGCACACCGGCGGTTGATGCGATGTTGACGATCGAACCGCCGCTGCCTTGGCTCCGGAAGACCGGAACGGCCGAGCGCGCAGCCAGATAGATGCTTTTGACGTTGACGGCAAAGACATGGTCGAAAGTCGCCTCATCGACTTCCGTCAGCGGTCCCTTGCGATGTGTGGTGCCGGCATTGTTGACCAGAATGTCGAGGCGGCCAAACCGGTTGGAAGCAGTGGCGATCATGGCGTCGACATCGCCGGCAAGCGTCACGTCCGTGCGAACCGAAACAGCGGTGCCGCCGTCGTTCTCGATCGATCGCGCCACCCTTTGGGCACCGTCTTCGTTGATGTCGGCAATCACGATCTTGGCACCCTCGGCGGCGAAACGCCGGGCGATGCCTTCACCGAAACCCGATCCGGCGCCGGTCACAACCGCGACCTTGTTCTGCAGTCTCATTGTTGTTCTCCGTTTTCCCTTGCTGTCCAGATACACTTTTGCCCGCGACACAGTCGTGACGATTTCACGGTGCGGAAATGGGCAGCGCTGCCATTAGACACTATGAAGGACGAGGCGTTCTCGTGATAGTATCCAGATCGGCTGACAAATGCATAAATGCATGGCAACAGAAGGGGCTGAAGGCGCTATGGACGGGTTTGATACTGTATTGAAACGGGCTGCGGAACATCACGGCGGTGTCGACGCTGTGGAACAACGCCTTGACCCGGTCAAATCCGCGCGCGACCTGTCCCGAACGGGGGACGACCGGATCCTGTCCCAGATGACAGAATGTGTGTTCCAGGCTGGCTTCAGCTGGAAAGTCATTGAAAGCAAGTGGGACGGCTTCGAAACGGTCTTTCAGCAGTTTGATCCGCAGAAGATGGCGTTCCTCAACGACGAGGAACTGGAAGCCATTGGAAGGGACGCGCGCGTCGTGCGCAACATGCAGAAGATCATCACGGTGCCAAGGAACGCGCGGTTTGTGCTCGATATCGCGGAAACCCATGGATCGTTCGCAAAATTCATTGCGGATTGGCCCCTGTCGGATCAAGTCGGCCTGTGGGAAGTCTTCAAGAAGCAAGGCAGCAGGTTGGGCGGAGCGACAGCACAGTACTTCCTGCGGTTTGTCGGCAAGGACTCCGTCGTGCTTTCCCAGGATGTGGTCCGCTGCCTGAAGACCTGTGGCGCGCTGGATACCGACAAGCCAACATCGAAGAAAGCCCTGACCCAGGCACAGGCGGCGTTCAATCAATGGCATGAGGAAACCGGACGGCCCTACACCCATCTCAGCAGGATCGCTGCCATGTCGGTTGGACCGCACTGATGGAGGCCCGATTGACATGACGGTCAGTCCTCTTGACTCAAACATATTTGGCAATCTGTTCGGCGCACCCGATTTGAAACGGATCTTCTCGGATGCCGAACGTTTCCAGAGGATGCTCGATGTAGAGGCGGCATTGGCGCGTGTGCAAGGCCGGTTGGACATAATTCCGGCGGCCGCTGCCCAGAGCATTTCCGCCAATGCCAAGGTCTCTATCCTTGACATGGCCAAGATGCGGCATGCCACGGAGCGGGCGGGATTTCCCGTCATCCCTCTGGTTGCTGCCTTGAGCGAAGCCTGCGGCAAGGCGGATGGCCGGTACGTTCATTGGGGGGCGACGACACAGGACATTGTCGATACCGGGTTGGTGTTGCAGATGCGCGATGGTCTGACGATTATCGAGCGCGAACTGGGCCAGGCGGTGGAACGGCTGACCGGTCATGTCAGACGCCACCGGCAGACGGTCATGGCCGGGCGTACCCATCTCCAGCATGCCGTACCGATTACGTTCGGCCATAAGGCCGCGGTCTGGCTGTCCAGCCTGCTCGATGCCCGGGATCACCTGGCAGAGCTGAAACCGCGCGTGCTCAAGGTCCAGTATGCCGGTGCCGCCGGTACTCTGTCCGCCATCGACGGCCAGGGAATTGCCGTGCTCGACGGTCTGGCGCAGGAACTGGGCCTGGCAAAATGCGATATTGCCTGGCATGCCAACCGGCGCTCGATCGCTGAAGTTGCTTCGTTCCTGGCCTTGCTGTGTGGTTCTTTGGCCAAGATCGCCAAGGATATTACCTTGATGGCCCAAACCGAAGTGGCAGAAATTGCCGAAACGACCGCCAAGGGCAGGGGCGGCAGCAGCACGATGCCTCAAAAGCGCAATCCGATCATGAGCGAATACATTCTGGCAAGCACTCGAAATGTACATGCCCTGCTGCCGGTGCTCATGGGCGCCATGGTTCATGATCATGAGCGAGCAAGCGACAGTTGGCAGGCGGAATGGGCGGCACTGCCGTCCATGTTTGTCATGACCGGCGGGGCGCTCGCCCAGGCGCTTGCCATTCTCGACGGCATGCATGTGGATGTGGCCCGCATGCGGCAAAACCTCGACCTTACCCGCGGCCTTATTATGGCCGAAGCGGTCCAGACAGCACTGCGGCCTGCGCTTGGCCACGACCGCGCCCATAGTGTTGTCACCGCCGCCTGTAACGAAGCCATGGCCTCAAGACAACCCTTGCGCGATGTCCTGGCGGCAACACCGGATGTTTCCGGGGCCATGAGTGCAACCCAACTCGACGACGCCTTTGACCCGGCACAGTATGTTGGTTGTTCCGATGCCTTTATCGACCGTGTCCTGAACCGGTGCTAAGCAACCCTGTCCCAGACAACTTGAGGAAAACCGATGCCGATTGTCGCCTTGAATGGAACCGACCTCTATTACGAGATCTCCGGCCGGGACACCGGCCCAGTCCTTGTTTTCAGCAATTCCCTCGGCACCAATCTCCATATGTGGGATGATCAGGCCGAGGCCCTGTCCGATACATACCGCATTGTCCGCTACGACAGCCGCGGTCATGGGCAATCCGCAGCGCCTGATGGCGATTACACGCTCGACGAACTGGGAAACGATCTGGTCGCGTTGCTTGATCATCTGGGCATCGATCGGTTCCGCTATTGCGGTCTTTCCAAGGGCGGCATGGTTGGCCAGTGGATCGGTACTCGGATCGGAGATCGGATCGAGCGTCTCATCTTGAGCAACACGTCCAGTCACATGGGGCCGCCGGATCTGTGGAATGACCGCATCAAGGCCGTCATGACGGGGGGGATGGCAGCCATGACCGAGGCTGTCATCGACCGCTGGTTCACCAAAGCCTTCCAGACGAACAACCCAGCCGAAGTGGATGTGGTCCGGAACATGCTGCTGACCACACCGCCGCAGGGTTATGCCGGTTGCTCGGCCGCCATCAGGGACATGAACCAAACGGAGACTATCCGCGCTATCACAGTGCCGACCCTGGTCATTGCCGGTGCCGAGGACCCCGCCACACCTCCTGATCACGGCCGGATCATTGCCGGCAACATTCCCGGCGCCAGGCTCCATGTCATTGAAAAGGCGGCCCATTTGTCCAATGTCGAACAACCGGACGAATACACGGCAACGATTACGAAATTTCTCAAGTAGTGAAGGATTGGAACATGGGCTCGGAGATGTACGACAAGGGAATGACGGTGCGCCGGGAGGTGCTGGGGGCCGAGCATGTGGACCGCTCGACCGCGGCGGCTGATAATCTGACAGCAGAGTTTCAGTCCTTCATTACGGAGTATTGCTGGGGCGAGATCTGGACCCGCGAGGGCCTGGACCGCAAGACCCGCAGTCTCATCAACCTCGCGATGCTGGCGTCCCTCAACCGTCCCGACGAGTTCAAGCTTCACGTGCGTGCGGCCATCAACAATGGCGTTACCGTTGACGAGATGAAGGAAGTGCTCATGCAGACTGCGATCTACGCGGGTGTACCGGCGGCCCACAGCGCGTTCAAATGGGCGCGTGAGGTGCTCGAAGGCATGGAAGTAGACCTGACCTGATATGTTTCGTCAATCAAGCCGGTTGTCCAGGCGGAACCGGTGCGGCGTCTGCCCGACGGCCTTTTTAAAGAAGCGGGTGAAATACGAGGGATCGGAAAATCCGAGATCGTATGATATCTCGTTGACCGACCGGCCGGTAAAGAGCAGCGTCCGTTTGGCCTCCGTCAGGACGCGGGCCCGCAGTATCTGTCCGGCCGTCTGACCGGTGATCGTCTTGCAATGCTCGTTGAGGCTGTCGACCGTGATCGCCAATGCCTCGGCGTATTCAGGCAACTTGCGGTTTGACCGGCAGCCGTCTTCGGCCAGTTCGCGAAACCGGTCCACGGTTTCCTGGGCTCTCGAGTGGAGCAAGCCTGACCCCTTTTCCGGCCGCGTTTGCAGTCTGGACAATTCTATCAGCAGCAGTTCCAGCCAGGCACGCAATGCCAGATGCTGGCGTCTGGTTTTGTGAATGTGCTCTCGGGTGATCTGATCGAAGATCCGGGCGATGTTCGATAGCCGTTCGGGATCGTCGTTCAACTCCGTTACGCCATAGGGCCTCAGGCTGTTCAAGAGCCCGAACGATTGTCCGGCCGCACCAGTACGGGTCAGGACATCTTCAGTGAAGCTGATGATGTGCCCCCTCGATCCGGGATTAAACACCAGGCCATGGACAACGTGTGGCGGGAAGAAAATGAGGAGTGGCGGATCAAGCCCGGCCGCGATGTCCTCGATGATGACCTGTCCGCCGCCGTTTTCCAGGAACAGCAACTGATAAAGATGGCGATGGCTGTGTGGCGCTATTCTCCAGTCGTTAGTGGCACTGCGCGCCGCCAGCGTTTCGATGTGAAAGAAGTTGAAGGGAGACTCTTCTACATCGTCGCCGTAAAGGTGGTATTGCGGTATCTGGGAGGGCCCGTTCATTTCTATCCCAACATCAACAATCCAGCCGCCATCGTTTGGGGGGCACCACGTACCCGCAAACGCTGTGACGCTCTAGTGTCCGGTGATATCGGGCCATCCATGGACACTGACCCGATGGCATCATTCTGGCATCGCTACTGTCTTTTGCTTCATTGAAGGCGGGGCCTGAGTGAAGGGTCGCGGCATTGTCCCAAACAACAAGATCGTTCAATCGATAGTTGTGTGAATACTGGAACCGCGGGATGGACCCGTCCGTGCGCCCTAAACAACAATGGCCGACCCGGACATTGCCACAGATTTCGCGCAGTTCTTTGGGCGATATGGGGCTGAGTTTGATGGTCACCCTGGTTTCTGGCCGTCGTTCAGTTGAATGGCTTATCCTATCGGTGAAACGTAGCCAGTCAAACCGTCATGCACAGAAGTTTTTCATTCATCCTGGGGTCGTATCTTCAAGCCGGCGGTAGGACCGCTTGAAATACATCAGGGCCGGGCGGGAGTCGCCGAACCGGATTTTTTGAATTTCTCCGAAAAGGACACTGTGCGTGCCAACCTCGGCGACCGACGTGACGGTGCAGTCCAGCGTCACCAGCGCCGACTTCAGGGCCGGTGCGCCGGTTTGCAGATATTCCCACTCTGCCTCGGCAAAGCGCTCCGCCATGGTCTGGCCCTTGAAACCGGCAAAACTGTTGGACAGGTTTTGTTGATCGGACGTCAACGTGTTGATGCAGAACACACTATTATGCTTGAAGACCTTGTTGGTTTCGCTTGATCGGTTGAGGCAGACCAGCACGGTTGGCGGCGTGTCGGTGACCGAACAGACAGCCGACGCGGTCAGCCCGCATTCTCCGGCGTCACCGGCGGTCGTGATGATATGGACAGCTGCTCCAAGTCGGCTCATGGCTTCGCGAAAGTCGTCGCGGGTCACAGAACCGGCCATCGGGGAGAGGGGAGCAGCCGGTTGTTCTGACGGATTGCTCATGAATCTTTTGTGACCTGTAGAGCGGAAATTGGCAAGCGGAATGTCGCTTGGTGAGACACTCCGTGACAGGCTTGCAATGTCAGCCTTGCTTCCACTATGACGATTGTTGGCGTTGTTAGCTGGTTGAACGCCATCTTTTGTCATTGCGGTGAAAACCGCAATCCAGGGTAATTGACTAAGGAGTTTTGTTGCGTCCACTCTGGACACCGGCTTTCGCCGAGGTGACAAAAGGTGAGACCTGAGTTTCAGGATGGGACGTCATAACAAGGCCTCAGTCGTCGCCCTGCCAGTCCACGGTCAGGTCGTCGCCGTTGTTGTAGCCTTCCATGGTCCAGCCGTGCTCGTCGTAGTCTCCCATGCACTGTTCGGCCATGGCGACCATGGCGTCGAGGGCACCGGAGCCGCGGGCATTGAACATGGTCTGGATCCGGATGTCCTCATGGTTGCCGGCGTAGTTGCGCTCGTAGAGTTCGTGGCGGCCGCCGAACTCCGTGCCGATGGCATCCCACAGCAGTTTCATGATCTTGATGCGTTCCTTGTGGTCGATACCGTTCGATCCCCTGACGTATTGCTTGAGGTAACGGTCGACGTCGGGGGTTGCAAAATCACGGGAACTCGACGGCAGGTAGATCAGGGAACTGGCGACGATTTTTTCGATGATGCTCTTGACCTTGGGGTAGGCTTCGGTGGCGAACACCCGGTAGGCCGTGCCGTTCTGGACGTTGGGCAACATGGCGCCGCCGACCCATTCGACCGGGTTGTGGGCCATGGCGTCGGATAGAGCCCAGAACAGGTTGCGCCAGGCTATGACTTCGCCAAGCTGGGCCTGGTTGCCGCGAAATTCGTCGGAGCCTGCAGCCCTCAGGGCCTTGATCAGAACACCGCAAATGAAATCCATCTTAACCGCCAGCCGGGTGCAGCCCTGGAACTGATATCCCGCCAGGAAGCCTGAGCGTGGATAGAACGTCGAGATCTTGGAGATGTCGCGGTGCAGCAGCACGTTTTCCCAGGGGATGAAAACATCGTCGAAGACAAAGATGGCATCGTTTTCGTCATACCGGCTGGACAAGGGATAATCGAAGGGCGTGCCCATGGCGGCGGCCTGCATTTCATAAGATGCGCGGCAGAAAAGCTTGATCCCGGACACATTCATGGGCGCGATGAACATCACCGCCAGATCGCTGTCGTTGATCGCCATGGCAGCATTCTGGCCCAGGAAGTTGTAGTGGGTGAGGGCAGCCGATGTCGCCACCACCTTTGCGCCGGAGACACGGATGCCGGCATCGGTTTCCTTGTCGATGGTGATGAATACGTCCTTGACCTGATCGGCGGCCTTGGCCCGGTCGATCGGCGGATTGACGATCGCGTGGTTCATGAACAGGACATTTTCCTGGGCGCGTTTGTACCAGGCCTTGGCGTTCTCGGCAAAGTCGCCATAGAACTGGTTGTTGGCGCCCAGGGTGTTCATCAAACTGGCTTTGTAATCGGGAGTACGGCCCATCCAGCCATAGGACATGCGGGCCCAGGCGGCGATCGCCTGCTGCTGGCCGACAACGTCTTCGCGCGACCGTGCCGAGCGGAAGAACTTGTGGGTCCGCCCGCCCGACCCCGTGTCGGTCTCACAGGTCAGGACGTCTTTCTGGGCATCGTCATGGAGCGCATCGTAGAGGCGGGCCAGGGAACGGGCTGAATTGCGGAATGCCGGATGGGTTGTAACGTCCTTGACCCGCTCGCCGTAGATCCAGACTTCACGTTCGTCGCGCAGGCTTTCGAGGAATTCGCCTCCGGTAAAGGGCCGGTTCTTGCCGGCGATAAGGTCCTCCGGTTTGGCATGGTCCGACATCGAGCACCTCCCGCAAAGTCTGCAAGTTTCCTGTTTCGTCAGGCTAGTCGGCAACCGGCGTTGGGCCTATGGAGAATTTCGGCGAAAGGTGGACGAATGGGGAGGTTTGTCTGAATTGAGCATTCGCCAGAGGTGGCAACCCAATGGGTCAGACAAAGACACGACAATATTGCTGCTCAATAACTCGACGGACAACCGATCCATACCGCAAACGGACTGTTTTTTAACGGTCACGAACAAGTTCTCATCAATTAGTCGGGCATAATGCGGTTCTATCGTAGCGTAGTGGAAGTGCCGTCCCCGCCATGTCCAGAACCGCCAGCAGACGCATCCGCATTGTCACTGTGGATAAAAACACTCTTATTTTGCAGGGTCTTAAGTCCGTTCTTGGAGGCGACAAGCGCTTTGAACTTGTGGCCCAGGTGCAGACCGGCGCCCATTTTCTCGATGTCTGTGATGCTTTTGACTTCGAGATCGGCATTATTGGCTGGGAATTGCCGGACATGAATGGGCAAAAGGTGCTGGAAGCTGTCCGGGAACGCGGCAACCAGCGGCGGCTGATCGTCTATACGGGTGCGTCGGGGCCGGATGTGGTCCGCCGGGTCATGAAACACGGCGGCTATGGGTTCTGCTGCAAGACCGAACCGATCGACCGGTTGGTGGAGACCGTCAATGCGGTTGCCAACGGGCGCATGTCTTTCCCTTTCATTGATGTGCGATCGCTCCATGTGGATCCGCTTGATCAGTTGACCGTGCGCGAGCGTGAACTCCTTGCAGCCCTTGCGGACGGCTGGACAAATCATCAGATTGCCAACCGATTCGGGATTTCCCAGAACACGGTCAAGTTCCACTTGAAGAATCTCTACGACAAGCTGGAAATCAAGAACCGCGCGATGGCCGCAGCTCTTTACGTGTCGCGGGCGGGTTCGGGGTGAGTGGCGCCGTCAGGCACTGACTCCAAGTGCGCGGGCCAGTGACGGGAAATCATCGACGATAATGTCGTTTGCCGGGTTGGGTTCGGGATCGGGCGGACCTGCCGGCCCCCACTCATCGGGCCTGCGCACAAACGCCGTCTTGAAACCTTGGGACCGTGCGGCATCGAGGTCGAAATTGTGACAGGCGACCATGCAGCATTCCGACGGATCAAGCTGCAGGAAGCGGGCCGCGGTCTGATAGGACTCCGGCAGAAGTTTGTACTTGCCGATTGCCTCGCATGAGATCACCGCGTCCCAACTAAGGCCGTTGTGTCTGGCGGTGTCGATGATGATCCGGAAACTCAGGATCGTGAACGAGGCGCAGATGTAAGAGGCCCTGAGTTTCGGCAGGGCAGGGGGAAAATCGGGCCAACAATCGAACTTGTGAACCCTGTCCCAGGCAATGGCGTGGCGTTCTTCGTCCGTAAACGCGCCAAGGCCGTTTTCGTCGAGCACCTCGTCAAGCGATGCGCGGTGAGCGCCGTCGAAATTGTAGGCAGGCGGCTCGTGTTCACCGAGGTTGAGCATGCGGCCGAGCGACCGTTTGCGGATTTCGTTGGCGAGTACAGGCCAGTCCCGTTCAACACCGTGTTTAGCGGCTGTCTGGGCGATTGCGGTGCTGAAGCCCGTATGCCAGTCGAGGATTGTTCCGCCGGTGTCGAACGTCAGGGCTTTTATGTCGTCGAGCGACATGGTCGTTACTCCCGTGTCAGAATTGAAGGGCTCAAGGGCATTGTTTCAAACAAACAGCGACAAAGCACGCGCGCTCTGCCTCTCAACGTCCCGGTCACCGGGAAACATCAAGCTTGTTTCGGGTAGGGCGTAGCCTACCCATTGGTTTGCAACGCCCCACAAGAAAGAGATTCATTTCCCCTGATACCGGGTGTGTTCGGCGCGCACGATGTTTGAGAGATTGACCGGGCGGATGGGAAGGTCGTTGGCCGCTCAGCAGGTTGTTCACCCGAATTTGTCTCTCTCAACGGGTGTTTGACCAAGAGTGTTCCAAAGGTCCGGGGCCCCATCCGCATCCTTTTCCCGGGGTTGCCCGGAGGACCCGCTGGTCGACCTTTCATGTCGGTTTGGCGGGGTAATGAGTATCAACCTAGGAGCGCCGTCATGACCCGAACGACACATCTGTTTATTCCCGGTCCGACCAACATGCCCGATGTTGTCCGCCGGGCAATCGATCTGCCGATGGAAGACATGAGAGCGCCGGACTTCCCTGACTTCGTCAGGCCACTGCTTGAAGACCTGAAGGCGGTGTTCAAGACCACCACCGGCGAAGTTTTTGTCTTCCCGTCCTCCGGCACCGGTGCCTGGGAAGCGGCTGTCACAAACACGCTCTCGGTCGGCGACAAGGTGCTGATGTCCCGTTTTGGGCAGTTCTCTCATTTGTGGGTCGACATGTGCGAACGCCTCGGACTCGATGTCGATGTCATCGACGTACCGTGGGGCGAAGGCGTGCCGGTTGCGGATTATGCCAGAAAGCTCGAAGCCGACAGAACGCACCAGATCAAGGCAGTCTTTGTTTGCCACAACGAAACCGCCACAGGCGTGTGCAGCGACGTTGCCGCTGTCAGGCGCGCGCTCGACGCGGTGGATCATCCTGCCTTGCTGTTCGTCGATGGTGTTTCGTCGATTGCGAGCGTCGAATTTCGTATGGACGAGTGGGGTGTCGATCTTGCCGTCACCGGCTCTCAGAAAGGCCTGATGCTACCGGCCGGACTGGGCATTCTGGCGGTCAGCCCGAAGGCGTTCGAGAAATCAGTGTCAGGCACGATGAACCGGTGTTACTTCGACCTTGGGATGATGCGGACCGCCAACGCCCAAGGCTATTTCCCGTACACGCCGGCAACGACTTTGTTGCGCGGATTGCGCTGTTCACTCGACCTCTTGTCCTCCGAAGGGCTCGGAAACGTGTTTGCCCGTCACAACCGGATCGCCCAAGGCGTGCGCCAGGGTATCGATGCCTGGGGGCTGCGCCTGTGTGCAGCCGAACCGAAGTGGCATTCAGACACGGTGAGCGCGATCTGCGTGCCAGACGGATTTGATGCCAACGATGTCATCCAACGCGCCTACCACCGCTATGGCCTGTCGCTCGGGGCAGGGTTGTCAAAGGTTGCGGGCAGGGTCTTTCGTATCGGCCATCTGGGCCAGGTCAGCGAAATCATGGCGTTGTCAGCACTGGCTGGAGCTGAACTGGCAATGTTCGATGTCGGCCTGCCGGTTGAACCGGGCAGCGGCGTCGCCGCCGCACAGCGGTACTTCGGTGCAAGTGTCCGCGAAGAACTGGCCATTGCCGTTTGATCGAATCTGAACCTTTCAATCCACCTACCACACCAAGGTCACCAATCATGTCACACACACTCCACGCCACTGTCCGGCAGCGGCTGCATCGCAGCGAACTGGCGGTTCCCGGCTCCAACCCGGCAATGATCGAGAAGGCCGCCGACTGTAATGCCGATTACATTTTCCTCGATATTGAAGACGCGGTGGCGCCGCCCGACAAGGAGCAGGCGCGAAAAAACATTATCGAAGCCTTGAACGACATTGACTGGGCGGCGAAAGGCAAGACCGTTTCCGTCAGGATCAACGGTCTCGACACCCATTACATGTATCGTGACGTCATCGATGTGGTCGAACAGGCCGGCGCCAAGCTGCACACCATTCTGGTGCCCAAAGTGGGTGTACCGTCGGATCTCTACCTGGTCGAAGCCCTGGTCAACCAGATCGAAATGGCCAAGGGATATCCGCACAAGATCGGCCTGGAAGCCCTGATCGAAACAGCTCTGGGCATGGCCAATGTCGAAGCCATCGCGCAGGCAAGCCCAAGGCTCGAAGCCATGCATTTCGGCGTCGCTGACTACGCCGCTAGCTGCCGCGCCCGCACCGTCAACATCGGCGGCCTGAACCCGCATTATCCGGGCGACCAGTGGCACATGGCCCTGTCCCGCATGACGGTTGCCTGCCGTGCCTACGGTCTGCGTGCCATCGACGGACCCTTCGGTGATTTCAACGACCCGGAGGGATATCGCGACGCTGCCAGACGCGGCGCCGCGATCGGCATCGAAGGCAAATGGGCGATTCATCCAAGCCAGATCGACTTGGCCAACGAGATCTTCTCGCCACCGGAAGCCGAAGTCCAGCGGGCCCAACGCATTCTCGACCTGCTTGCTGATGCCGAAGCTTCTGGCAAAGGCGCTGTCGCGCTCGATGGCAAGATGATCGACGCAGCCTCTGCCCGCATGGCCCAGAACGTGGTGGCCATGAACCAGCAGATTTCTGAGTCGCCGTCTGCGATTTTGTAACTTCAGTTCAAAGGTTGAACATAATGGATATTCATGAGTATCAGGCAAAGGAACTGCTGAGCGGTTTCGGCATCGCCGTCCCGCGCGGCGGGCTGGCCTACAGTCCCGAGCAGGCAACTTACCGGGCGCGCGAGATCGGGGGGTCCAAATGGGTCGTCAAAGCACAGGTTCATTCGGGTGCGCGCGGCAAGGCCGGCGGTATCCGGGTCTGTGACGACGACCGGGAGATCTTGGAGGCGGCCGACGACATGCTCGGCCGCAAACTGGTGACCCAGCAGACCGGACCGCGCGGCAAGATGATCTATCGGCTTTATGTCGAGGAAGCGGTCGACATCGAACACGAGTTCTATCTGGGCTTTGTGCTCGATCGCAAGACCGAACGGGTCATGGTCGTTGCCTCGTCTGCGGGTGGTATGGAGATCGAGGAGATTTCCGAGCGCGAACCGGATTCGATCCTCCGGGTGAGTGTCGAACCGGCGGTAGGGATGCAGGAGTTTCAGGCCCGTGAAATTGCCTTCGGACTCGGCCTGGATTCCAAACAGATCGGTCAGGCGACGCAGGTTCTGATGGGGTGTTACCGGGCGTTCCGGGAACTCGACGCAACCATGGTCGAAATCAATCCGCTTGTGACAACCGCGGATGGCAGCCTGGTGGCGCTCGATACCAAGATGAGTTTCGACGACAACGCGCTGTTCAGGTCCGCCCATATCTCCGAACTGCGGGACAAGTCGCAGGAAGACCCGCGCGAGACCTACGCGGCCGACCGGGGGTTGAACTATGTCGGTCTCGACGGTGAAATCGGCTGCATCATCAACGGGGCCGGCCTGGCGATGGCGACCATGGATATGATCCAGTTGGGCGGCGGTGAGCCGGCGAACTTTCTCGATGTGGGTGGAGGCGCATCTCCCGACCGGATCGTCAAGGCCTTCCGTTCGGTGCTGGCCGACCAGAATGTCTCGGTTCTGCTGGTCAACATATTCGCCGGGATCAACCGTTGCGACTGGGTAGCCGAAGGCGTGGTCAAGGCGTTTGAAGAAGTCGATGTCAACGTGCCGGTCGTGGTCCGGCTTGCCGGGACCAATGTGGACGAAGGTTTTCAAATTCTGCGGGAAAGCGGCCTCGCCATAGGCATCGCGGAAACCCTGGCGGAAGCTGCAGAGCTCTCCGTCGACGCCTGGAGAAATGTGTCGGCGCAGGCCGCCTGAGCAACCCGGAAACTTTTAGGAGACAGTACCAATGTCCATTCTCATCGATAAGTCGTCACGGGTTCTCGTTCAGGGATTTACCGGCCGCATCGGTGCATTCCACGCGCTCGAGATGCTCCAGTACGGCACCAACGTGGTTGGCGGTATTACACCCGGCAAAGGCGGCACGACGCTGCATGGTCGCCCGGTCTTCAACACCGTCAAGGGGGCGGTCGGAGAAACCCGGGCGGATACCAGCATCGTCTTTGTACCGCCGCCGTTTGCCGCCGACGCGATCATGGAGGCGGCCGATGCTGGCATCAAGCTGTGCGTGTGCATAACCGACGGCATTCCCGCCCAGGACATGATCCGGGTCAAGCGCTACATGCGGCGCTATCGTGCCGATGACAGGATGCGCCTGCTGGGCCCCAACTGCGCCGGTCTGATCACGCCGGGAGAGGCCATGGCCGGTATCATGCCGGGCCATATCTACAAGCCTGGACGCGTCGGTATTGTCGGACGGTCAGGCACCTTGGGCTATGAAGCGGCATCCCAGTTGAAGGACCTGGGCATCGGTGTCTCGACCAGCGTCGGTATCGGCGGAGACCCGATCAACGGCAGTTCCTTCAAGGACATTCTCGAACTGTTCGAGACGGACGACGGGACAGATGCCGTGATGATGATCGGAGAAATCGGTGGTCCGCAGGAGGCGGAGGCCGCGGAATTCGTGCGCGACCACATGACCAAACCGGTCATTGCCTATGTCGCCGGCCTGGCGGCCCCGAAGGGCCGCACCATGGGTCACGCCGGTGCAATTATTTCCGCTTTTGGAGAATCCGCACAGGAAAAGGTTGAAATTCTGCAGCACGCAGGCGTTGCCGTCGCTCCCAATCCATCGGAACTCGGGTCAACCGTGGCATCGGTCCTCGCCGCTTCGGAGATTGCCGCCTGAGTTGTTGCCGAAACCAGAAAACCCCGCCTGTGGCAGGCGGGGTTTTCGAACGGGTGATGGTTTGCGGGATTGCCCGCGGGCTTACTGGCGAATGCCCTCGATATGAAGATCAAAATAGACATTGGCAGAGGCAGGACCTAGATTGTAGGTGATGCCGTAGTCCGCCATTTTGATCATCGTGGTGCCTGAAAATCCGCGCCGGACGCCGCCCCAGGGATCTTTGCCGCCGCCGATATGTTTGGCATCAATGGCAATGTCCCTGGTCACGCCATGCAGCGTCAGTTTACCGTTCACGACAGCCTTGCCGTTACCTTTTACATCGATCGATGTGCTTTCGAACTTTGCGGTTGGAAATTTGGCAACATCGAGAAAATCGGCGGAACGAATGTGAGTGTTCCGCTTGTCGTGATTGGTGTTTACGCTCGCGGTATCAATGTCGACCACAACCTTCGCCTTGCCGGGATCATTTTCGTC
>JAJFHD010000054.1 GCA_021775805.1 Alphaproteobacteria bacterium | reverse complement strand
TGCGTCGGCGTCCAATTCCACATGCGCCCGCATGGCGTCGAGGTTGCCGCTCTTGTACAGTTCGATCTGGTAGTGTGGCGAGAGCCCGCCGCTCTTCACGACAATTTCCTCGATCTGGGTCGGAAAGACGTTGACGCCGCGAATGATCATCATGTCGTCGGAGCGTCCGGTTATCTTTTCCATCCGGCGCATGGAGCGGGCCGTGCCTGGCAGGAGGCGTGTCAGGTCGCGCGTGCGGTAGCGGATGATCGGCAAGGCCTCCTTGGTCAGGGATGTAAAGACCAGTTCGCCGAACTCGCCATCGGGCAGGACCTCGCCGGTTTCCGGATCGATGATTTCCGGGTAAAAATGATCTTCCCAGACGTGCAGGCCGTCCTTGGTTTCAATGCACTCGTTGGCGACACCGGGCCCCATGACTTCGGACAGTCCATAAATGTCGACCGCGTGCATGTGAGCGCGGGCCTCGATTGCCTCCCGGATATCGTGGGTCCAGGGTTCGGCGCCATAGATGCCGATCTCGATGCTGGTATCCTGCGGGTTGATATTCTGCCGGTTCATCTCATCGAGCAGATTCAGCATGTATGACGGTGTCACCATGATGACCCTTGGGCGGAAATCCTGAATCAGCTGAATTTGCCGTGCGGTCTGGCCTCCCGACATCGGGATCACGGTACAGCCAAGCTTTTCAGCACCATAGTGAGCGCCGAGGCCCCCGGTGAACAAGCCGTAACCGTAGGCCACGTGGACCATGTCGCCGGGCCGGGTGCCTGCAGCCCGCATTGAGCGGGCAACCACGCTTGCCCAAATGTCGATATCGTTCAGTGTGTAACCCACAACGGTCGGTTTGCCGGTGGTGCCGCTCGAGGCATGGATGCGGGCCACTTGTTCGCGCGGCACGGCGAACATGCCGAACGGATAGGTCTGACGCAGATCTTCCTTCGTGGTGAACGGCAGCTTCGCGATATCCTCGAGCGATGTCACATCGTCCGGGTGGACCCCATGGCTGTCGAACTTCTGTCGGTAGTGTTCGACGTTTTGGTAGGTATGGGCCAGGGTCTTCCTAAGCCGCTCCAGCTGCAGCGCCTGGATCTCGTCGAGACTGGCGATTTCAATCGGGTCGAGTAGTTCCTTCGGAGCGGCATAGTCCGACGCCGGGTTCAGTGCCAATGTTCAATCCTCCTGAGAGTGGGGTTCCTCGGGAACAACCGTACCGGAGATGGTACGGGACTTGCCCCTGAAATGTGCAACGGTTACGCCGTCCTGGTTGGACACGACGATATCGTAGATACCGTTGCGGCCCTCCTGAAAAGTCTCGCGGCCGCACGCCGTCAGCACATCATTTAAAGCGGCCGCCCTGAGAAATGAAATGTCGGCATGGGCTGCAACCGTATTGCGGTTGTGGCTGTTGCAGGCGAAGGCGAAAGTAGAATCGGCCAGCAGGAACATCAAACCGCCGTGGCAGATGCCGTGTCCGTTGAGCATGTCGTCGCGGACCGTCATTGTCATCGTTGCTTGTCCGGGCGCCACGGAAACAAGCTTCATTCCCAGTGAACGGGATGCGCTGTCCTTGTCCAACATGGCTGCCGCCGCGCGCTCTGCCAGCGCCTGCGCTTCGTCGCTATATTCCATGGCCAGAATCCCCAAATCGCGTCCGTTGATTGTCGTAGCCCGCAAGAGCCGCCTATTTCGTGATACAGAAATGGGGCGTTTCTGACAACAGAAAGTATCATTTAAGCCCTTGAATGAACGCAAATTATCGTCATAAACCACCACAAAACATCATTTTGATACAAAAAATAATTGAAAATATGTTTTTGTGTGTCATATTGAGATTGGGGAGGCGGTTCCCTGAATCGCAAAACTTTCGGGAGTATGGAATGTCTGCAGACGCTATTGAAATTGACGGGCGCGAAGGCGCCTTCGAAGCCCATGTGCAGTCTGAACAGAAGGTCGAGCCCAAGGACTGGATGCCGGAGGCTTACCGGCGCACGCTGGTGCGTCAGATCTCGCAACATGCCCACTCCGAAATCATCGGTATGCAGCCGGAAGGCAACTGGATTACCCGGGCGCCGTCCCTGCGCCGGAAAATGATCCTGATTGCAAAAGTGCAGGACGAAGCGGGTCATGGGCTCTATCTGTATTCCGCTGCCGAGACACTTGGTGTGTCGCGCGACCAGACGGAAGCCGATCTGCGTGCCGGCAAGGCCAAGTACTCCAGCATTTTCAACTACCCGACGCCGACATGGGCCGACATCGGAATCATCGGTTGGCTGGTGGACAGTGCCGCAATCATCAATCAAGTGCCCCTGGCACGGTGTTCCTACGGCCCCTATGCCCGGGCCATGGTCAGGATCTGCAAGGAAGAGAGTTTTCATCAACGCCAGGGTTTCGAGCTGAGCATGGCATTGGCCAGAGGCACGCCGGAGCAACAGGCCATGGTGCAGGAATCGGTCAACCGCTGGTGGTGGCCGGTGTTGATGATGTTCGGCCCCAATGACGATGCGTCGCCGCATTCGGCCCAATCGATGGCATGGCGGATCAAGCGTCATTCCAATGACGACCTGCGCCAGAAATTCGTCGACCAGACCATTCCGCAGATGGAATTCCTCGGCCTGACCGTGCCCGACCCCGATCTCAAGTGGAACGAGGCGCGCGGGCACTATGATTTTGGCGAGATCGACTGGGCAGAGTTTAAACGCGTCATCGGCGGGCAGGGACCCTGCAACCGCCAGCGCATGGACAACTACCGCAAGGCCCATGACGACGGTGCATGGGTGCGGGAAGCCGCCTTGGCCTTTGCGGAAAAAAACAGAAAATCGGACAGCCG
This sequence comes from Alphaproteobacteria bacterium, assembly GCA_021775805.1. Classification (GTDB taxonomy): domain Bacteria; phylum Pseudomonadota; class Alphaproteobacteria; order Rhizobiales; family JAJFHC01; genus JAJFHC01. Next base: position 174,449 of record JAJFHD010000054.1, on the reverse strand, counting down.
GGCCGCAGCCTGAATTTCGGAGAGACGTGATGTCGGTTGAAAAAGAGTGGCCTCTTTTCGAGGTTTTCGTGCGCAGCAAGCAGGGGCTGTCGCACAGGCACGTGGGTAGCCTGCATGCAGCGGACGCGGCCATGGCGGTGGACAATGCCCGCGATGTCTATACCCGCCGCAATGAGGGGGTCAGTATCTGGGTGGTGCCGTCGTCGGAAATCACAGCGTCGTCGCCAGATGAGAAGGAAGCACTGTTCGCGCCGTCCGACGACAAGGTCTACCGTCATCCGACGTTCTATGACATTCCCGATGAAATCGAGCACATGTAGGAGCCGGCCATGAGTGCGACTGCAGCAAATGCCGAACCGTCGGTCGGGAACGCCTCATCCGGCGATTTGTTCGCCTATTGCCTGGGGCTTGGGGACAATGCGCTGATTCTCGGGCAGCGACTCGCGGAATGGTCGAGCAAGGCGCCCAACCTCGAAATCGATATTGCGCTGTCCAATCATGCGCTCGACCTCTTCGGACAAGCCAGTATGCACTATTCGTATGCCGCCGAAGTCGAAGGCGGGGGCCGTGACGAAGACGCTCTTGCCTTTCTGCGTGACGTGTCCGACTACCGTAACGTTCTTCTGGTCGAACAGCCCAATGGCGACTTTGCCGACACGATTGTGCGTCACGTTCTGTATACGGCATTTGCGGTCGAGCAGTATGACCGCCTCGCAGAGTCCGCTGACGACCGCCTTGCCGCAATTGGCGCCAAGGCGGTGAAGGAGTTGTCCTATCATCTGAGGCATGCCGGCGAATGGCTCGTCAGACTTGGCGACGGAACGGATGAAAGCCATGAACGGGCCCAGAAGGCCCTTGATAACCTGTGGGCGTACACCGGCGAACTATTCGAGTGCAGGCCGGACGACACAAACATGCAGGCGGCCGGAATCGGGCCCGATCCGACCGCGTTAAAGCCAGCCTGGGACAAGACGGTTGATGAAATTCTGGAGCGCGCAACCCTTGTGCGCCCGGTGGACGGATGGATGCAGACCGGCGGGCGGGAAGGGCGGCACTCGGAACATCTCGGGTACATGCTGGCGGACATGCAGTTCATGCAGCGAGCCTATCCCGGTGCAAAATGGTAATGACGCAGGACACCGCGGCGGATGTGCGGATCGATGGCGTGTGGCGGACGCTGGCCCATGTCATGGACCCGGAAATCCCGGTGGTGAGCGTCGTCGACCTGGGTATAGTGCGTGACGTGACAATGCGCGATGGACAGCTCGACATAACCATCACCCCGACCTATTCGGGATGTCCGGCAACACAGATGATCGAAAGGCAAGTCCGTATTGCGCTGGATGAAGCAGGTTTTGCGTCCGCCACGATCACGACGGTGCTGTCTCCACCCTGGACGACCGACTGGATCGGTCCGGAGGCCAGGGAAAAACTGCGCCACTATGGCATAGCCCCGCCTGAAGCCGAAACCGCCGACAAGCGTGCTCTGTTTGCCGAACGACCGCAGGTTGCCTGTCCCCGGTGTGGCTCCGCCAAAACCACGATGGTGAGCGAATTCGGGTCGACCGCGTGCAAGGCACACTACAAATGCCAGGACTGCCTGGAACCGTTCGACTATTTCAAATGCATATGACATCAATCCAGTTGCCGGGACTTTGAACCATGAGTGATTTTCATGCATTGAAGGTGTCTGATGTGCGCCGGGAAACCGATGAGGCCACATCGATCGCTTTTGCCGTGCCCGATGCTCTGTGCGAAACCTTTGCCTATATACCGGGTCAGTATCTGACACTGAAGGCTCGGGTGGGCGATGAGGAGCTGCGACGGCCTTATTCGATCTGCTCCGGTCTTGACGACGGCGAAGTCCGGGTCGCGGTGAAGAAGATTCCGGACGGACGGTTTTCGCATTTTGCCAACGAGCGCATTCGCGAAGGCGATGTCATTGAGGTCATGCCACCGACAGGCCGGTTCTGTGTCGATCTGGATGCCGACAATAAACGCCACTATGTAGGGTTTTCGGGCGGCAGCGGTATCACGCCGTTCATGGCGATCATCAAGTCTGTGCTCAAGCGCGAACCCAAGAGCCGGTTCACTCTTTTCTACGGCAACCGCACGGTCAGCTCGATTATCTTCAAGGAGGAGCTTGAGGACCTCAAGGACCGCTACCTCGGCCGCCTCAGGCTGTTTCATGTGCTCAGCGACGAGACGCCGGAAGTGCCGCTGTTCGGTGGACTGATGAGCGAGGAGAAAGTCACGGCATTGGTTGAAAAACTGATCGACAAGGACAGCGTCGACTATTTCATGCTGTGCGGTCCCGGTCCGATGATCAAGGGCGCGCGGCTTGCCTTGCGTGGTCTGGGTGTCGGCGATGACCGGGTCAAGCTCGAACTGTTCGGAAACGCACCGCCGCCGCAGGCCGGTCCCAGGGCTGTCCGGGCTGCGATGCCGGATGACGGCCGGGTCGCCGATGTCACGGTCTTCCTGCACGGGACCAAGACCGAATTCAAACTTCCCTTCAATGGCGAACCGGTTCTCGATACCGCGCTCGCCAACAATGTCGACCTGCCGTTTGCCTGCAAGGGCGGTGTCTGCTGCACCTGTAAGGCGAAACTGCTTGAAGGGGAGGTGGCAATGGATGTTAATTACGGCCTTGAGAAGGATGAAGTCGAGGCCGGTTACATTCTGACGTGCCAGTCGCGGCCTCTGAGCGACAAGCTCGTAATTGATTTTGACGGTTAGCACCAAGACGTGCGGGAGATGACATGAGCGAAGCTTTTATCTGCGACGGCGTGCGCACACCGATCGGCCGGTACGGTGGGGCTTTGTCCTCGGTCCGCACCGATGACCTGGCGGCCAAGCCGATCAAGGCGTTGATGGAACGCAACACTGGCGTCGATTGGGATGCTGTCGAGGACGTTGTCTATGGATGTGCCAATCAGGCCGGCGAGGACAACCGGAATGTGGCACGCATGGCCGGCCTGCTTGCCGGGTTGCCCACCTCTGTTCCAGGCTCCACCATAAACCGGCTGTGCGGGTCGGGCATGGATGCCATTGCCTATGCTGCGCGCGCCATCAAATCGGACGAAATGGGACTGGCCCTGGCCGGGGGTGTAGAAAGCATGTCGCGCGCGCCGTTTGTCATGGGTAAGGCGACCACGGCGTTTTCCAGAAGCGCCGATGTGTTCGACACGACCATCGGATGGCGGTTCGTGAACCCGGCCATGAAGAAACAGTATGGCATCGATTCCATGCCGGAAACGGCCGAAAACGTCGCCGAGGAGTTTCAGATCAGCCGTGAGGATCAGGACCGGTTTGCCATCGGTTCGCAGAACAAGGCGGCGGCAGCTCAGGCCAGTGGCAGGTTGGCCAAGGAAATTGGCGCGGTAACCATCCCTCAGCGCAAGGGTGACCCTGTCGTCGTCGATACTGACGAGCATCCCCGGCAGACGACGCTGGACAAGTTGTCAAGTCTGCCCACCCCATTCAAGGACGGCGGAACAGTGACGGCGGGCAACGCTTCGGGCGTCAACGATGGGGCGTGTGCCGTTATTGTCGCCAATGAACAAGATGCAGCGAAACACGGTCTGACGCCGTGTGCGCGAATTGTCGGCGCAGCGGTCGCCGGTCTCGAGCCGCGGATCATGGGTTACGGGCCGGTTCCCGCCGTGCGGCGGTTGCTGGACCGGACCGGCATCAGCCTCGACGACGTCGCGGTCATCGAACTCAACGAAGCGTTTGCCAGTCAGGGCCTTGCCGTTTTGAGAGGGCTCGGCGTTGCCGACGACGACAGCCGCGTCAACCGCAACGGCGGCGCGATCGCACTTGGCCATCCGCTCGGTATGAGCGGTGCGCGCCTGGTCATGACTGCGGCACTGGAACTGGAGGAAACCAACTCACGTTATGGGTTGTGCACCATGTGCATTGGAGTCGGCCAGGGAATTGCCATGCTGATCGAACGGGTCTGACTTGCCTTTTCCGCGTGTCCCTGGCCATGATTCATGGTAGGTTTTAGTCATGGGACTGTTCTCGAACATCATGCGTGGCCTGACCGGCGGCGACAACGCTGCACAGGATGCCGGCGAAGCGGCGATGGAAGAACCCGTCGTGCATGATGGCTTTCTGATTCACGCCGCTCCAATCAAGGAAGGCTCGCAATGGCGCCTGGCCGGTGTCATCACAAAGGACGGCAATGAAGCTGCCGGCGAGCATCGCTTCATCCGGGCCGATACGTTTTCCTCGCGCGACGATGCCATTGACTGGACCGTCAGGAAAGGCAAGCAGATCGTCGATGAACAGGGTGACAGCGCCCTGGCAAGAGCGGCCGCGCCGGACGATCAGGGCTGACCGGCCAGCAGCTTCCGGCAAACAGGCCTGAGCAGAAGCGGACAAATGTAGATCGGAAACTGCACGACCGCGAACATCGTCCAGGTGTCGTCGGGGACGGCCACGCCTAGTGCACCCACTGCCAAGGCTATGTTCCTGAAACCGCAAGAATAACCAACAGTCGTGGCAAACGTGCGGTCGTGGCGCCAGAAGACTGCTGTCGTGATGGCAAACATGCCAAAGGCGAGGGTGAAGGCCAGGGCAATGAAACCCAGGAATCGCATGGGGTCCTGCAGAAATATGGCGCCGATACCATCCATCAGGGCGATTGCGAATATGATCATCAGGACGACGTTGAGTCCGTCGAACACACCCGGCGATTTTTGAATCCGTTTGAGTCCGATGACGCGACGCAGAGCAAACGCGACAATGAACGAGCCACCGATCAGTATCGCCAGCCGTTCCGCCAGAACCAGTGGAGACAACGGCATGTCGCCTTCGATCCAAAGGCCGGTCATGCCCGGTGTGATCAGCGGTGTCAGCGTTGTGGACAACAGCAGGAACGTCAGGCTCAGAGCACCGTTGAGGCCGAGCAGATAGCTCAGCGCCGGCGAGGATATGATCGGCGGTGCCGCGCCGATCAGCACGATGGCGAGAGCGAGACCGAGGCCGAGGGTGTCTTCACCGATCGTCCAGACCGCCAGACCCAGGCAGATCGGCAGAACGATGTTGATCCAGAACAGGGTGGCCAGGAGCATGCCCGGTTTCCGGATATGGGATTTCGCTTCCGACAGGTCGACCCGGGTCATGGCGAAGGCCAGCATGGCAAACACTGACGGGGTCAGCAACGGGCGGAACAGATCGGCTACTTCGGGCAGCAGCAATCCAAAAACAAGGCTGGCGATCAGCAGAGTTGCGCCATGGCGTCCAAGCAATTCCAGTATTCCGGTCATCGAATGGACTCTAGGGCTGCATTACGATGGCGCGGATGTCGATGACATTGCCTTGGCTATGGCGTCACGAAAATCATAGACGGGAACACCGACTTCCCGTTCGATGGCGTCGCGGTATGGGGGCAGATTGGTGCATTCTATGACAACCGCAACCATGTCCGGTGCGCGTGCTCTGAGTGTCCGGGCCGCGTTTATGGCATCGCGTTCGGCGCGGGCGGGGTCGAGCACCAAGCCGTCGCGGCTGATCACGGGGAAGAGTTCCTCGCCGTCTTCCAGTCCCTGGATAATCACCGGGCCTGTGCCTTCGGGCAGAGTCATTTTCGACAAGGTATGCCCGTCGAACGTCAAAATCCCGATCGGCCTGTCGCGGCCGTACTTGTCGGCGAGCGCGGGCAGCATCGTCAGGGAGGAGGTTACGACCGGCACCGGCAGGGCGGCCTCGAACTCGTCCTGGCAAACGCACAGGAAACCGCAACTGGTGGTGATCATCGTTGCGCCGTTCTCAATCAGATCAGAAGCGCCGTCGATGAATTCGGTTTTCACGAACGGTGCGGGACCTTCGCTTCTCACGACCGCTTCCGCGGTGGCGGAGGTGATGACGGTATGGTCGACCTTGAACGGAAATGTTGACGGGTTGCCAATATCGCCTTCCAAACGGGGAAAGCTGGTGTTTAACATCAGTACGCCCAAATGTACGCCGGAGGCATTGTCGGGCCATGCGAATGCCATGTCAGAACACCCGGTGGGTGATGATGGTGTAGGTATCGCGTATTCCCTTGAATGGGTGCACACGCTCGTTGACGAAGTGGCCGATATCAGTGTCCTTATCGACATAGAATTTCACCAACAGATCGTAATCGCCGGCGGTGGAATAAATTTCCGACGCGATTTCCGCATCGGCGATCTGGTCGGCGACGCTATAGGCTTTGCCCAATTCACACTTGATCTGAACGAAAAACGGTACCACGGCGCAATTCCCGATACTGGAGGTCCGATGTCTCGGCCGATGCGATCATCCGCCTTGACGCCTGTTTTAGTCCATGGGGGAGACGGCTGCAATCGCGATTGCGGTTTGTGTCCCTTGAGCAATCGGAATGATCTCGAATTCCACGAGATCAGTCCATTGGGCTACCCATTGCTGAAACAGGGCTGTGTCTTCGCATTCGACGATCTGAAAACAACGCCCGAGATCCGCTGTCACCCAGCTGTCCCTGAAAACCAGGCCTTCAGGCATCATGCGGCCCTGTTGCCTGACCCGGCCGTAGACCGCAGCAGCATCCCGGTCGCGGAAATGCTCAATGACCATGAACAGCATATCGCCGATCTCCCCGTCATGCCGGCGCCAGCGCGGCGCACCGTTACGCGACGGGGAATGTAGCAACAAAGTCCGCCCGGTCCAATCCGCTTAAACATTACGGTACACCGTCCGGGCGGGAGCGCCGGCGGCGCGACAGTTGCCTCGTTTCCGCCGGCGCGAGCCGTCTTACGCTATTCGACGGTGACCGTGATCACGTCGGATTTGACCGGTGCCACATGGGGGATGTGGTCCTTGTCGCCGAGGACCAGCTGCAAGGTATGCTTGCCGGCAGACAGTTCAATGGTCGCTTCGGTCTGGCCGCCGCCGAAGTGCCGGTGCTGCTCGTCCTTGGGGATGTTTTCTTCAAGCTCTTCGCCGTCAATCTTTTCATCGATGATCAGATGGTGATGGCCCGTGCCCTTCTTGTCGATACCGGCCGGTGCGACCCCCATGCCGCTGAGGCCGAAGATTATCTTGAACGGGCTTTTGACCTTGTCGCCGTCCTTGAGGTTGACGAAATAGACCTTAGCGCCTTCCATTGATGGGGATTGCGCACTTGCCGCACCTGTCAGACTGACAGTCGTTGCGACAAGCGAAGCCAAAGCGATCTTCCAAAAGCGCATAGTTTGTGTCCTCTCTGTGTTCATTTGGTGTGCCTGTTGATAACAACCCGCCGTGAGGAAATATTCCACTTTGCTCACGAATTTGCCGCATAGAAGGTCACAGTTTGCTCACACACGCTTGATTAATTGTGACTGCGGCGGCCGCAACGCCGCTTGCCAGTCCAACAATTGACGTGCAAGACAGAGACTATGGACAGTCCTGATCAGACATTCCGGGAAGATCTGATCGATCTTCTGCCACGGCTCAGGCGATTTGCACTGATGCTTTGCCGCAATGGCGACAGAGCCGACGATTTGCTGCAATCGGCCTGCGAACGCGCTCTGACCCGCCATCAGCAGTTTGAACGCGGCACGCGCATGGACAGCTGGATGTTCGCCATCATTCACTCGATCTGGAAAAATGACATTCGCCGCGAGGTCACACGGCGCGGGATTGAAGAAAAGCTGCCCGACCCGGTGACATTTGTTGATGGAGAACGTGACGTTATCGGGAAGATATTTCTGTCCAAGGTGTTGTCACTGGTAGAGGCACTGCCCGAACATCAGTCTTCCGCGCTGATGCTGGTCAATGTCGAGGGGTTGTCGTACGCGCAGGCAGCGGAAATTCTGGACGTACCGGTCGGCACGGTAATGTCCCGTATTGCACGTGCGCGACAGGCGTTGGGTAAAGAGCTCGATAAGACATCGAATGTCACACCCTTGCGTAACACTGGACGGTAGAGACTGCACGACCAATGAAGTTGAGCGACGAAAACCTGAGTGATGAAGACCTGATGCTGTTCGCGGATGGCGCGCTGAGCGCCGAGGATTCGGCAACGGTCCAGGAACGCATCACAAACAGTTCGGACGCTCAAAAGCGGTTGAAACTTGCGCGATTGAGTGCCGAGGCCCTTGCTGATAGCACGTCACACGACATGGACCGCGACGCGGTTGTCATGCACGCGGAGTTCATCCGCACTTTCGGACTGGAGCGGACCGAACCGAGGCAAAGTGGTCGGTTGACAGGCAAGGCCGATGTCGCGTCGGTGCGCTGGTGGCAGATTGCTGCTGCAGCGATCCTCTTTGCCGGCGGTGTTGGTGTTGGTATCGCCGTTGACCGCTGGCAGACAGCTTCAGCCCCCCAACTGGCGTCGACCGAGACGGAATCCGGCTCCGGTATGACGTCGGCGGCCGGGGGGAAATCAGGAATGGCAAAATCGGCGCCAGGCACCGGGATGGCGTCAGACAAACCCGGATCCGGCATGGACGCCAACATGGACGCCAACATGGGCGGCTGGGTCGCCAGTGTCGTCGAGTACCAGAACCTCTATACCCGTGCGACGGTCGAACCGACGCCGAAACCGGATGCTCACGGCGTTGATATGCTGCAAGAGCGTCTTGGCACGGCCCTCGGGGCCAAACTGGTCGTTCCCGATCTCGACACTGTCGGTCTGGAATTCCGGCGCGGACAGATATTGCAGTTCGACAAACGGCCGCTTGTGCAGTTGGCCTACCTTCCTGACGGCAAGGGGCGCCCCGTGGCTCTTTGCATTATTTCCATGGACGGCGACAAACGTGCACCGACATACTCAAAACGACTGGACATGGGTGTTGTTCGCTGGTCGGATGGCAAGCTCGACTATGTCCTGGTGGGCTGGCAGAGCGAGGGACAACTTCTCAAGGCCGCCGATCTCGCCATAGCCCGTTTCAATCGGACATGAGGCTCTTCTCTCCTGTGGGGCTGCTTAACTGACATTACTTTGAGTAGATTCCAAATTTGGTCCTGGCGCGGAAAGAAAGCGGTCGTTTCATGGAATCTCAGAAATTGAAGGATACCGGGACCGTTCGGCTGCACTACTTCGCCCGGCGAGGCGGCGCTGATACCACCGGATGGATTTCGGCCGCCAGCCAGATTGGATCTAAAACATGTTCGATTGCAATAGAACAGAAATTCGATAATCAGAATGACACGAGCACGTTGATGTTCCAGCCTTTGCCGCTTCTGGAGATCAACGGCCTGAACTCTACGCAGACAGGCGCCCTGGTCCGCTATCTTGCCTCCGAAAACCGCTGGCCAGTCCCAGGCGACGACTGTGTTTTCGGTGAGGCGCGGGGTTTTGCCCGGGCGCTTTTGCCGCACATGCCTGATCCCAAACGGTTTGTCGTGGCGTCCTGATCAGGAGAAACAGCATGACCGGACAAGCGAAACCCACCGACAAACTTGACATAGCAGAAGAGAGACAGGTCGTTCCTGTCGTGAAAATGACGGCATTGGCGACCGAAATATTCCGCAGGGCAGGGTGCGACCATGATGTCGCCGTGACCATTGCGGAACATCTTGTGGAGGCGAACCTCTGCGGCGTCGAGTCCCACGGTGTGATGCGTCTGATGCAGTACACCGAACAGTTCCGGAGCGGCTACATGAAGCCCGACAGGCGGCCGGAACTGAGAAAGAATGAAGCCGGTGCCTGGATCGTCGACGGCAATGAGGGTATCGGGATGCCGGCGATGACGCTGGCGATGCAGCACGGATGCGACGTTGCCAGGGCGCAGGGCCTGTCGGTGACGGCAGTCGTCAATTGCGGACACACCGGCCGGATGGGGGCCTATGCCGAAGTGGGCGCGAACCAGGGTTGCCTGAACATCTGCATCGGCGGTGGCGGCCGCAAAGAGTGGCGCATGGTGACGCCCTATGGCGGGCGCAAAGCGCTGCTGCCGACCAACCCGTATACGTTCGGCATACCCGGCGGCGCGCGGGGACCGGTGGTTCTCGATTTCGCCACGTCCAAGATTGCCGGCGGCTGGATTTACGCCGCCAAGAGTGCCGGTGGACTGGTGCCGGAAGGGGCCCTGATCGACGCTGGCGGAAATCCGACACGCCATCCAGAAGACTACTTCAACGGTGGTGCTATCCTGCCCTCAGGCGGGGCCAAGGGCTATGGCCTTGGGGTCATGGCCGAGTTGATCGGCGAGGCGATGCTTGGTCCGGTGATGACGGAGATGAACTGGCTTCTGATTTGCATCGACACGTCAAGGTATGGCGACGCCAACCGGTTTCAGGAGGGGGCGGAGGAAATTCTCGAGGAGTTGCGTACCTGCCCGCCGGCGCCCGGATTCGAAAAGGTGGAAGTTCCCGGCGAGCGCGAGCGCGACCGCCATGCCCTGAATGCAGCAGCTGTCGGTGTCTCTCTGCCCAAGCCTACCTGGGAACAGATTCTGGCGCTCGCTGACAAATATGGCGTTGACACTGCCTAACTGAGTTTTGCTTTGAAAAAAGCGAGCGTTCTTTGCCATGCAAGTTCCGCGGCAGCCTGATCGTATCTGGGCGTCGTGTCGTTGTGAAATCCATGATTTACACCGGGATAGAAGTGAGCCGCGAATTCCTTGCCGTGTTTCTTGAGAGCGTCCTCGTATGCCGGCCAACCCTGGTTGATGCGGTTGTCGAGCCCGGCATAATGGAGAAGCAGGGGTGCCTTGATGCGCGGCACGTCGTCGGCATCGGCCTGCCGGCCGTAGAACGGCACGGAGGCTGCGAGCTCTGGGTAGGCGACAGCCAGGGCATTGCACACGCCACCCCCATAACAGAAGCCGACCGCCCCGGCCTTGCCGGTTGAATCTTTTCGTTTGAGCAAATGCTCGAAGCCCGCGAAGAAGTCCTGCAACAGTTTGGTGGGGTCCATGGATCGCTGCATTTTTTTGCCTTCCTCGTCGGTGCCGGGGTAGCCGCCGAGCGGCGATAGACCGTCCGGCGCCAACGCCATGTAGCCGGCTTTTCCCAGACGCCTCGCCACATCTTCGATATAGGGATTCAAGCCGCGGTTTTCGTGAATCACAAGAACCACCGGCATTGCGGTACCCGCTGAAGCGGGGCGAACAAGCAAGCCCGAAATGCTGCCGTGACCATCTGGAGATGCAAATGTCAGCGCCTCCGACCGGATGGCGGGATCGTTTTCCGACACTTGTGCCGCCAGCGCGTAGTCCGGCGACAGGGCCTTGAGCAAGCCTGCCGCTGTCGCGCCGCCGATCGCGTATTTCGAGGCTTGTTCGAGAAAGTCCCGTTTGGTTATCAGCCCATGCGCGTAACCATCGTAGATTTCGAGAAGCCTCTGATCGAAATCGCTCGCCTTCATTCGTGTCATCGTAAATTCCACCATGCCGGTTTGAACCCAGCCGGAACTCTATCAGACCGGTGAGCTGCAAATATGTGCACTTTGCCGTGATATGCCACGGAGTCGCTTGGTGGCTGGTCAGCAAGAGCTTGATGTCAATGACGCCCTCAACAGTCGTGGCTGCCCGTGCCCGTCGTCGTTTGGATTTTCAAGGAGTTGTCATCTTAACTTAATCGAGCCATGATGGGACGTTGCCGCCCGAGTTCGTTTAAGTGGGCTGTTTGTTTCGACGTGGCCAGCTTTCATTTCAATGGGTGTGACCGGACATCTCAATATCAAGCGCACATGAAGATCTTCGTTTCCTATTCCCATCGGCAGTCCGACGAAGCAGAAGCGATCGTGCTGTCGCTGCAGGGCTATCGGCACGACGTCTTCTTTGATCGAGAACGCCTCAAACCGGGCCAAGGCTACGACCAGCGAATACATGCTTCAATCAGGCAGGCGGACCTTTTTGTATTCCTGATAAGCCCTGATTCAGTTTCACCGCGCAGCTACGCCCTAAGTGAACTTGGGATGGCTCGTCAGAAATGGGAAGCACCGGAAAACAAAGTGCTTCCGGTGGAGGTGGTCCCAACACCAATGGAGGATATCCCGCAGTACCTGCGTGCCGTAACGATATTGCGGGCCGAAGGCAATCTGGCCGCGGAAGTGAGTGCAGCAGTCAGCCGCCTCGGCTATCGCGGATACAGCACGGATTCGACAATGGATTCCGATCCGCACCCGCCATCGTTTCTCGCATACATGGTGAACCGTGACGCCCAGCGTGTGCAGATCCGTCAGACTATTCCGGACCCGGCATCCGGCACCCAGGATCGCGTCGTCGTCTATCTGACGTATGGTCTGGACAACGAGCTGCATAAGAGTATTGCAGAACGGTACGTGAACTACACGCTGCCAAGACATGTTCAACGCCCGGACGACAGTTTTTCGGACACGCGAAAATCGGTAAACTGGCCCGCGACCTCGCTTGACGAAACAACCCGTTTTGACAGCATTCTACGCGATATCCTGTGTGAATTCAGTTTGATGTACACCGGCAAGATCGATGACATTCAGGCGCATTTCAAGAACCAGTTCGAGCCATTCCTCATGGCCTACAGGAAATCGCCGACCATCTGTGTCAATATCCAGGCGGAAGATTGGGATGAACAGGCAAATCGGGTTTTTGCCGGGCTGCTTGAGTGTTTTGCACGGATTGATGTGCCAACCGGCTGTCTCGTCACCCTGTTCTTTCAGGTGAAACTTCGCCAGCCCAAAGCCGGGTTGTTCAGAATGTTTTCACGATCAAAACCTTCCACCCTCGACGCATTCATATCCGGACTTCGGTCAAACGGGAGCGTTGAAGGGAAGGCCTCCCTAGGCGTGGTCTGCCTGCCCGAGCTCCAACCTGTGACCAAAGTAGATGTCGAACGCTGGGCAACCGTTACAGCGCCCAGCGTCTACGCAACTATCAATACGGAAGCACTGAAGCAGGAAGCAACAAGACCATTCGAGGACACTTCGGAAAAACCATACGAGTCGATCATTGGCGATCTCAGGGGTGCGCTTCATGGTGCTAACAAATGAGTCGGGGGAATTAGTATGGCCGTATCCACAGACAACGAAGCCCACACAGACAAGTCGATACCGATTTATACGGGAGACATTCGCAACAAGTCTGTTGAAAACAGGCCGTCAATTCCCTCCATCAGCCGTGAGACGCTTACAGATCCTCAAGGTTACATTCCTGACGAGGGTCTTGTTCAGGCGGCAAATGTCGCCCTGCTTTTGTCGCAACCACTTCTTCTGACAGGCGAGCCAGGCACCGGTAAAACCCAGTTTGCCTACAATCTTGCCGACGAGTTGGGATTTGGTGTGCCGCTGAAGTTTGAGACAAAATCATCTACAGAAGCCCGGGACCTGTTTTACGCCTATGATCATCTGGGCCGTTTTCATGCCCGTGAAAACGATGCATCGCCGGCGCATTTCATCCAGTACAACGCGTTAGGGCAGGCGATCCTGCTGGCCAATGATAGAGCCGATGTACAGGACATCCTTCCTGCCGAATTCGTTCATCCTGGCGGGCGCCATCGCTCAGTTGTCTTGATCGACGAAATGGACAAAGCCCCAAGGGACGTTCCCAACGATGTTCTGAACGAGATTGAGTCGATGTACTTCCGGGTCCCTGAACTCGGCAATGCACCGATCAGCGCGGCAGCCGACATGCAGCCAATCGTGATCATGACGAGCAATTCCGAAAAGGCGTTGCCCGATGCCTTTCTCAGGCGGTGCATCTACTACGACGTGCCGTTCCCCAGTGACGAAAGGCTCAGGCAAATTGTGGCAAGTCGACTGCGCGACGATCTGAAGCCGGACAGTCCATTACTCGATGATGCCATAAGTTTCTTCTGGATGATCCGTGAGCCGCGGCATGCGCTGCGCAAACCGCCAGCAACCGCTGAGCTCTTGAACTGGGTTCAATCGATGGTCGACCGCGGCGGCGACCCCAACAGTTCGATCAGGAATGACGATGCTCTCGTGGGGGCGAGCGCGGTAACTTTGTTCAAAACGAAAGCCGATCAAGACCTGGCAAGGATTCTGATCGAGCAGTGGCGTTCTGCACCGCGCTAGGAAATCGGATCTCCTTAGACAGGCCATGACCGAACCCGCCACAACGCTGACATTTTCAGATCTGCACAGTCTGATCCGTGAGACAACGCGGCAGGGAATCTTCATTGGCCCTGACCAGACAATTGCCGCTTCGACCGTCCTGCTCCACTCCGGGTCCAGCGGCACATTCGAGCCCGAGAATCTCAAGACTGCGCTGGGAGCGATCTTTTGCAAGTCGTCCGCGGAACAGGTGGCCTTCTACAGCATTTATGATGATTGGCGGCGCAATTTCGATCCCCGCGGTGCTGAAACCGCTACTGCGGACGATGAACTCGATGCAAGCGATGAAGCCGTAAAAAAAAGCACGCGGGTCTTTCCGTATATCTTGTTGGCGCTGTTTTTTGTCACCGCCGTATTTGTCGGGACAATAGTCTACGAGTCCTTCGTCGGCGACAATTCCGACACTCCTGGCAAGTCCGAAGCGCCAGTTGATTTGCCGGCAAAAAAGCCCCCGTCAGACCAGCAATCGAAGGACGCGGAACCGGCACCACAAACCGCACCGACGCCGCAGGCCGGACGCGCTATGCCGAAACCAGAGGTGCTGGAAACTACCGCCGCTGATCCGCCAGGTTGGTGGGACAGTTACTCGACTTACTATCTGGCCATCCGCAATGCGGTTGCGGCAACGCCAATAGTTGTATTTCTGGTTTGGCTGCTGTGGCGCTGGTCCAGGCGTCAGGCCTGGATGCAACGACGTTCGGAGCGCGATCCTCCGGAACTTTCAAATCTCAGAATTCGAAGGCCGAAGAACATTCTTTTCAGCACGCGTGACTATGTCCACGCCTTGCAGATGCTCCGGCGTCATCACCGGCAGCCGACGCGCAATCTGGATGTAAAAGCAACGCTGAGGTCCACTACACGCCGCGCGGGACTGTTTTCTCCGGTCTACAAGGCTCGGCAGACCAGCCCTGAATATCTGTTACTCGCCGATCGTAGCGCCCTCGATGATCATCAGGCAGCGCTGGTCGATGAGTTTGTGCGCAGAGCGAGAGATGAAGACCTGCATGTGGAAATCTACTTCTTCGATGGCGATCCCCAGATCTGCTTCTCGGAGAAGGGCAGACTCGACACAATCCGGCTGGAAGATCTGGCCGCCAAGCACGGCGCGCAGCGTCTTCTGATTGCTTCCGACGGTTCCGCGTTGGTCGATCCGTTCAAGGGGACGCTCAGGAACTGGACCAGTGCCTTCAGTGCCTGGCAGGAGCGGGCGTTTCTTGTATCTCAGCCTGGAGATCTTTGGGGCCACAACCAGACAACCCTGTATCAGGCCGGCTTTGGTGTCATACCTCTGGATGAACGTGGCCTGATTTCGTTGGCCGAAGCGCTTGAAGAGTCAGGTGCGGTCGCAGGTAGTTTCGATGCGCCCTATCTGAGACCAACCGTGCCACTGGACAGCGTGTTTCCAGCATTGCTCCGGCACGACGAAGACATGTGGCTCGACAGAACACCGCGGGGCGAGCGCCTGCTGAATGAACTTTCCGGACAGCTCAAATCGTATCTTGGGCCACGCGGCTACGATCTGCTCTCTGCCTGTGCCGTGTTTCCCAGACCTTTGTGGAACATCACACTTCACCTGGATCAGAGCCTTCACCTGGAAGAGGGACCTGGTGAGCGGGAAACGAGACTCATGGCACTCTCACGTCTGCCATGGTTTCGTACCGGAAAGATGCCGGACGACATCCGGTTGCATTTGCTGCACGGCACATCCAAATCCCATTCAAGACTTGTGCGGACGGCATTGAGGGATCTTTTGTACAGCGCAATATTCGCGCCTGCCGAAGCCGTGGAAATTGAGGTTGCCCGAAGTCCGAGAAGAGGGCTGAAGCGGATTCTGTCCGACTTCTTCAATTTCGACAAGCCGAACCATGCTGGTGGACTGCACGATCACATTTTCATCAAGTTCGTTCTCGGGGGCAGGGTAGGACCGCTCGATCTCGACCTGCCCAGAATACTGAACAAACTACTGCCCTGGAAGGGTTGGGACGCATTCAATGCAGGCGCTGCGGTTGCCGGGACAACAAGTGCCGCGGTCGCGGCTGTTGCCTGGATCGGACTGACTCTGGTCGAAGGTCCTTTGCGGGATGTCCTTGTCGTCAAGCCGGTGTCGGGCGCGGCGGCCGACGCGCCGATTGCATCCATAGACTTCAGCCCGACAGGGAACCTGTTTGTAGCAGTTGCCGAAAATGGCGATCTGTTTTTCGGAGCGACAGACGGTGATCGTATTGAAATGACATCCGCTGTGCAGCGATCTGTCCGGTCCGCGACGTTCCTGGCCGACGGCAATCGGTTGTTCGTCAAACTGAGAAACGGGGACAACGCCCTGTTCAACGGTGTCAATACTCAGGGACAGGACAGCTTGGTGCCGCTGCCAAGCGCCGAATTCTATGCGGTGAATGGAAAACGCACGCATGTCGCCCTGTTTGCAAAGGGGAAAATTATCGTCGCGAACATTGTCTCCGGTGTCAGTCGGGAAGTTGTCCTTTCGGGCATTCCAGACGGTGTTCTCGGAATGGCAATCGATGATGAGGCCGAAGTCCTCTCCGTAATGATGCGGACCGCCCTGACAACATTCGACTTGAAACGTGGCACCCGCAATACCCTTACGATCGACCCAACATTCCTGGCGGGCTTCGAAAGTTCGGAACTGGCCGGGTTCTGGCATATCAACAAGTCGAGCGTTCTCGCTCGCTACGGCGACGGCACACTAGTAGCTCTGAACCTGAGTGCTCCCAGTATGCAAATTGTAAATCCGCCGGGTGATCACGCGCCGCAACCGCTGACCGCACCCAGTCTGTGGCATGGCAGGTATCCCGTGACTTTCAGTGAATCAGCACGTCACGTGGTCTCGCACGGATCGGTTGGGGGGTTGGCGAGAGTCACGGAAGGTGCAATTTACGGGTCGAAGACAAAAGTGATGAGAGCCCTGCGTGGTCATGCTGGAAACGTGCGGTCCGTACTTTTGGACCGTGCCTCACGGTTTGTCCTGTCGAGTTCCGACGACGAGACCGTGCGTATTTGGAACCCGGCTGTTGCTGATGAGGTTGCGGTGTTGCGCGGTCATTCCGCTGCAGTTACGGCGATGGCACTTTCTGCAGACAATCAACGTTTGCTGACGGCGGGAAACGACAGCACGATTCAGTTGTGGGATATCTCCAGTATTACCGAGCCAACAGATGTTGCGCTCTGGAACCCGGCTAAGAATGAAGACATTGTCGCAGATTTTGACGTCAAGGTCGGCTCGGTCGGCGGTATTACCGGTCCCATCGCGGAATTGGCTGTTGAGATATTAAAGGCCCGGCAAGTGGCCGCTGACCATGTAAACGCCAATGGCGGGCTTTTCAATGGCGGTTTGATGAAGCTGGTTGTCGGTGATTCCGCCTGCGATCCCAGGGCTGCCGTCGATGCTGGCAACACACTGGTAAACGTTGAAAAGGTGGTGGCCATCATCGGGCCGAACTGTTCCGGCGCTACCAATGGCATGGTGACCTCGGTAACAATACCGGCAGGAGTGGCTGTTCTTGCAGATTCCCCCACTGCTCCGTCACTTGCTAATTTGAAAGACAACGACACGGTGTTTCGAGCGTCGGCATCTGACGATCGACAGGGCGCCGAAATTGCCCGTCTGGTCATGGCTGCCGGTTTGAAGAAGGTCGCCATGACCTATTCGAACGACGACTACAATGCCGGGATCGCAAAAGTCTTCGAAGCCGAATACATGAAGCTCGGCGGCACGGTTACGGCCAATCAGGCCCACGAGCCCAACAAGGCGTCGTATCGCTCTGAAACGTCGACCCTTTCACAGGGCGGTCCGGAAGCGTTGGTGCTGTTCGCTTACTATGGCTCAAGCGGCATCGCGATCATCAGGAACAGTCTGGAGAACGGCCTGTTCAACAAGTTCTATGCTGCTGACGGCATGTTCGATGTATCCGTGATCGAACAGATCGGTGCCGACAACCTGCGCGACAGGCTCTGGATCACGCAAGCGGCTTCCGATCCGGACGATGCATCCTACAAGGCCTTTGCCGACGCCTACAAGGCGGCTGGAGGGGATCCCGACGCACCCTATGCGGCGCATGGTTACGACGTCACCTTCCTGATGGCGCTTGCCATCGAGAAGGCGGGCTCTGCTGACCGGTCCAGGATCCCTGCGGCTCTTCGTGCCGTTGCCGGTCCGACCGGCGAAGTGGTCCGCCCCGGCGAATGGGCAAAAGCCAAGAAGCTGATCGCCGAAGGCAAGGACATCAACTACCAGGGTGCCGCCGGCGTCCACGACTTCGACAAGAACGGTGATGTTACCGGTCTGTTCAGCCTTAGTGTCGTCGGTCCTGACGGCAAATGGTCGAGGAAGCTGCTAAAGTAAGCTGTTTCCGGTATTTGCTGACACAAAATGCGAGAGCCTCCGCGATTTGCGTTGCGGAGGACTCTTTTTTGGCACGCCTCTTGGCGTTCAATCGGCGGCAAAACAGTAGAAGTATCCGTTGCCGCCAGTTCCGCGCAAATTGTCCTGACTGCAGCCACGCGAATTGTGGGCGGCGTTCCAGGACGTGTTCCCGCCGCCGTGACGATCATGGTGACCGACCGTTGCCGAACCTTCGCCGTTTGACGTCCAGTTCGAGCAGGTCTTGTCGCCTTCCTGCCACGGGAAATATGCCGTTCCGTCAGCTTGGGTGCCGGTTAGTATGTCGTGCTCGTTGCGTTCGTCGTAACGGCCCTTGATCCGGTTGCCGTTCTCGTCCAGGGCTGTTCGCAGGTAGATGTTCGGCATGATGTGCAGCTGATCGAGATCGACGGCAATCAATTCGCCGCGCGCATTGTACCAGGGGCCACTTCCGATTCTGTTCCGCGCGGAAGTCCCGCGCTTGCCTTCTGCCTGTGTCGACAGATATGCCCGCCACGTCCGGCCTTTGCTGCCGGCCGCTTCGGCAAGCTTCGTACAATGGGAATCGGCACCTTCAAGGCCGCCGAGGTTGCCCCCGTCGCCCATGCCGACGCTGGTCACGAAAAAGCCCATGGGCTCATCGGCCGCAACATTTGTGACGCCCAGCGCCAGAATGGCGCAGAATGTCCCGAGTGTCCTGACCAGTCTCATCCCTAAAACCTCCATCTGTCCAAATGCCCGACTTCTACAATCGATGCGATAAGACGAATTTACAGTGAAGGGGGTGAGAGGGTAATTCCATATCGGTGCAGAGTGAACTTGCGTTTCTGCACACCTCCAAATTTGCCCCTAGAGGCAGCTTCATCTCATGAACCGTGTGAGACAAAGGGTGTCAAGTACGCGGCAATGTCGACTATTTGTGAACTTTCAGCAGGTTCGTCCATCAGGTCCCGGGTCGTCAGTGCCGCCAATCCGGGTCGCTTGCCGCACAAAGGCTCCTTTCAACTTCCCCCGCTTACCCGCCTGGCCGGCAATGCCGCTCGGCAAGCCTCGATGATCGCCTGCTTGTCGATCCGGTAGTGGGCGTAGAGGTCATCTATGGTGCCGGTCTGGCCAAAATGCTCGATACCCAGGGATTGGACCTTGTGCCCACGGACACCGCCGATCCACGACAGGGCGGCAGGGTGGCCGTCCTGAACCGTGACGATCTGGGCGTTGCGGTCAAGCGGCCCGAGCAGGCGTTCCACATGAGACAGGGCTTGTCCGTTACCGTGCTGGCGGGCGGTCTGGGCGGCGGTCCAGCCGGCGTTCAGCCGGTCGGCGGAGGTCACGGCCATCAGACCCGCGCCGGGCGCGATCGTCAGGATCTCTCCCAGCGCGGAGGCGGCTTCCTCGGCAACGACGCCGGAATAGACGATGGCGAGTTGGGCGCCTTCTGCAGGCGGGCGAAGCCAGTAGCCGCCGTCGATGATGTTTTCCTTGAGATCGGGATCCATGGGCCGGGCAAGCTGATCCAGGGCCTTGGTTGAAAGCCGCAGGTAGACCGAACCGCCGTCGCGGTCGCGCAACCAGTCGTCGCCGGAGCCGTCGACGGGCTCGCGCTGAATGTAGTCCAGCGCCCACTCCATGATGACCGCGAGTTCGTCGACGAAAGCCGGTTCAAAGGTCGCCAGACCGTCCTGGGCCATGCCGATGAGCGGCGTCGAAATCGACTGGTGGGCACCGCCTTCCGGGGCAAGAGTGATGCCCGACGGCGTGGCGACCACGATGAATCGGGCATCCTGGTAGCAGGCATAGTTCAAGGCGTCGAGGCCACGCTGGATAAACGGATCGTAGAGCGTGCCGATGGGCAGGATGCGCTCCCCGAACAAGGTGTGCGACAGCCCCAGCGCTGCCAGCAGGATGAAGAGGTTGTTTTCGGCAATGCCCAGTTCGAGATGCTGTCCCTCCGGACCCGAATGCCAGCGCTGGGCCGACATCAGCTTGCGGGTCTGGAAAACATCTTCTTCAGGGGTCTTGGAGAACACACCACGCCGGTTGACCCAGCCGCCGAGGTTGGTTGAAACCGTGACGTCCGGCGAGGTGGTGACGATGTGGCGGGCAAGTTCGGTTTCTTCGCGGGCAATCTCGGCGAGTATCTTGCCAAACCCCTCCTGGGTCGACATCGCGCCGCGGATTGGCGGCAGCGGCAACGTGCCGACAGGGACTGTCGGTGCGGACAGACGCCGTGCGCCTTTCCGGTTGAACGGGACCTTGTCGAGGAATTGTTCGACTGTTCCAGCCGGATGAAGCAATCCGGCAAACCGGTCCCACTCCTGACCGTCGGATATCCCCATGGCGGCTTTCAGTTGAGCGATCTGGTCGGGCGACATCAGGCCGGCGTGATTGTCCTTGTGTCCGGCAAGCGGAAGCCCGTGACCCTTGATGGTGTAGGCGATGAAACAGACCGGACGGTTGTGATCGACCGAGCGGAAGGCTTCCAGGACGGTCGCCATGCAATGGCCGCCGAGGTCTGTCATCAGGCCGTAGAGGGCGTCGTCGTCCAGGGCCTTCAGCAGCGCAAGCGTATCGGCGTGTGACGCCAGATCGGTCTCAAGCTGGATGCGCCAGGCACCGCCGCCCTGGAAGGTCAGCGCGGAATAGAGTGTGTTGGGACAATTGTCGATCCAGGTGCGCAGATGCTCTCCGCCCAGTTGCCTGAACGCCTGTTCCTGCTGTTTGCCGTACTTAATCGCAACAACATCCCAACCCATGTTGAGGAAGACGTTCTCCATTTTGGAAAACAGGCGGTCGCTGATGACGGCATCGAGACTCTGGCGGTTGTAGTCGACGATCCACCAGCAATTCTGCAGGTCGTGTTTCCAGCCCTCAAGCAGGGCTTCATAGATATTGCCCTCATCCAGTTCGGCATCGCCGAGGACGGCGATCATCCGGCCCTCCGGCCAGTCCGGCCGCTTTTGCTTGGCTTGTATGTAGTCCTGGACCATGCTGGCGAATGCGGTCATGGCGACGCCCAGACCGACCGAGCCAGTGGAGAAGTCGACGTCGTCGCCATCCTTGGTGCGGGAAGGATAGGACTGGGCGCCGCCCAGGCCGCGGAAGTTCTCGAGCTTCTCCCGGGTCTGGTTGCCGAGCAGGTATTGAATGGCATGAAAAATCGGACTGGCGTGCGGCTTGACTGCAACCCGGTCCTGCGGTTTCAAAACAGCGAAATAAAGCGCCGACAGGATGGTCGACAAAGATGCACTCGAGGCCTGATGACCACCGACCTTCAGGCCGTCTTCGTTTGCCCGGACATGATTGGCGTTGTGGATGGTCCACGACGACAGCCACAGAAGCTTGCGCTCAAGGTCTTCGAGAATGCTCAGTTCCGCATCGGTTTTCATGACTTTCGGTCTCCATATCGAGCGCAAGGATTTGACGCACTATACAAAATACCCTGTGGCAGTTCCTGCCAATCTTGCTAAGTTTACCGTCTTGATTGGCACATGTGCAGCAATTTTGGGCAGAGGGCCTCCTGAATATGCCAAAACACAACCTTGATGAGATCGACAGGAAAATCCTGAGCGAACTCCAGGCCGACGCGCGGCTGACCAATTCGGAACTGGCGGACCGGGTTGGCTTGAGTCCGTCGCCCTGCCTGCGCCGATTGCGCAATCTCGAAAAGGCGGGCGTCATCAATCGTTATGTGGCCCTGGTGGATCAGGAGAAGGTCGGACTGCCTGTCAGCGTCTTCGTATCGATTCAACTTGAACGCCAGCGTGAAGAGGAACTCGACAAGTTCGACCGGGAAGTCAGCCGGCATCCCGAGGTGCTGGAATGTTATCTCATGACAGGCACACGGGACTACCTTCTGCGGGTGGTCACGTCGGATCTGTCTGCCTACGAGCGCTTCCTCAAGGAAAAGCTGACACGCATCGACGGTGTTGCCAGCATTCAGTCGAGTTTTGCCCTGAAGCAGATCAAGTACACAAATACCCTCCCTTTGCCCGCCGTCGACTGACGTTATCGTTGCGAGCCGATCATGCCGTCTGGTGGCCGGCTATGGTGGTGAGTTGCTCCCCTTCGAGACGGTAAACGCGGAATGCGTCGACTTCGCGCGCGCCCGAGGCACGATAGAAATTAACCGCCTCGGCGTGGTCCAGAACATTCCAGTCCATCCAGGCACAGTTTCGTTCGGTAGCGATTCTCGCCAGATGCGCGATCAGGCGTTTGCCGACACCGCGTCCCCTGAATCCGGCACCAACCACGAGGTCGTTCATGAACAGCACCGGAGCGGCCCCCCAGGTTGTGAAAGTGAAGAAGTAAAGAGCCATTCCCGCCGGCACTCCATCGACCTCGGCAATGGCTGCTTCGAAATGCGCGCGCTCGCCAAAGCCAAACGTGATGATGTCTTCTTCCGTCATGCGGCACTGAGATTCATGTCCGTCATGAGCGGCAAGCTCCTTCAGGAGGGATATCATGACTGCGGCATCGTCAGCTGTGGCCGGTCTTATGTTTACGGTTGAAGGGGAGGGCACTGTGAACTCCTTGGGTCTTAACTTTCGGCAAGAACAAGTTTGCTCTTGACCAAACGGGTCAAACGCAGCAATCGAAATGCATGGTTGACGTCATTCCGGCGTGAAGTCCGCACAATTGTGTGGACGGACTACCGGAATGAATTCTGGACAGGCTCTACTAACATGACAAAGACAAGAGATGGAACCGCCGTCCTGGCTACCGGGCAGGGCAACCCTGTCGTTCTGATTCACGGTGTCGGTCTCGACCAGACGATCTGGTCAGCCCAGCGCGATGTGCTTTCGAACGACCACAAGGTCATCACGTATGACATTTACGGGCATGGCGGCAGCGCCTTGTCGCGCGAGCCGGTGACGCTCGACGTGTTTTCCGGTCAGTTGCTCGGTGTGCTCGATCATTTCGAGCTCGATCGCGCGGATATTGTCGGCTTCTCCATAGGATCGCTGATCGCCGAGACATTCTGTCTTGCCCATCCCGACCGTGTCGGCAGGCTGGGGGTGCTCAACGGTGTGTTCGACCGGAGCCCCGAAGAGGGGGCGGGGGTCCGTCAGCGCCTTGAGACGGCCAGGACGGAAGGGCCTGGCGCGATTATCGATGCAGCAGTGGAGCGGTGGTTTTCACCAGCCTTCCGGAAGACGCGGCCGGATGTGATCGCGGCGGTCCGCAAGCGCCTTGAAACCAACCATCCCGAAGGCTTCCTGCCGGCTTATGGCATATTCGCGCATATCGACGATCAGATCGCCGAACGCATAGGTGAAATCAAGTCTGAGGTTCTGGTCATGACCGGAACGCTCGATGCGGGTTCGACACCTGCCATGGCACGCCGGCTTGCCAAGCGGCTCGATGATGCCCGGGTGGAGATTCTGGAAGGCGGACGGCACATGATGCCGGTGGAAAATGCGGACTATGTTTCCGCCATCCTGAGTGATTTTCTCAAGCGTTGAACCGGACACCCTCGAGTGCGGTGGAGTTTCCGCTCGTTTGCGGTGGGCCGCGAGAGCGGTTCCGCGCTTTCAAGGTGTTGTGAGCCAATCGTTTCACTAATTGCAAATTGCCCGTCAAATGTTCCCGATTGCATCGCCTCAGGTTGGAACTTCGAAAGCCCGTGTCGCACAAATTCGGTTAGTTTCCGCGATATCGTGCCGGTGATCCCGAAATCCAATTCAGCGGGGAGTCCGGCGACGACCGACAAGGCATGGAGGGTGCAATGACGGTGTTTTCCAACCAAGCGTTTGACGATCATGAAGCAGTCCAGATGTTCTGCGACCGCGAGACCGGACTTCGCGGCGTTATAGCCATTCACTCCAGCTATCTTGGCCCGGGTTTCGGTGGCTGCCGGTACTGGCGCTACGGATCGGAGAGCGAGGCTGTCGAAGACGCCCTTCGGCTCTCCCAGGGAATGAGCTACAAGAATGCCCTTGCCGGTATCCCCTTCGGCGGTGGTAAGGCGGTTATCATGGCCGACCGGAATACCCCGAAGTCGCCGGCCCTGTTCGAGGCGTTCGGCCGGGCTGTCGACCGGCTCTGCGGCGACTACATTACAGCGGAAGACGTCGGTGTCAGCGTTCAGGACATGGAGGCGGTCGCCCGAACGACGCGCCACGTCAGCGGTCTTGCCAGCAAGGGCGGGGTCGCAGGAGGCGATCCATCGCCCAAGACCGCCATGGGTGTATTCCACGGGATCGGTGCGGCGGTAGCCAGGGCCTTCGGACGTAATGATCTTGAGGGCTTGCGTGTCGGTGTCCAGGGCATCGGCAATGTCGGCTATTACCTTTGCAGTTTTCTGGCCGATGCGGGGGCACGATTGACGGTCGCCGACATTAACCGGGACTCAACGATCCGGGCCGCCGACGAATTCGGGGCCACCATCGAATCGACCGATAACATACTTGCCGCCGACGTCGACGTGGTGGCACCTTGTGCTCTGGGTGGTGTGATTACTGCGGATCTCGTTGGGAGGCTGCAGGCGAAGGTGATCGCAGGTGCCGCCAACAATCAGTTGGCGGATGCTACGGTTGGTGATCTTCTCCGGCAGAACCGCATCTTGTATGCGCCTGACTATGTGATCAATTCGGGTGGCATTGTTTCCGTTGCCGCGGAGTACCAGGGCAATGCCAGCGACGAGGACGTCGACAGAAATGTCGCGCTGATCGCAGACCGGTTGACGGAGATCTTTGCCAAGGCAGACAAAGCCGACCGCCCGACAGCACGCATTGCAGACGAAATGGCCCGCGAAGCCATCAATCGGTCAGAAATAATGCCTCGGCCGATGTCGACCGATTCTGCCGTCGCGAACTGAAGAGTGCGGCATCTTTGAGAATGCCGCACTCCGGTCGCTGGTAATTTCGGTCCGGTGTCTGACCGAAAGGAGATCAGTTCCTGTTGAATGTGAATGGTTTGGTCGTCGCCTTGTTGTGCTGAATCGACTTCCACTTCTTATGGAACTTGGACTTCCATTTCAGGTGCAGCGGGAACGGTTTCGAGGTCGCCTTGTTGTGCTGGACCGACTTCCACTTCTTGTGGAACTTGGACTTCCACTTGATGTGTGTGGGTTTCAGTGGGAACGGCTTCGAGGTCGCCTTGTTGTGCTGAACTGACTTCCATTTCTTGTGGAACTTGGACTTCCACTTGATGTGTGTGGGTTTCAGTGGGAACGGCTTCGAGGTCGCCTTGTTGTGCTGGACGGACTTCCACTTCTTGTGGAACTTGGACTTCCATTTCAGGTGCAGCGGGAACGGTTTCGAGGTCGCCTTGTTGTGCTGGACCGACTTCCACTTCTTGTGGAACTTGGACTTCCACTTCAGATGCAGCGGGAACGGTTTCGACGTTATCTTATTGTGCTGGGCCGACTTCCACTTTTTGTGGAACTTCGAAACCCACTTGATATGAACCGGGAAGGGCTTCGATGTGAATTTGTTGTGCTGGACGGATGCCCACTTGTTATGGAAATTCGATTTCCACTTCTTGTGCAACGGCGGGGGCGGCGGCACAAATCCGCCGCCGTCATCCGGCAGTTCCGGTTCAAACTCCGGTTCATACTCCGGTTCTCCTTCGAAATCCGGTTCTCCTTCGGCCACGACGCCGGCTTCACCGTCGCCACGATAGGATTCCACGTCGCCGGTATGCGAGGACTGGCTGTCTCCGGTTACCGGATTGATCATTAGAGATTGAAGAAGCCCGTCAGGAGCCGTCGCGTCGCCAGAGTCCGGATAAGGTTGAAAGGCCGCGTCAGGCGCGATTTCGGAGACCTGAATGGCCGGGCTCACCTGGACGCCATCAACACGGCTTGGATCCGTCCTGCTCTGAGTTTGCGGATCGGTGCATGGCCCTTCCGGCGTGCACAGGCGGTCGCCCGACACAATCACGCTTGCATCCGGCGCATTGGGGTCGAGACGACCCAGTTCGTCATATCCGTAACCAAAATCTGCACCGCCGCCGGCGTTTGCGCGCAGAAACGGCGGGCCAACTTGGCGTTTGTCGTCAAAGCCCACATCGTAACGGCCTTCCGGCGCCCATGTCGTCAGGTCGCCGCTGTTGGCTTTCTTGTAGAGCAGGACGCGGGACTGCTGTGGTGCGGTAAAAGCATCGTCTTGCTCCAACCCGAGATTGCGCAATCCGCCGCGCTCGGCAAGCAGCATCCGTCCGTCTGTCGAGAAAGCGATGTCGGCTACCGGGCTGCTCACGCCCTGTTTTGAGTTGGGGGCATCACTGGAGAAAAACGCCGGTACGAACAGTTCCCGGCGGATAGTCTCCGAATCGAAGGATCCGTCCGTGGAAATGGCGATCGACCAAACAGCATTTTTTTGATCTTCACCGGCATCAGCCCACTCGGGGTTGCCAAACGCGCTCGCCCCCCAAACCGAATAATAGACACGGGACTCACCGGTATCGGCATCCGTATGCACACCGATGCCCCAGAGCCGTCTGCGAAAGTCGGCAACATTCCAGCAGGCCGGTTCATTCGCGCCACTCGTGCTTGCTGCCGTCTGGTCACACGCCCCCAGGGACGCTTCGGTGTCGGGGTTGAAGGCACTTTCATCGAGCGACTGCCAGGTTTCGTTGGGTGCGTCGTAAAATCCGGTGCGGGCTTGCACGCCATGATCGAAACGGCCAAGCTCACGGCCATCATCTGTGCTGACCCGATTGATCATGCCGGTTTCGAGATCGGTTACCAGCAGTTGCTTGTGGGTGGCGTCATAGGCAATGTTGCCCAAGCCGGCGCCCGTGTTCTCGCGTCCTTCGAGTGTAATGTTGGCAAAAATTTCCGGCTGATAACCGTTGGCAGCGTTCAGCTTGTAGATGGTACCGGGACCACCGCCTTCGCCCCACATTCCAGGTGCCCAGGCATTGCCTTCCGGGGTTCTGTGCAAACCGAACGCCGATGTCGCGGTCAGATAGATGTTGGCGGGTTGTGCATCATCGATGGCGATCCCGAAAACCTGACCGACCTCGGCGGCTGAAACCTGTAACTTTTGGGCTAAATCCTGCCAGTGTCGGCCGTCCGGAACAAAGCCCGGTTGTGCGAGAGGGATCACGGTGGCAACAATGCCGTCGGGATCCAGAACCGGAGAAGGCCCAGCACCGTCAGTGACGCCCGAAAAACGCGTGATTACAGTATCGCCCGGGCCGAAAGTGGGTGCTTGTGCATGTGAAGGAACTGCAGCGAGACCGATCCAAGCCGATAAGGCCAATCCGCTGACGCTGCAAATTTTTCGCCGGATTGATCGTTGTGAGCCTGTGTGTGGTTTGTTCTGTTCAACAGGGGATGGGGGGCTGGTCGGTTGGGGCGTCATCGGTTCCTCCTATGGAATTGTTTTCGTTAGCCCATCATTGTCCGCCCACCCTTTTCGTTCATTACTGGCCCGTAACGAAAAGTTGAATTCGTATATAGGTACGATCTCGCGAGAATGAACCGCAAAATCCAACATGGTTACGGAATTGTTGTCTTCCGTACTGAATTCATTGATATTTTTGCCCGGCGGTTTGCGGCCCTGCTGCGGCACACGTCCGGCCCAACTGTCCGGCCGTCAGGGATAATACCGGTTAGTGGCCCAGGGAGCGTCGGCACTGTCGCGCTTGAAAATCAATCTGTCGTGAAGCCTGAAAGTGCCCGAGCGCCAAAACTCGATGGAACTGGGTTTGAGCCGGAAGCCCGACCAGAAAGGCGGGCGCGGGATCTCTCCGACGGCATATTTGGCGGTAAAGCGGGCGACCTCCTTTTCCAGGGCAAACCGGCTTTCCAGAGGGCGCGATTGCTTGGAGGCCCATGCGCCAATCCGGCTCGACCGATGCCGGCTGGCGTAATAGGCATCGGCCTCGGCGTCGGTCACCGCCTCGATCTCGCCGCGCGCGCGAATCTGCCGGTCCAGGCTCTTCCAGTGGATGCACAAGGCGGCTTTCGGGTTTTCAACCAGTTCGGTTCCCTTGGCGCTTTCCAGGTTCGTGTAGAACACAAACCCGGCCTCGTCGACCGCCTTGAGAAGGACCATTCTGACATTGGGCAATCCGTCGGAATCGCTTGTTGCCAACGCCATGGCGTTTGGGTCCTGGGGTTCGGTCTTCTCCGCCATTTCAAACCAGCCATTGAACAGAGCGAAGGGATCGCTTTCGGAATGTTTCTCGTCAAAAATGCCGGTTGTATTCATTATTGGGCGCTCCGAGGCGGGATGTGTCACCTGGGGATAATGCCGTCCGGGCGGCCATCATTTCAAGGCGGGATTTCGGTTTGTTGGAATGTGATGCCGAGCCGCTATTCTTCCGATTGGAAACAGCTGTAGTAAGGTCCGTCTTCCTTTGCGGCCGCCGCGCAATCGGAAATGCCAACGAGGTCGGCAGACACGCCATAGGTCTTGTACGGGTTGATCAGGACCCGGCCTTCGCCGCCTTCGAAATTACCAAAATCGTCAATTGAATCGGGAATTCCGGGGAAGCTGCGCTTGAGGGCCTTTCGAAACACGTCGCGGTCAAGGAAATTGTCCGGCAACTGGTCGAACGGTCCGTCGAAATACGTGTTCTGGCTGACGTTCGACTGATGAACGCCGATCAGGATCTTTCGGCCTTTGCGGGCGTCCCGGAAATAGGCAAATCCGGTGCGCCTGCCGATGAAGATGTCCTGTGCCTCGGGCAGGGGCTCAAGTTTGTCCGGAACCGGTTTTGACTCGTTCAACACATAGAGGAAGTTTTTCAGTTCCTTGTCGTGAACCAGATAAAACTCGATGCCGGATTCATCGAATACCGGCCCGAGGTAGATCTCGTTGTCGCGCAGGAAATGCTCCGGGACCGGGTAATCGGATAAATCATTCAATTTGAATCGCACGGTTCGTTCTTTGAACGTGAGATCGTAGGTCAGGCCGCCAGCCTTCTTCAGAATGACGCCATCGTCGGGACCCAGAGTCCGGTGATTGCTGACGCCGTCGCCGGCCCATTCGGTAGTGCTCTCAAAATAGGCAAAATGGACCGCGCCCCTGTCGCGGTCGATGATGTCGAGACGTATGTTTCCAGCCCATTCGACACCCTTCAGGAAGAAACGGAAATAGAAGTAGTTCTCCGTCGGATATACCGTCACGGTATCATCCAGACTTGCGAAAACGAATCCGAACACGGACATGAGATTGTCAAGGTCAACGGTGGAGGCGTCTCGTTGGACATCCTTGACATACGTTTCGTTGAGCGAAAGGCGGGGCTGCTGCGTTAAGGCCGTGTCGTCTTGTGTCGATTGGGCCGAAGCCGAAGACGGCCCAACCAGTAAGCCGGTCGCCATGAACAGGGTTACGACGAGACAACGCTTTGTCAACGGGCGAGCGTATCGCCGTTGTATCGTCCACAGCTGCCGCCAATTGAATCTCAATCGGATTGCTGCCGGTCGCAAATTTCGCGTTCTTGTTTTTGTCATCGCTTCCAAATCTGGCTACGGGGCTGGATCTGCTCAACTTGTTGTTGCGTCTTCAGTCTCAAACTATGGATCTGTCACCGCCGACCGGGCCTTGCTATGAACGGCGCCGGATACGGCCTTGTTGTGATACTTCTGGAGTTTTGACGTGTCCTTGTCATGTTGGAGCGACTTGTATTTCTGATGAAATGTGGACACGTCCTTGTCATGTACTTTCCTGGGCAGGGACGTCGCCTTGACGTGCATTTCGGTCGTGAACTTCTTGTGGAAGGTCGACTGCCATTTGACATGTGCCGGCAAGCGCTTCGAATTGACCTTGTTGTGCTGATCCGAAACGTTCTTTTCGTGGAACTTGGAAACGCTCTTGCGATGGCTGACACGTACCTTCGTCGTCGCCTTGTCGTGTTGGGAAGAATTGCTCTTCTCATGGAACGTGGACAGGGCTTTCTGGTGGACCGGGCGCGGCTTCGACGTGGTCTTCACATGCCGCGAGGATTCGTATTTGGCATGGAATGTCGACTGCCACTTCTCGTGGACCTTGAGGGCCTTCGAGGTGCCTTTTACATGCTCGGATGACGTGCGTTTCTCGTGGAATGCCGAAATGTCCTTCTTGTGAACCGGGCGCGGCTTCGACGAGGTCTTCACATGCCGCGAGGACTCGTATTTGGCATGGAAGGTCGACTGCCACTTTTCGTGAACCTTGAGTGCCTTCGACGTGGTTTTCACGTGCTCGGACGAGGTGCGTTTCTCGTGGAATGCGGAGACGTTTTTGTTGTGAACCGGTCTCGGCCTCGACGTCGATTTCACGTGCCGTTCGGACCTGTACTTCGCGTGGAAAGTCGATCGCCACTTTTCGTGGACTTTGCGGATTTTCGACGTGGCTTTCGCATGCTCAGACGAGTCACGTTTCTCGTGGAAGGACGAGATGTCCTTCTGGTGAACCGGCCTTGGCTTCGATGTCGCCTTCAGGTGACGGGATGACTGGTATTTTGCATGGAAACTGGAACGCCACTTTTCATGAATTTTCAGGACGTTAGATGTCGTCTTGTCGTGTTTGCTGGACAGCCCTTTCTTGTGGAACGTGGACAAGGCCTTTTCATGAAGGGTTATCGGTTCTGAGGTGGCCTTGTCATGACGCGACGACTCGTACTTCAGATGGAATGCAGATTTCCATTTCTCGTGGACCCGGGTGGGATCGGAGGTGTTCTTGTCGTGCCGGTTCGACTGGTATTTCTTGTGGAACTGCGACTGCCACTTGGCGTGTCGATCAGCCTGGCTCGATGTTGATTTGTCGTGCCGGTCGGATTGAAACTTCTTGTGAAATTCGGACGTCCGCTTGCGGTGACTGGGAGGAATCTCCGGTCCGGAATCCGTCACGATTTCCGCCGACGTGCGTTTCTCGTGTTGCTCCGAGCCGGCCTTGAGGTGAAATCTCGACACTGATTTGCGGTGGGTGTTCGACCGGGATTTCCGGTGACCGCCGGGCGGCGCTGGCTCACCAAAACGCCGGCTGGTGGCTTTGTCATGCCGGATCGATTTGAACTTGCGGTGGAAACGCGAGATCGGTTTGGTGTGAAACGAGGTATCCTGCGCATCGTCGTCAGGGCTGAAGTTCTCCTGTGAATCGTCGCGTATCTCGCCATCCGTTCCGCTCTGCCGGCCAGTTCCGGCGATGGTTGCGCGGGCGCAGGCGCGATCGTTGCGGGTGTTCTGATCACGGGAATAGTTCATTTCCCGCTGGAAAAGAACTGACACAAAGCCCGGCGTCGGCGTCCCGGTAACCCGCAGGCCATTCTGTCTTTGGAATTTTGAGATTGCGCTGCGGGTGCGCCTGCCGAAAGCACCGTCGATGGGTCCGGGATTGAATGCCTGGGCGGCCAGGGCCCTCTGGATCTGCTTCACCGACGCCTGTCCGCCGGTTGCGTTTCGCCACTGAATGGCGAAACAGGAAGACATGGTCTCAGGGGTGCGGTTGGCAGGTAACACATGGACCTGTTCGAGAATGACCGACTGGCCCGGCCGCAAATTCTTGACCCGCCTCGAACAGTAGTTTGTTGTGCCGATCTGGCTGCACGACCACCCTTTGGGCCCGATCCGGCTGATCCGTGTGCGCACCGCCGGCGTGATCTGGCCGCGGATCCACAATTGCCCCCTGAATGCGCGCGGGCCGTCATTGCTGATTTTGGTCGAGAACGTGCAGGACTCACCGGCATCGCACCCCTCGTTCAGAAGCCGGGCCGTGACCGAAAGATCGAAGGCCGCAGCCTGGGATGCGGTTGTCCTGAACCGGGTCCTGGCGCGTCGGCGCGGCCGGGGCTCTACCTCTTCAAAGAATTCATCGTCTTCGTAGGGCTCTTCGATAAAGTCTTCATCGTCATCGTATTCGTAGCCGAACGGAGGAGGCAGAAACTGAGCGAGAAGTACCGGACCGTTGGTTGCGGCGCGCGCACCGCTGCTGGACGTGTCGGATTGGGGAGCCGCATTGGAACTTGCGATCGTAAGCGTCCAAAACAAAGCACTGCCAATAGCAGCAAGGCCGAGGTATCCATTTCTCTTCTGAACAGTCATGTCACACTACCATTCCGATTTATCGTCGTCTCGAGCGGTTCACATACACACTCTGATGATGGGCCGGTTAGAAAAGGGTAATCTATATGAACCGGCCATGAACCGAATTGCCTGACTGTTGCCGCATTTAACCAAGCCTCGTCAGTTGGATTTCTTCTTATAGACCGGGAGTTCGTCAAAATGTCGACATTAGAGGCCATCCCTTGTCAGGGGTGAACCGAGGCCCGTGTTTACCCCTGAGCCGCCGGAGAGACTGAATTACATTGTCTACGCCCCGAGTCCGGCAATAATGCAGCGGTCCGCCGTGAAACGGGGCAAAACCGGTTCCAAATATAATGCCGGCATCTGCAGTGTCAGGGTCTTCCACGACATTTTCGCGCAAACAGGCAATAGTGCTGTTGAGAAGAGGCAGAATCAGCCGGTCGGCCAGATCGGCGGGGATGTCGCCGGTCTTGGCTTTTTTCTTCTGCGGCTTGCCGTCCTTGTATTCGTAAAGCCCGCGTCCGGCCTTTTTGCCGATTTCGCCCTGGGCGACCTTTTCTGTAAACCAGGCGGGGACGTCGGGAAACGCGAGATCGCTTTCCATCGAAAGGACACGGGCCACGTGAAGGCAGACGTCGAGGCCGATCTGATCAGCCAGTTCGATCGGGCCCATGGGCATGCCGAATGCCTGGGCGGCAGCGTCGATTACTTCAGGGGCTATGCCCTCGTCATAGCAGGCTAATGCTTCAAGCAGGTAGGGCGTCAGGGCGCGGTTCACCAGAAAACCCGGTGCGCTTCTGACCGGCAGCGGAAGCTTGTCGATGGCCAGTGCGAAGGCCATTGCCCGATTGCGCTCATTTGGATCCAAGGCCCCGTGAGTGACTACCTCGACGAGTGGCATGCGGGCAACCGGATTGAAAAAA
The DNA here is from genome assembly GCA_021775805.1 of Alphaproteobacteria bacterium. Taxonomy (GTDB): domain Bacteria; phylum Pseudomonadota; class Alphaproteobacteria; order Rhizobiales; family JAJFHC01; genus JAJFHC01. Next base: position 141,198 of record JAJFHD010000054.1, on the reverse strand, counting down.
TGCAGGCCGACAAAGCGTTCCGGAGCCTTCAACAGCGCGCTAAGGCGCTCCAGTTGAATGCTTGACGTGTTGGTCGCGAGCATGGCGCCGTCCTTTATCCTGGACTCCACGTGCTCGTAGACCGACCGCTTGATATCCAGATCTTCCGGAACCGCCTCGATGATCAGGTCGGCCTTGGAAAGGCCGTAACCCTCCGTATCCGGGATCAGCCGGTCATGGGCTGAACGTATCTTTGACTCATCCTTGAGCTTTCTCTTGAACAATTCCGTCGCCCGGCCGATTGCCGGTCCGATCAGCTTGCTGCTGCGGTCCTCGAGCGTAACCAGGAACCCGTTGGCGGCGCACCACGCGGCGATGTCTCCTCCCATGGTACCGGCGCCAACAACATGAACATGGCTGACGTTGTGTTGAGTTTCCTTGGCCCGTTCCTTGAGCCGCTCTCTGAGATGGAACACGCGCACAAGGTTTTGCGCTGTCTCCCCTGCAATCAGGCGGCCGAACGATTTGGATTCTTCCAGTCTCATCGCCTCGTGGTCGTTGCCGTGTTTCTTCCACAGATCGATCAGTGCGAAGGGGGCGGGATAATGTTCAGGCCGCACTTTCTGCGCGGTTTTCTTTTTCATCTGGCCGGCGAGGACCGACCTGACCGGGCCCAGGGTCTGGAATTTGGCAAGTTTTCCGGGATTCTTGTTGTCGGGTTTGACCGATATCAGCCGAAGAGCAGCGGCCCGCATGTGCCGTTCAGGCACAACAGCGTCCACGAGACCTGCCCGACGAGCCTTCTTTGCAGACATCGTCCGCCCGGTCAGCATCATCGTCATGGCTTCGGCTGCAGGCATGTGGCGCAGGGTGCGCCAGGTACCGCCAAGGCCGGGATGGAGTCCAAGCAATACCTCCGGATAACCGAAAGCAGCGTCATCACGGGCGACCCTGTAGTGACAGGAAAGCGCCAGTTCCAGCCCGCCACCAAGACAGAAGCCATGAATCATTGATACTGTCGGGACTGAAAAATTCTCAAGACTGTCAAAGACACTCAGTCCGGCTTCTATGCTCTCGACAATCTCGGTTGAACTGTCAACGCCATCAAAATCGTCGATATCGGCGCCGGCGATAAAGCCATTCTTTTTGGAGGATCTCAGTATCAGGGCCTGGGGTGCGTATTCTTCAATTTCTGTCAGTACATCCCGCAGTTCGACCATGACCTCTTCGGACAGTGTGTTGGTACTCGAGTCCTGCTTGTCCAGCAGCAACCAGCAGATTTCGCTGTCGTCAAAATGCCACCGCCAGTGCCGGAAATGGGTTTCTTCCGGATAACTTGCGTTTTCGGTATCGCCCAACTCAATGGGCTCCTCTGTGAGTCCGGCCAGCGCGGCCGCCCGCTTGTTGGGTTTTTCGTTCATGCGCTAGACTCTTTCCAGGAGCATGGCTCCACCTTGTCCACCACCTATGCATTCCGTGGCGACGCCAAATCTGGTTTTGAGCCTCTTCATGACGTGTGCCAGATGGATGACTATCCGGTTGCCGCTTGTCCCGACCGGATGACCGAGACTGATGGCGCCACCGTCCACGTTCAGGCGTTCGGAATCGATCCGGCCGAACGGCAGTTGAAGATCCAGGATGTCGCGGCAAAACTCGGGCTGGCTCCAGGCTTCTATGCAGGCGAGGACCTGGGCGGCAAAAGCCTCGTTGATCTCCCAGGCGCCGATATCGTCCAGAACAAGACCGTTGCGGGAGACCAGGGGGGTCGATGCCAACACCGGACCCAGACCCATCACCGCCGGGTCCAGAGCTGCCCACTCGCTGTCGACGATGCGGGCCAACGGTTCCAGGGCGTGCTGTTCGACGGCAGCCGGCGATGCCAGGATGACCCAGCTCGCGCCGTCCGAAATCTGCGAACTGTTGCCGGCGGTAACTTTCCCGTCGGGTCTTTCAAACGCGGGTTTCAGCTTACCGACGGCTTGAACGGAATTCTCGGGCCGCAGGCCGGTATCGTGATCATAGACGGTGCCGTCAGGGCCGATCATCGGTTCCCGCTCGTCGAGCCAGCCGGAGTCGTGCGCACGTGACAACCGGTGATGGCTTTCGACCGCGTATGTGTCGGACTGCTCACGCGAAATACGAAAGATATGTGCCAACAGCTCGGCGGTCTGTCCCATGTTCAGCCGGACCACCGGGTCCGTCAGCCCGCGCAGCAGTCCTATACTGGGCTTGAACAAAGAAGGCCTCAACCGGAGAAACACTTCCAATTTTGCCTTCGTGGTCTTTGCCGCGAAGAGATCGGCAAACCAGTTGACGGCCTCGTCGGTATACAGCAGAGGCGCATGGCTTAAGGCTTCGGTGCCTCCCGCCAGAACGAGTTCGGCACGGCCCGACGAAATGTTGTGGAATGCCGTGTCGATCGACTGCATGCCCGAAGCACAGTTGCGCTGAACCGTCCAGCCCGGTGTCTCAGGGCCGCATCCCAATCTCAGGGCGGCAACCCGACCGGGGTTGACTTCATCGGGATGCGGGTTGACGCAGCCGAGAATGACTTCGTCGAACGCGTCGGCGGCAAACGGCTGGCGCGACAATAGCGGGCGACCCGCCTGGACGGCCAGATCGACAGGCGTGAAGGGGCCGGGACGGCCCTGCGCCTTGAGGAAAGGCGTCCGCGACCCATCGACAATGAACACGTCGCGTTCGCCGCGCCGGTTTTGCGTCTGGTTTTTTTCTTGACGGGCGATAACGAAATCCTCGGTTCTTACTGGGCGTCGGCCTTCTCCCTTTCGCGGGACCTTGCCGTGTTACGCGCTGGATAGGCGTTGCGGTCGGCGATTTCTTCGGGAGCAAAATCGTCGACCATGAGAATGTCCCTGAGCAGTTCTTCATAGCGCAGCAGTTTTGCGGCATCATCCGGTGATATGACATTCGCGTCACGGGCGTCGCCAACGGTAGCCTGATTTGCGTCGCGGATCTTGCGCCAGGTCGCCTCAATGCCGGGAACGTCTTCCAACGCTTTGTCAAGCATGGCTATGGGGTCATTTTCGCCGCCTTTGTAAATGCCATTTGTGAGTCTGTCACGCGCCGTTGAGGGAGTTAACAAAATTTGTGCACATTCACGGGTTAGTTCGTCTGAAGGCAGTTCTCTGTGAAAACCAAAGGGGAATATGGTTGCCCGCATTGCCCATGCCAATGGTCTAGACGGAAAATTGTCCAGAACCTGATCCATCCGTTCCTGGATCGTGTACAGACCCGACTGACAGCACCAATGGACCAGCGGCAGATCGTCGGCCGGACTGCCGTCATCCTCGAAGCGTTTCAAGACACAACTGAGAAAATAAAGCTCACCCAGGACGTCAGCCAGGCGGCCGGACAGCATCTCGCGTTTCTTCAGGCTTCCGCCCAACGTGACCAGGGCGCATTCGCTAACAAGTGCAAAGGCGGCAGCGGCCCTGGTGGTATCGCGGAAATAGATGGCTGTCGGACCGCGAACCGGGGAACGGGCCATGCGCGCGCCGGTCACCGCATGAAACAGAGTGCGGGCGAAAGTACCTGCCTGGAACCGGAGATGACGGATCACCTCGGTGTCGAAGGCTCTGACACCGGCGTCGTGATCCGGGTCGTGGGCGGCCTCCATCTCCTTGAGAATATGGGGATGGCAGCGGATCGCGCCCTGACCGAATATCATGAGACTCCGGGTCAGGATATTTGCCCCCTCAACAGTTATAGCCACCGGAATGGCACGATAGATGTTGCCGAGATAGTTGCGCGGGCCGTCACAGATGGCTTTGCCGCCGTGAACGTCCATGGCATCGTTGATCACGCTGCGCATACGTTCTGTCGCCTGCGCTTTCATGATCGCGGTCAACACCGCGGGCTTCTCGCCAAGGTCGAGCGCCAGGGTCGTTGTGCGCCTTGCCGCTTCCATGGCGTAGGTCTGGGCGGCGATATGGCCCAGGGCCTCCTGAACGCCCTCGAACTGGCCGACCGGGATGCCGAACTGTTTTCTGATGCGGGAATAGGCCCCGGTAGTCCGTGCGGCCATCTTCGCACCGCTCACACTGAGCGACGGCAGTGAGATACCGCGTCCCGCCGCCAATGCGCTGACCAGCATTTTCCAGCCCTGGCCGATACGGTCCTGCCCGCCGATAACCTGGCTCATCGGTATAAACACGTCGGTTCCCGAATTGGGGCCGTTCTGAAAGCCCTGCATGGCCGGCAGATGCCGCCGCCCGATTTCAATGCCAGGCAGATCCGTCGGCACGAGTGCAACGGTGATGCCTATGTCATCGTCTTCGCCGATAAGATGATCGGGATCGCGAAGTTTGAAGGCCAACCCCAGCAAAGTGGCCACCGGTCCGAGGGTGATGTAGCGCTTGCTCCAGGTAACCCGCATTCCAAGGGTCTTTTCGCCATTGTGCTCCTGATAACAGACGATGCCGGTATCGGTCATGGCAGCGGCGTCGGATCCCGCTTCCAGGCTGGTGAGAGCAAAGCACGGTATGTCATCTCCCCTGGCAAGACGGGGCAGATAGTGCGACTTCTGTTCGCTGGTGCCATACTCCATCAGCAGTTCGCCCGGACCCAGGGAATTCGGCACCATGACGGTTACCGCCGCGGCGATGCTGCGGCTGGCGATTTTCATGACGACCTGTGAATGGGCGGAGGCGGAAAAACCCAGCCCGCCGTACGCCTCCGGGATGATCATGCCCAGAAACCCGTTTGTCTTCATGTATTGCCAGATCTCTTCAGGCAGGACGCGGGTTTCGAAATTGATCCGCCAGTCGTCGAGCATGGAGCACAGCTCTTCGGTTGGCCCGTCAAGGAAGGATCTCTCCTGCGGCGTCAGTCGATTGGGCTGGAGATCCAACAGTTTCTTCCAGTCGGGTTTGCCGGAAAAGAGCTCTGCATCCCACCAGATCGAACCGGCTTCGAGGGCCTCGCGTTCGGTATCAGACATTCGCGGCAGGATTTTTCGCACGCGGTCGAGCATCGGACGCGTCAGTATCCGTTGCCGCAGAGTCAGGTGTTGAACGCTCATACCGCTTCCTCTCCTGTGACGATCACACGAGTTCTAGCATAAAACAGCCGTTTTTGATCAATTCTCCGGCAAACGGACGGCGATGTTCGCTTCAGATGCAGGCAGCTACGAGTGAGCTGTTGCCGTCCTGGTAGGGTTCGAGAACGGTAAAGTGGTTTGTGCCGGGTACAACATCGTGCCCGGCGACGTGTGATGCGCCCCAGTTTTCGATGATAATCTGGCACTGGCGGTGGAACTCGCTGCTCTCGTTTTCACCGACAACGGTCTGCAGTCCGGCAGTGTCCGGTGGCGCGCGAAACGCCGGGCTTGCGGCCAGAGCGGACTCTTCGTCGAGCTTGAGCGAGGTGTTGATGGTTGTGTGGACGAGGGGGCGAAGGTCGAACAATCCACTGACGGCAACGGCTTTGGATACCACGTTGGAGGGGAGGTCCGGCGACCAGGCGGTCCAGTCGGTTGCCAGCAATTCTGTTGCCAGATGGCCGCCAGCGGAATGCCCGGAAACGGTCAGGTTGCGTTCGAATCGGCGCCATAGGTATGCGGCACACAGACGGACTTCGTCGGTAATGCTGGCAATCGAGGTTTGCGGACATAAGGTGTAGGAGGGGATGGCCACGATATGGCCCCGTTCGTTGAGGCCGCGCGCGATATGACTGAAGTTGGACTTGTCCATCGCCTGCCAGTAACCGCCATGGATAAACAGATGAATGCCGGCGGGAATACGCTTTTTCTCGGTCGGATAGAACAAATCGAGACGATTGCGTTCGCTGGGCCCGTATCTCAGATCGCATTCCCCCGAGTTCCGAGCCCTGTAGTCCTGTGCCTGAATTGCCCAGGACTCAATGATCTCCGGGTGCTCCGGGACACGGTTGCGATTGTTGTATTCGGTTTCCCAATCGACATTCGCAGGGAGTTCTTCTGGCATATGGGGTCCTTTGCAAGGGGTCGTTTCCACGGTGGCTTGCGAGCCGTGGATACTAGTCCGGTTGGTACGAACGTGAAACAACTTAAAGACGAATCGAATGCAATTGTGATGCACTGTGGAGAACCAGGCGATCCGGACCGCGCCGACCGGAAGTGCGGCTGCGGGTGTGGGAAGGAAGAGGATAAGGGTGAAAAAACCGGCTGTAACACTGCTGATGCTGGCCGCGATCTGTCTGGTTCCCGTCAGGGAACCGGCTACCGGCCAGACCGGTGGGACCGTCGATCTGGAACTGGTCCTGGCAATCGACTGCTCCTATAGCGTCGATGCCCGTGAATTTGCCCTTCAGGTGCGCGGTCTGGCCCAGGCCTTTCAACATCCCGATGTGCTGGAGGCGATTGGAGCAGGCCCGACAGGCAAAATCGCCGTTTCCGTCGTGCAATGGTCGGATTCCACCAGCCAGGGAATCGTCATGCCCTGGACCGCGATTGCATCGGGCCGGGACCTTCAGTCATTCGCAACGCAACTGTTTGAAATCCGGCGGACGGTTCCCGAGGGTGGCACCTCGATTACCGCAATCATGCGGTATGGCGCCGACATGCTGCTGACCAATCAGTTCAACGGCCGCCGGTTGGTGATCGACATAGCCGCCGACGGCCGCAACAACAATGGCGGCAACCCGCGGCCGATGCGGGAACTCCTGGCAGAGCAGGGCATCACCGTGAACGGCCTGGCGATACTCAACGAAGACCAGAACCTGGACAAATACTTTGAGCGCAATGTGGTGGCGGGACCCGGCAAATTCGTCATCATTGCCAACGATTACGAGGCCTATGCCGAAGCCATCCGGCGAAAACTGATCCGCGAGATTACCGGGCCGATCGTGTCGTGATGTCTGTCCGGCTGCCCGACCTTACCGTGGCCGAAGCCCAGTTCCCCGTTCCGGTTCGCCACCGCTAAAGCAGGGAATGATGCGGGGTATCTTCATTGCAGTATCCCAACAGCTCTCCACCTCACCCCTTGCGCGTGCGGCTTACATGTGCCCGGACGATCGTCAGGAGGTCACGGCGATAAGCCTCAACATTGGTCGACAGACTGTGCAGCCGGACACCCTTATGCAGGACAATGTCGTCGAGTATGCGCAGTTGGAGACCGCTTGTTGCAAGCCGAACGAACCAGTCCGTATCGGTGCCGATGGCCAGGTCTTCGTCGAAGGCCCCAAGCGTCAGAAATGCGGAGCGCAGGATCAGCAGCCCGCCGGGGGTGTAAGCCGGCATCGGCGAACCAAGCCGTTCGCCACGAAGATCGGGAACAACGCTGCCTTCGAGCGGGAAGGTCGTGAGGTGACCGATGACAGCGTGACAGTCCGAAGCGCCTTCCAGGTGTGCCAGACGGATGGCGAGAGAACCTTCGCTCCAACGGTCGTCCACGTCGCAAAAAGCAATTGCATCACCGGCCACCACAGCCACACCCTGATTGCGGGCAGCGCCGAGGCCGGGCGTCGTCTGATCGACAACACGGACACGGGGAAAGGCTTTGGCGATGGACAGGCAACGGTCGTCTGTCCGTCCGTTCACCACGACAATGTCCTTTGGCAACGGGCGCTGCGACAGCAGGCTTTCGAGTGTTCCGGGAAGGTGTTCGATGCCGTCGCGGACCGGAACCACCACACCGACATCGAGGGTGGTAACGGTCGCCTTTGTCCTGTCGGAAACGTTCATATCAGCGGGTCGTAAGCCCACTGAAGCAGGGCCTGGCGTTGGCGGGGGCGGCAAAAGATGTCACCTTGTTCGCAGTTGGCACGAACCTGTCCGGCATGCCGTGCGAAGGCGCGCCAGCGTTTGATCTGAACATCATCGATCCGGGGCAGGCGTCGGCCCAGGTAGTACCGGCAATACCATTGAAACCAGCCTCTGGGGTCGGGTCCAAAGATCCAGCCCTTTTGCCGCCACACGGATAGCGTCTGCCGGCTTTTGAGTCCAAAGTAGTTGAGTTCAGGATCAGGTTTGTCTGCGATCCTGGCATGCTGGAACCATTCGGAGGGCAATTCGTCGACACAATCGTTGCAGTATTTGCCCTCGAAGACGCCCATTTCAAGCATTTTCCGGGGACTGAAGAACGGTTTGAATTCGGCGGGAAAACTCTTGCCGATGGGTGCAACGCACTCGTAGAGGTATCCCGATTGCATTGTATCGTTGACCTCGACGAACCTTCGTGGTGGCATTTCAGGGCTTTCCGTTGAGCGTTGAAGTGCGGCGGGGTCCATGTGCTGACCTCTATCCAAATCCATAAAGCCGCGCCGGGTTGTCGACCAGGATTTTGTGCCGCACGTCTTCGTCGGGCACCCACTGCACCAACAGGTCTAACAAATCCCCGTCATTGGGCATCGGCTTGCCGAAAGCGGGATGAGGCCAGTCCGTGCCCCAGACACAATTGTCGGGAACGGCACTGACCAGGGACCGGGCGAATTCCGTGACATCGCCATAAGGCGGATGCCGTTGACGGGAAGTCCGGTAGGCACCCGACAGTTTTACCCAGACGGCCTTATCGCCAAGCAGCGACAGCAGCGCCTGAAATCCGGGATCGTCAATGCCCTTGTCGGCTGGCATGTGACCCATGTGGTCGAACACAACCGGGACTGCAAGCCGCGATATTCTTTCTGCAAGGCGTGGAAACCGGGACACGTCGGTCAGAATCTGCAGGTGCCAGCCAAAAACTGCGATCTTGTCCGCCACAGCGTCGAGTTCGGCCTCGTCGGGACCGCCCTCGAACAACAAGTTGAACCGGACGCCGCGAAACCCGGCCTGATGGAGTCGCGCCAGTTCCGATGACGATATGCCGGATGAAACTACGGCAATTCCCCGGAAATCCTGTCCCAGCATCGCAATGGCGTTTTCGGTAGCCCGGTTGTCGGTGCCGTAGACGCTGGGTTGAACGACGACGCCGCGCCTGACACCCAGTGTGCCGAGCAGACGGCGATACTGAGATACCGACGCGTCCGGTGGTGTGTAGGAACGCGGCGTGGCATAGGCGAACTGATCCGATGGGCCGAAGATGTGGGCATGACAGTCGCAGGCATTTGAGGGGATCGCGAAGGACGGCGGCCGCTGGTGCGGGTCCGGGCCCTCGCAGGGCGGTGCTTCACTTGCGGTCATGGTCAGGTCTGGCGCGGCGGAGAGTGTCTCAAACCGACCCCCAGATCTCATGTGCGGTCGCGACGACAAGCTCAAGCTTTCTCATCTGATCGTCTTCGGTGACAAGATTGCCCTCCTCGGTGGAGGAAAACCCGCATTGCGGGGCGATGCCCAACTGATCAAGGTCGGCGAACTTTGAGGCCTCGTCGAATTTCCGTTTCAGGTCGTCGGGATGCTCTAGCGGTGCGGTCTTGGTCGTGATGAAGCCGGGCATGACCCGTTTGCCGCCCTTGGGCAGAAGCCGCAGCGGCTCAAGGCCACCGGCACGTTCGCTGTCATACTCCATGAAATATATGTCGACACCGATCTGGTTGAAGATGGCGTCGGCGGCGGGGTCATAGGCGCCCTCGGCAACCCAGGTCGACTTGAAATTGCCCCGGCACATATGCATGCCGATGACCATGTCATCCGGCCGGTCCTTGATGGCGTCGTTCATCGTGGCGGCATATTTTTCAATCAGCCAGTCCGGATCCTGGCCCTGCGCCTTCTTCTGTTCCCTGATCTTGTCGTCGCAAAGATAGGCAAAAAATATGTCATCCATCTGCAGGTATCGGCAGCCGGCGTCATAGAACGCCTGGACGGCCTTGGCGTAGGTCCGGGTCAGATCGGCAAACAGCACCTCTTCGTCGGCATATTCCGGGGGCGCAATATCTTCCTTGGCCGTGCGGAAATGGCAGCAGCTAGGGCCGGGGATCGAAATCTTCGGAAGAACACTGGTCGTCTTTGCCAGATAACGGAAGTGATCGAGCATCGGATGGTCGTCGGGAAAATCAAGCCTGCCGGTAATCGTTGGAAATATCGGCCGCAGCTTTGCGCCCTGAAACTGGATGCCCTGGTCGCGTTCTTCGAGTTCAAAACCGGTGAGGCCGCCCATAAAGTCATAATGCCAGAACGATCGCCGAAGCTCGCCGTCCGTCACGACCTTCAGGCCAACGGATTCCTGCATGGCAACGACCTGCCTGATGGCATCGTCTTCGGCCTGGCGCAGAGCGTCTGCCGAAACGCTGCCGTCTTCGAAATGTCTTTTGCGGGCTTCTTTGACGGCTGCGGGCCGCAGCAGACTGCCGACGTGATCGGCACGAAACGGGGGCTTGGGCAAGGTCATGGCGGTCCGCTTTCTTTGGCTGACAACATCACGGTGTGAACCGGGCCTATGTCATCAGGAAAATCCGTGTTCGTGCCAGATCCGGACGACTGCAGGGCGTTCCCGGACAGTTTCACAGAGTTTGCACAAGGCAGGCAGCTTTGAAAGCAGTTTTTCGGGATGCGGATGCCATTGCACCAGCATCAGGGCGTAGGGATCTGCAATGCTGAAAGCATCGCCCAGAATGTGCTGGCCCGGTTCAAGCTGGGCATTGAGAATTCCGAACAGGCGATCAAGTTCGATAATGCTTTGCGCGCGGACGCCGTCAGCCTGGCTTGCCGAGATTGTGTATCTTTCCGGCGAATGATGACGCAGACATGCCGGGTAAATGTTGACCGCCATGAACATCAGCCAACGAAGCATTCTGGCGCGATCTGAACTGGTCGGGTTGGGCGACAGTCCGGCATCGGGATGTCTGTCGGCCAATGCAATCGAAATTGCCGCCGTTTCAGTCATTACCGTGCCCTCGGGAAATATCAGGACAGGAACCTCGGCCATGGGGTTCAGGGCCAGGAACTCCGGTTTCTGGAGATAGCCGGAGGCAAACTCAAACTCGATCTTCTTGTAAGCCACACCGATTTCTTCAAGCAGCACCTGAGGGGCGAAGGCGCCGGTACCTTCCGACCAGTAGAGAGTGTACATGTTTCAGGGGATCTCCGTTTTCCGGTATTGGTTTCAGGGTTTCTGTTTCAAAAGCAGTGCTATCGTGTCATCTTCGCCGCGCCGCAGGGCATAGTCGAGGGCGGTCCGGTTCCATTGGTCCTTGACATTTCTGTCGGCACCGTTTGCCAACAGGAGTCTGGCGATGGCTTCGTGCCCCTTGAACGCCGCCAGAATAAGAGCCGTGACGCCTTCGCCGTCGATCCAGTTGACCGAGGCGCCATGGTGAACCAGCGTTTCTACGATACGGACTTTTCCGTCACGCGCGGCATATATCAGGGCGGTGTTTCGGGCACGGTCGAACGCGTCGGGGTTGCCGCCGTTCACCAACTCCCGTTTCACCGCTGCCACGTCGCAAGCCAAAGTTGCAGCAACGATCGCGGGACGCGTCTCTTGTGCCGATGACGAGGAGGCCAGCATCATGCCGCCAAAGAACAGACAGACTGGGATCCGCAGGATGGAAATCACGGTTTCAAATTCTCCGTTTGCATGTTCTTTAGAGCCCATACTAGGCTTTGCGGGAGCCCGGCGGTCCATAATGATAGGATATCTCGTGTCCTTACCAGAGCCAGTGCCACTTACAACCGGCCCTTGGGCCTTCAATAGTGGACAATTGCAAGAATCCTCTTAGTTTGAAATGGGCTCGTTAGGGGCGGTTTCGAGACTCAGGTGATGATTCAGAAAAGTCCGATAACACTTTGATTTGTAATCTCAGTTTGGAGAATATGCGTAATGAAGATGGCAGGCGAACAGACGTTGAATGCACCGCGCGAGGCCGTATGGGACGCCCTTAACGATGCCGATGTCCTGAAGAAGTGCATTCCCGGTTGCCAGGAACTCAACAAGACTTCTGACACTTCGTTCGAGGCGGTGGCGCAGGCCAAGGTCGGGCCGGTCAAGGCCAAGTTCAAGGGCAATGTGACACTGTCGGATATTGATGCGCCCAACGGATATACAATTTCCGGCGAAGGCTCAGGCGGCGCTGCGGGCTTTGCCAAGGGGGCCGCAAAGGTGTCGCTTGTTGAAGCCGGGGGCGGCCAGACCCTCCTTTCCTACGATGTCGATGCCAATGTGGGCGGCAAGCTTGCGCAAATTGGCCAGCGGCTCGTGGACGGTGCCGCAAAGAAGATGGCCGATGAGTTTTTCAGCAATTTTTCAGCGCATTTCGGGGAGGCGACCGAAGATGAGGCGGTAGAAGTCGCCGATCAGGGGATGGTTGATGCCACAGCCGCAAACCAACAGGACTCTGACGAAATGCCAACGCCGGAGACCTCAACCGGAAGGTCGATGAATCCGTTGGTCTGGATTCTGGTGCTGGGACTGGCTGCGGCAGCCCTTTTCTATCTTTCCAGATAGGGACGGCCGGGCCGCATTACGGAAAACAATGTCAAAGATGATCGGATGGACCCGTGAGGGGTTGACCACAGCGTTGTCAAAGGCAAAAATCAGCGTCTAACAAAAAGATCGGCGTCAACGCGCAAACCTGTCGAAATCTGAAAAACCTGCGTAAAGCGTCTTGCAAAGCAAGCCTTGCGGCCTTGCAAAGAGGAGGAGCCCATGCCTACCGTTAGTATGACGGTCAACGGGAAAGCTGTGTCGGCGGATGTCGAGTCCCGGACACTTCTTGTTGAATTTCTTCGGGAAAACCTGAGACTTACCGGGACCCATGTCGGGTGTGACACCAGCCAGTGCGGCGCCTGCGTGGTTCATGTGGACGGTAAAGCGGTCAAGTCGTGTACGACGCTTGCTGTGCAAAATGACGGTTCTGACGTCACCACGATCGAAGGGCTGGCGACAAACGGCGATCTCCATCCGATGCAGGAAGCTTTCCGCGAGAACCACGGGCTACAATGCGGCTTCTGCACTCCGGGCATGATCATGGCCGGTGTGGACATCGTGAACCGCCACCCGAATGTGGACGAGCAGACGATCCGCGAAGAGCTTGAAGGCAATATCTGTCGGTGCACAGGCTACCACAACATTGTCAAGGCAATCGCGGCAGCTGCCAAGGAAATGCGCTGAGGCGCGGCGTCAACACAGGAAGGGACTGGCCATGAGCGAGACCGGAATTGGCGCCTCGGTGCGTCGTAAGGAAGACTACAGATTTCTGATAGGAGCGGGGAATTACACCGACGACATCAATCAGCCTGGCCAAAGCCACGCGGTGTTTGTCAGATCGCCCCATGCTCACGCCAGGATCAACGGTATCAGCACAGCAGCTGCGGAGGCAGCCGATGGTGTGCTTGGCATTTTCACCGGTGCTGATGTCGAAGCCGACGGGATCGGCGGACTGATCTGCGGTTGGATGATCCATTCCAAGGACGGCAGCCCGATGAATGCCGGGCCGCATCCGATCCTGGCCCAGGGCAAGGTTCGCCATGTCGGCGATCACGTTGCCGTTGTCGTGGCGGAGACACCTGCTCAGGCGAAGAATGCCGCAGAATTGGTTGAGGTGGACTACACCGTGCTTGACGCCTGTGTGGCCCTCGCCACCGCCCAGTCAGACGGTGCTCCGCTGGTTCACGACGAAATTGCCAGGAATACAGTCTACAACTGGAGCATCGGCGAGGAAGAGGCCACCGAAGCCGCGTTTGCCGGTGCCGCTCACGTCACCAAGCTGGATCTGGTCAACAACCGTCTGATCCCCAATGCCATGGAGCCCCGGGCGGCGATCGGTTGCCACGATCGTGGCTCTGACAGCTATACCCTTTATACGACAAGCCAGAATCCCCATGTGGCGCGTCTGGTTCTGTCGGCGTTTATCGGCATTGCGCCCGAGCACAAGCTGCGGGTCATCGCACCGGATGTCGGTGGCGGCTTCGGCTCCAAGATCTTTATCTATGCCGAGGAAACCGTTTGCGTCTGGGTGTCCAAGAAAATTGGCCGTCCGGTGAAGTGGACCGGCGAGCGGTCGGAATCCTTCCTCTGCGATGCCCATGGGCGGGATCATGTTACCCATGCGGAACTGGCGCTCGACGGCGACGGCAAGATGCTCGGACTGCGGGTCAAGACGACGGCCAACATGGGTGCCTACCTGTCAACGTTCTCGTCGTCGGTGCCGACCTATCTCTACGCGACGCTCCTGTCGGGTCAGTACAACCTGCCGGCGATCTATGCCGAGGTCGATGCGGTCTACACCAACACCGCACCGGTCGATGCCTATCGCGGTGCCGGACGACCGGAGGCCGCCTATGTGGTTGAGCGGCTTGTGGAGACAGCAGCCCGCGAAATGGGAATTGCGCCCGGTGAATTGCGCCGGCGGAATTTCGTCCGCGAGTTTCCTCATCAGACACCGGTGATCATGTGTTACGACGCCGGCGACTACGAAGCCTCAATGAACAAGGCCATGGAAATGGCCGACTATTCGGGCTTTGCCGGGCGCAAGGCCCAGGCTCAAAGCCAGGGCAAGCTCCGGGGCATCGGTTTTTCCAACTACATCGAAGCCTGCGGCATCGCACCATCAGCGGCCGTCGGGTCGCTGGGTGCCGGCGTCGGCTTGTGGGAGTCCGCCGAAGTCCGGGTCAATCCGACCGGCAATGTGGAAGTGCTGACAGGATCGCACAGTCACGGCCAGGGTCATGAGACGACCTTTGCACAGCTTGTGTCGGGGCGTCTGGGGATTCCGATCGATCAGGTGGAGATCGTTCACGGCGACACCGACAAGGTTCAGTTTGGCATGGGTACGTATGGTTCCCGGTCAGGGGCCGTGGGCATGTCTGCGATCTCGCACGCCCTGGACAAGGTGGAGGCCAAGGCCCGCAAGATTGCCGCCCACCTGATGGAGGCCTCCGAACAGGACATCGAGTTCAAGGACGGCGTTTTTTCGGTGGCTGGAACGGATAAGGAAATGCCGTTTGCCGGCCTGGCGCTCAATGCCTACACCGCGCACGGTTTGGCCGGTTCGGATCTCGAACCGGGCCTGAAGGAGGGTGCGTTCTATGACCCGACCAACTTCACCTTCCCGGCCGGCTGTCACATCTGCGAAGTGGAGGTCGACCCGGAAACGGGCGTTACGACGATCGTCAACTTCACGGCGGTCGACGATTTCGGTCAGGTGATCAACCCGATGATCGTCGAAGGGCAGGTGCACGGCGGTATCGCCCAGGGTGTTGGGCAGGCCTTGCTGGAAGGCTGCGTCTACGACGACAGCGGCCAGCTGGTGACAGGGTCCTACATGGACTACTGCATGCCGCGCGCCGACGATCTGCTGAACTTCGATGTCGGATTGACGACCACTCTTTGTCCCAGCAATCCGTTGGGTATCAAGGGCTGCGGGGAGGCTGGAGCGATTGCAGCGCCCGCTGCCGTCATGAACGCCATCACGGATGCGCTCGGCGTGGTTGATTTGCCGATGCCGGCAAGCCCGCAAACCGTCTGGCAGACAATTCAGAACAACGCTGCTGCAGACGCGGCAGAATAACTGGCAAGGACAACCGATATGTATGATTTTACCTATCACAAAGCCGGCAGCGTGGCGGAAGCCGCGTCTCTGCTGGGTTCAGACGAGGACGCAACCTTGCTGGCAGGCGGACAGACCCTGCTGCCGACCATGAAGCAGCGGCTGGCCAGCCATTCGGATCTGGTGGACATCGCGGGCGTCGGAGAGCTGCACGGCATTTCGTCGGATGGCTCTACTGTCACGATTGGTGCGGCAGTGACGCATGCGGAAGTTGCCGCGTCCAGCGAGGTCAGAAACGCCATTCCGGCCCTTGCCGATCTGGCAGGCATGATCGGCGACCCACATGTGCGCCACAGGGGCACGATCGGAGGTTCGGTCGCCAATAACGATCCGGCGGCCGACTATCCTGCGGCATGCCTCGGCCTTGGGGCGACGATCCACACCAACAAGGGCGCGCACGGCGCCGATGACTTCTTCACCGGCATGTTCGAGACAGCGCTTGGTGAGGGAGAGATCATAACAAAGGTGAGCTTTCCTGTGCCCGGCAAAGCGGCGTACCAGAAGTTCGACAACCCGGCGTCGCGTTATGCCCTGGTGGGCGTGATGGTGGCCGACACCGGCGGTGGGGCCCGCGTGGCCGTGACCGGTGCCGGACCAGGTGTGTTCCGGGTGGCTGAAATGGAACAGGCGCTCGGGTCCAGTTTCTCCGCCGATGCGGTGAGTGGCATTTCCGTTTCCGCGGACGGCCTCAACAGCGATATTCATGCGTCAGCCGCGTACCGTGCGCACCTCGTGGGCGTGATGGCAAAGAGAGCTGTTGCTGCATGTGGCTGAACGGTCGGCAAAAATCCTGCCAGTCTTGATTGAAAGAAACACAGCCCGCGGACCCGGATCGGTTCGCGGGCTGATATGATTTAGAGCCTTGAACCTGGATACAACAACCATGCCAATGGCACTGCCTGATTCAATTGACCAGACGGTTGACCTGCTTGCCGGTGCTGACTACGTCGCCGATCGGGCTCTGGCTACCGTTTTGTTCCTGAGTCTCAAGATGGGCAGGCCGCTGTTTCTCGAGGGCGAGGCTGGTGTCGGCAAGACCGAAATCGCCAAGGTCCTGGCAAAATCGCTTGGCAGGCGGCTGATCCGGTTGCAGTGCTATGAAGGTCTTGATGTTTCCAGTGCCGTCTATGAGTGGAATTACCCGGCTCAGATGATCCGCATCAGGATTGCAGAGGCACAGGGTAGTGCCACAGACGTGTCCGACAACATTTTTTCCGAAGAGTTCCTGATCAAGCGGCCGCTTCTCCAGGCGTTGGAAGAAGACGCGTCCGGCGCGCCGGTGCTGTTGATCGACGAACTCGACCGCACGGACGAGGCGTTCGAGGCCTTCCTCCTGGAAGTGCTGTCGGATTTTCAGGTGACGATCCCGGAAATCGGAACCCGGCAGGCGGCCAACCCTCCGATCGTTGTGATCACGTCCAACCGGACCCGCGAGATTCATGACGCCCTCAAAAGGCGGTGTCTTTACCACTGGGTCGATTACCCGGACGCGGAAAGGGAGTTAAGAATTCTAAATGCCAAGGTCCCGGGTGCCGGCGAGAGGCTGTCGGCCGAGATTGTCGGCTTTGTCCAGGCGTTGCGGGGGGAGGATCTCTTCAAACGTCCCGGCGTTGCTGAAACGCTTGACTGGGCGACGGCCCTGTCGACACTGGACAAACTCACCCTGGATCCGGCGGTCATCAACGATACTCTGGGTGTCATCCTGAAATATCAGGATGATATTGCTCAACTGGAAGGCAGCGAGGCCAAGCGGCTCCTTGATCAGGTGCGCGCGGAAATCTCCGCTGCCGCCCTGTAACGGTCGCACTGATGTCACTTGCAAATCACAGTGGCGGACGAATGGCAGAAAACATCATGCATTTCGCCCGTGTTCTCAGACGGGCCGGGCTGCCGGTTGGGCCGGGGGCGGTCACCGATGCGGTGCGGGCCGTGGAAGCCGCCGGTTTCGGGGAGCGTGCGGACTTCTACTGGACGCTGCACGCGGTGTTCGTACACCGCAGGGATCAGCGCGATATTTTCGATCAGGCGTTCCATGTTTTCTGGAGGAAGCCTGAGTTTCTGGAGCAGATGATGTCCATGCTGATGCCAGAAATTGCTGCCGGTGTCGACAGGAAGCCCGATCCGGGCCGCGCACGTCTCGCGGAGGCCATGTTCGGTGATCAGGACGCGCCGTCCCGGGAATCCGACTCCGACGAACCCAACGTCGAAATCGATGCAACGATGACGTTCTCGGATCGCGAGGTTCTGCGGCAGATGGATTTTGAGCAGATGACGTCCCGGGAACAGGAAGAGGCGAGGCGTGCCATCGCCCGTCTGCGTCTGCGTAAACCTCGTGCCGCGACGCGCCGGTTCCGCGCGGCACCGAATGGTGAGCGCGTCGACATGAGGGCGACCATCCGGTCCAGCCTGCGCACCGGCGGCAACCTGACCGGCATCAAGCAGAGGTCGCGGATCCATAAAATTCCACCCCTGGTCGTGCTGTGTGACATTTCCGGTTCCATGAGTGGCTACAGCCGGCTGTTCATGCATTTTCTTCATGCGATTACCAACGACGGCGCTGTCGTGCACACCTTCGTGTTCGGGACACGGCTGACCAACATAACGCGCCATCTCCGGACCAAGGACGTGGACGATGCGCTCGACCGGGTGACCGAGGATGTCTCTGACTGGTCGGGGGGCACGCGGATCGGTGCCTGTCTGGGCGATTTCAACAAGAACTGGTCGCGCCGGGTTCTGGGGCAGGGTGCGCATGTGCTTTTGATCACAGACGGACTTGACCGCGAGGAGGATGGTGATCTTGAGGCCCAGATGGATCGGCTGCACCGATCCTGCAAGAGACTCGTCTGGCTCAACCCGCTTTTGCGGTTTGACGGATTTGAAGCGCGGGCGCTGGGGATAAGGGCTATGCTGCCGCATGTTGACGAATTCAGGCCGGTGCATAATCTGGAGAGTCTTGATGCCTTGGCGCTGGCGCTGGCCGGAGGCACGTCATATACCGCCGACCCACGCGACTGGTTGAGATCGGCCGCGTAGGATAATTGTACAGAACAAAACCTTTTGTCGAAGGAACTGATCATGGGTCTATCGGGAACCGGCATTCTGGAATCTGCATCAAGCTGGACCAAGGAAAACCGTCGTGTTGCCTTGGCGACAGTGGTTCAGACTTGGGGTTCGGCGCCGCAACCGGTCGGCAGTCAACTGGTGATCGACGGCAACGGCAACTTTGAGGGATCCGTATCGGGCGGATGCGTCGAAGGCGCAGTTGTCACGGAGGCGCTCGGCGTTATCGAAAACGGCGATCCAAAGGTGCTTGAATTCGGTGTTTCCGACGAGACCGCCTGGGAGGCAGGACTTGCCTGCGGCGGCACCATTCGGGTTTATGTGGAACGGGTTGGAGATGACGGCTAGGCCATGCGCAATTCAACCCTCGACCAACTGATCGACGACCGGGAGCACAAGCGCCCCGTCATTCTGGCCACCAATCTGAAGTCCGGCAGCCAGACATTGCTGTATCCCGATGCACTGGAAGACGACGACCCGGTTCATGACGCTGCGCGAAGGGTTTTTGGATCCGATCAGAGTGCGATGGTGCAAACCGACGCGGGCGAGGTCTTTCTGCACGTGCAGAACCCGCCCCTGCGCATGATCATCATCGGTGCCGTGCATATTGCCCAGGCGCTTGTCCCGGTTGCGCAACAGGCAGGATACGCGATCACGGTCATAGATCCACGCGGCGCGTTTGCGACACCTGAACGCTTTCCAGGGATCGATCTACGGGCTGAATGGCCCGATGAAATATGGGGCGACCTGTCTGTCGACCGGCGCACTGCTATCGTCGCACTGACCCATGACCCCAAGATCGACGATCCGGCATTGTCCAGGGCGGTCAGGTCGGAGGCTTACTACATCGGTGCGCTTGGCAGCCGGAAAACCAACGCCGCGCGGCGGGAAAGACTGCAGACAGCCGGACTGGAAGAGAGTGCGATCGGCCGCATACATGCGCCGATCGGGCTGGACATCGGTGCGCGCGGGCCGGTTGAGATTGCCATTTCCATTATTGCCGAGGTCACGATGGCACTGCGCAAGCCGGAAATGCGGGCAGCATGAAGTTCGGTCCGGTTCCTCTCGATCAAGCGACCGGTGCTGTTCTTGCGCATTCGGTGCGCCATTCTGAAGGCGTGTTCAAGAAGGGGCGGACGTTGAGTGAAGCCGACATCGCTGTGCTCCGCGCAGACGGTCTGGCGACGGTCACTGCGGCCAGAATAGAGCACACCGATGTTCATGAAGACCGGGCGGCGGCGGCCCTTGCTGCAGCATTTGCCGGTGACAATGTGGTTGTTTCGGAACCCTTCACTGGCCGGGCCAACATTTATGCAAATGCGCGTGGCCTGGCCGAAATCGACGCCGCGGCGATCACGGCGGTCAATCGTATCCATGAAAGCATTACGGTTGCGACAGTGACGCCCTTCGAGCAGGCTGACCACCGTCAGATGCTGGCGACCGTCAAGATCATTCCCTATGCGGTCGATGGCGAAATTCTGACCCGGGTCTGCGAACTGGCCGAATCCGGCAGGAAGATATCGGTGCGTCCATTCGCTGCAAAGAAGGTCGGGATCGTTCTGACCCGGCTGGACGGCATGAAGGAGGCTCTTCTCGACAAGAGCAGAAAAGTCCTGAGCGACAGGGTTGAGGGGCTTGACGGAGAGGTCTCTCACGGGGAAGTCGTTGACCATGACCCCGAAGCCGTCCGCAAAGCGATCGAAAACCAGGTTTCGGCCAGGTGTTCGCTGGTCCTGGTTCTCGGGGCTTCTGCGATCGCTGACAGAAATGATGTTATCCCGCTGGGTCTGACCAAGGCGGGCGGGGTCGTCTCCCGGCTCGGAATGCCGGTCGACCCCGGCAATCTGCTGATGCTGGGGGACCTTGCCGGTACGCCCGTGATCGGGGTTCCGAGTTGCGCACGGTCGCCCAAGCTCAATGGTTTCGACTGGGTGCTGCAACGGATCATGGCGGATGTGCCTGTCGGGGCGGACAATATTGCCGGTATGGGCGTTGGGGGACTGCTCAAGGAAATTCCCACGCGGCCGCAGCCGCGCGAGGGCAGTGTTCGCAATGCCTCGGCGAAAAGCATGGCCAGAATTGCAGCGGTCGTCCTGGCGGCCGGGCGTTCGACACGGATGGGCAGGAGCAACAAGCTCCTCATGGACGTGGCCCGGAAACCAATGGTCCGCCATGTGGTGGAGGCAGCCCTTGGCAGCCAGGCGGGGCGCGTGGTTGTCGTGACCGGTCACGAGGCGCCAGCCGTCGAACGCGCGCTCGAGGGACTTGACATTACGTTTGCCCACAATCCGGATTTTGCCGACGGCATGAGCACATCGATGAAGTCGGGTCTCGATGTGCTCGGCGACGACATCGACGGAGCACTGTTCTGCCTGGGCGATATGCCGGCCATACAATCGGTCCATTTGGACAGGCTGATTGCGGCGTTCAACAGCGAGGAGGGGCGCGAGATCTGCGTCCCCCTGACCGATGGCAAGCGCGGCAACCCGGTCTTGTGGGGCGCGCGGTTCTTCGATGACATGAAACAGGTGATGGGCGATGTGGGCGCACGGCATCTGATCGGCGTTCACGAAGAGAAGGTCTGCGAAATAGATTTTGACGACGACAGCGTTCTGACGGATGTCGATACACCGGGAATGATGGATGAATATCGCAATGCGAAAGCAAAAAAGTGACCAGATAGAATCACCTGCAAGGAGGATCTGATGTCGGACATGAACTATAAGTCAGCTCTAATCGTCGGTGCGGGAAGCGGACTGAGCGGATCGCTTGCACGGGCCATGCACGAGGAAGGTCTGACGGTTTCGCTGGCGGCCCGTGACACCGCCAAACTCGATAGTCTGTGCGCAGAGCTGAAGGCCGAGAGTTTTGCCTGCGATGCCTCATCAACCCAGGATGTGGAACGTCTGTTCCGCGATGTGACCGAGAAGGCCGGGATACCCGATGTGGTGGTCTACAACCCCAGCGCCCGTGCCCGCGGCCCGCTGGTCGAACTGGATCCGGCAGACGTGGAGAAGGCGCTGGCGGTGACGGCATTCGGCGGCTTCCTGGTGGCTCAGCAAGCAGTTCGGGGAATGCTTGAACTTGGACACGGTGCGGTGTTGTTCACAGGCGCCTCAGCCAGCGTGAAGGGCTATGCGAATTCTTCCTCCTTTGCCATGGGCAAATTCGCGCTCAGGGGACTTGCCCAGAGCATGGCGCGGGAACTACAGCCGCAAAACATCCATGTGGCGCATTTCGTGATTGATGGCGGCATCCGCAACCCGCAGCGCAGCGAACGTGTGGATGCACCCGGCAACCCGGACTCGATGCTTGACCCGGATGCCATAGCCCGGAGCTACATGGATGTTCTCCGCCAGCACCGGAGCGCCTGGACCTGGGAGATGGAACTGCGCCCGTGGGTTGAAAAATTCTGATTAGGCAAGGAAACGTAGATTACATGATCAAGATCTGGGGACGCCCTAATTCAATCAATGTGCAAAAAGTCATGTGGACTCTGGGGGAACTGGAGCTGCCACATGTGCGGGTGGATGTCGGGGGGGAGTTCGGCGGGCTCGACTCTGACGCCTATGGTGCCAAGAATCCCAACCGCCTGATCCCGGTGCTGGACGAAGACGGCAGGACGCTGTGGGAGTCTCAAACCATAGTGCGCTACCTTTGTACGAAACACGCGTCCGGTTCGCTTTGTCCGCACGACGCCTTTCAACGCGCGATTGCGGATCAATGGATGGAGTGGAAGGTGACAACGATTCTTGCCGATCTGACTCCGCTTTTCTGGGGCTTGGTGCGCGGTCATCCCGACCAGCAGGATCTGGAGAAACGTGCGGCCCTTGCCGCACATCTCGGGGAGACATTCAAGATCCTTGATGCCCAGCTTGACGGCAAGGCTTTTGTCCTTGGCGATGGTTTTACGATGGCCGACATTCCCGTCGGGGCGGCGACCTGGCGGTACATGAACCTCGAGATCGAACGCCCGGCTCTCGGCAATTTGGAGCGTTGGTTCCAAAGCCTGAAGCAGCGCCCGGCCTACCAGACGCACGTCATGATTCCGTTGACCTGAACCAGGATACAGAACAGATGAATTCGCCATTCCTCGATGAAGAACACGTCATGCTCCAGGATCAGGTGCGCCGGTTCGTGCGTGAAGAGGTGGAGTCGCACGGCGACGCTTGGGAGGCTCAGGGCTTCGTGCCAAGACCGGTTCTGAAGAAGATGGGGGAGCTGGGCTTCTTCGGGTTGCGGTATCCGGAAAAGTTCGGCGGGTCTGAAATGGACTATCGCGGCACTGCGGTTCTTTCGGAAGAGCTGGGACGGTCGACCTATGGCGGCTTTGCGATTACGGTTCTGGTCCACACCGATATGGCCTCACCGCACCTGGCCAATGCCGGCAATCCGGAACAGCTCGCCGCGTACCTGCCTGCTGTTATTGGCGGCGAAATGATTACGGCCGTCGGGATTACCGAGCCCGACGCCGGCTCCGATGTGGCTGCCATGAAGACCAGGGCGGTCAAGGACGGCAGCGACTGGGTCCTCAATGGCACGAAGATCTATATCACCAACGGGGTTCATGCCGACCTCTATTTCATTGCCGCCCGCACCGACACCCAGGCGAAGGGCTCACGTGGTATTTCCATGTTCATCGTGGAGAAGGGGACACCTGGTTTCTCGGTCGCGCGAACGCTGGACAAGATGGGATGGCGTTCGTCGGATACGGCGGAACTAGTGCTTGAGGATTGCCGTGTTCCGGAGTCCCGTGTTCTGGGCGAAATCAACAACGGCTTCTATGCCGTCATGCGCAACTTCCAGAACGAGCGTTTGTCTCTGGCGGCCCAGGCGGTGGGGGAGGCGACCAAGGCGCTCGAACTGACCATGGACTACACCCTCAACCGGCCGGCCTTCGGCAAGTCGTTGTGGCAACAGCCGGTCATCCGGAACCGGATCGCCCAGCTCAGTTCGCAAGTGGCCGCCGCCCGCAGTTTTGTCCACGAGACCGCCTGGCGGGCGGCTCAGGGCCAGGAGGTGGTGCGGGAAGTGTCGATGCTCAAGGCGCTGTGCGGCGGGCTGGTCAATAAGGTGATGTACGATTGTCAGCAGTTCCACGGTGGTTTTGGTTATATGGCTGGCACTCCGATCGAACGCATGGTCCGCGATGCCCGGGTGCAGGCGATCGGTGGCGGCGCCACCGATGTCATGCTGGAAGAGGTCGCCAAACGGCTGAGTCCGGATGGGTTCGTGTTGTAGCTTGAGTTGCTTGAGCCCGGTGCCGGGCGTCGGCTACTTCTGAGGGTCACGGTGCACGAGCACGCCAGCGCTTGCCATCGCGCCGTCCATGGCATCCGTGAAGGCTTCGTGCTGAAACAGACGTTCGTGCAGTTTCCGGCTGGCAACAGCCATGGGCTGCGGGTCAGCCAACGCTCGTTTCATGAGCTGCGCAAATTCAACTGCATTGTTCGCAATTTCGATGCCACAATCTTCGACAATATCACGGGAAATTCCGCGAAAGGCGTGGGGCATGCCTACGATCGGTTTGCCGGTTGCCGCGGCTTCGATGGTTTTTACCGAAATGCCGCGACCGCTCACCATCGGTGCCAGTACGGCGGTTGCGCCGGCATAGATTGTCGCGAGGTCGTCGACCTTGCCGTTAAAGAGCGACCGGTGCCTGGCGTAGAGATCCGGAAACAGACGATTGAATTCAGCCGATACACCTCCAAATATTCTTATCTTCGGAGGCGTGCCGTCAAGCAGCGGCCAGACGTTGACAAAAAACCATTCCATCGCTTTCACGTTTGCTATGTGGGCGGTGCCAACAAAAATGAAGCCGTCATCACCATTCCTCTCGTGCGCCAACGGGGGCAGCGGGATTGGAGCGACGAACGGATAGACTGTGGTTTGCGGAATACCGGGCAGTTTACGGCCAAAAAACTGCTGGTCGAAATCTCCGACATGAATCAGCGCATCGGAGTGACCCAGGAATTCGAGCTCGGTTTCGAGTTCGTCAAGTTCTTCAAGCGTCTCCTCATTTGACACGCCACGAATCAGATTGTTGTCCAGCAGGATCAGAGTCTGCACATCGTGGGTAACCGACACAACCGGCACCGATTTGCCCTGTTTTCGCAGAAAATTGACAATCCGCAGCGCAAACGGCATTGCGTAGACATGGTTGACGATGATCACGTGGAAGGACTCATTGCGCAAGTTCCTCTTCAATTGTGGAGGAATTTCACTGTGAGCGGCAAGTTTGAAAGCTGTTTCCAAGGCGTTGTCGCGCTTCCGGAATAACCTGTCCATCAACTTCTGCCGCAAGGATACCTCCGGGAACACCTTGTGTGGCAGGCAGTCTGCAAAATGTACCTCGTCTGCCTCAAGGTCACCGGCGAGGCGGTAGAGATTTGTGATCCTACTGGGCGTCGAAAAATCCTCCGTAAATCTCGGCACGCAAGCGAATATTGTGCGCAGGCCCAAATCCTTGAAATACTTCACCTGGGACTGCATGACGTTTGCAGTCCCTGAGCGGAACCACGGCATTCCCACAATCAGCGCCACCGGAACCGGACCGCCGACGGGATCCTCAGATGCAAGATCGATTGCCTTTTTGTCGCTGGACGGCGTCATTTGATCCATTGTCCGGATGTTTCTGGTGATTGATCTGCAACACCGATCGACGACACAAAATGCAGGCGTCCCCGCTCCAATTGGTGCTCGCGCAAGGCTGGTACCCATTCATCAGGATGATCCTTCAGAAACGCCATCTGGAATTTCGCCCAAAATTTCAGTTTCCGCCAGCGCCTGACCCACAAGGGTATTGCTAACCGTTCGGCGCGTTGATCCGGCGAAAAGATTCCAAATTCATCGCAGCCCACGTGAAACCAGTAGTTCTTAAGGTATTCAACAGTTTGCCGGGATTCGTCAATCCAATGGCTAACGCAGGGGCTGTTGACCCACCAGCCCACGTGTCCGGCCGACACAAGGTTGCGGATCAGCCGGGTTTCCTCGCCACCGGACAGCTGGTTGTGCCCTACACGACCAAGACTTGGATCAAACGGGGTCCGGCCGAGCACTCTGGAGCGAATCGCCATGTTGGCGCCGTATGGTTCTTCCTGGCTGTCGGCGACAAATGGGCGGGACTTTGGGTCCAGATTTAGCTTTGCATAGGAGGATGGCACGTGCCGCAATGCGGTATCGATCCATGACGGCACTCGATTGCCTTCAAAGCGGGGTTCGATCGGTCCGCCAAAAAAATCGACGTCCCGATGTTCCTCGAAGAGCCTGACATATGTGCTCGCCCACTCAGGCCCCACTGTAATGTCATCGTCAGTCCACAGGATTGCATCCCCGGTTGAGTTGTCGACAACGGCATTGCGCCCGTGCGCCACACCCAACCTGTTCTCAACGACAATCTTTAGCGGCAATACCTTCTCAAATTCCTGGAGCACCTTAACGCTGTCGTCCGTGCAGGCGTTGGCGACAACCACAAACTCAACCGCTTCAACATTTGCAAGATCGAGCTGCGCAAAGGACTGCATCAGCCTTCTCAAAGAGTGAGATCTGTTGTGTGTGGTTACGCCAATCGTAATTTTCAAAATGCATTTCCTATGAGCGCCATCCCGTTACCTGTTGTTACAGGATGAAGGTGGCGAGGTTGCCGGAATCCTTGTTTGTCCGCAATGAGATCAGTTTGTAGCCTTCTTGTGCCCGGGATTCTGAAAATACCTGCGCACGCGTCGCAAGATGGAGAGGCCCGCGCCAAATCCGGGGTGCGGCATCAATCCGATATCCTGATAGTCCGACATACGGTCCTTGTGGTAAAAAAACGTGTTCAACGCCTCTTCCGCCCGTTCGCAAGGGTACAGCTGATTGCCTTGTCTGCGTGCAATCCTGTAGCCCATGGATGCAAGCTTTCCAATCATTTCAGTGTGGTAGCAGCCACTTTCGATGAGCAACAACGGACGTTGTGTGGACAGAACGTCCGTGGCTCCAGCGATGACGTCGGGCTCAAGGCCTTCCACGTCGATTTTGATCGCTACGATGCGTTCATCGTCACTTAGATCGGCATAAACTGCCAGTGCGTTGTCCAGTGTCGTAACCGGGGCTTCTTCGAACGCTAGATCCAGTTCGACGTCTTGGCCGGCCTGCAAATCTTCCAGGGCGCCGAACCTGATGGTATTCTCAGCGAGAGACCGCCAGTGAATATCCGCTGACGCAGTGGCCATGGCACTCAACCCATGTCCATTGACTACCGGTATTATGAATTCGCAAACACTGTCCGATTTACCAATCCCGATGATCGTGTACTCGAACCTGTCACCGAAAGCCGCCTTGACGGCCTGTAGCGATGTTTCGTGGACCCCAAGGGCTTCAAAACTGGTTACCCGTGCCGGCGACCCCGAGACCCATATGGATATGGCCGACATACCGTTGTTCGCCCCGACGTCGACAATCAGATCAAGCGTCGATCTGAAATGTTGGAAGATAACGAAATCGGGATCGTGCATGTGCGCCTTCGAAAGGTCGCAATAGGGGGTGCCATTGCCAAACTGATGAGCTGCCGACCTCAGAAAACGGGCGGGATCGGTCTGGTTCGCGGCAAACAGGTCGCGGAGCTCCGATTCCACACTGACCAGATGCTTATCGATGATGTCGTTGTCGCCTGGCATCTAGCCGGCGTCTGCATAGAGATGATACATGGCGAGGTTCATTTTCCTGTGTGCCTTGTGTTCGCGAATCCGCACCTTGGGTGCGACCTCAGTTTGACCGGCTTTTGATGCCGGGGGTGCCGTGTTGGCATCAGGCGTGCTCGACCCGGTAGAACAAGCTGAACAATACCGGCACAACACCCAGTGTCAGCAGGGTGCCGGCTGCGAGGCCGCCGGCCACAACGATGGCGAGATCGTAGAACAGAACGTCGCCGGAAAGAATTATCGGCGCCAAACCGAGGATTGTGGTCAGGGTGGTCATCAATATCGGCCGCAGACGTTTGACCGATGCTTCGACAATGGCCTCGGCGGGTGATGCGCCGCGCTCGAGTTCAGTGTCGATGCGGTCGATGAGTACGATGGCGTTGTTGATAATGATGCCGGCGAGCGACAGCAGCCCCATCGTCGCCATGAATCCGAAGACGGCGCCCGGTGCGATCAGCAGACTGATGGATACCCCAATCAGGGTCAGGGGGATGACCGACAGGATGATGACCGGTTTGCGGAAACCCTTGAATTGCAGCACCAGAATGAACAGGATCAGGGCGAGCGCAAGCGGCATATTTGCAAACAAAGCCGACTGGGCTTCGCCGCTGTCCTTGATTTCACCGGCCGGTTCGATCCGGTAGTCCGGTGGCAACGCGATCTTGTCAACGGCGGGTTTGAGGATGGCGTAGAACTCGCTTGCCGTCATGGATGCATGCTTGACGGACACGGTTATCGCGCGTTCCAGATCGCGGCGGCGAATCTGGGAGAATTGTGGTTCTCCGGAAAAGTCGGCGACCTGCAACAGGGGGATCGCCTCGCCGGATGTGGACATTATTGACAGTGTGCGAATGCGATCGAGATTTGCGCGGTCCTCCTCAATAGCCCTAAGCACCACAGGGATGGCGGTGTCACCTTCGCGGAAATCGGTAACTGCAGTGCCCGAAAGGGCGGCATTGAGGGCCTGGGCGATGGTCTGCGACGAGAGGCCCACACGGCGTGCCCGTGCCTGGTCAACCTTGACCATGACTTTTATTGTCCGGTTTTCCCAGTCGTCCTTCAGGTCGCGGATGCCTGGAATTGCGCGGATTGCCGATTGCAGTGCGGCGTTGAGTTCGGCCAGTTTTTCGGTTTCAGGACCGAAGATCCGGAATTGCAGAAGGCCGGCTTCGCCAGGCCCCATGGACAATGGTTTTACTTCGCCGCGAACTTCGGGAAACTGCTCCAGCAGATGTTGCCGAACGCGTTTGATCAGGACACCGTTTGCCTGAGGACCGGTGGTGTTGACCAGAACGAACACGCGATGTGGATCCGGGTCGTTGGGATTCAGAGACAGGAAAAACCGGGGTCCGCCGGAGGCTACATAGGAGACCGTGCTGGTGACCTCGGGGTTGAGTTTCCTGTCATTGATCCACTTGTTGAATCGCGCGGTGCTTTCCAGTGTTGCATGGGTGTTTACGCCGACCTGCAGGTCCAGATAAACCTGGAACTGCGCACGCTCTGAGGCGGGGAAGAATATCTTGGGTACAAACTGAAACAGCCATATGCCGCCAACAAGACTTGCCAGCACGACGCCCAGGGAAATCAGTCTATGCCCAAGAACAGCGGTCAGAATTGAACGGTAAGTGTTGAAGAACCGGCTGGAATAGGCTGTTTTTTCGTCGACCGGCTCCGGTGTCTTGGCAAACCAGTAACAGCATAACGGCGTGATCGTCATGGCCAGAAGCCATGAGCCCAACAGGGCTATTGCAATTACCAAAGAGAGGGAGCGCGTGTATTCGCCGGCCGTGTTTTCCGCCAGCATAAGCGGCATGAAGGCCAGTATCGTCGTCAGGCTTGAACTGAGCAACGGGAGGGCGAGGTCCTGACCGGTTGAAATGACAGCTTCGCGGCGATCCATCCCGATCGAAAGACGGATGGAGATCTCCTCGGCGACGACGATGCCGTTGTCGACCAGCAGTCCCAGTCCGATGATCAAAGAGGCAAGGGACATGCGCTCAAGTTCGATGCCGATATAGCGCATGACGAGGATTGAGAGCAGCATCGTCAGCGGCACCATGACACCGACGATCAGTCCCAGACGCCAGCCCAGAAACACCATGACGACGACCAGGACGATGGCAATCGTCTGATAAAGATTGGACATGACGCCGTTCAACGCGTTGGAAATGTCGGCTGGCTGAAATGTTGCGAGCGAAAGCGTGTAGCCAATGGGCAGGGTGTTCTCGAGTTCGCCAATGCGTTTTTCCATTGCCTCGCCGAAGGCCAGGGCATCGAACTGGTCGACCATGGAGACACCGAGAACAATAGCTGGTTTTCCGTTGAAGAATGCCGGTGCTTTCGGGGGGTCCACATAACTGCGTGAGATTGTTGCGAAATCCCGCAGATACACAACCTGACCGGTTTGGTTGGGGAGTTCGATCGGTACAGCGCCGATTTCCGAAACAGCTTCAAAGTTGCCCGTAGGTTCGATTGAGAAAGAGACCTTGCCGGCTTCGACTTTACCGCCAGGCAGAACAATGTTCTGCTGTTGCAACGTGTTGACGAGGCTTTGCGGTGACAATCCCAACTGGGCCAGGCGGGTGTTCGAAAACTCGACGAATATCCGTTCCGGTTCGACACCGAAGAGCTCAATCTTGCTGACACCCTTTACGGCATAGAGCCGGTCCCGCAGCGCGCGGGCGGTGGTTCTCATCTCGGCCAGAGAAAAACCTTCCGCCGTGATCGCAATTGTCGCCATGGCGACATTGCCGTAGTCGTCGTTGACGAAGGGCCCGAGCGTGCCGTCCGGCAGATCGCCGGCAACATCCTTCATCTTGTTTCTCAGGTCCTGCCAGATCGGTGCAATGTTGAAGTACCGGTCGTGCAATTCGATCTTGACGGTGGTGTTGCCGGTGCTTGAAATCGACACGATCGAGTCGACCTCAGGCATCTCCCGGACCTTCTCCTCCAGCTTCTTGGTGATCAGGTTTTCGATGCGCTCCGGCGACATGCCGGGGAACTGGGCGGTGACGACCGCCGAGCGGATCGTGATCGCCGGATCTTCCCTTGAGGGGTGTGACTGAAAACTGACAGGACCGGCGAGCATGACGACAAGCACGGCCAACAGGCAGGCCATGCGGTTATCAAGGGCAAACTGGGTGAGGGCGCGCATAACCGGTCTCAGTCACCGTTTTCCAGAAGGCGCACCTTCATGTTGTCGACAAGAAAGGAGACCCCCGCCACAGCAATGATATCGCCTTTCTTGAGTTCGCCTACGACTTCCACATTGTTGTCTTTAATGTTCACCGGGGTGACTGTCTTGCGCCTGACGACACTGGCGGCCGCGTCGTAGAGGAACACGTAAGCCGTTCCTTCCTTCGGGCCGGCAAGAATGGCCGAATGAGGGAGTATGAACGCATTTCCGGTGGCATCGGTCTTGAAACTGAATTCAACTTCCGCGGTCATTCCCGCATTGAGGCGGACATCGGATGCATCCAGCGCGATCTTGACGGGAAATGAATTGGC
Organism: Alphaproteobacteria bacterium; assembly: GCA_021775805.1. GTDB lineage: Bacteria > Pseudomonadota > Alphaproteobacteria > Rhizobiales > JAJFHC01 > JAJFHC01. The sequence goes on along the minus strand of JAJFHD010000054.1, from coordinate 110,557 downwards.
GGTGCCGGCCTGGGAACCAATGTCGGCAATATGCCCTTTGATCTTGGTGTCGGGCATTGTGGCGAATGCCACTTCGACCTGGTCATTGATGGCCACCCGTTGGAGGAGCGTCTCGGGCAGGCTGACTCGGACGTTGAGGGCGCCGTCATTCTGCAATTGCAGAACTTTCTGACCGGCGGTCACTTCGGTGAAGGCCTCGACGTGCTTGGCGGCAATACGTCCCGCGAATGGAGCGCTCAAGGTGGTATTGCGCAAGTCCCTGCGGGATATTTCCAGTTGAGTGGTTGCAACCGTGACACTGCTCCTTGCAGCTTTGAAATCGGCCTCGACCTTGTCGAAATTCGATTTGGTGGCAAAGCCTTCCTGGTAGAGTTGCGACTGCTGCTTGTATTTGTGTTCGGCGTCCGCGAACTGGGCTTTCGCCTTGTCCAACTCGCCGGTGGCCGATTTCACCCGCAATTCATAGGGCTCGCGGTCCATGGCCGCGACGACCTCGCCGACATTGACTGTGTCGCCGATATCAACCTTGATGTCGGTTACTTTGCCTGAAATTTCAAAGGAAAGGTCGGTCACCGTTTCCGCTTCTACAAGGCCGGCAATCTTGCGGACCTGGCTTTGGGCCAGACTGTCCACGACCATGGTCTTGAGCGAGCGTATGACTTCCTCGGCCGGCGGTTTTTCTTCCTCGCAGCCGGTCAGGAAGAAGAGTGCCAGAAGCATGATAGCGATTGTTCGGATGCTCATTTCAGACCTGCAACGCTTTTGGGTGACTCGCAAATTCTGATGACGCTAGCATACGCCAATAATCCCTGTCGCCTGCGATTGCTGCAATGCTGCAGTGCAGCAACCCTGTTAACGCAAAACCGAACATCGGTCTTGACAATCGCGGATTGTTTCGGCGGGCTGTCGCGTCGGCGAAATTGGTCGCACCGATGCCAAAAAATGTCGCGTTAAAGCGTCAATTCTCGTATAAAAATTCTAAATCTGGTGAAATTAGGGATCAAATTGAACTCTTGTTGAGTTGGAGCGCTAAATGGCTGAAGAAGAAGACGATCTCGATCTGAACGAGTTGGATGATGATGAGCTTGTCCAACAGATGCATGACGATCTTTACGACGGGCTCAAGGAAGAGATCGAGGAGGCGGTGCATATCCTTCTCGGCCGCGGCTGGGCGCCTTACAAGGTTCTGACGGTAGCGCTGGTCGAAGGGATGCGGATTGTCGGTATCGACTTCCGCGATGGCATCCTGTTCGTGCCAGAAGTTCTGTTGGCCGCTAACGCGATGAAGGCCGGCATGTCGATCTTGCGCCCACTCCTGATCGCCACCGGCGCGCCGCGCATGGGCAAGATGGTCATCGGCACGGTCAAGGGCGACATCCATGACATCGGCAAGAACCTTGTCGGCATGATGATGGAAGGTGCCGGTTTCGAGGTCATCAACCTGGGCATCAACAACCCGGTTGAAAACTATCTTGAGGCGCTCGAGGAGCACGATCCGGACATTCTGGGGATGTCGGCTTTGCTGACCACGACCATGCCCTACATGAAGGTCGTGATCGACACGCTCAAGGAGCAGGGCCTGCGCGACAAGTATATCGTCATGGTAGGCGGTGCTCCACTCAACGAAGAGTTCGCAGATGCGATCGGCGCGGACGCCTATTGCCGTGACGCGGCTGTTGCCGTCGAGACGGCAAAAGAACTCATGAACCGGAAACACAACCAGCTCGCTTCGGCCTGACGATCAGGCCGCCAAAGGCGTGATCGATGGTGCGGAAAAAACCGAAACGCGGTGAGGGGAGAACACTCCTCATCGCGTGCGGTGCGCTGGCGCGTGAAATCACGGCATTGATGGAACTCAACAGGTGGGAAGCCTTTACGGTGACCTGCCTGCCGGCGATTTGGCACAACACACCCGATAAGATCCCCGAAGGCGTTCGTGCAAAAATTCACGAGGGCCGCGGCAAGTACGACCGCATGCTTGTGCTATACGGCGATTGCGGCACCGGCGGCCTTCTCGACAAGGTTCTTGAAGAAGAGGGCGTCCAGCGCATTGACGGACCGCACTGTTATTCGTTCTTTTCCGGCAATGATGCTTTTGCCGATCGTCATGACGATGACATCGCCACGTTTTTTCTGACCGACTATCTTACGCGGCATTTCGATCACCTGGTTTGGCAGGGCCTCGGGCTCGACCGTCATCCCGAACTCCTGCCGATGTATTTCGGCAATTACGACAAACTGGTTTACCTGGCGCAAATCGAAGACCCGGAACTGGACCGCATGGCGCGGGCGGCGGCCGACAAGCTGGGTTTGCGCTACGAGTTTCGCATGACCGGTTATGGCGATATGGCTCGGTTCATGGAAGACGGGGCGGACGCGCCGCAGGATGAGGGCTAGTCCTGCGATGATCCACATGCTCAGCAGATTTGACATCGAGCCCGATGTGACGGTCGATGTATTTCGGGCCGAGTATCAGACGTTTACCGCGCAGATGGTATCTGCGGGCATGGTCGAGTCGTCCGGTGAGATCGGCCGGCGCGAACGCAATACCCCGATGGACACTGACGATGAACAGGCCCCGGAGTACTACGTGATCATGTCTTTCAAGGATCGGCGCCAACTGGACGAGACATATGCCTATCTCACCGGTAAAGAGGCGCAGGACGCAACGGCACACACATTCGTCCACCGTTCAGTTCGCAACGCTGTTTTTACATGCTGGCGCGACCTCGACTGAACTCTCTCTAGTCTCCACTCTGCTATTCCGACAGTCGCGTGAACCGCCCGGCGAGACCTGCCGCCGGTCGCCGAGTTTCACCTGTATTCCGATGTTGACCGGCAATTTCTTGACAGCTCGAATTCAATATGGCTAGTATACAGGTATGAACAAGTAGGAACAGGATTGGACAGGATCGTACAAGAGCGAACAGGTCTGACTCTTTGTGACCCTGAACCCGGATCGACATGAAGCTACAAATAGGTTTGCCGAAATCCCAACAGATAGCCCAGACGCTTGAGCAGGATATCCGCTCGGGAAAGATCGCCCGGGGAGATCAGCTGGCCAGCGAGAATGAACTTGTTCGACGATTTTCAGTCAGCCGCAACACGGTTCGCAAAGGTCTGGAGCAGCTCGCCCACCAGGGCCTGATTACGACACGGTCGGGTCTGGGCTCGTTCGTCACTTATGATGGCGCGTCAATCGACAACGCGCTCGGGTGGACACTTGCCCTGGCGAAGACAGCCGATGAAGTCGATACGCGCATTTTGAACATTGAGCGGTGTGAGTGCCCGGGCACGTGTTCCTTTCTCAAGATCGAACCGACCGAGTTCCTGTGTGTCAACCGGATCAGGGTGCTGCGCGGCGACGGTGTCGGGATATCGCTGGAGCGCAGCCGGTCGCCATGGCGTCCGGAATTTGGCGATGTGCTGGGCAGTGGCCTGTTGAACGGATCGCTCGGCGATACGCTGGCGGCAACCGGGTTCGTAGTCGATCACGGCGAGGAATGGGCGGAGATACTGCCGGCACTTTCCAAGGCGGATGCAAAGCTTCTGAGGCGGAAGGCGGGCCAACCCATGCTCCGGCTCAGGCGTCTGACCCGGACGGCGTCTGGTGAAATCGTCGAATTTGTCGAGAGCATCCTGGACCCGACGCGCTTCGGCCTGCATCTGGAATTCTGAAGATGTCTGAAGCTGCACTCCTTGACCGGACGGACAGAGCCCTTGGGGCTCTTTTCGGCGGCGCCATGGGGGACGCGCTGGGCATGCCCACCCAGTCGCTGACGCCTGAAGAAATTACGCGGGCCTACGGTCGTGTCGAAGATTTTGTCGAACCGGCAAGCGACCATCCTTTGTCGCACGGTCTGGTCGCCGGATCAGTGACCGACGATACCGAGCAGACTCTGCTTCTGGCCCGGCACATTGTTGCATCCCCGGATTTGTTTGATGAGTCTGGTTGGGCGCGTCTGCTTGCTGATTGGGAAGTCGATGTCAGGGCGCGCAACCTCCAGGATCTTTTAGGGCCATCCACCAAGCGAGCCTTGGAAGCCCTGGCAAAGGGTGAACCTCCAGACAGTGTCGGACGCTTTGGCGATACCAACGGCGCCGCCATGCGGATCGCGCCAGTAGGCATAGCAACACCGGTCGAACCCCTGTCCGGACTCGTGGACCAGGTTGAGATCACGTGCCGGATCACCCACAACACGGCCGCGGCGATATCGGCTGCTTCCGCAGTTGCAGCAGCAATCAGTACCGGGCTGGACGGAGGCAACACCGACGACGCCGTTGCACTCGCACTGGCGGCAGCCGCAGCCGGTGCCAACCGCGGACATGACCGTGCTTCGGCAAATGTTGCAGATCGCATGGCCCATGCTCTGAACCTTGCGTCGAACCGGTCGGATGACGACTTCCGCCGGACAATTGCCGATCAGGTTGGAACCAGCGTTATCAGCCATGAATCCATTCCCGCATCATTTGCCGTGTTCAAATTCGCCGACGGCGACGCCTGGAAAGCCGGTGTTCTGAGCGCCAACCTGGGCGGAGATACCGATACGATTGGCGCCATTGCAGCGGGTATGACAGGGGCCTGCAGTGGTGTTTCGTCGATGCCCGGCGACAAGGTCACGAAACTGAAATCTGTAAACGACCTGGCGTTGGACGCCCTCGTGGCGCGGCTCCTCGATATCCGGCAAATGCGGGACAGAAGAGCCGTGCTGGCGGAGCAGACCGGATGACCCAGGGGAAAATGCTTCAGATGTCGGGCGTGGTGGTTGATCTGATCTATCAGATCGATTCAGTGCCGGCACCCGGCGGTGAAGCCTCAGCGCGGGTGTGCGCGATCAATGCCGGTGGCGGATTCAATGCCATGATGGCGGCAAAACGGGCCGGGCTCGATGTTGCCTATGGCGGTGCCCACGGGACCGGCCTTTTTGCCGATATCGTCAGGCGCGAGATTGCCGATGCTGGTATAGCAGTGTTGCAACCCCAATCCGCCTTTGCCGATCAGGGGAATTGTGTCGTCCTCGTCGACCGGTTGGGCGAAAGGACCTTTGTTTCGAAGGATGGTGCCGACGGCATCCTGGACGACGCCCTGCTTGAGCCCATCGACCATTCCTTGTTCGACTGGATCCTGTTGTCCGGTTATGCGCTGGCTCATGCCGGCAGCCGGATTGCCATGCACAGTTGGTTGTCGCAACTGCCTGGCGACGCTCGCTTCGTGTTCGATCCTTCGCCATCTGTAGACAACATTCCAACTGCAATTCTCGAGGACGCAATATCGAAGGCCACGTGGGTCAGTGCCAACGCCTATGAAGCCCGGGCCATTACCGGGCGAACGTCGCCTGAGGCGGCGGCCGCCGCTTTGAGCGAAAAGCTGCAGGACAACGGGTGTGGCGCGGTTGTGCGGTGTGGCGTGGATGGCTGCTGGCTTGCTTCGCGTGGGCAAAGTCCGCTTCGCATCGATCCGTTTGCCGTCGATACCGTCGATACCAATGGTGCTGGCGACGCCCATGTGGGTGCCTTCATTGCCGCGCTCAGCAAGGGCGCAAGCCCGGTCGACGCCGCGCGCTATGCCAATGCGGCGGCAGCCTTGTCGACGATACGGTTTGGCGCGGCCACGGCGCCGGAACACAGCGAGATACAGGAATTATTGAACCAGCGGAACTCGTCGGATCGAGATCTCACGCCGGAAAAAAAAACGGTGCAAAGCCGTCGAGGCAACCAAGAAGGACGACCAGCGATCTAACAGGGAAGGATCCAAAATGAACCATCAGTATAAAACGACCAAAGACAGCCAAATGGTTGGCAATGGAATTTCGCGGCGCACATTCGTCGAAGGAGTAAGTGCATTGGGTGTGGCCGCTGTGGCCGGGCCGGTGCTCATGCCACGCCTGGCGCAGGCAGCACCAAAGAGGGGCGGGCACGCCACTTTCGGTTGTCATGGTGCGCAGGTGACCGACAGTTTCACGCCGTCCCATCCGCCGGACATGTACATCCAGGTCACCCGCACAGCGGTCTTCAGCACGCTCATGGAAGTGCGCCCGGACGGCAAGCTGACACCGTTGCTGGCAGAAAGTTACGAGTCGTCGGATGACGCCAAGCAATGGCGTTTCAAACTCCGCAAGGGCGTCCAGTTCCACAACGGCAAATCCGTCACGATCGAGGATGTCATCGCGTCGATGCAACTGCACCTCGATCCAAAGACCAAGTCGCCAATGTCGGCAGTTCTGTCGGCGGTCGAGAAGGTTTTCGGCGACGGCGACACGGTCGTGTTCGACCTGTCTGCAGGAAGTGCCGACTTTCCTGTCCTGATGGCGGAGTACATGCTGTCGATCCTGCCCTCAAAGGACGGTGCCGTGTCGTGGGACCCGGCAATCGGAACAGGCGCCTACAAACTCAAGTCCTTCGAGCCGGGTGTGAAAGCACAGCTCGTGCGTAACGAGAACTACTTCATGCCGGATCGCGCAAACTTCGAATCGATCCAGATGCTTGCGATCAACGATAACGTGGCGAGGGTCAATGCGCTGGTCACAGGTGAGGTCGATGCTGTAACACAGATTCCGCCAAACCTCGTGTCGCGGCTCAAGAAGGCGTCAGGTGTCGAACTGGATATCCGTACAACGGGCGACTTCTATACTTACGACATGAAGATGACGACGGATCCGTTCACCAACAATCATGTTCGTCTGGCGCTGAAACATGCGATTGACAGGGACGACTATGTGAAGCGGATTCTGAACGGCTTTGGTGTCGTCGGCAACGACCATCCGCTCGGTCCCTATTATGCGTTCCACCCATCAAGCATGCCGCAGCGGGCATACGATCCCGACAAGGCCAAGTTTCATATGAAAGAGGCCGGGCTCGACAAGCTGCAGGTGCCGATCCATTCGGGTCCCAATTCATTTCCGAAATCTCTCGACGGTGCGGTTCTGATTTCCGAACATGCCAAGAAGGCCGGTATCGAAATCGCGGTCAAACGAGAACCCGACGATGGATACGGATCGAACGTCTGGGGCAAGAAGCCATGGTTTGCGGCGCACTGGACGTCACGTGCCGCCGCAGACGCCATCCTGACGGCGGCATTCGCCGGCGGCCAGCCCTGGAACGTCACCGGTTTCAATAACGAACTCTTCAACAAGCTCCTTGCCGAAGCACGCACGGTTCTTGACCAGGGCAAGCGGGCGCAGATGTATGCGGATATCGCCCTGATCCTGCGTGACGAGGGCGCGTCGGCAATCCTGGCTCACCCGCAATCGCTCGATGCCGTGTCCAGCAAGGTTCAGACCGACGGCGGGACAACGGCAACGACCAATCTTGCCAGCCGCAAGGCTCTGGAGTTCTGGAGTTTCAAGGCTTAGGCCAAACTGTGGTATCCCGTGCAAGCTACAAGCAAGGTTTGCACGGGATTGTTCAGATTTGACGATTGGTTGCTATCTCACAATCGTCATCCTTGCCGGAGTGAAACGGAGGCGAGGATCCAATCAAATCCCACGGATACACAGCAGGTGCCAATGGATCCTCGACCTCTGACGAGGTCAAGGATGACAGTCGTTAAGTTTGGATTGCGTGCTCAGGTGTCTTCGACTTCAACGCGCCAAACGCTCGCCCACACGCTTCAGAAACTGTAACCCCTGGGCCAGTTCTCGCTCCTCGATGTACTCATCGGGCTTGTGAGCGCGGAAAATACTGCCTGGGCCATAGACGACGGTTGAAAACCCGGCATCGCTGAAGTAGCCCGCATCGGTGCCGAAGGAAACGACGTTCTCGCTGTTCTGGCCGGTCAGTTCACAAACGAAGGTGACGGCGTCTCTTGCATTTCTGTCGTCGAGGGCGGGGATCGGTGGACCGGCGTTTACCACAATATCGCAGGCGGGGTTGGCGGCCCGCATCTGCGGCAGGAGGGTGTCTCTGGCGTAGGTCTCTATCTCGTCGATCAGGGCGGTCGCGTCTTCCCCGGGCATAGGCCTTAGTTCACAGTCGAAATTGCAGAAGCCGGCGACTGCGTTCTTTGCAGTGCCACCCTCAATCACGCCAATGTTGATGGTCGTGTAGGGCGGTTCGTACATCGAGTTCTCGACAGGGGCGGAGGCCAACCGGTCGGCAATCGATTCGATGTGCGTGATAAATCGCGTGGCATAGGAAATTGCGCTGACACCACGACGGGGATCGCAAGAGTGTACTTCTGCACCGGTCAGCTCGATAACCAGGTCAGATCCACCCTTGTGGCCGGACACGATCTGCATTTCGGTCGGTTCACCAACGATCACGATCGCCGGATGAAACGCCTTGCCGGCCATGTGTTCCAGCAGAACCGGCATGCCGAAGCCGCCGGTTTCCTCATCGTAGGAAAAGGCGATGTGGATCGGCTTGGCCAGATTCATGGCCTTGAAGGCTGGAACCGACCCCAACGCACAGGCAAGAAATCCCTTCATGTCGACCGATCCGCGGCCATAGAGCCTGCCGTCTTCGCGGGTCAATTGAAACGGTGGTTTTGTCCAGACCTGACCTTCGACGGGAACCACATCTGTATGGCCGTTGAGCACGACACCACCGTCGACTTCCGGCCCGATGGTGGCAAACACATTGGCACGTTCTCCCGCATCGTCGTAACTCAGCGTCGCCTCTATGCCCTGTGACTTGAGGTAGTCCGAGACGTAGCCCACGATCTCATGCGTCGGGCGACCGGAGATGGTTTCGAAGCCGACGAGACGTTCCAGGATGTCGATTGTCTGCGGAAGGGCGTCGTCCATGGCGGTTCTCAATTCGGTTGATAGGTGAAGTCGACTTTGTCAGTCGGACTGTGGAAACTGAGGAATGCTGTCCTCGAGATCATAATAATCGCCGGCGTGATCGCAATAGATATGGGCCTCGATCTTCAGGCCGGTGTCACCATCGATTGTTCCCGCCATTACCGAAATCTTCGGCGCGCCGTCTCGCTGCCAGAACAGGTTCGATCCGCATTCCCGGCAAAAACCCCTCTGGGCAAACTCGCTTGACCTGAACCAGTGCAGGCCGCGGTCGTCGACAATCGTGAAGTGCTCGAGATCAACTGCCGTGGCAGCCACGAAATGACCGGTGGATTTGCGGCACTGGGTGCAGTGACATCCGATCACCTGGCGCATGGGGCCACTGATCTCATAGCTGACGGCACCGCAATGGCATGACCCGGTCTTGTTAGCAGCCTGTTCGGGCACGATATTTCCTCATCATATGCAGATTAGTTCCGGATCGGGATCAGTGAACCCTGTCGGGGAGCTGGTTGACCATTTCGACGATGTGGTCCGGCCCAATGCCGCAGCAACCGCCGACAATCTGGACCCCGGTCTTGACCCAGTCAGTTGTCAGTCTGGCAAACGCTGCCGGTTCGATGACGTCGTTGAACTGCCAGCTCGGCATCTCGAAGTGACCCGACTCAGGGTATACCGCGAGCGGCCCGTCCCAACGGTCAAGAAACACCGGAAGTGCGTCCCTGGTATCGTCGATCGTGCTGTGCATCAGGCCCATTACGTGGCCGCCGAGGCCACCGAGTCCATCGATGATCTGTTCCAGTTCGACGTCGTGGCGGCCAAAACCGACCAGGCGGCCGTCCTTGTCTTTTTCACAGGCAATTCCGACCCAAACCGGCAGTCCGGTTTTGACCGCTTCCTCGGTTGCCCATGCGGACATGTCCAGGTCGCGCATCATTTCCATGATGATCAGATCAACACCCTCGCTGGCGAGAATGTCGGCCTTTGCGGCAAATTTTGCACGCCACTGGGACTCCGAGATTTCGTCCGGAGTGACGATACGGTCGGTCCCCGGTTCAATAGCCCGCGAAACAGAGATCGAACCGGCAACAGCCACTGGACGATCGGCGATTTCGTCACGTGCCTTACGGGCGAGGCGAACCGCGCTGCGGTTGAGTTCATCAAAAGCCCGCGCCTCTCCGGCGGCCTCGAGCATGGCCAAGGTCGAGGCATAGGTGTTTGCGGTAATGACGTCGGCGCCGGCACGAATATAGTCGGCGTGAACATCGTACAAAATGTCGGGGTGGGTGCGGGTCGCCAAGGCACACCACGACGCGTCGTCCATGGCGGCACCGCGTTTTTCCAGCTCGGTACCGGTTGCGCCATCCAGGACGATGACTTCTCCTTCGGACAGTTTCTGGTCCAGAAAGGACGTGCTCATGGCAGGCACCCACCCAGTTCGGTTGTCAGGTGAAGGCGTCCGGCATGGAATCCTTCTTCTTGGTAATAAACTCGTTTAGCGCTTCATCGATGCCTGGGTCAAGATTGGGGCCGTGATAGCTTGCGAGCATGGACTTGTATACCTGGTTGGCCCGTTGTTCGGTCGTCTGGGAGCCTTCCAGTTCCCATTGCTCGAACGAGTTGTTGTCGGCGACGGACGACCGGAAAAATGCCGTCTCGAAATTGGCCTGGGTGTGGGAGCAGCCCAGGAAGTGGCTGCCGGGCCCGACCTCGCTGATGGCATCCATCGCCTGTCCGTTTTCGGACAGGTCGATCCCTTCGGCAAATTTCTGCATCATGGCGCATTGATCGGCATCCATGACAAATTTCTCGTAACCGGACACCAGGCCGCCTTCGAGCCAGCCGGCAGAGTGGAGCGCGAAGTTGACACCGGCCAGCAGGGTCGGGATCAACGTGTTCGCGCTCTCGTACGCTGCTTGAGCATCCGGCGTCTTGGAACCGCAGAGCGAGCCGCCCGAGCGGAACGGCACGCCCAGGCGCCGGGCAAGTTGAGCTGCCCCGTAAAGAACGAGAGCCGGTTCCGGTGTGCCGAATGTAGGTGCGCCCGACTGCATGGATATCGAACTGGCGAAGGTGCCAAAAATTACCGGGGCTCCTGGACGGCAAAGCTGAGCGAACGCCATGCCTGCCATGGCTTCCGCCAGGACCTGAGTCAGGGTGCCGGCGACTGTAACCGCCGACATGGCGCCAGCGAGGATGAAAGGCGAGACGATCGAGCCTTGACCGGCACGGGCATAGACCTTCAATGCGCCCAGCATGGTGTCGTCGAACACCATCGGCGAGTTGGCATTGATCAGGCTGACCATGACGCAATTTTGTTCGACGAACTCGTTGCCAAAGACAAGCTTGGCCATGGCAACCGAGTCGGCGGCGCGGTCGGGATGGGTGACCGACCCCATGAACGGTTTGTCGGAATAGCGGATGTGGCTGTAGACCATATCCAGATGGCGCTTGTTGACCGGCACGTCGACCGGTTCGCACACGGTGCCGCCTGAATGGTGAAGTCCGGGCGAGAGATAGGCGAGCTTGACGAAGTTCCGGAAGTCCTCGATCGTTGCGTAACGCCTGCCGCCGTCGAGGTCGCGCACGAAGGGTGGGCCGTAGACCGGGGCGAAGACCGTGTTCTTGCCGCCGATTTCCACACTGCGCTCGGGGTTGCGCGCGTGTTGTGTGAACTGGGTCGGGGCCGTCTGGATCAGTTCGCGGCACAACCCGCGGGGAAAGCGGACGCGTTCGCCGTCGATATCGGCACCGGCATCGCGCCACATCTGGATGGCTTCGGGATCGTCACGAAACTCGATTCCGGTTTCAGCAAGCACCGTATCGGCATTGCGCTCGATCAGTTCGAGGCCTTCCTCGTCGAGGACTTCGTACTCGCGGATCTTACGGTTGATGTTGCGCAGCTGTACTATTTCACCGGACTGGCGCTTTGCCCGCCGGGCCTCCGCACCACCGCCGGAACGCCGTCCGCGCGAGCGTCCGCCAGCAGCATGGCCGACATCGACATCACTCATGATCCATCTCTCCCGAAAAACTGGTAAATCTGCCGTCAAATTGACGCTACAACGCTAAAGGATCACGCCAGCAAACGGCGGGTTCTGGTTGCTAAGCGACCTGCACGACACTCTGAGCCCTTCCCCTGTCGTTTTTGCTTGTATAAAAGTCGCGTCAGTACGTATGTCTGCAGGGTTCTATCTGCGAAAAGAGCCGACAAACGTAGGCAGGATCGGATTGCGGTCGACGCGAAGGAAAGTCTAGGCGATGGCAAAGCTTATTATCGTGAAATGGCGGGATATTCCGGCACAGGTGATCGTCAAGGCCGGTCGCAAGACCGCCCGCAGGCAGCTTTCCGAGCGATTCGAAAAAGCAATCGACATGTGCGCCATGCGCGTGGGTGCAAAGGATGACGATGCTTATCTCGCGGAATGGCGACGGAGCGATCCAACCGATATTGACGGCGACATCGAAGAAGCGGCAGAGGCCGCGAAGATCGACCTTGAAACAAATTTCACGGATGAAAGACTCAAGGTTCTCATCAACAATTCAGGTTTTGACGCCTGATCTGACACAAACCACCCCATTATTCAGGATCTGACATCATGACAGAAACGGTAATCAGCTCGGCCACCAAGGAGATCGTGATCGGATTCGACCGACCCTTCTGTGTCATTGGCGAGCGCATCAATCCGACCGGCCGCAAGAAACTCGCTGCGGAAATGAAGGAAGGCGACTACTCGACGGTTGAGGCCGATGCGCTGGCGCAGGTCGCCGCCGGCGCCACGATGCTTGATGTCAATGCCGGTATTCCTTTGGCAGACGAGCCGAAGATTCTGGCGGAGACCATCCAGCTTGTGCAAAGCCTTGTGGATGTTCCTCTGTCAATCGACTCGTCGATCATCGAGGCGCTGGAGGCCGGCATCGCGGTCTACAAGGGACGGCCCCTGATCAATTCAGTAACCGGGGAAGAAGAGGTCCTGGAGCGTGTGCTGCCGCTGATCAAGAAGTACGACTGCGCCGTTGTTGCCATTTCCAATGACGAAACCGGTATTTCCGAAGACCCGGATGTTCGCTTCGACGTGGCAAAGAAGATCGTTGATCGGGCGCACGACTACGGCATCAAGCCGTGCGACGTCGTCGTCGATCCGCTGGTAATGCCGATTGGCGCGATGGGCACCGCCGGCCGTCAGGTTTTCGCCCTGCTGCACCGGCTCAAGAACGAACTTCAGGTCAACTCCACCTGCGGGGCATCCAACATCAGTTTCGGTGTACCGAACCGGCACGTGCTCAACGCCCACTTCCTGTCCATGGCAGCAGGGGCGGGCATGACGTCTGCAATCATGAACCCGCTGCACGAAGAGGAAATGGCGGGCGTGATGGCGGCGAACGTGCTGAACGGCGTCGACAAGGATTGCAGAAAGTGGCTGACGCGCTACCGTGACCCTGCACCGGCAGGTGGCGAGGCGGCCGGTCGGGAAGGTCGCCGGCGGCGCAGAAGGGCCTGATCGAACCAACTCAACAATCATTGCGGGAGTGGGCGGGTGACACTGGAATCCGACGTTGGGGACGCCGAAACGGAAAACACGGAAAAGGGCGATGCCCTGATCGTGTTTACGCCGTCGGGAAAACGCGGGCGGTTTCCGGTTGGCACGCCCGTGCTGTCGGCGGCCCGCTCGCTCGGTGTCGATGTGGATTCCGTGTGTGGCGGGCGTGGCATCTGCGGCCGCTGCCAGGTGACGGTTTCGGAAGGGTCGTTTGCCAAGCATGGTATCGAGTCCAGACGCGACCATCTCAGTCCGCAGGGACGCAACGAACAGCGTTACGACGAAAAGCGCGGGCTGAAACCAGACCGGCGGTTGAGTTGTTCAGCGTTGCTGCAAAACGATGTCGTGATCGACGTGCCGTCCGACAGCCAGGTTCACAAGCAGGTGGTCCGCAAGCGAGCGGAAGCCCGCGATATCGAGATCGATCCCTCGATCCGGCTGTGTTACGTCGAAGTCGAAGAGCCCGATATGCACAACCCCTCAAGCGATCTGGAACGGGTATACCGTGCATTGTCGGAGCAGTGGCAGATCGATGTCTCGCGTGCCGATCCACATGTGGTGATCGGTCTTCAGAAGGTTTTGCGCCAAGGTGACTGGCAGATGACGGTGGTGGTTCACCAGGCCCGCGATGGCGAGCCGTCGGAGATCATTTCGATCTGGCCCGGTTTCAAGGATGTGGCCTACGGTCTGGCCGTCGACGTGGGCTCGACGACCATAGCCGCGCATCTGTGCGATCTGCATACCGGTGAAGTCATGGCGTCGGCCGGGCTCATGAACCCGCAGATCCGGTTTGGCGAAGACCTTATGAGCCGGGTGTCGTACGTCATGATGAATCCGGGTGGCGAGCAGGAGATGACGCAAGTCATCCGCGAATCTTTGTCGACACTGGCCGGTGAGGTTGCCGGCGAGGCCGGAATCGACGTCGACGATATCCTTTCGGCGGTACTGGTCGGCAACCCGGTCATGCATCATCTTTTCCTGGGCATTGACCCGACCGAACTGGGCGGCGCTCCATTTGCCCTGGCGACCGGTCTTGCGATCGATATTCCCGCCCGTGATCTTGACATCAAGATCAACCGGGGTGCCCGGGTCTATATTCTGCCCTGCATTGCCGGCCATGTGGGTGCCGATGCTGCCGGCGTCGCCTTGTCGGAAAGTCCTCACCTCAACGATGAGTTGACCCTGATTGTGGATGTGGGGACCAACGCGGAATTAATTCTGGGCAACAAGAACGAGCTTCTGGCCGCAAGTTCGCCGACGGGCCCGGCCTTCGAAGGCGCACAGATTTCATCGGGACAGCGGGCAGCGCCCGGTGCCATAGAACGGGTGCGCATCGATCCTGAAACGCTCGAGCCCCGGTTTCGGGTCATCGGTTCGGAATTGTGGTCTGACGATCCGGGTTTTGAGGACGCGGTAGCGGATATCGGTGTTACCGGAATCTGCGGGTCGGGGATCATCGAGGCCCTTGCCGAGCTGTTCCTGGCCGGTGTGATTACCCACGACGGCGTTGTCGACGGCAGCCTGGCGGCCAGAAGCCCGCGCATGATCGCCGATGGCCGCACGTTCAGCTATGTGCTGCACGACGGCTCGCCCTTGGTGACCGTGACGCAGAACGACGTACGCGCGATTCAACTGGCGAAAGCAGCTTTATATGCGGGTGCCAAGCTTCTTATGGACCGCATGCGGATTACGACTGTTGACCGGATCACGCTTGCCGGCGCGTTCGGCAGTCACATCGACGTAAAATATGCCATGGTCCTGGGCCTGATCCCCGATTGCGATATCGAAAAAGTCCAGTCTGCCGGCAATGCGGCCGGAACCGGCGCACGCATTGCCTTGCTCAACCGCGCGGCCCGCCGGGAGATCGAAGAGGTGGTGCGCAAGATCGAAAAGGTGGAGACAGCGGTCGAGCCTGCCTTCCAGGAACATTTCGTCGATGCCATGGCCTTTCCCCACAAGCGCGACCCATATGTCAAACTTTCAAAAGTGGTGACGCTGCCCGAGCGAAAATCAGGCGACGACAGTCCCGACACCCCAGATGACGGCAGCCGCCGACGCCGGCGCAGGCGCAATGCCGCGGGCTGACCTGCAACAACGGTGGCTGGACCTGTTCAGCCATGTGGAACCGAACGAGGTAGTTTCGGACGCTTTTGACGACCTCGCCGCGCGCTACGGTGAAGCCCACCGGGCCTACCACAACCTTGTTCACATCGAGCACATGTTTGTCGAGTTTGACGGGGCCGTCGACTGTGCAGAGGACGCGCGCGCCGTGGAACTGGCAATCTGGTTCCATGATGTCATCTACGACACCTTTGCCAAGGATAGTGAGGAGAAGAGCGCGCTCTACGCGGCAGCGATGCTGGATGAATTCGGATTTTCCGAAGAAGCCATCCTGAGCGTCTCAGCGCTCATCATCGCCACCAAACATGACGTTGTGCCCAGCGATCCCGATCAGTGCCTGATTGTCGATATCGACCTGTCGATTCTCGGTCAGGACCCCGAGCGTTTCGAGGCCTATGAAAGGGAAATCCGCGAGGAGTATTCCTGGGTTCCCGATGCGGAGTTCAGGTCGGGGCGTCTGGGCGTTCTGCGCATGTTTGCCGACCGGCCGAACATCTTCGCGACGGCGTTTTTTCGAGATAAATACGAAGAGGCTGCCCGCCTGAATCTGCAACGATCCATTGACGCGCTGGCGTGATCATTCACTCTCCACGTTACACCCAAGTCTACTCGTCGTCGATGGGTGCCAGTTTGCCGGCCCAGAAGACCAGCACCAGAACCGGCACGCCCAACAATGCGGTGAACACAAAGAAACCGGGATAACCTGTTGCCGACACGATCGATCCGGCATACCCGGCGAGAGCCTTGGGGACCAGCAGCATGATCGAACTGAACAGGGCATACTGGGTTGCGGTGAAGGTGACGTTTGTCAGGGCCGACAGGTAAGCGACAAACGAGGCGACGGCAAACCCTGCCGAAAGGTTGTCGGCGGTGATGACAGCGATGAGCAGATTGACGTTGGCGTCCTGAGTTGCGAGATAAGCGAACAGCAAGTTGCTCGCTGCCGCCAGCAAGGCGCCTATGAACAAGCCGCGCATGACACCGATGCGGCTGGCCAGGATGCCGCCCAGAAAACCACCGGCGATGGTGGCGACAAGGCCGTAGAATTTTGAGTATGTGGCGATCTGGGCGATATCGAATCCCATTTCCAGATAAAAGACGTTGGCCACGGCACCCATGACGATATCGGCAATCCGGTAAATGCCGATCAGGCACAGGATGACCACGGCGGCCTTGCCGTAGCGCTCGACAAAGTCCGTAAACGGTTCGACGTATGATTTCCGGGCCTCGTTTCCGGGAACAAACCTGAGTTTTGCCAGACAGAAGAGAACCACACCTGCCGCGGCCAGGCTGACGAACAAGCGGGCGGTGTTGAAACCCAGCCTGGTAAAGGGGTCCAAGTCCTTTGGTGTGTCGGGGAACAGGTTGAACACGGCGATCAGGCCGGCGACACCGGCAAGAAAGGCCAGGAAGAGCTTCAGCTGAACCATCTTGTCGCTGGCAACATTTCCGCCGACCTCGGGTTCGGGCGATATCAACGTTGCAACGATGCCGACAAGCATGAAGCCTGCCATCGCCCGGTAGACCGTTTTCCAGGTCTCCGGATCATAGGTTTCGGCGCCCAACCAGGCGGCGAGCCACAGGGAGCCGGCGCCGGCCGTCAGCATGGCGATGCGGTATCCGGCCACATAGGTGGCGGAGAGGAAGGCCTGCATGCGCGGTGGCGCCGACTCGATCCGGTAGGCGTCGATGATGATGTCCTGGGTGGCGCTGGTGAATCCGATGGCGACTGCGCCCACCGCGGTCCAGACCAGCGATGTTGCCGGATCGGTGGTCGCGGTGAACAGGATCGCTGCCATGATGCAGAGTTGCGAAAACAGCAGCCAGGCCCGGCGGTGGCCCATGCGTTCGGCGAGGAGAGGCAGGGGAATCCGGTCGATCAGCGGCGACCAGATGAACTTGAAGCCGTAAGCGATTCCGGCCCAACTGAAGAAGGTCACCACATCGCGCTGGACACCGGCCTTGATCAGCCAGACGGAGAGGGTGGAGAAAACCAGCAGAATCGGAAGCCCGGACGAGAAGCCCAGCAACAGCATGCGCAGCGACCGGCCACTGAACAAGAGGGCCAGCGTGTCCTGCCAGCGGTCGGCCTTGTCCGCGATATCAGTCTGCATTCAATTGTCCAGGTACCGGTGAAGCCATCAATCACATTTTCCCTTGAGCCTTGAGGCTGACGTGCCCCTGCCGTCCGACGATGAGGTGGTCGTGAACCGTAATGCCCAACGCCTGTCCGGCTTCGACGACCTGCCCGGTCATGGCAATGTCGGCTTTCGAAGGGGTCGGGTCCCCTGACGGGTGGTTGTGCACCAGAATGATGCCCGATGCCGACAGTTCCAGCGCCCGTTTCATGACTTCGCGGGGATAGACCGGCGTGTGGTCGACGGTTCCGGTCTGCTGGACCTCGTCGGCGATGATGGCGTTCTTGCGGTCGAGAAAAAGAATCCGGAACTGCTCCTTCTGTTCGAATGCCATGGTACGGCGGCAGTGGTCGACCACCGCATCCCACGACGACATGACCGAACGGCCGATCACGTCCTCACGGCTGAACCGCTCAGCGGCCGCCCGGATCAGTTTGAGTTCCGTCGCAACACTTTCACCGACGCCTTTGATGTTCCTCAGTCTTTCGAAATCAGCGTTGATAACATCGGCAAAGCTGCCGAACTCGGCGATCAGGGATTTTGCCAGCGGTTTGGTATCGCGCCGCGGCAGGGCGCGAAACAGCACAAGTTCGAGAAGTTCATAATCGGCGAGGGCATCGCCGCCGCCGTTGCGAAATCTTTCTCTCAGGCGTTCGCGATGTCCGGAGTGTTGCGGGGGCGGCGTACCAAGATTTGTGTCCTGTTTGCCCACTTCAACGCTTTCTATTCCGATTTGACATAGGGCGGATGATGATATCCCGCAGGAGAATAGGTGAAAACCTCATGGCCGTCTTCCGTAACGCCGACAGTGTGTTCGAATTGGGCGGACAGGGAACGGTCCCGGGTGACGGCAGTCCAGCCGTCGCTCAGGATTTTTACCTGGGGGCGGCCCAGATTGATCATGGGTTCGACGGTGAAGAACATGCCCTTCTCAAGCCGGGAGCCTTCGCCGGGCCGGCCGTAATGGAGAATATTGGGAACGTCGTGGAAAACCCGGCCAAGACCGTGTCCGCAAAAATCGCGAACGACGCTGGTGCGTTCGGATTCGGCAAATTGCTGGATCGCGGCACCGATGTCGCCGGTGGTGGCCCCCGGTTTTATGACGGACAGCCCGCGCATGAGCGACTCGTAGGTGACCTGCACCAGGCGTTCGGCGCGGCGTGAGACTGTGCCGATCGGGAACATGCGGCTGGTATCGCCGTGCCAGCCGTCGACAATCAGGGTGACATCAATGTTGATGATGTCGCCGTCGCGCATGGGCTTCTCGTTGGGAATACCGTGGCAGACCACATGATTGATCGACGTGCAGATCGATTTTGGATAGCCGCGGTAGTTGAGAGGCGCGGGTATGGCGTTGTTGTCCATGGCAAATTCGTAGGACAATTTGTCGAGGTATTCGGTTGTGACGCCGGGCATCACATGTTCAGTCAGAACATCCAGGGCTTCGGCCGCCAGTTGCCCCGCTTTGCGCATGCCGTCAAAGGCTTCGGCACCGTGAAGCTTGATCTGGCCGGTATTTTCCGGTGGAGAAACAGTAGCGTCAACATACGACATGGGCGATCATTCCACAGCGAGACCGGGTTCATTGATGACAAGCCGCCGGTTCACGGTAATTTCTTCATTCGACAATGTGCAATCGTAACACAGGGCCTCGACGCCGCGGGCGATTGCGGCATCGAACCGCTCCGCATAGTAGGGATCCATGTCTCTCGCAAGCGAAAGTTTGTCGGCGTCGTCGCGTTGTACCAGGTAGACCATGACGGCGCGGGCGCCGGACTCGACCATGTCGGCAAGTTCATCCAGGTGTTTTGCTCCCCGGGCTGTTACAGAGTCCGGGAATTCCGCAAGCCGGGGCTGGCGCAACAGGTGGACGTTCTTGACCTCGACGTAGCAGGGCGCCTTGCCGTCAGATTCCAACAACATGTCGATGCGGCTGTTGCGGCCGTACTTGACTTCCCGGCGCAGGGTGTCATAGCCGCCGAGTTCCGCAATCAGCCCGCTTTCGATCGCTTCGCTTACCAGCGCATTGGGATGGTTGGTGTTGATGCCCACGGTTGCCGGCTGACCTGCGATTTTCAGCTCGAGAATCTCCCACGAATATTTTAGTTTTCGCTTCGGATTGTCGGTCTTGGACAGCCAGACCGTGGTGCCCGGGTCGGTCAGTCCCATCATGGAGCCCGGATTGGCACAATGAGCGGTTACGGTCTCGCCATTGTCGAGAGCGACATCGGCCATGAACCTTTTGTAGCGTTTTATGAGGGTGCCCTTGAAGAGCGGTGCGGGGAGTTTCATGAGCCGGACCTTAATTCGTCGCGGTCGCGTCGGCAAGACGCAAGCGGCGTAATTCTCACCCGCAAAATCGCCATATTCGTGACTGAGATTGGCGACCGAGAAATCCCCGCGGGGGCGGCGGTTGTTTGACTTTCCAGAGGCAGCACGAAACAGCAGATGTCGTCAGGTGTTACCGGCGGCATGTGCTTGGTGTGGTTCAAGTAGGCGTCTCCGGGAGGAAACATCAGACATGTCGGCAAAATCAACTTCAGCGATCAAGTCGGGTCAGCAGACAAAATCGGAAAAACAATCGCAGTCCACAGCATCTCCGGGCGGATCCGACAAAATCAAGGACGATCGGGCATCGGGGCTTGATCATTATGGGCTGGACATGGGCACCAGCCGCGTGGTGCGGGCCCAGATGCGGGGCGGCGATCCGTCCTTCCAGACCCAGCTCAATGCGTTCGTGGTTCTTCCCAACGCCAAGATGAACCGCACGATGCTTGACCGGGAGAGCATCAGCTACACGGTGGACGGCAACGACATCCTGGCGTTCGGCAACCGGGTGGAAGAGTTTGCCAACCTGCTCGGTGGTGACACGCGCAGGCCGATGCGCAACGGGTTGCTCAATCCGGGCGAACCCCGGAACATCGATATGATTACCCGCACCGTCAAGGCCCTGTGCGGTCCGGCCCGCAAAGGACAACGTATTTGCTTCAGCGTGCCGAGCGCGCCAGAAGATGGCGACTCCGCCGTCCTGTTTCACGAGAAGGCGATATCCCACGTGCTCGAAGAGATGGGCTATGAGGTGAGGGCAATCAATGAAGGACAGGCCGTGGTGCTGGCTGAACTGGTGGCACACGACTTTACCGGCATCGGAATAAGCTTCGGCGGCGGCATGTGCAATGTCTGCGTCTCGTATCTGGGGCTGCCCGCCGTGACCTTCGCCACCACGCGGGCCGGCGACTTTATCGATTACTCGGCTGCCTCGGTTGTCGGCGAGACGCCGGTGGGTGCACGCCTCTATAAGGAAAGCGGTCTGTTCGACCTGTCGTCGCGGTCGGGGTCGAGCCTCGATCAGGCTCTGGCGATCTATTACCGCGAGGTCATTCAGACCGTCGCCCTGACACTTGAGCGGGTCATGAAGACTTCCAAGCGACTGCCGCGGTTCCGCAAGCCGGTCCCGGTGGTCTTCAGTGGCGGGTCCGCCCTTGCCAGAGGGTTTGGCCAGGAACTTGAAACCGCGATTGGCCGGGTGCGGCTGCCGTTTGAAGTGGGCGAGGTGCAGATGGCCGAAAGCGGGCTCAATGCGACGGCAAAGGGCTGCCTGGTCGCGGCCATGCTCGACAACTGACGGCTGCCGGCCGGACGGACGGATTCCAAGCATATCTTGTCGAACAGGAAAAGGCAGGGTATCTCTGGCATAACGCTGACCAGAGGCCCTGCAATTTCATGTCTTCAGATCAATCGACGCCGCCGTCATCCGATACCGTCACCGCTGCCGTTCTCCTGATCGGGGATGAATTGCTGTCCGGCCGCACCAAGGACATCAACCTTGGCTATATCGCGGAATACCTGACCAATATCGCAATTGAGCTGCGCGAGGCGCGGTTCGTGCCCGATGTGGAAGACGAGATCGTGGCGGCCCTGAACGCCTTGCGGACACGTTACGATTACGTCTTCACGACCGGTGGAATCGGCCCGACGCACGACGACATTACGGCAGATGCAGTGGCTAAGGCCTTTGGCAAGGAAATCCACCACAATCCCGAAGCCATCGCGCTGATGAAGGTCCGCTACGAAGATGGCGACCTGAACGAGGCCCGCATGCGCATGGCGCGCACGCCGGTCGGGGCGAAACTTATCCCCAACGAGATCAGTGCAGCGCCCGGGTTCCGGGTCGAGAACGTGCTGGTGATGGCCGGGGTGCCGAAGATCATGCAGTCGATGCTCGATGTGGCCGGACCGACGCTGAGGCGCGGCAAGCCGATCCTGTCTCGCTCGGTGCGTGTCGAATCCGGTGAGGGGACGCTTGCAGCCCCGCTTGCCGCGATCCAGGATAAGTACCCGGACGTGGCTCTGGGCAGCTATCCATTTTCCGAGAACGGCCGGTTCGGGTCGAATGTCGTATTGCGGTCGAAAGACGAAGATCTCCTCGAGGCGGCCCACGTGAAGGTCAAGGCGATGGCCGAGGAACTTGCCGGCACCGGACAGCTCAAGATCAAGACCTGGTCGTGAACCGGGCTGTACCGGTTCCGGAACGGCTCTCGAGGGACGCGTGACCGCCGATTCGCACAAGTTTCTTGTCATCCACAACCCGACGGCGGGACGGCGCCGGGCGCAAAAACTTGCGGCGGTCATGGAAGGCCTGAAGGCCCGTGGCCACGGGGTCGAGATGCGCGCGACACAGGCAGCGGGCGATGCCGAACGTTTGTGCCGCACTCTGGACCTGGCTGGCTTCACCAGGGTTGTGATTGCCGGCGGCGACGGCACTCTCAACGAAGCGGCAAATGGTCTTCTGGCCAGGACCGGTGAGACAGATGTGCCCCCGTTGGCCGTTATCCCGGTGGGAACGGCGAATGTGCTGGCAGCGGAAATGAGGCTCCGGCGCCGGGCCGATGCCATCGTCGACTATCTGGAAAACGGAATCGGCATGGCCGTCTGCCCCGGAATTCTCAACGGCCGTGTGTTTCTCGTGATGGCCAGTGTGGGGTTCGATTCCTGGGTGGTGTCAACCGTCAGCAAGACGCTCAAGAAACGGTTCGGCATGGGCGCCTACATTGCGCGCGCGATTGCGGGCCTGTTTACCTACCGAGCGCCGCAAATCGACGTGGAGACGCCCGAACTCGAGACGAAGGCTTCGACCGTTGTTGTCATGAACGGGCGATTGTACGGCGGCCCGTTCGTGATGGCGCCCGGCGGCGATCTGAAAGTGGCCGGCTTCAAGGTTTGCCTTTTGACCGAGAGCGGGGTGGGCAGGCTGATCGGTTGCGCGTTCGATGTGCTGTTCGGGCGCCTCGACCGCAACCCTCACGTGAAATGGCTGACAACCAAGCAGATCCGGCTTTCCGGTCCCGGAAGTGCGGTGCAGGCGGACGGCGACATAGTTGCTCACCTGCCGGTTGAGATCGCAGCGTGTGGGAAAACCCTCGACATTCTTTATCCGCCACAACAGGCATCTTGAGGCAGGGTTCGCCATTTTGCGATTGCCCGAAGCGCCCCAAACAGGCATATGTGGTGCCGCCTTTCGGTACCGCGGGCGTGGTGGAATGGTAGACACACAGGACTTAAAATCCTGAGGGATAATATCCCGTGCGGGTTCGAGTCCCGCCGCCCGCACCAATCGGCCGAGCCTTCTGCAACCCCCGCAACGGCACCCGTGGCCAACGCCCTACGCAGGTGCGGCTACCGCTCCGCAGTTTCTAATCCTTGGTGGCCAAAGCGCTTCGCGTTTGATCGTACTCAGCAACACAATGCCAGGCTGCACGATGCCCTCAAAAACTGTCATGCACGTGCTTGACACGTGCATCTCCAGAATTGCAACGCCGGAGGTCCTCGTGTCGGTGCACGAGGACGACAATCAGGAAAGGCGGCAAAGCCACCACTGTGGTGGGGCAATGCCGATCAGCGTCAAGAATGAACGCAACAGATCGCGACATGCGTTTGTCCTGAGCAGGCCGCACTCGCATTTGCCCGTCCTGCCCAGGAACAATTCAGTCGCGCGTTCTGTTCAGGTAGCCCCGTCCAGACATTCTGCGGCGTACTCCCAGTTGACCAGGTGGTCCAGGAATGCCTCAAGATACGCCTTCCGGTTATTGCGGTGATCGATGTAGTAGGAGTGCTCCCACACATCACAACCGAGAATGGGCGTAGCACCGTGAACCAGTGGATTTTCGGCATTTGGCGTTGCCATGCACTCGAGGCGGCCGTCCTTCAGGGCCAGCCAGCACCAGCCTGAGCCAAACTGACCGAGGCCGGCATTGACGAATGAATTTCTGAAATCACCAGTTGAGCCGAAATCCTGATTTATCCGGTTCTCGAGCGCGCCCGGTACTGCGCCACCACCGCCGGGCTTCATCCATTTCCAGAAGTGCACGTGATTATAGTGTTGGGCTGCATTGTTGAACAGAGCACCGTTGACCGAATGAGAACCACGCACGATGTCTTCGATCGGTTTGCCTTTAAGATCGCTGCCTTCGAGCAACTCGTTGGCCTTGTTCACATAGGCATTGTGATGTTTGTCATGATGATATTCCAGCGTCTCGGCTGACATGTGCGGCGCCAAGGCATCGTGGGCATAGGGCAAATCGGGCAACGTAATGGTCATTTCGGGTTCCTGATCGTTGGTGGATTGTTGAATTTGAGAAAGAGTTCAACGTCATATTTAGGATTGCGGCACCAATAGGCAACGGATACCGCGCGAAGTGGTTTCTCCGTATCGACAGTGACAGGAGGTTACGGCTCCTGGTGGGTCCTAACACGGGAAACGATACGAGCGTGCTAAATTCTCACCCGGAGACGGGCCGGCAATCGAATGATGATCTCCGGTTTCCGTTTGATCACAGTTTAACCGTTCGTTTACCGCGACTACACAAATGACGCGTCCTGGCCCCCAAGAGTGGCCAATAAATTCACCTGTCTGTCTTAGAACGGTCCGGTATAGCCGGGAATTCGAACTCTCGTGATTGCCGGCTTTAATCATCGGGGAGATGCGGTGTGGTCAGGACCGACACAATCGGTGCCCGATTGAGCGGGCGCGACAACAATTTCACCACTGTACGGATCCTTGCGTCGACGACCGTACTGTTTTCCCACGCCTGGATTGTGACGACGCCGGGCATGGTGACGGCAGACTATATGCACCTGCTGGGCTTCACGCCGGGCTTTCACGCGGTTCACGTGTTTTTCATCCTGTCGGGCTTCTTCCTGACAAAGTCGATCCTCGACAGCGGCGATGTGGTCCAGTTCTGCGTTGCCCGCGTGCTTCGGCTGATGCCGGCGGTGGTGCTCTCGGCGCTTGTCATGGCCTTCATCGTTGGACCGTGGATCACGACCGCCGAGCCGCTGGCCTATTTCACATCGGGGGAAACACTGTCGTTTCTGTTCTCGGTGATTTCCCTGCTCAACATCTCCCATCCACTGCCGGGCGTGTTCGAGAACAACGTGCTGCCCGGTGAGATCTACGAATTGTTGTGGACCTTGCGCTATGAGTTTGTCTTCTGTGCGGGCCTTGCCCTGGCTTTTGCGCTGGGACTGCTGAGATTTAAGATCCTGGTGGCGGTTGGTGTTGCCGCGGGCCTTGCCGGTTTTGGGGTCTATTTCTGGAATGGCGAGGACGCGGTCCTGTTTGAACCGATCCGCCATCTCATGCGGTTTGCAACGTCCTTCGGTCTGGGGGCTGCGTGCTATCTTTTCCGCGACCGCATTCCCTATTCGATGGTTGTCCTGGCCATTCTGGCGGTTGCGTCGTTCCTGTTGAAAGACACAGGGCTTGCGACCCCGCTGGGCATTCTGCTGCTCACCTATGGCGTGCTTTATGTCGGGTTTGCCAAAGTCTCCTGGCTGAAGGCTTCCAACTGGCTCGGCCAGGGATCCTATGGGATCTATGTTTTCGGCTTTCCGGTTCTGCAGCTGGTCTATCTGTTCTGGCCGGATCTGGGGCCGTGGTCGAATGGCATGGTCGCCTGGGCCATTACAGTGCCGTTGGCGGTGGCGTCGTGGCATTGTTTCGAAAAGCCGTTGCTGCGCTGGAAGCGCCCCATGGCCAATCTCGTAAAACAGCTGACACGCGCCGCCACAAGGTCGGAGACTGCATCGGGCGAACGCGTCGAACCGGATACATCTGCCGACACGACCTCCGTCAGGCTGCCTTAGCAAAATTCAAGCAGTGGGCTCTGTCCCACAAAATCTTATGAGAATTTTGTGGGATTGAATTTTCGTGCCTTTGTGCCATGCTTGTCCTTTCGACATTATGGGCGACGCGAACGACATGGCGACAATCCAGAAAACACTGCTTGAAGAAATCGAGGCTTTCTGCAAGGCGGCGGACATGGCGGTAACCACGTTCGGGCGTGAAGCGGTCAATGACGGCAAGTTTGTCGGCCGAATTCGCCAGGGCAAGAAGGTGACGACGGCCACCGTGGAGCGGGTGCGCCAGTTTATTGCCGACCATTCCGCAGACAGCAGATCACAAAATAGCGGAGATGACGGCAACAAGGAGATGGCGGAGGCCGGGAAACTGGCTGACAAAGCAGACGGTTCCGGCACTGAAGTTTCAGGCAGCGATGGGCAGGCGGCCTTTCGGTTTTACGACAACCGCCAGAAATACCTCCTGTTCGTGAATACGTGCAGCGAGAAATGGGTGGTCGCTGACCGGGTCGGCGAAGAGTTGGCGCGGATACATCCCAAACCGCCGGCGGTCAGGGTTTACGATGCCGGCATGGGCGACGGCACTGTGCTGACCCGGCTGATGCGGCAGATGCATTGCCGTTTTCCGACATTTCCATTCTACATCGTCGGCAAGGAAGTAAGCCTCGAGGATGTCCGTCTGGGCCTTGAGAAAATGCCCGACCGGTTTCATGAGCACCCGGCCACCGTGCTTGTGGTCACCAATCTCTACTATACCGAATCGCCCTGGCTGTCGCCCGGATCGGTCCAGTCGGCGGCAGCCCTCAACTGGATCGAGGTGCCGCTGTCGGGCGACACTTCCCATGAATTCGAAACCCAGATCACCGACCTCCAGTCGACCCTTGCGGACGGTTGGCAGGTGCGCTCAAGCGAGAAGACCGGCAATCCGCTCTATGTGCGCCCCTCGGTTCTGGTGCTCTACCGGGAGGATCACAAGTTTCTGCTCGATCAGGTCATCCCGCGTCCCGGATTTGCCCGCGCCGACTACGATCTTGTTGTCGCATCTCAACCCTACCGGGCACGCATGCCGGTCGAGTTCAAGGTGGAAAAGGTCATCGCACCGCTTGCCAAGGCGCTTGGGCCTGGCGGACGCCTGATCGGTGTTCATTCCCATGGCAATGACCCGGGGCTTGAAATCGTTCAGAAAATATGGCCTGGCGAAGAACCGTTCCAGACCGACCGTCACACGCTTCTGAAGGTCCTCAAGCAAAAAATCGGCGGCACCCACCGTGACCTCAACTACAAGGCCTACTCGGACCAAAAGGCCCTCCTGCGCTATCACATGCATACCCTGCCGTCGGAGATCGACCGTCACGGCATCGGCACATCGACGTTGCTTGCAGCCTGGAATGCCGCGATCTATGTGGCCCAGATCGAAGATACCAGGCTCGAGGAGGCCATGGCCGGGGGCGCTTATCTCGACGCTACCCGCGAAGTCCTGGCGGAACGCGGCGGCCTGTGGTTTTTCGACGAGTCGTTCGTGGTCTCCAGACGGCGTGTCTAAGTCGGCTTGAAGTCTTGCCTTGTGGGCGTGATTCCGGCATTCCATGCAGGTCTACGCATTCAATTAAGGGGAGGCTGACCGGCCATGGAAGATCGTTATCAAAAAGGCTACCCGGTTTCGTGGGACCAGATGCATCGTGACGCGCGCGCACTTGCCTGGCGTTTGTCCGGGGAGGGCCACTGGGAAGCAATCGTCTCGATAACCAGGGGCGGTCTGGTGCCCGCGGCGATCGTTGCGCGGGAACTGGGAATCCGCAAGATCGAGACCGTCTGTGTCGCGTCTTACGACTATAAGGATCAGGGCGACATATCGGTTTTAAAGGGCGTGTCGGACGAAATCACGAACATCGGCGGCGGCGAGGGTGCCGGGGTACTGATCGTCGATGATCTGGTCGATACCGGCAAGACCGCCCGGGTGGTCCGGGACCTTTTGCCGAAGGCGCATTTTGCAACCGTATATGCCAAACCGGCGGGACGGCCGCTGGTTGACACCTTTGTCACCGGTGTCAGCCAGGACACGTGGATATATCTGCCCTGGGACATGAGTCTTCAGTTTGCGCCACCGATCAAGGATGGCGCAGAGGTCTGATGTTCTAAAGCGTGTCGCAATTTATGGGATACATTCCTGATGCTGATCGGCATTGCACCGCCAAAGCGTGGCTTTACCACCCTCCCTGATTGTCGTCCTCGTGCGCCGACACAAGGACCTCCAGCGTTGCAACTCAGGAGATGCACGTGTCAAGCACGTGCATGACAGTTTTTAACGACGTCGTGCAGCCGCGAAGTCTGTTGATGAGTACAATCAAACGCGAAACGCTTCGGCGGGGCTGGGGGGTTTCCGTCACCATCTGGACCGTCGGCGGTCCATTCGGCCATCCGCCGTAACACTCACGTGATCAATCGTGTGGCGGCCGTGGTCTTGCAGCACCGGACCACTTGGGCCATTGTCGGGGTGCCGGGGGATCGACAGAGGGCGGATTATCCGGCGTTCAGGGGGAACAATTCCGTGCCGCAACACGTTAGAATGCTTGGTAAATCTGGAGTCTGACCGGTAATGACCGCATGCCCAACAATGATCATGGTGGCACCCAACGGTGCCCGGCGTGGCAAGCAGGATCATCCCAATCTGCCGATAACGCCGGATGAGGTGTGTGCAGTTGCGCAGGACTGCGCGGACGCCGGAGCAAGCGTGCTGCATCTTCATGTCCGGAACAATGATGCCGGGCATACCATCAACCCGGATTGCTACCGGATCGCTTTGGAAGCCCTGGCGGCAAAAGTGGGTGGTAATATTGTTGCTCAGGTTACCAGCGAGGCGTGCGGGATCTACACCGCCCAGGAACAGATGGACATGGTGTGGCGGGTGCGCCCGGTAGCGGTGTCGCTCGGCCTGAATGAACTGGTTCCCGAGGGCAGCAACGAAGCGCACGCGAGAAAGTTCTTCAAATGGTTGAAGAACGAGTCAATCTCACCCCAGTTCATCCTCTATTCTGCGGACGACGTGCGCCGGTTCATCGATCTGAAAGAGCGCGGCATCATTCCTTTCGAGCGGCCTTTTGCCCTGTTCGTGCTTGGCCGTTACGCGGAAAACCAGCAATCCGATCCGGAGGATCTCGACGCGTTTCTCGAAGCCCGGGGCGATGAGGAATTCCCGTGGGCCATGTGTGCCTTCGGCGGTCGCGAACTGGCGTGCGTCGAAGCGGCGGTTGCCCGTGGCGGTCATGTCCGTGTCGGGTTTGAGAACAATCTGCATTTACCTGATGGTTCCCTGGCAGACTCCAACACCGATCTCGTTGCTCAGGCTGCGGCGTGCATTCGCACGCACGGTAACACTGTCATGACGGTTGATCAGGCTTCAGCATTTCTGAAGGATGTGCTTCAGTAGGCCCGTCGCGCAGCATCGCAAATCAGGCTGGGGTTAGACCAATGAAATATTTACGGCTTTACGCCGATCAAGATGGCGAAAGTCATGTGGAAGAAGTGCAAGTCACGTTCGACACACAATTGTATGCACCACCGGCTCCGGCCTTCGGCATTTCCGCCACCCAGGACGCGTCACGCTATGTGTTCGTCAGTTTCCCGGCGAATTGGGACAGCGAACTGCACCCAACGCCGCGTCGGCAGTTGTTCGTTGTGCTATCCGGCCATCTGACGGGGGAAACAAGCGACGGCACGCTCATGGATCTGGAGCCGGGTGACGTCGTGCTGATGGAAGATACGACCGGCAAGGGCCATACTGCCAAGACCATGGACGGGGCCGAGGTGCAGGCAATGATGATCCATCTGGAGTGATTTCGTAAACCGACGAAATGGCACACGGGCA
The DNA here is from genome assembly GCA_021775805.1 of Alphaproteobacteria bacterium. Taxonomy (GTDB): domain Bacteria; phylum Pseudomonadota; class Alphaproteobacteria; order Rhizobiales; family JAJFHC01; genus JAJFHC01. Next base: position 81,012 of record JAJFHD010000054.1, on the reverse strand, counting down.
CCTGCTCAAGAGACGATGAGTGTCGCCGGTGTCTGACAGGGGGGAACCTCGCAACCACTTTCCGTGAGAAGTACAGTGTTGGAGATGAAATAGTCCACGACGGCGGTATTGGTGAACCAGGATTGTGCGTAAAATGTCATCTCCACCTTGAGTTCGAGTTTTGAGTCGGGAGCAAGACCGGTGACACGGCTGCCGCCCGGACCGTTCACGCCGTCGCATCATACCCGTACAGCCAGTCGTAGCGCGTGAGGGCACGGCCCGGGGCGATGCGGCCGAGCAGTCCCAGGGCCGTGTTACGGGCGAAGCGGAAACCGCCGTCGGCGTGAAAAGTCCGGGCGTTTTCCCGTGACGCGGCCTGGACTCGGGCTGTGCGGTCCCGGCGTTTGTCTTCATAGGCTTCGAGCGCTGCTTCCGGCGACGACAAATTTTCTGCAAGGCAATCGGCCAGGACGTAAGCGTCCTCGATGGCCATGGCGCCGCCTTGTGCCAGGTAGGGGAGCATGGGGTGGGCCGCGTCTCCCAGTAACGTCACCCGGCCGCGGCCCCAATGATGACTGGGGGCGCGGTCGAACAGCGGCCAGATGCGCCAGTCGTCAGCACGTTCAAGCAGGCTGCGGACCTGCGGTGCCCACGCGGAGAACCGCGCTTTCAGTTCTTCCGGGTCACCCTGGGCCGACCATCCGCGCTCTTCAGTCTCGCCAGTGCTGATCGCGACAATGTTGAGCGCTTTTCTCGCGCGCACCGGATAGTGGACCACGTGGCCGCCGGGGGCGATCCAGAGGCCCGTTTCCGAATGCGCGAAGGTACCCTCGACCGCCTCCATCGGCACCAGACTGCGCCAGGCGATTTCGCCGGTGGCATTGCCGGATCCGTCATTGTGCAGGGTGCGGCGGATGACCGAGCGCAGCCCGTCGGCACCGATCAGGATTCGGCCCGAGTGAGCGGAACCGTCGGCCAGCTCCGCGTCGACCTGTTCGCCGGTTTCAGTGAAACCCCGAACGTCTGCGCCGTGCAGGATTTCGGAGCGGGACTGGCTCGCCACAAGTCCGTACAAAGTGCGGTGGAGATCTGCGCGGTGGACGACGAGATAGGGAGCGCCATAGCGTTTAAGGGCATATTCGGAAAGTGGAATCCGGGCCAGATTTTTGCCGGTTAAACCGTCTCGCACGGCGATGGCATCGGGGCTGACGGCGTGGGACAGCAGAGGATCGAGGATGCCAAGATCGCGCAGGACGCGGGTCGCGTTGGGGCCGAGTTGAATGCCGGCGCCGACTTCAAGTGGTGTGTTGCCGCGTTCCAGAACCAGAACGCGGAAGCCTTTGCGCGACAGGCAATAGGCGGCACACAATCCGCCAATGCCGGCACCGGCGATGATCACGTCGTAAAGTGACCCCGTGCTGGGTGATCCGGTCATGTCAATGGATTGCGTTGAGCGTGATTGTGTAACTGCTGTTCCGAAGTGCCGTCAAACCGCTTCGCCGGGCGCGTAGGCGCAGGCGGCCGGCTCTGCTTCAAAGGTGTCCAGATCATTCCTGTGTACGAACAGGGTCGAGCAATAGGGGCAGACGATCTCGTGGTCGTTGCCCATATCCAGAAAGATGTGCGGATGATCGTATGGAGCAGTCGCCCCCGTGCATTCAAATGTCTTTGCACCGATCGCAATGCGGCTGGTGCCGACATCGTTGCGAAATTTGGGAACGCCCTTGTCCGCCATGGCTTTAAATGCTCCTGGATGTCACCTGGTGACCAGATCCGGTCGACCTGCCTTGTCTGCGGGTACCATAACTTCGGTGTGAGGGGAAGGGAAGCATGCGGTGAGCGTCGTTTTGTCAATCTCGATATCGGGTGAATCGATTTTGCTCTACCGACAAAGGCTGTGTTAGAACGTCTCCGGTCCCGATCCCGTGACGTTGATTCACAAGAAAATCTAACGAGGTTACACATGCCGGTTTTCGATTCCAAAGGTGTGCACATCGCCTATGAAACAATCGGCGGTGGCGAACCAATTCTCCTGATTCACGGATTTGCTTCGAACCGGCGCGTGAACTGGACCGATACCGGATGGGTCCGTTATCTGGAACGCGAAGGGCGGCGGGTCATAGCCCTCGACAACCGCGGCCATGGCGAAAGTGCTAAACTGTACGATCCCGATGTCTATGGCGCGCCTCTCATGGCGGACGATGCAGCGCGTTTGCTGGACCACCTTGAAATTGAGCGGTGCGATGTGATGGGATACTCCATGGGTGCGCGGATCAGCGCCTTCCTGGCGATGAACCACGGCAGCCGTGTGCGAAGTGCAGTTTTTGCAGGCCTTGGAGAGAACATGATCAAGGGCGTCGGGGGTGCGGAACCGATCGCAGCGGCCCTTGAGGCACCCAGCCTTGAGGCGGTGACGGCACCGATGCCCAGGGCATTCAGAATTTTTGCGGAATCGACAAAGAGCGATCTTCGGGCGCTGGCAGCGTGCATGCGTTCGTCGCGTCAGAAGATCTCGGCTGAAGCGTTGGCGGAACTGCGCCAACCGGTGCTTGTGGCGGTGGGAACCAAGGACGAGGTTGCCGGACCGCCGGAACCGCTGGCGGATGTGATCAAGTATGGAGAATCCCTGGCGATTCCGGACCGCGATCACATGCGCGCCGTGGGAGACCGGATCTATAAGGAAGGCGTGAGCGCCTTCCTGTCGCGCCGGGCCTGATTATCGAAGCCAACAATCTTTGAATCCACTTGGCCGACTGTTGACCTCAACGGAATTTCGTCTCATATCCCAATCCATGGACCAGCCTGTAGTGCCTCAACTAGCTCAATCGATCCGCTTCTCGGGAGCGGCTGGCAATGCCATTGCCGCGGATGTCTTTTCCGGCTCGCAGGAGCGCCCGGTACTCCTGGTACACGGCGGCGGCCAGACGCGCCACGCCTGGAATGGTACCGCCCGCAGGCTCCGAGACAATGGATGGACCGCCGTCACGATCGATCAGCGCGGCCACGGCGAGAGTGACTGGATAGCCGATGGCGACTATGCCTTTGAGGCCTTTGCCGCCGATCTGATCTGTGTCGCCGACCAGGTGGCGCAACAATACGGCCGCCGGCCGGTGGTCATCGGGGCATCGCTTGGAGGCCTTGCCGGCCTGTTGGCGCAAGGGGAGGCTGATCGGCGCATTTTCGGTGCCCTTGTTCTTGTCGACATAACGCCCACGGTTGACCAGAGCGGTGTCGAAAAAATCCTGGGCTTCATGTCGCAGCACATGGAGGACGGATTTGCGACGCTGGATGAAGCAGCCGATGTCATCGAGGCCTATCTGCCGAACCGCAACAGACCGAAAGATCTCAAAGGGTTGACCAAAAACCTGCGGCTGGGTGACGACGGCCGCTACCGCTGGCATTGGGATCCGAATTTTCTTCGGGACCGGTTCCGCATTCAGGAAGAAAACGGTGGTGCCGAAGACCGCCGTGTCGAGGCCGCAAAGGGGCTCTCCCTGCCGGTCCTGCTCGTGCGCGGGCGCCAGAGTGAATTGGTCAGCGAGGCCCATGTGAAGGAATTCATGACAATGGTGCCTCACGCTGAGTATGCCGACGTATCGGAAGCCGGTCACATGGTGGCAGGTGACCGCAATGATGCCTTCAGTGATGCGGTTTCGCAGTTTCTCGAAAAACTGTGAGCCGGTACAGTCGCCGCCGGGTCAAAATCGGGTGATGTTTTGATCAACGGTCGCCCCCTGGCGCCAATTCGAGGATCTCTTCCACGACCGGAAACCGGCAAGACCGGTCGGCGTGCAGAAAACCCTTCATGAAGACGCCACCGTCCTCAGCTTTCTCGAATGACATTTCAACAAAATAATTCACGCCGCTTTCCCCAACGACGTCGATTTTCACCGTGGCTTCGATAGCGCCGCCAAGCGGTTTGGGGGTCAGACGGGCAAGGGTACTCATTTCCCTGAGCAGGCAGCCGCGGGCCTCCCCGCGATCCACATCTATGCATTCGGGTGATTTTTGCGTCTGGAGCACATGGTAGACGTCACTGCCGATATCACCCACCAGTCCCTTGGATGTGTACTCGCCATCGCTGTCGTAATAATTTTCGCGCAGCGCGTCCAGCGCGGTATCCACGGCCTGGCCGTACTCGGTCGCGGATCCTTCAACCGGAACGGTTGCAATGGCTGCTTCCGCGGCATCGACAGAACGTACGCAAACCATCACGTCGTACTGGCTTTTATAGGCGTCGGTCCGACGTTTTCTGAGAATACGGTCAACGACGCTGCGCATTTCTTCGGCGCTGACGAGTTTGTGAGCCGGTGCAAAATCGCGCAACTGGTCAGGACAGGCAGTCATCCAAAGGATAATATCGTTTGGTATCAGCGCACTGTGACGCAGGTGCACTTTGCCAGGTGAGAGACCTTGTGCGAAACCGAACCGACCAGAATGCCCTGGAGATCGCTCAACCCCCGGTTGCCCATGACAATCATGTCGACATTGCTGTCGTCGGCAGCCTTGATGATCACCTTCGCGGGGTTACCCTCTTCAACCCGTCTTTCGACCTTGGTAACACCCTTGCGCTGACAGATGTTGGCAACGCTGGAGAGCACGTACTTGCCGATGTAATCGAGTTCTTCGATGGTGAGCTGGGTGTCTTTCTTACTGCCGACACGGGCCATGATTTCCTGGGGCATGTTGACCAGATTGCCCGCGTCCGACATGCGTTTGCCAACCTCGACTTCAAGCGCCTTCTTGAGACCGTCGGGCATGTGGCCACGCAAAAGCACGTGCAACAGGATGATCTCTGCGTCGTATTTCGAGGCCAGGTCGCTGGCGAGCTCAACCGCCTTGACTGAATGGGGTGAGCCGTCGACCGGTACCAGTATTTTTTTGATCATTTGTGTCGCTTTCCCGTTTTGCTGCCGCACTATATAGGATTCAGGAATCGAACCCTAACGATAATCCCCGCATTCGCCAACGCCATGTCGCTGAATGATGCGATGCCGGTCGATCTTAACGTGTTCCTATATCCCAGCCTGTTGAACGAAGGAAGCGGCGCTTTCGATCCTATCGGGAACGCCGGTGGCCGCAGACGTTCTCGGTATTGCACAGCGGTTACAAACAGGGTTGGGATGCGTGCTGGCGCCAATCGATTCAGCCGCAACCGATTCCGCAGTAGACCACGGAGCCAATTGGGGGCGCATGATCAGTCCGACTTTTCACCATTGGCTATCAACGTCAACTGGTGGCCCTGGGTTACCGTTATCCGTTGCCGGGCGCTCTTCACCAGACCGTCATGCTCCCAGGCGCTCAGAAACCGTGAAACAGTGTGCAATGTGGTTCCCGTCATTTCCGAAATATCCTGCCGCGAAATAGGGAAATCGATCTCGATCCCGTCATCCGTTTGTCGTCCGGTTTGATTTGCCAGTTTCAGAATGGCGCTCGCGACCCGTTGTTCAACGCGCTCGGTCGCCATTTCGACAATTCTGTCCTGGGCCTCCGTCAGGCGGACGCCGACGGTCTTGTAGGTGTTCGTGGCGAATCTGGGAAACCGCTCGATGGTCTCCTGCCAGATGCCGGTTGGCCAGCAAAGGGCGACGCAATCGACGGCGGCAACCGCGTTCGCGGGGTAGGTGTCGCGACCCAGCGCTTGTGCAATGCCGAACAATTCACCGCTTGAAATGTAGCGTGCAATGACCTGTTCGCCACCCGGCGTGATGCGGACAACGCGAATGTGGCCGTCAAGCAGCAAAAAGAAGGAGTGGGCCGTCTCACCTTCTGAGAATATCTGCTTGCCCTTTTCGAAGCGGCTTGATTTGGCGAGGTTGATCAGGCCGGTCAGATCGTCGCGGTCAATTCCGGCAAAGGGCGGCAGATTAGAGATGAGAGAGATGTCAAGCACGGCTGTCAAAACCTTTGATGTGTCTGTTTTAGGCGCGCAATGCCCGCTTCAGCCGATGAAGTTTCCCAAACGCTGGTAAACATTTGGCATTGTAAAGAAACACTATGCACCAGGTACAGTACATAGCAACTTCAATGGTGTCAGTGACACGAATCAGGTGTAATTGTACGGCTCCAACGGCTACCCGTCGCGCAAACGGGTGAAATAGGTAATCCGTTCCAGTTTGACGCCTGTGTCATCGGTCAGGATTACAGCGGATCCGCACAGGCCGGTGCCGACGACCTCCCACCATTCCCAATCGGTGAGGATGCCGTCCTTGTCTTCGCGGACTTCGTTGCTCAGCTTCCATTGGTTTATGTTCCGGGTCCGCGCCTGCCACCTTTTCATGTAGCCCTGCAACATCGATCTGGTGACGGGATGCGGTTCTGCCGGGTCGTCGAATATGAAATCCGGCGCCGTGGCGGAAAGCAGCTTGTCCAGGTCCATCTCGTACCAGCCGTCGATGTACCTGTTTCTAAACTCGACCCGTTTGGTCATCCGGCGTCCCGCAATTCGTCGGGCATTTCAGTTCAGCGGTACGGTGACCTTGAGACTGCCGCCGTAGATGTCGAACTGGTCGGCACCGATGCCGTCGTAAAAGGCTTCGCCCTCGACTTTCACACCGCCGGGCATGGTGACCCCCACGCCGCCCTCGATCTTGGCGCGAACCCGGTCTGTCGACGACGACAGGCCTGTCTGTGTCAGGCGTCCGGCGCGGTCGAAGTCGTAGATGCCCGACATGGTCAGGTGCGGCGAGACGACAATACCGTCGCCGCCCTCGAACGACGTGCTGATCCGCGGCCCGAATTTCAGACGGCCGAGCGAAATCGTCCTGCCGGAAACAACCAGGCCACGGCTGTCGGTATATCTCTCCCGGTCTTCCTCGATATAGAGGATTTCGGCAAACGGGTTGATGGTGACCGACTCGTATGAAAAGACCCCGGTCAGCCGGCTTTTCACAAGCCAGCGGGTGGTGTCGAATTCGCCCTTCGCGCCGATCGCCGTGGTTACGTCGTTGTCCGACGTGCCGACCGCGCCGCGCGCGTCGAAAAGCAGGTTCTGGTGCAGACGCGCCACCACGTATGGCCCGACCATCCAGCCGAAACCGTCGCCGTCGGATCCGGTGTCGCGATCCCGCTCGTCAATCCAGTCAAACTGTCCAATGAGCCCGAGCACCACATCCGGGCTAAGACGGTAGTCCGCGCCGAGGTAGAGCACGCCGAGGTCCGCGCGCTGGCCTTCGTTGCGTGCCCAGGCATACTTCCCCTTGATCCAGACGTCGAACGCGCTTGTCCGGGCACTGCCGGCCCGGTCCGTCAGATCGACGCTTGCCGGCTGAACATCCGCCGTCGACTGAAGGTCGGCCAGCGATGTGCTGAACGCCAGCGACCCTGAGCGAGAATTTCCCGCCGCCGCAACGTTTACAGGATTAGAGCCGTCCCCATTGCCGTCGAGCAACTGTCCGGTCAGGTCGGGATCCAGCGACGCCAGGGTGTCGATCCGCAGTTCAAGGAAATTGTTTGACGCGGAATCGGAAGAGTTCTGGGCCTCGCCCGCCGTTATGCACGAAACCGCAACACCGCCACTGAAATTAAATGTACCCGCCAATGCCGCCGTTATATCGATGATTAATGTACCTGTGACGGGAGTAACCGCCCCGCCGGGTGGTCGAAAGGTACCTCCGCCGGAAAGCGTTATCCGGTCACCTGCAGCAAGCGGCACATTGATATTGTTCAGAGGCCCCACTTGGCCAACCTCGCTACAGGTCGAACTAGCGGAAGTAGCAGACGCATCCGTCGGCGAGACAACAAAAAACAACGAGGTGAGCGCAACCGACGCCAAACCAGTTGCAAGTTTTTGTTTTAGAGTCATTTTCCCGCCCCGCCGGTTAAGTTTTTGTTTATTTTTTACCCCATTGCCCACTTGTGTCAAATTGCAAAAAAGCAACAAAATGTTCCGGTGACAGCCTTGCAAAGCAGAAGACAGGTTCTTTCAGGCGCCCTCGCTGCCGCTGCAGTTAATTCGCTGCTACCGATTAAGCTGGCGCGTGCCGCAACGCCTGCCCTCGACGGCGTCCGATTATGGCCCGGCGAAAGCCCGGATGGCCGCCGATTTTCGGGTGCCTTCAACTACATGACCCGCAAGACACCCGAATTCCGGGCCGAATGCTCCACAGCGCAGGGTGTGTCGAACGCAGTCAAATGGGCACGGGATCAGGGCCGGGACTTTGCGATTCACTCGACCGGTCACTGTTTTGCCGGGCACTCGATGCATGAACGCCTGGTCATCGGCACCAGCAGTCTCAAGGAAATCAGGCCTCGACCTGACAGCAACCGCATCACGGTCGGTCCGGGCGCCTTCATTGGCAACGCTTATCTGAAACTCGCAAGCTCGCGCCAGGCGCTCGGCGGAGGAAGTTATTACTCGGTAGGCATGGCGGGGCTCACACTCGGCGGCGGTATCGGGTTCCGGTCCCGAAAATCAGGGCTTCTGTGCGATCAGTTGGAAAGCCTGACCATGGTCGATGCAAATGGCCGTATCGTGAGGGCAAGCGAGACCGAAAACTCGGATCTGTTCTGGGCCTGCCGTGGCGGCAGCGGCGGCAGCTTCGGGATCGTCACGCAGATGACCTTTCGCACCGCCTTCGTGCCCCTGCGCCAGGTGATTCATGTCCATATTGCAGCCTCGCGAAATGAAGCCGAACGGATCGTGCATGACTGGCAGTACTGGTCAGAGGCGCAGGGCCGGGGCATCACGACACATCTCCAGGTTGTCCGGCGAAAGTCGCACCGTTATCTGATCGGGCTGACAGGCGAGACAGAAGCGACAAACGAGAATGCGCACCGGCAGGTAAAGGCGCTTTTCGGCGCCCGGACAACGATCCATCCGAACTGGATTGTCGACTACTATTCCGACCGGGGTTTAAGGCTTGTAAAAAACGCGGACGATGTCATTGAGCCTTATCCGATCCTGTCCAAGTCGGATTTCATTGCGAAACCGATGCCGCGCGAGGGAATCCGGTCCGTATTCGACGCAATGGAAAAAACTGCACCCGGACATGTTCAGCTTACGATCGAAGCGCTTGGCGGGGCCATAGACGATGTTGCCCCGGGCGCCACTGCGTACCCGCACCGCGGCGTGGCCTACGTCGTCGAATTCCGATCCAATCTGTCCAGCATATTCACACTTGCCGAGCACAAGAATTCGCTCGACCTCGTCAAGGCTGCCTACGCGCCCTATGCAACCGGCGGTGTGTATGTGAATTACCCTTATCCTACGCTGGAAAACTGGGCCAAAGCCTACTGGGGCGATAATCTGCCTCGGCTGATGGCAGTCAAGCGCAATTGGGATCCGGACAACGTCTTCCACCACGCCCAGAGTGTTCCGCTCGCGTAGTCACACGCTCGGGCGTGCTGCGATCAAACCGACGGCGTCATGCCGGTCTGAACCGCCAGGGGCGTTTGGCGAAAAACAGGGCGGCGGCAACCAGGCCCGATCCGGCAAGCGCTACGGTGACCGGCATGGCGGTGCCGTCGTGGAGTACGCCCACAAGCAGGGCGCCCAGGGCACCGCAGCTCATTTCCACGGCACCCAGCATGGCGGCCGCATAGCCATGACCTGCACGGCAGACGTCGAAGGCGCGTACCGGTGCGGTGGCCATGATAAGGCCCAGGCCGACACCGAACAGGAGCTGGGTTGCAGTGATCCGCATCGGTGTTTCCAGTCCGGCGATGACCAGGGCCGCGAGCGATAGACCACCCAGCATGCACAAGAGGAGACCGGCCCCCAATAGCTGGTCACTGGTGAAATGCCCCGCCGCTCGGTTGACGGCCAGAGAGCCCACAAAGTAGGCCACGACGATGGCGGCGCTGTAGTAGCCATATTGCTCGGTGGGAACATTCATGCGTTCGATGAACACAAAAGGGAACGCGGTGATCAGCGCAAACAATCCGCCCAGGACGATGCCTGAAATAAGCACATAGGTCATGAAAGGGCCATCCCTCAAGAGGCCAAGGTAGCCGGAGATCAATCGGCTCGGGCGAATGGCGTCCGGATTCGGTTTTTCGAGCGTTTCCGGCAGAAAACGCCAGATCAACGTCATGACCACGACGATCAGCCCGACCACCAGAATGAAATTGGACCGCCATCCGAACCACACATGCATGTAGCCGCCCAGCACCGGCCCGACGGCTGGCGCCAGCGCGATCGCCATGCCGTAGGCGCCAAGCACCTTGACCGCTCCGGCCTCATTGTAGAGTTCCCGTATGACGGCGTACCCGACAACGGCTTCTGCACACGCTGTCATGCCCTGAAAGGCCCGTGCAACAATCAGGACTTCGACAGATGTGGCCAACGCGCAGCCAATGCTGGCCAGAAAGAAGCCGACCATACCGGCCAGCAGGACCGGGCGACGCCCGACCCGGTCGGAGAGCGGTCCGTAAAACAGCTGGGCCAGGGCGAAACCGGCAAGGTTGAGGCTCATGGTGAGCTGCACACGGTCGGCGCTGGTGTTGAATATCTCCTGCAGATGCGGCAGGGACGGGGTGTAGAGGTCGGTCGACAGGATGCTTGCCGACGTGGCGGCAATGAGCACGGCCGGGATCAGGATCGGCACCGCCGGCTTGGAATGGGATTGTTGTGTGGTGGATGTCATTTCGGAGCCTGATCTGATGTTCCACGTCTATAGGACGGTGCGGATTGGAATGCAAAACCGTTGATCGGAATTCTCAATGCGAACCAGGCGTTACCGCCGCCGTGGTTGTGGTTATGTGAGTCCTTTCAGGCGTTTGTTGTTTGTTTGTGACAATTTGAGTCAAGTGGCTGGTGATTAACAGGGCTGTAATATTGATCACGATTTGTTGGATCATGGGAAAGATGGCCCATATAGAATGGCAGCAATGGTGGGCTTCTGCCGTGGCCTGTCCGGTGGGCGTCATTTGACGCGATTGGAATTGGCTGTTTAGGTAGTGCCAGACACAAAACCCCGTACGAGCGATAGCTCGAGGAGACGCAGAAAATGTCCTCTCAATCCTTAGATGTAAGACGCGGTGCCGCCGTCGACACGCTGGACCCGGTATGGGCCCGGATCAGAACGGAAGCCGAAGACGTCGCCTCCCGCGAACCGTCGATGGCGAGTTTTATCTTTGCAACGATCCTGAACCACAACCGGTTTGAGGATGCGCTTTCCCATCGTTTGGCTCAACGCCTTGATCACCTGGATCTTCATGCCGATCTGGTGCGTCAGGCGTTTGAAGATGCCCTGGTGGCAGATCCGGAAATCGGCGCGGCCGCGCGGGCGGACATTGTGGCGGTGTTTGACCGGGATCCGGCCTGTGACCGCTATGTCGAGCCGTTTCTCTATTTTAAAGGGTTTCACGCCATACAGACCCATCGGATGGCTCATGCGCTTTGGCATATGGGCCGGCGGGATTTCGCACTTTATCTGCAAAGCCGTTCGTCACAGGTGTTTCAGACCGATATCAGCCCCGCGTCCAAGATCGGGCGGGGGATCATGGTCGACCATGCCACCGGCCTCGTAATCGGGGCGACTGCGGTGGTGGAGGACGATGTGTCCATCCTGCAGGACGTGACCCTGGGCGGTACCGGAAAGGAATCGGGTGACAGGCACCCGAAAATTCGCCGTGGCGTGCTGATCGGAGCCGGCGCCAAGATCCTGGGCAACCTGGAAATCGGCGAGTGCTCGCGAATCGCATCGGGCAGTGTCGTGCTTCACGATGTACCGTCCAACCGGACGGTCGCCGGAGTGCCGGCGAGAATCGTCGGATTTGCAGGGTGCGACCAGCCGGCGCGCAAAATGGATCATATGGTCGATCTTGAAGAAACCGGGGAATCCGAAGCCTGATATCCGGAAAACCGGTTGGAAAGTGAAAATGGACTCCACCGGACGGTTGATGAGATCGCCCGGTGGCGTTACAAGTGCCCACCCTTTACGCCGGTGAATGAAGGAGTGGCACGGTGGAACGCAAAGAAATCTTGAGGCTGGAATCATATCTCAGAACCATGTTCCGGCTCGATATCATCGAAGTCCGCCAGCGCCCGCAGAAGGACGACTCCGCAGAGGTCTATATCGGCGATGAGTTTGTCGGCACGCTGTACCGTGACGACGAGGACGATGACCTGTCATACTCCTTCACCATGGCGATTCTGGATTTCGATCTACCCGACGTCTGAGTTTGCCATTCGAAGCGCCGTCCTGCCCCCTCTTGCGATGTTTCAAGTGAACCCCGGTCAGTAACAGGGACTGACCGCAATCGACAAACGCTTGCAATGGTCCTTGCGGCCCGTCCGGCGCGGCGGCGTACGAGTGCGCGGTGGCGTGTATGTTGGTGTCCGTTTGCGTTGTTTCGGCCGGTATCGGTCTCTCGGCTGGTTGAGATTATTGATCGTGCCGATGATTCCCTGCATGATGGCTGCCGCGGCAGCGGAATCGTGCTTGGTGTGGCTTCGCGGCGGTGTGCGCCGCGCCTTTTTCTTCGGCGTCCCTGCCTGGTTTTTTCGATAGCAGTTGAACGATCCGTTGCGGCGGACCTTGCCGGCATAGGCTCCCCGGCCATTTCTTTTCCGGCACCAGGCATGAGCGGTCTTCCTGGTGGGACGGCAATAGTACACGCCCTTTTTGTTGGCCTTGCCAGCATAGTAACCGCGTCCGTACTGGCGGCGGCAATTGGCGTTGTTTTCGGCCTTTTGCTGTTTGGCAGATTTGTTGCAGTTGTAGCCGCCGCGTGCACCGATCTTGCCGGCCTTCCAGCCCTTGCCCTTGTTGTTGGCATTGCACCATGCATTGGCAGTTGCCTTGGTCGGCAGGCAGTAGTAGGTGCCGTCAGCCGCCACGGGCCCCGGATAATAACCTTTCCCATTTTGTTTTAGGCAAGTCGTTTTGCGGTCGGCAACCTTGCGTTCCTTTTCCTTTCGAACGCAGACTTTGAGCCCTTCCGACAGGAGCGCTCGCAGGTCGCTGGCAAATGTTCCATCGTCTCCCGGGATTTCGTAGTTGAAGCGTTTGATGCCGCCGGTGTCGCATGACTTTATTACCTTGTCGGCACGGTCGCGTGCCGACGTTCGAGCGGCAATGCGGCCGAGGCCACTGTCGACCTTTCGGCGCAATCCGGCGCAATCGCCCGCCGGCATGGAGCTTGACGCAGCTTTGATGCGCTGAAGTATCTTGCGGGCGGAACTGAGTCTTCCGGCGGCGTATTCAGCCTCGGCCTTCTTCCAGCGGGCAAGAACAGAGGTTTGAACTGTCATGCGGTCGGCCAACCCGACCAGAACCGGATGAGGGGACTTCGACTTGGCGTTTGAATCGCGTATTGCCTGCAGATTGGATTGCAGGCGGCCAGGCTTACATCGGCGCAGGGTTTCCTCGGCGATGCGCACCACATTGACAAACCGCTCCGTCTTGGCGCGGCCTTTGGCAATTTTAGTCAGAACGCTTGTGCAGTCGGGCTTCGCGCCCAGAGAATCAATTCGTCCCTTTGCCGTGTCGAGATCGGACAACGTACTTGCCGTGTCGCCTTTAAGATAAGCAGCCTTGGCACGATCATAGTCGGCCTTTGCGGCATCTATGATACCGGCGCGCCGCTCAAGCTCCGCAATTTTGCCGCCGACTCCCGGAACCCCTGAAAATCTGGCATCGCGCAGTTGCGTTGCCTGGGCGCGCAAGTCTCCGGCCTTGCAGGCCGATGTCGATGGATCAGCAAGTCTGTCTGCTTCGGCGACGAGTTTGGGGTCGATTTTCGGCTTCTTGGCTTCCGCCACCTTGTGGCAGTTTCGGGCCTTTTCCGCTGTCCGATCCTGTTGGTTGCTCAGGGACTCGATCCGTTGACCCAGTGCCTTGACCCGGTTTGCCTGGGCAGTCCGGTGAGCGACAAGCTGGGTGATAATCTCGTCCACTACAGCGCTCGCTTTACCGATGCGGAGGTAGATGGCACTCCTGGCGAAACACTGACCTTCGGCCTTATCGCGGTTGTCGCGGCAGGGCTTGCCGGAAACGCGTCTGCCAATTGCCGCCAGACGCGCCAGATGTTCGCTGTGAAGATCCTTGTAGGCTGCAGTGAGATGCGGTGTCAGCTTGCCCGTTTCCGCTTGTGAGATTGCAGCTGCGATCTCGTTCAAGAGGGGGCGGGTCAGATAATCATAGTCAGCTGCTGTCGGGACAGGCTTCCTGAACTGGCTGCAAAAATTCACGTAGTCGTTGGCCCTGGTCTTGAGGTCGGCATCGACCGCTGCCTTGTCCGGCAGTGCTTTTGGACTGCTGAACCGTTTAAACAATGTGTCGTTGGCCTGCCGGGCCTGGTGGGCAATCCTGTCGGCAAGCACCCCAAGGTTGCGGGTCTTCAGCGTTCCTTCGAGACTTGCCTTCTGATCAGGCGCGGCGGCCAGCGAGTTGGCGCATACCCGTGCCGCGGAATCCACAGCCTTGTCGACGACTTTCTCGAGTGCGTCGACGAGGTTGGAAGCGTTGGTGAATTCAGCCTGGTCTTTCGACGGATCCTGCCGCATGCCGGCAATTACAGCATCGACCGAAGCCTCAAATGCCTTTGACCGGCCAGCGATCGAATTGGGCCCTCCTGGTTTGATGGCGTCGGCAATTCGCTCGCATCTGGCCTTTCCCTTATCGGCTATGCTGCCAAGTTGGTTCTCTGCGGTGGATAGTTTTGCGAATGCCCGGTCAAGCCGGGCGATCAGCGCCCTGTCGTTCTTTGGCGCCGGGGGGGCGGGCGCTGGTGGCGATGGTGTGGTTGTCGGGGACGCTGGTGTGCTGCCGCCTGCCGGGGGCACTGGCGGCGGCGTTGGCGCAGCCGCGGCGGCTGCCGCCCGCCGATTTTCGTAGACCTTCTTCTCCGCCGCCGTCAGTTTGTTATAGGCTTCCTGCCGTTTCTTCCTGATATCGCGTATCCGCGCGGACATGCGCGCGATGATTTGCTCGGAGCGCAGCTTTTCAACCGTGTAGTCGGCATACCCGATCGCCGCCGTCTTGATCGCCTGCCTGTCCGCATCTGGAAGGTACTGATGCGGCAGCAGACCCAGTTCCTTCTTGCGTTTGGCCGTCAGCCGTTTCTTTTCTCCGACAATTTCATTTAACTTCTTTGCCACGCCGGTCCAGTTCTGTGGATTGGCCTTGCTTTCGAAAAAGTTGATGAAATCCTGAACCACCTTGGGTTTACTCTTGCCCGGCCCAACAACGCCAACGCCGGCAAGACCCATTGCCCGCAGAAGTTTGGGATCGGGTGCTGGGCCACCTCTGGCGTAAATGTCGAGGTGGCGCTGCATATCCGCGACATTCTTGTGCTGGTTGCCGATCTCAGTACTGAATGCGGCGATCTGGCCGTCGTATTCGCGAAGATCGGAGAGATTGTCCGCCGATGCGTGGTTTGGCAGGGCGGTAAGCAGAAGGCAGACAAGCAGGCTGGCGATGGCTGTCCGTTTGGGTTGCATTGCAAAGATCCCCCATTTGAATTCGCTGCCCGCACTGCGTTGGTTTCAAGTACCTTTTTGCGTTCGTCCTCGATTAGGAGGTTGGTTGAATTCATGCCGTGTCTGTTGGTGACACGGTCGACTGGAACCTGAGGACGACATCAATCGAACGTCGACAGATCTTCTTTGATTTCTCCAAGATCGCTGTCCGCTGGAGAAGGTTCACCTCCTGTGGCATTTGCCTTGGATTCAGAATCGGCCAAAGGCAATGCAATGAATCTCTTGTATCCATCTTGGTTGGAGACCATCAGAAGCGCGTTTTTGTTGCCCGCTTCGGCCAGCCGCCTAATTGCAGCCAGGGCCTGGCTTGGCGTTTTGACGGCCTCCTGAGCGATTTCTTCAATGATTTCACCAGTCCTGATGTTCTTTTTGACCGCGTCGGAATTCGGTTGAACGTCTTTTACAACCAAACGCCCCCCAGCTGATTCTACTGTGAGACCGAGGAGGTCGGCGGTTTTGAGGCTGTCTTCCGCAGAAGCAGAACCATCCGGTTCCGATTTCACGGCAACCTTTTCAAGCAATCCCAAAGTCACGATCAAACGCGTCGCCTTTGCGTCCCGTAGCACTTCGATCTCGACTGGTTCTCCCGGTGGCGTAAAGGCGACGATGCGTGGGAGTTCCCGCATCACGTCGACTTTTTTGCCGGCGAAAATCACGATGACATCGCCGTTCATGAGACCCGCCTTGGCCGCGGGACTGTCGGCCACAACCGACGCGACCAGAGCACCCCTGGGTTTTCCGAGCTTCAGGCTGTCAGCAATTTCCTGGGTTACAGCCTGAATTTTAACGCCCAGCCAACCACGCCGCGCCTCGCCAAACTCTCGAATCTGCTCGATAACCGGTTGCATCTGCTCGGAGGGAACCGCGAAAGTCAGGTTCTGCTTGTTCACTATTTTTGGCGAGAGAATGCCGACAACTTCGCCAGCGAGGTTCGCCATTGCGCCACCGCTCATGCCTGCTTCAAAGGTCGCGTCAGATTGGATGAAGGCGTCGTAGGGGCCGGCCTTGATGTCCGCCCTTAGACGGGTGACAAACGCTGGTGTTGCAATTGGGTTCAGTTGGGAAGGCAGTCCGAGGGCGACGATGCGTTGACCGAGCTTAAGTGCATCCGACTTGCCAAATATTGCAGGCGTCAGCTTCTGTTTTGAATCCACCTTGAGCAGGGCCAAGTTGGTTGCGGCATCCCTGCCGACAATAGTCGCATCGAGTGTGGTGCCGTCCTGAAGCGACACGGTGATGGTTGCCGCGAATTCCAACAGCTCATCCGTCGTGACGATCAGGCCACTTTCGTCATACACAAGTCCAGTGCCGCGTAGTACAGCGGGTTCTTTCTCATTCCTGTTTTGTTTGAAGAACTCGTCAAAGAACTCCGTGAATGGAGAGCTTTGGGGCAAGGATGGTGGTTTCAATGCACCTAACGCCCCTGACGCCGTGACGGAAACCAGCGATGGCTTGATTTTATCAATGACGTCGAGGACGCTTGACGGCCCGGATGAGGCGATTGTGGAGGGTGAAGCAACTGGTGCAGCATCGGCGCCTGGCCCACTGGCCGGCGCTCCTGACGGCGGAGAGTTCAGCTTGTTCAGTCTGATTTTTGCCAGCGGTGCAAATTTACCGTTTGGGTAAGCCGTCAGATAGGCTTCAAGTTCGTCGGGGTCTGTGCTGTCCCGGACACTGTCCCAGAAAGAAATCTCGGCCTGGTCGGATTGGACAGATTGTATCGGGCCCTGTGCCTGGGCGGGCACAAGAACCACCGCAAATACAGCAATGGCGATCACACACGCAAACTTCAGGATTCGGCAATTCATCGGTGCCTCCTGGACCAACAGATCATCTTGCCAAACAACTTGTCAGGACAATACGGTATCAGAAAGCCTCGTAACAGGGCATGCGGCGAAATGGGCGCGCATGCGTTGCATGTGCCACCGTTCAATCGGTGGAAAAAGCAGCCCTTGGTTTCTCCTTTTTCTCAGAGCGCAACAATCCACATCGGCTTTTGGCGCTCGCTTGATGCGGAACATGGAAATTGCCGGCGGTTTCAAACCTGTCCAGACCGGGTTGTGGTTGCGTCTGTTTCAATACGATACACAAATCTCGGTATTTGCCCCGGATTAACGAGTATTCCGCACGAATTTCGGCTCCAAAGTCGTTAATAAAGTGTTATCATGGCTCCGTTGGCGCAGGGGTGTTTCAAAATCTCACGAATACCGGTTGGTATGGCCCTTGCTCTGGACCATGAATGAATCCGGTGGTCGTGCCGTAGTGGAGACGATCGAGGGGCACTCGTTGGGGCGTGGTAAGTGTGAGTATTACAGTGGTGTATTTATTTGCGATGGCGACCGGCTTTGTCGCCGCCGGTTTGACTGGTAGTCTTTATCAACTTCTGACCAGGCGGCCGATGAGTTTCGAACTTTTTGGACTCAATCGGATTCAACTCTTTCTGGGGTGTATGACCCTGGTCGTGGCAGGGCCAGCGGTGATCATGAGAAACGCGATCAAGGGGCGTCTCGTCGAGCAGCGGCCCGGACATTGGCTGGCGCTGAGTACCGCGATCTCGGTTACCTGGAGCTTCCTTTCAGGGGTGTTCCTGCTCAATTTTTACGTTGCGTTCTACACCTGAACGGGCATTTCCATGAATCTGTATGAAATTGACGGTGTCCGCCCCGATTTGCCGGACAGCGGCGACTACTGGGTGGCGCCGACGGCGACACTGATCGGGCGTGTGCGTCTCGATCCCGGTGCGAGTGTGTGGTTTGGCGCGACCATACGCGGAGACAACGACGTCATCCATATTGGCGAGAATACAAACATTCAGGATGGCTGTGTGCTGCACACCGATAAAGGTTATCCGCTCGTCGTGGGGCGAAACTGCACGGTCGGTCACATGGCTATGCTGCATGGCTGCACGGTGGGTGAAAATACCCTGATCGGGATTGGCAGCACAGTCCTCAACGGTGCCGTCATCGGGCGCAACTGTATCATTGGAGCGCACTCGCTCGTTCCCGAAGGCAAGACAATTCCGGACAATTCGCTGGTGATGGGAGAACCCGGCCGTGTGGTACGGGAAATTCCGGCGGACAAGGAAGACACTATTACCGACCTGTCCCGGCACTATGTGGGCAATTTCCGGCGATATAAACGCGGTTTCAAGCCGGTTGAAGAAGTCTGATCGGCCTTCATCTGCTTAAAGAAAAAGAAAAGGTAAGAACCGGCCCCGAGGGGACGCAGGGCCGGTTCTCAATTGGGGCCCGATCATTGGGGATGGGGGGAGGGGGGACTGATCGGACCTCAAAAAACTCTGTTCATTTCAAAAAGCCGTCTTTGACGGATTACCGTGTGATCTCCAGATCGCCTGTGACGATGTTTCTGTTACCCTTCACGCTGTCTCGCAATGACACCCACTTGTTGGGGTTGGTCTGGGATTGGCGCTTGTGATAGGTGTAGCGGGTCGCTTTCCAGGGCAGTACGTCCTGGTTCTGGTTGTCGAGCACAAAATCGCCGACATCTGTTGTAACAGTAAGTACAGCGTGACCCGCATTGTCCAAGTCACGCACAACCGTGATTAGGAGCGTTTGCGGCGGCCACCCTAGGCTGACCAGATGACGCCGCTTCAGCAGGACATAGTCCTCGCAGTCGCCGCTGTTCTTGGGGTATGTCCAGTGTTCGGGAACCCGGTAGAGTTCCTGGTCGGTGACCGGTCTGATCTTGGCATTGACAAAGTCGTTGACCTTGACCAGTTCGTTCCAGCGATCGTCCGACATCTTGACGTTGACCGCCCTGGTCCGCCCGTATCGGCATTCGCCCGGATAACTCTGGCAGAACTGTACGTAACCGATCGGCGGCAAGGTATGGCCGTCAATGGCCATGTGCGGTGCCTTGTAATCGCGCAGGTCGTCCCCGTTGCTCTGTTCGGTGGCCCAGGTCAGGCCCGTCGACAGACCGACGATCATTACCGCTGCCGAAATGGCGCGGCTGATCTGTTTTATTTGTTTTTTCTCTGTCTTCATGATGATGACACAATGACAGAGACGATTTTAGATCGCGCAAATATACGCGGGAATATTATATGATTATTTGAGTAGTGTTTATTTTATACTTGAATAAAATTTTAAATATTCAAATTTGAATAAAATTGTAATTATCTCGGCGGCGTAGAATCCCTTTAAAATCAACGAATTATGGTTTATCTGGCTTGCGGTGATGGACACAGCAGGCTGAATCCAATACGGCGTAAAGTATAGATCCAAGCAAAATTCAGGAAAATTTCCCGCAAACTAACTCAGAATTCTGTCCAGATTCTTTTTGCCGGGGCGTTACGGTGTCAGCCAAACAGCTTCGGAACCGTCTCAGGAGGCCGTATTCAGGCCATCTATGGGAAACAGAAAGGTATGATCGGTTCCGCCGGGAGAGCCGGGCTCAGGCGGCGGTTGTGGTCAGTTCGGCTGCCGAACGTGTGCCGAAGTGGTCGCTCAATGTGCCCATGTCGGGAATATCGCTGAACTCAATTGCCACGCCGTCACTATGGTGCCGGCTGACGGTGCCCCTCATTTTTCCGAGAAACACGATCGTTCCGATGCTTGGAATGACGCCGACCCTTATGGACGCGCCGCTTATGGACATGTCGATGACTTCACAAGGATAGCTTCGGCCATCGGGCAAGCGGAACTCAGAGCCCTTCTTTTCCGGCACCACGCGGGTATGGCGCCGTTGTGTGGTCAAGCCGAACTCGTTGCGTTTTTCCAGCCAGTTGATCGAGCGCATCATCTTTTCGCGCTTGAACGGGGTCAGGCTCAACTCAAGGGCGAAGCCGTCTTCGAAGACCCGGGCAATTTTGCCTTCCACCCGGCCGATTTCGGCAATATAGGCAATGATGTTGTCGCCTTCCACGCCCTTTTCGGGTGCGACGACAGACATTCCGCCTGCCGATATGTCGCAAACCCTGCAGTCAAATTCCCTGCGGTCAGGAAGCATGTAGCGGCCGGGCAGGACAATTGGCGCACGCTCATAAGCGCGCCGCTCCTCTTCGGGTTGAAGTATCCTATCGCTCACGTGTTCCTGGCCCCATTAGAACAACTGCTCCGCATTTGGCATATAGGTGCCGCAATACATTAACAGACAGAGTAACGGAAACGCGGTTAACGAAACCTTATTTCGAGAGTGGGAATTTTATCGATAGTTGCTGTTGCCAGGACTACCGGTCCGCCAGTCCGCCTTCGATTACAACGAGCTGGGAGCGGCGCTGCTGTGCGCTGGGGAGCGGGCCGGGCCGGGCCGCTTTCGCGCTGTGTGCGATTTCGGTCAAATCGAACTTGGGGAGATCGTCCGGCCAGATCAGGCGCAAGCTCTTGATGGTCTGGCTGACAATGGGTTCATGTCCGAGCCAGTACACACCCTTGTACGGCGTGCAGATGCCGATCATCTGGGTGCAGTTGTGCCCTGAAAGCCGGAGCGGCAGTAACAATACCTCAAATTCCGCGGTGCGCCCGTCGCTGGTGGACCCGGTGATGCCCAGCACGGCAGCAGCGGCATTTTCCGTGACACTGAGCAGAAGTGACTCGATGCCTTCGCGCTCGTTGTCGGTCCACATTTCCAGAAAGTTCTCAGCGCGAAGTTCACGCCCGAAATAGGCACACAGGCTTGTTCCTGCAATGCGAAACCGGTAGTCGCTGGTGCTGTCGGCCTGCAGGATAAAGACTTCAGGCAGTACGACCTTGAGATCGGCCGGATCGATCTGACACCGGAACGGCGCGTTCTCACGGCCGCGAAGACGATTCCAATAGTCGTAGAGTGCTCTGGTCGGTTTCAATTTCATGTCGTCGCCCGTTTCCCGCTTGACTGAACCGTCGGTTCCCTGTTGTTGGTGCTGGCCGGGCGGCTCTGTAAACCACCCGGCCATGAGACGCCTGTGTGCCGGTCTCAAAACTGTTGGGATCAAGAGAGCAGGTTTCATGCCACGGCAGGATGAATTGGTTTTTGGCAGATTTGCGGGATGTTTCGACGCGGCATGTTGGTTTTGACACGCCGTTCAAGGCCGGAGACGGCCGTTCGGAGCGTCAGTTTATGAGACGTTGTATCAATCTGATACAGGGTTTAGTCGTTTGGAACGCGACGGCATTTCTCGGCAAACTTCAAGAGGCGCGTTTTGGACCAGCCTGAGACCGGAAAGCGGCAGCCGGCGATCAATGCGCCCGGCATTGTCATTGCTGGAATAGTTTCTTTCGTGGCAGTTCACCTTTATCGGAACTGGCTCGATTATGACGCTCTGGTGAACTTCCTGCTGACATACGCTTTCTTTCCGGCCCGGTATGG
This sequence comes from Alphaproteobacteria bacterium, assembly GCA_021775805.1. GTDB lineage: Bacteria > Pseudomonadota > Alphaproteobacteria > Rhizobiales > JAJFHC01 > JAJFHC01. Next base: position 59,297 of record JAJFHD010000054.1, on the reverse strand, counting down.
CGGTGGTGCCGATCTGACGGGGATCAGCTTTCCCGGCGGTATAGCCGGCGACACCTGGACATTTGTCACCTATGTCTTCATCCACGCCGACTGGAGCCACCTGATCGTGAACTCCATATGGATGCTGGCGTTCGGAAGCGCCGTCGCCAGACGCATGCCGGCCGGCTCGTTTGTCGTGTTCAGCCTGCTGTGTGGCGGATTGGGGGCGACGGCGACACTGTTCTACCACTGGGGTGAACTCGTTCCGGTGGTAGGCGCCTCGGCCGCGGTGTCCGGGCAGATGGCAGGGGCGGTGCGCCTGATCTATGCCGAACCGAGTTCGCCATTCTCGATGACCGCGGACATGACCACAAGGCGGCCTGCCACGATACCGGAACTGTTCCGCAATCCCCGAGCCCTGTTGTTCCTGGGGATCTGGGCCGTCATCAACTATGTGTTCGGGGTTGGCGCGGTTCTGATTGGACCGGAGGCCGGTACCATAGCCTGGGAGGCGCATCTCGGTGGATTTGCAGCCGGTCTGTTCCTGTTCGGCCTGTTCGACCGCCATGGCGGCAACGCTGAGCGGTCGGAGGAGACTTACTAGGGTCTGTTGAGGACTGCTGGGAAAATGTCCGTCTGGCACCCTATCCGATGCGTTTTCCAGTTGGATGTAACACGATAAGAAAGGTCCGTCATGTTCACCCGCACGCTCGATGAGCTTGAAAGGCTTGGACGCATCAAGTTCCCGGCCGACGCATCGTTTCGCTCGGCGCGCTTTGTCACGGCGGTCGATGGCATGGGATTTTCCTACAACGAGAACAGGGTCAAAGCGGGCTTCGACCTGACGATCTGGCTGAAACATCACTGGGAGGCCAATTACATTGTTTCCGGCAAAGGTGAGGTGACCGATTTAACAAGCGGGGAAAGATGGCCTCTGGAGGCGGGCGTCCTGTACGTCGTCGGACCCAATGACCGTCATCGCCTTCACTAGACGGAAGACGAGTGCCACGTCAGCGTCTTCTGCCCGCCACTCACGGGTGACGAGCACTTTGACGAAGACGGATCCTACGAGGCCAGTGGCCCGGTCGAAAAGACGGATCGGCGCATGTTCGTCAAACGTGCAGACGAAATGCGCCGCGCCGGGGAAGAGGTGACCACGGCCGACGGTCAGGTGCGTACGATCCGCATGCTGACCGACGCTGACGGCGTAGGCTTCGGGTTCTCGGACGTGCGCCTTGCGGCGGGTGCCGATGTTACTTGGCAGAATGGGCACCACTGGCAGGCGAACCACATCATATCCGGTTCGGGCGAGGTGACCGACATGACCACCGGCCAAAGCTGGGCGCTTGGGCCGAGCGTTTCTTACAACGTAGGGCCGAAGGATAGATGCCGCGTGAAGGCCGATACCGATGTTCATCTTTTGAGTGTGAGTTCTCCGCTGCTCGCGGGTGATGAACGGCAGGACGGGGATTAGGTGTTCACCAGTAGCGTCCCTGTGTCGTCGGGCCGTTGAAGGAATTGAGGGCGTGGATTTGCGAAGCAAGTCTTTTCAAAAACAGCGAGACAGAAGCACACGGTGACCTGAAGGTCGTCGTGCGACCCTAAAACTCCCGAAAGGGGGCATTGTTCCCTCTTGTTAAACCCGGCGGTATGCGCGGTTGCCCAAAATCCGGTCTTCAGACTTGGATCACACCCTGCAGGAGATCAAAACCCTAGAATATGTGAATGACCGCGTCGCGGACTTTTCTGCTACTACATTTGAGGGATGGAGCAGATTCCAAACAGCGTAAAGCGAGCAAAGCTAGATCTTCCGCTATGCCAATTCTGATCTGATCCGGTCGAGCAATTTGTCGTAACTGACTTTGCCTGAAGTGACCAAGGAAAGCTGAATGCCTATACCGAGCGGGTAGCCCCGCTCCAACACTTGGATTTGTTTTTTGACGTCGTCGTAGCTCTTCACTGCATCCATGTGACCCTGATGGCGGACCCTTGCCCTAAAGCGGCTTACAGCTGTTTCTACACTACATACGCAATGCACCTCGATTACCCTACCAAAGTGATCAGTCACGAAATCAACTGGAGTACCAGTGTTATTTGGACCAGAAACTGGCCTCCAGTGAGACACCAGGACAGCCCTGTTGGCCTTTCTTGCGGCCTTCTCAAATTCAACATCGCTCAAAATGCTTAATCGTCGTCGATCATGCAAGGAAACAGGACATTGATCCTCGAAGAGATTTTCCAAGAACTCATCCTTGTCAAAGAGCGGCCAGTCAAGTTCTGCCGCAATGCGCTTTGCGACGGTGGATTTACCACCGGCCGGAAATCCGGAGACCACGATAGCAATAGGCATCTTATTGCATTCCCAAGTGGATTTTTGTGTGAGTTGACGCACCCATAAACCGAATTTGCATAGTCTACAACGGGCTCAGAGCAGTCGCAGCATCCTACCGAATCAATGGGGCCAAGAGCCCAGGCTTGCTTTGCTTCGGGCCGCCGCTTTGCCGTAATACGTTTTAGAACAACGGTGTATCGAATTCGATCGCACCATCAATCGCGATGCCTGCGATTGCGCCTTCGCCATTTTCCGCTACGCGCGCTGCGATCTGCAACCGTCTTTCGTTGCGCAACGACTCCAGCCTGCGGCCTTCGCCTTCAGGCACGAAGTAGCTCTCCATGCCGTAGTGAACGTCGACGGTTTTGCAGTCCTCTTGTACAGCAGGACAGTCGGCAGACGTGACGCGGCCCTTGAGATAGACGACTTCGCCGGAAACCGTGGGCTTTGTCTTGTGAACCGAAAAGGCATTCCAGGTCCGGTTTTCGGCGGCCTGTAGGCCAACAAAAATCGGCATGTTTTCCGTGTAGGCTTTGTCGCCTTCAAGGTCGGCGAGTGTCAGCCGGCTGATCGGGAAAGCCAGAATGACGTAGTCGCCACGAAAGAGATCTCTAGGATCGATAGGTTCGACGTCGAGCAGAATTGGGCGGCCCTCGCGAAGTAGTGACATACGCTCCCACACCATCCAGCCCAGCGCCGCCGACTGAATAACCACCACAAGCAAAATGGCGAACATGCCGGTTCCAGGCCGCGTCATCGCCGTCCCTCCAGTTCACCATGGCTTTGGTTGGACATCAGCCGCCGCCGCATGCGCTCCAGTGCCAGGGCCAGCAAAACCAGAACGATACCGCCGGTCAAAAAGAAGACTGCGGTGTTGAGCAATGTTCCAACGGTTTCAAAGTAGAGATAGAGCGTCTCGATGCCGAAGGCTGCAAAACCGATATTGATGGCGGCTGGACTGTCCCGGCGCTGTCCGAAGTTGATCGACCAGATCGACAAGGCGAGGTAGCCGGCACCGAACAGGACGACAAGGATGAATGCGGGCAGGGGGACAAGCACCGACATCAGGACCGTTGCCGCGGCGGCCGTCAGCACGATGGCATCCTTGCGCAACATCCCGCCCGAGAGGTTCGATCCAAAGGCGAGGGCGGAGGCTAGAGCAGCGGTTATCAGGCATGTCGGCAGCCAGAATCCACCAGCCCCGAAGCGGCCGGAGAAAGTGACGTTCTCGAAGGACCTGACCAAGTCGTCGGTTGCCAACTGAAAAAGAAACAGAGTCGAGAAGAATAGTATGAGGCTTTCAACCGAGATAATTTTCAGATCACCGCCGTCCTGGCGCTTGTCCTCAAAATGAACCGCGACGACAAGAAATATGATCGATGTCAGAGACAGGACCGATAAAGCCGATGCCGTCGACCAGTCGTGCCGGTCCGCCAGGGTGACAACCGAGACCGTGATCCAGACGAACAAGGAAATTGCGGCGGCGTTGATGCCGGCATACCAACGCTCGTGCCAGACCAGCCACGCGCATGCACCCCAGGCAATCAGGAACGGCCAATGAACGTGTCTTACAAACTCGACAGTTTCCGAGGCGGTCCACAAACACAGCAGCGCAAACCCGATCAGGACGGCGCCAACCGAGCGGCAGAGTCCTGCTGCAAGCAGGCAGCCCAGTGCCCAGATCATGAAGCCGTCGGGATAATGCCTGTCGATGTGGTACATCTGCGCAATCAGCATGATGTTGGCGCCGAACAGGCCGCAGCCGAGGACGACCGACGCTTCGTAAAAGACCGGCCAGCGTTTTGCGCGCGCCCAGGCCGCCCCGGCATAGGCCAGCCACAGGGCTGCAAACAACAGCCCCAGTCGAACAAGCTTGGTTATCTCATTCCAGTTTGCCGCAACGAACGACATTGCGGCGAAGGCCAGCAGCACCGCACCCAGGACCGCGATAATGGTGGGAAGCTTGTCCCGGAAGTTGTGCTCCGGGATCGATGCCAGGAGCGGTTCCGCATGATCTGCATCAACCCATCCCTTCGAAATCCACGCGGGAAGGTCACGCGCGACGTGCCTTTTATAACTCATTCCAACTGACATGTTAGTCGTGCCATCCGAATTGGGGCCGGTAGTGCAAAGCCGTCGTCGATCAGCCTTCGATCGCCACCTGTAACGAGGAGTTACATGAATTGAGTGGTTTTTTCAAACCTGTCGTCGTTGAGGCGTGGGAAATCCGATTTCTGCCTTCAAAGTGGCGCGATCATGTGGTGTTCAGGGGCGGTAGTTCCGGTCGGGAAGATGATGCAAATGCTTAAAGAATGCTGCGGTCGGAGGAAAATGTAACCAATTCGTGATCAGAACCTTGCCATGGCCACCGCCATGCCCCATCATTCTCGTATCGTGGAACGTGTGGCGGTCGATACCCGCATTCGCCAGAACAATAACAACCAGGATTCGCTGGAGAGAAGAAGGAATCAACACGTTAAGACACAGTCAGGAGGACACTATGAATGTTGCGACAATTCTCAGCCTGAAAGGCCGTGACGTTGCTACCGCGAAGGCCGGGGCGACGCTGATGGATATTGCCAAGGACCTGGCGACGCACAAAGTCGGCGCGATGGTTGTGGTCGACGATGTCGGCGGTGTTGCCGGGATTATTTCCGAACGCGATATCGTGCGGGCCGTGTCGGAAACCGGTGCAGAGGTGCTGTCGGGCGATGCCGGTGATCATATGACAAAAAACGTCGTCACATGCGGCATGGACGATACGGTTGCAGACCTGATGGAGCGGATGACGGATGGCCGGTTCCGGCATTTGCCGGTGGTCGATTCGGGGAAACTCGTCGGCATCGTGTCGATTGGAGACGTGGTCAAACAGCGCATCGCGGAAGCCGAACAGGAAGCTGAGGCCATGCGCAGCTACATTGCCACCGGGTGATCGTAAGTTGCGCGCGACCGCGCCAACGATGCCGCATTGTTGCAATACCATTACGGTCTGACCACGAGTTGACGCCTGAAAACTCAACAGGATGTTGGCTGCCAGATTGTCATGACGGCTAGATTCGTTGTTGAGGGTTTTCGGGACTCCGTGATCGACGATCACAAGCCAGCCCGTTTTAGGCCTTCCTCCAGCAACTTGTTGTGTTCGGGCAGCCTGCAGACCTCGATCTTGCCTGAAAGCACGGCTGGCAGGAAGTCAGGGGCGAATGATTTGAGTGTTTCGAAGTGGAATCTTGCCGTCTCAATGTCGCCCAGATAGGCATTGGCGGCGACCATCAGGCCTTGAGTGATCGGTTGCATCTGGTTGGCCAGGTGTCCCCACTTCACGGTGTCGGCGTAGTCGCCATCGAGGAAACTCGCCAAAGCCAACGCCGCGTATCCCTCACCCAACCAAATATCGGTCTCACGCGGACTGAGACGCAGTGCCAACTGCACATGTTCTCTGGCCTCTACCGTCAGACCGGCAATGGCTTCGGTCCAACCCATGGCGAAGAGATTCGAGGCTAGATTGGGGTTCAGCGTCAAGGCTCGACGGTGATCCGCAAGGGCTGCGTCAAATCTTCGCTGATACAAATGGCTCCACGCCCGGACCATGTAGGATTTTGCGTTCGAGCTGTCGACCTGGATCAGGTATTCCGCAATTTCGCTAAAGGCGGTGAGCGCGTCATCGGGATTCTCACCCCAGCGATATACATGCTGATAAAACAGAATGAGGCACTTCGTCCAAAGCGCGTGTACGTTTCGGTGGTCCTGCTCGAGAGCAGTTTCGACCATCGACCTGGACCGGTTCAGGGTCTGGGGGTCCGCCCTGCGCACGGCGTCATAGAAAAGTGCCTGCGCCTTCAGCGCTGTTTCATAGGCATTGAGGCCCGAATCGCTGAGTTTGCGGCTGCGTTCCAATTCTGCCAGTTCGATCTGCGGCGCGATGCTGCCGACCACATTTCGCGTGATCTGATCCTGAAGGTCGAAAACTTCTTCCAGGTCGCAATCGAACTTTTCGCCCCAAACGTGGCTGCCGTCGACATTGTCAAACAATTGGGCGGTGATTCTGAGACGGTCACCGCCCCTGCGGACGCTACCCTCAAGCAGATACCTTATCCCCAATTCCTGTGCGATCTGCCTGATCTCCACTGCCTGGCCCTTGTACGCAAATGAGGAATTGCGGGCGATAACGAACAGGCCGGAGAAACGTGAAAGCTCGGTGATGATGTCTTCGGTGATTCCATCGGAAAAATAGTCCTGCCCGGTGTCGGCACTCTTGTTGGTGAAGGGCAGGACGGCAATCGATGGCTTGTCTTGATACGGCGGGACCGCCGTACGATTTGGCTGTGTCGGGTTCCCCGTCGCCCAGCGGTAGGTGCGTATCGGTTTCGATATGTTCTTGAGGCGCTGAACGCCAATGTCTTCAAAGGATGCATCAAGCTTGCCTTCTATGGTATCGAACACGGGTCCTGAAATGCAGATGCTGCCAGGTTCGGCGATGCTCTCCAAACGCGCGGCAACGTTGACACCGTCACCGAAAATGTCGTCGTTCTCGACGATGACATCCCCCAGGTTGATTCCGATCCGCAATTCGATGCGCAGGGGCCCACTCCGGTCGGGCTCACGCAGCGCCATCTCCCGCTGGATATCAATGGCACACAGAACGCCCTCCACGGCGCTGGGAAACTCAGCCAGCAGGCCGTCACCCATTAGCTTCACGACGCGCCCTCCGCGCGCCTTGATCCTGGGCTGCAACAGATCCTTGTGCAGTTTCTTCAGACGCGCAAGGGTTCCCGTCTCGTCTTTGCCCATCAGTCGTGCGTAACCAACGACGTCGGCGGCGACGATAGCGGCAAGTCTGCGTTCCAAACCAAATCCCCCTTGCTTGCGAGACTATCGATGGTCGATGAAGAAAACCATGATGATTGTGCGATGGTCGAACAATCCGTCGCAGCCCGGCAGACGGTTGCCAGCGGCATCAATCACTTGAGATTTTCGCTGGCATCGCTGTGCAGCGGCACCGCAAGGCTGGCTTTTGTACTGTTCATGACAACGGATGTGCGAAACCGTTTTACGTTGACATCCGTAAAGAACAATCTGTGGGTCAGACGTTCGAAGTCCACCATGTTCTTAGCCACGGCGATCAGAGCGAAATCGGCTTCGCCGGTTATGTAGTAACATTGCTGCACCTGCTCCTCGGCCTTTGCCTTCCTGCGAAACGTATCGAGCTGATCCAGGCGCTCGCTTTCCATTTCGACGAGTATCAGAAAGGTCATCGTGTATCCGACCGCATCGGCGGAGATCAGGGCTGTTTCACGCTGGATGACGCCTTTTGATTTCAGGTGTTTTATCCGCCTCTGTACGGTCGCGACCGACAGGCTCGTTTCCGACGCAATGTTCTCGAGCTTCTCCCTCGCGTTTTCCTGCAACATGCGCAGGATACTCAGGTCACTATCACTCAGTATCTGCATTATCCCCGTTTCCCGGTCGCCTTCGGGAGCACTCGATAGCCGATCAACTCGTGATGTATTATGGTCATAATTTGTGAGATTTTGAAAGTTTTTCTCAACTGGTGATCTGTCGTGACCATAATTCTATCGGTGTGTCGATAAGCTGTTTGTTAGACAGTGGTCGGAATAATCCGCAACGTTCAGATGAGCTTGAGCAGGGGAGGGTATCATCATCAACGAACGACGCAGTGGCGTGTGGCTTGAATGCGGTTCACTTCGCCTTCCGGCACATGGTTTGTTTCGTCCCCCGACATCATTGGCATTCCCTGACTTTATCCGCTGGAAGTTCGTTGCCCGCCGCGCACAGATCTCGGGAAACTGTGGATGAAAGAGATCATTGAGTTTCTAGATGTGTCGAAATCCTTCGGCGACCTTAAGGTGCTTCGGAATCTTGAGTTGCATGTCAACAGCGGTGAGAAACTGGCGCTGATCGGACCGAGCGGCTCCGGCAAGACGACAATTCTCCGTATTCTGATGACTTTGGAGAGCATTGACAGCGGGCATGTGATGGTAGACGGCGACTATCTCTGGCACGAAAAGGTCAATGGCGAGTTGGCGCCGGCTAGCGAAAAACACCTGCACAAGATGCGCGAAAGTGTCGGCATGGTTTTTCAGCAATTCAACCTTTTTCCCCATTTGACGGCGATGGACAACATCACCCAACCTCAAATTCTGGTTCAAGGAAAAGACAAGTCGGATGCCAAGGGCAAGGCGCAAGAACTGCTCAAGCTGGTTGGGCTTGACGACAAGCAGCAACACTACCCCCATCAGCTTTCGGGCGGTCAGCAACAGCGGGTTGCCATCGCGCGGGCCCTGGCCCTGGAGCCCAAGATCATGCTGTTCGACGAGGTCACTTCCGCGCTCGATCCTGAACTCGTCGACGAGGTGCTTTCGGTGCTGCGTGTGCTCGCATCGGATACCGACACCACCATGCTGACGGTCACCCATGAAATGAATTTCGCGCGGGAGTTTGCCGACCGTGTCCTGTTTTTCGAAAACGGGCAGATTGTCGAAGCCGGAGATCCGGAGAAATTGTTCACCGATCCTGACGAACAGCGCACGCGCGATTTCCTGAAGAAGTTCATTTGAGACTTCGGTCGGGCAGACAAGAGCAAAACCAGAACGATGGCCAACATCGTCATATAGAAACAGTAGCAATGAGGAAGGAACAAATCATGATAGGCATCAAACCGGGGAAGGTTTCGCAAACACTTGTGCTCGCACTGGGCGCTGCGGCCGTGTCCTTCGGCGCAGTCGCTGAAGGCACTTTGGACAAGTTGAGAGCACAGGGTTATGCGACAGTTGCGGTTGCAAACGAGCCACCCTACAGCGACATCAAGGGCGATGGCTACGTTACGGGAGCGGCACCGGACGTCGCTCGTGCGGTCATGAAGAAGCTCGGTGTCCCGGAGCTGAAAGCTCAGGTCGTCGGTTATGGCTCGATGATACCGGCACTTCTGGCGCGCCGGGTCGATATGTCGACTTCCGGCCTCTACATCAAACCGAAACGCTGCGAAGCCATCATCTATTCGCAGCCTGACCTTTGCGGCGCCGAAGCCTTTGCGGTTGCCAAGGGCAATCCACACAACATCCAGACGTATGAAGACATCGGCAAAAAACCGGAAGTCACCATGACCACTTGTGCCGGCTGTGCCGAGGAAGCCTATGCCCTGGAACGCGGCGTTGCGGCCAAGCAGATCAAGGTGTTCACGGACCCGCCCAGCGGCATCAAGATGCTGCAGCAGGGCAGGGTCGACGTGTTTGCGCTTTCCGGTCTTGGCACCCAGGATCTGCTCAAGAAGTTCAACGACCCCAATCTCGAACTCATCATGCCCGTCAAGGGTGTGCCAATGGGGTGCGCGGGAGCGGCATTCAACCCGGCAGACAAGGCGTTCCGCGACGCCTACGACAAGGCCCTGAAGGAACTGAAAGACAGCGGCGAATTTGCAAAAATCATTGAGCCTTACGGCTTCTCAACTGCGGCCACTCTGGCAGTAAAGCGGGACGATTTCTGCCCGGGGAACTGATGCTCCCGACACTGTCGTAGAACACTGATACTGGATACTGCCCCCTCGTCGGGGCAGTATCCTAGAGGCACCTGAATGGATCGCATTCTTGAATATTCTCCCATTCTGATCAAAGGGACCCTGACGACGATCGAGCTGACACTCGCCAGTGCGGTTGTTGCACTGATCATTTCATTTGTCGTTGGCTTGTCCCGGTTCTCGCGGTTCAAAGCCGTGAGAGTGTTGGCTATCGTCTATCTCGAATTCTTCCGGGGCACGTCTGCGATTGTCCAGATGTTCTTCATGTTCTATGTGCTACCGCTTCTTGGGGTTAGTTTTTCTCCGCTGATGGCCGGGATCATCGCTTGTGGCTGTAATCTGGGCAGCTACGGGTCGGAGGTCGTTCGAGGTGCCGTCCAGGCGGTTTCCCGCGGGCAGCATGAAGCAGCGGTCGCTTTGAACTACACGACATACCAGCGCTATCGCTATGTCCTCATACCGCAGGCCATACCAGTCATGATTCCGACATTCGGAAACCTGCTCATCGAACTGCTGAAACTGACCGCGGTGGCGTCGCTGATTACCATCTCCGACCTGACTTTCATGGCGCAGATCATCCGGGTCCAGACCGCGATGACGCTTGAACCGTTTATGCTGATTCTGGTGATCTATTTCATCATCGCTTCGATCCTTGTCTGGTTCGTAAAGTTGATCGAGCAACGCTTTTCAAAGGGCCGCCATACCATCGCACCGGGAGGCGCATAGCGATGGAGTGGAGCTGGACAACGGCTTACGATGTTATGCCGCGAATGGCTGAAGGGCTGATCGTCACGGTGCAGGCGACACTGGTCGGTGCTGTCCTGGCCTATGCTCTCGGCCTGATGCTGGCATTGCTGAAGATGTCGCCTTCAAAACTCGTTTCGCTCCCGACCTATTGGGTGTCGGAGTTCGTTCGCCGCACTCCATTGCTGGTGCAGTTGTACTTCCTGTTTTACGTGCTCCCCGATCTTGGGATTTTCCTGACGCCGTTCCTTGCCGGGGTTATTGGTCTTGGTGTGCATTTCAGCACATACACGTCGGAGGTTTTCCGCGCCGGTATTGAAAATGTTCCAAAGGGCCAATGGGAGGCGGCGCGCGCCCTCAATTACAATTCCTATCAAACCATGCGCTATGCGATCCTGCCGCAGGCCGTTCCTCCGATGATTCCACCTCTGGCGAACTACCTGATCACCATGTTCAAGGAGACGCCGCTACTGTCGGCGATCACGGTCGTCGAGTTGTTCAATGCCGCCAACATCTACAGCAACAGCCATTACAAGTACCTGGAGCCGATGACGCTGGTTGGAGTTTTCTTCCTGCTGGTCTCTATACCGTCCGCCTACTTTGCAATGAGGCTGGAGAAACGCTTCAAGCCGAGGAACGTCGGGCTTAGCTAGCGGCTGCGGGATATCAGGCGCGCACTGAACGCGGACTCTAATCTTCTGCGCTATCTGCGGTCGCAAATGAATCCATTATTCGGGTGATGCTGGGCAGCAGATGGTCCACGGCCTCGCGCCCCAGGGCGATACTGTCGGCAGCCCGGTCGAAATCGAACAATCCGATGTCGGCCGCTCTGGGGGCAATGACAATGTCAGGCGGATCGCCGGCGAGCCTCGAGCGGGCAAGACGGTCCTGGGAAATGTTGAAGGCCGACACCAGCACCGCCGTAATGCCGGGAGGTTCGGGGTCATTGTTTCCGAACGTCGGAAAGAATGACGTGGCGAGGCCACCGGATTCGGGCAGTTTTTCATCGTCATCGAACACGGGCTTGCGACGGCTGACCGGCGTCTGGATTACGGTCCCGGCGCCAAAGTCGTCGGTGTTGAGATTCACGGCCAAGACCACCCGTGCACCGAGTGCCCTGCAAACGGAGACCGGAATGGGATTGACCACCGCGCCGTCGATCAGCCACTGGTGGTTGAAATAGACCGGCTGAAAAACTCCCGGCAGCGCATAGGATGCGCGCATGGCAGGCACCAGCAGTCCGGTCTTGAGCCAAAGTTCGTGTCCGGTCGCAAGTTCGGTCGCGATACAGACAAACGGACGGTCGAGTTGTTCGATCCTGGTGTCGCCCAGATGTTCATTCAGCAGGTCGGTCAGGCGATTTCCCCCAATCAAACCGCCGCCGGTGCGCCAGGTTATGTCAAGCAGCCCAAAGACACGCCGCTTCGTGAGGGAGAGGGCAAAGTCGGTGAGTTCTGCCAGTTTGCCGGCAGCGTCGCACCCGCCCACGAGGGCGCCAATGGAGGTTCCGGAAACGACATCCGGCACGATGCCGGCTTCGGCAAGGCGTTGGATGACGCCGATGTGCGCCCAGCCGCGCGCTGCGCCGCTGCCGAAAGCGATGCCGAGTTTCGGACGGTGCGAGCGTGCCAGCGACCCTTGCCGGCTGGAACCGGACTCGTCTTCCCTGCTGTGAACATTTGCGGATTTCCAAATCACGGCATAATCCTCCACGACCACAGTGTACGTGAGGTTGGGCTAAATTTTGGTGAACGGCTGGCCTTGCCGGTGCGAGATATTCTCAGGCGGCTTACAGTTTCGTGGGGTTTGGCGCATCGCCATAGACGTCGAGGGGGTCGAACGTCTTGTTTTCTTCGCGGTATTGCAAAGTGAGGCCCGGGCCAGCCGGGTTGCCCGTCGGGATCGAACGGTAGAAGCAGGACCGATACCCCACATGGCAGCTTGCGCCGGATCCGGCAACTTCCACCGCCAGCCAGACGGCATCCTGATCGTCGTCGATGCGCATGTCGACGACTTTCTGGACCAGACCGCTGGTTGCACCCTTGTGCCAAAGTGCCTGTCTGGATCGGCTCCAGTAATGGGCCTCGCCGGTTTCGATCGTCCGCTTCAGAGCGTCGGCATTCATGTAGCCGAGCATAAGCACCTCGCCGCCATCTGCGGCCGTTGTGACAACCGGCAAGAGGCCATCGGCGTCGAACTTCGGCGCGAGCTCGTCGCCTTCCTCGACCTGTTCCACGGTGGTCCTGGCAGCGAATGATGGGTCGGCGGTCTGTGTCATGGCTGGAATCCCGAAGTACGGCCCTAGTCGGTGCCTTTGCACAAGCGCATGAAGCGCATCTGCAACGTCGGATCGGTTTTGAATTCGCCCCTGAACTGGGTGGTGATTGTCGCCACATCGCGCTTGGCCACACCGCGCATCGACATGCACTGATGGATCGCTTCGATCATCACGCCGACGCCCTTCGGTGCCAGTGCCCGGTCGATACTGCCGGCAATCTGTGCCGTCATGGTTTCCTGCGTCTGCATGCGGTGGGCGTAGATGTCGGCGACGCGGGCAAGCTTGGAGATGCCCACGACCTTGTCGGTAGGCAGATAGGCGATATGCAGCTTTCCGATGAACGGCACAATATGGTGTTCACAGTGAGAACTGAAGTCGATGTCACGCAACATGACGATATCGTCGTAGCCGCCGACATCCTCAAATGTTCGTGAGAGAACGGCATCGGGATCCTGGCCGTACCCCGAGAAGAACTCCTTGTAGGCGTTGACGACACGCTTTGGCGTGTCCAGCAGGCCTTCGCGGCTGGGATCGTCTCCGGCCCATGAAATAAGAGTCCGCACGGCCTGTTCCGCTTCCTCGCGGGTCGGGCGGGTCGATACGTCGGAATCTTCAATGTTAAACTTTTTCACAATAGCATCCATGATGCGCACTCCTCAGAGCGTCGATAAACAGGCCTTATGCCTCAAATTTGCGGTGACGTATCTCGTCTCGTTGCGACGATATACATCTCCAGCGACTATGCCGCAAGTGAACGCTTGACGTTCACATTGCGGCGATTCGATATGCGTCCTGAACGCTGCGTCGGCTCACTATACTCGATTTCATATGGAATCGCCGGTTCGAGGGGTTATATTGTACGCAATGGGCCATCGTACAATGCCATACGCGACACCGAACGGCTGTTTTGCGCGTGTGAGGGACATGTGACATGTTGAATGACGTCTACAACAAACGGATCCTGCAGTTTGCGGCCGATATCCCCCTGACGGACCGCCTCGACACGCCCGACGCGACCGCGGTAGCCCACAGTCGCCTGTGCGGCAGCAAGGTCACCGTCGATCTGAAAATGGAAGGCGATACGATTACGGCCTTTGGCCATGACGTGAAGGCGTGTGCGCTGGGACAGGCATCGTCCTCGATCATGGCGCGCCATGTTGTCGGGTCGACGGCAGGCGAGATCCATGCGGTGGCGGACGCTATGCGCAAGATGCTGATGGAAGATGGAGCGCCGCCGGACGGCAAGTGGGCGGATTTGCAGATCCTGGAACCGGTGCGCGACTTCAAGGCCCGTCATGCCTCCACATTGCTTACTTTCGATGCCGTCGAGGATGCGATCGCACAGATAGAAGCCGAACGGTGTGCACGCGATCAATTGACGACGTCGGAACCCGCGCCGCAACTGTGTTCCTGAACGCTGCCGGATAGGCCATGACGGCGTCTTCGTGGTGTGAGATGAAGTGCTGAGGCTTCAGCATTCCGTTTACCGGCGGTTTACCACGCCCCGCATTTGCTCCGTCTCTTTAATGTACGGCTAGGAGCGTTGTGAGATCTTGCCACCTGAAACATTGAACAGGGTGGTTGGAAATGAGAGCAGTTATTGTTGCCGGGCTGATGGCATTGATGTTTGCGACGGCAACGGCCGGTGCCGCAGAAAAACTACCGGTTGCAGAAAAAGCGCTGCTCTATGCGGCGATGCAGCAGTCGATTGATCATAATCTGGTTGATGGCAGGTATCTTCACTTCGACGCGGCAACGGCTAAAGTTCAAGCACTTTATCCTGCAAAGACACATCCCATGATCATGCGCATGGGGGAGTATTTTGTGCTGTGTACGGATTTCCGTACCGGCGAGGGCCTGTCCGTCAATGTGGACTTCTATGTGTCGCGGGGAAAGGGGTCTTTCTTCGTGTTTGACAAGGTTGTCGATAATCGGGCTCCGATCAAGCGGTTGATGAAAAACGGCCTGATAAAAATGGTCCCGTGACGCAATGGCATTGAAGGCACAACTCTTTCAAACCGGTGCTTGCCGGCTATTTGGCAAGTATTTGCTCGTTCTTGCGCCTGTATTCGTCATTAGTTCGGCGTTGGGGCTGGCGCTAATTGCGGAGAACAAGGCAAAGACGGCGCTCAATGAACTTACCGCGCGTGTCGGCACTCAATCTGCTCACATTGCAAATGCACTCAATCGCCGCAAGCATGAGACAGACAGATCTGCATCGCAGGATTTGCTTGCCACGCTGCTTTATGACCGAGCCATTCTGTGCGCAGAAGTACGTACGGGTTCGGGCCGTGAAATATCACTGATGGCACCCGCCGGACTCGGATGCATCGGACAGAACAAGGCCGTAAACATTACTGTTCCTGTCGGTCTGAACGGTGCTGGCAAGCTCACTGTTCGCTTTGATACAGGCGAGGTTGAGACCGTTCGGCAGAGCCATCGCGAGTTTTCGTTGCTGGCCATGTTGTTCGGACTGCTTGTTTTTATCGTTGCGAGTTACATTGGGTTTCGTCTGGTCGTGGGAAAACCGTTGAGGTCGCTGCTTCTTGCAATTCGGCAGTTCGATGAGAAAGGTCAAGTCGGCCATGTGACCGTATCGGGGAACGATGAACTGAGCGAGGTCATTCACGCCTACAACACGCTGCAGGACAACCTGGTGGCGCAAGCCGCCAGGGTCGTCGAAAAATCGTCTGAACTCAGTGCAGAACGACACCGCAATGAAGCGTTGCTGTCGAAAGTGTTTCAGGCCTCGCCTTATCCCTTTGCTATTCTCGACCTGGAATACGGCACCTATCACAATGTCAATGAAGCCTGGCTGTCGGCAATGGGTTATGACCGGGATGACGTCATCGGGCAAACCGCTCAGGAATTGGGAATCTGGGTCGATGCAACAGATCGCGGCCGCTTCATCAGCAAACTAAAGGATGTCGGTTCCGTAAAATCGTATGAAACGAAGGTTCGCACCAAGGACGGCCGGCAACTCCACATGCTGATGTCCGGTGAACTTGTCAAACTGGGTGGCGACGTCCGGCTGTTCATGGTCGCGGATGACGTCACGGCGCTCAGGAAAGCCGATGCGGAACGCCGGCGCCAGCACAATCAGATTCTCGATGCCAAGGTCGAACTCGAAGACGCCAATGACCTGCTCCTCCAACGAACGCAGGAACTGGAAGCTGTGCAGGAAACGCTGGTCCAGCAGGAGCGCATGGCAACTCTGGGTGAGTTGACGGCGACGGTCAGCCACGAATTGAGAAATCCACTGGCGGCAATCCGGTCTTCGGTTCACCTGGCCATCAAGAAAACGGAAGGCCGGGACCTCGGCGTTGCCCGTTCGCTCGAGCGCGCCGAGCGAAACGTTGTCCGCTGCGACAGTATCATTTCTGATCTTCTGGGATTCACCAGGGAACCGGAATGCCAGTCACAGCTTATCCGTCCCGACGAATGGTTGCGTTCGACCCTGAATGAACTTGATGCCCCTGAGGATGTCGCACTCGTGTTGGAACTTTCGGCGTCGCAGGTTCAAATGCAGGCTGAACCCGAGCGGCTTCGTCAGGCCGTCGTCAATGTCTTCGAGAATGCCATGCAGGTGCTTGCGGACGTGCCACAGGGTGGTGAGCGCAGGTTGACGGTGAGAAGTCATGTCAAAGCACAGATTTACGTTGTGATCTTTGAGGACACAGGTCCTGGCATGGACAGGGAAACTGTGGCGAAGGTTTTCAAACCATTGTTTTCAACCAAGTCCTACGGCTGTGGACTGGGTCTCGCGACAACCAAGAAGATTGTCGAGAAGCACGGCGGCGGCATTCGTTTCGAAAGCGAGATCGGTGTCGGCACGAAAGTGACCATAAGTCTACCGACAGAACGCATTCAAGAGCAGGCGGCGTAGGGTCCTTTTCTGACATCTGTTGGCAGAATTTTAAGATGTCTGCCTTACAGTTGGAAAGGCTGGAGAGCCAATTTTTGTCATTACAGATTCTGCGGGTTTGTGCTCCTCCGGTACCTGGCGGGGTTGGATGTTTCCACTCGTAAAATACTTTTCCCTGATCAGTGCGGCCGTTGTCGGTCTCGCCATGATTGTCGTGACAATTGTGCTTACGAAAACCACTACCGATCAACTTGTTGAAGAGCGTCAGAACGCCAACGTGGCACTGACGCAGGTTTTCTCCAACTCCGTGTGGCGGCGATTTCGCGGTCATGTGAAGACGTCCGCCGAACTCGATGGCAGCGCTTTGCGCGATCATGCGAGGTCCCAGGAGCTTCTGTCTGAAGTGCGGCATTTGATGCAGGGACTTTCGGTTGTCAAAGTCAAGGTGTACGCCCTGAATGGCAATACCGTGTTTTCGACCGAACCCGCACAGATGGGAGACAGCAAAAGGGAAAACCGCGGTTTCGTCACCGCACGCGACGGCCGGCCTATATCGGAGTATTCGAACCGAGCAAAGTTCAGTGCCTTCGAAAACGAAATTTTCGACGTCGATGTCGTATCCTCCTATGTACCCATTTACGGCGCGGACGGGCGCGTCGAGGCGGTTTTCGAGGTATACGACAACGTAACAGCGTCGCTTCAGAAGATGGGCGAGCGCAAGAACCTGATCATTGCATTCGTTGGCGGTCTTTTTGGCCTGCTCTACCTGGCACTGTTGCTGATCGTGCGCCGTGCCGCGAAGATCCTTCAGCACCAGCATAACCAGATCCTGTTTGCCAAGGCGGATCTCGAACAAACGAACGACCAGCTGTTTCAGCGCAGCCAGCAGTTGGAGGCAGCTCAGAGGACTTTGGTTCAACAGGAACGCCTTGCAACGCTGGGTGAGTTGACCGCGACGGTCAGCCATGAACTTCGCAACCCATTGGCAGCAATTCGATCCTCGGTTCATCTGGCAATCAAGAGAACCGAAGGTCATGATCTCGGTATCGAGCGGTCGCTGGAACGCGCGGAACGAAACGTTGTCCGATGTGACGGCATCATCTCGGATCTATTGGGCTTTGCCAGTGAGCCGGTTTGCCAGCCTCAGCGCATCGGCGGAGACGACTGGTTGGGAACGACTCTGGATGACATGGTGGTCGCGGAAGACGTGACGCTTGTCCGTGACCTTTCCGCCCCAGGCGCAGAACTATGTCTGGTTCCAGAACAGATGCGCCGTGCTGTCGTGAATGTTTTCGAGAATGCCATGCAGGGGCTTGCGGAGACTTCGAACATCACCAGGCCGACATTGACGGTACGAAGCCTTGTTCAAGGTGACAACTACGCCATTGCATTTACGGACACCGGTGCCGGGATGGACGGAGAAACGGTTGCCAAGGCCTTCGAGCCACTCTTTTCAACCAAGGCTTACGGTTGCGGACTGGGTTTGGCGACGGTCAAGAAGATCGTTGAATCCCACAACGGGGCCATTGACATCGAAAGCCAAGTGGGCGTCGGCACGACGGTGACGATGAGCCTGCCATTGTCACATGAATTCGAAAGGGCGGCTTGATGAAGGAACTGAATATTCTGGTTGTGGACGACGACCGAGATGGTGCGGACGGGTTGTCTGAAGCCCTCGAGTTCTACGGTCACCACGTGACAACCGTTTACAGCGGTGAAGAAGCTGTTGAGGCCTTCCGGAGAACCGGTTTTGACCTGACATTCATGGACGTCATGATGCTCGGATTGAACGGTGTCGAAAGTTTTCTCGAGATCAGAAAAATCAAACCGGATGCCAAAGTCTACATGATGACCGGCTATAGCGCGCGGGACCTCCTCGATGAAGCCATCGGTCATGGCGCGGCCGGGGTTTTCCACAAACCCTTCGCCATCGAGGAAGCGCTCGAATCTGCGATCGGATCGTATGCATGCTGAATCGTGCCAAAGTCTGCGAATGGGGCGCGTTGCCATGACCAGCCAACCGATTGCATCCGTGCTCGTTGTCGACGATGATCCAATTCTGTGCGCCGTAGCCAGGACATGTTTTCAAAAATTCGGCGCCTCAGACATATCGGTTGCGCACAATGGATTGGACGCGCTTGAAATTGTCGATCAGAATGGCGGTCCGTTCGACTTCATCCTGCTTGATCTGAAAATGCCGGTGATGGACGGTGTGCAGTTCCTGCGTCATATGGACAAGCGGGCATATGAAGGATTGATCGGCATTGTCAGCGGCGAGGGACCGGCAATACTGTCGCTTGCGATGGACCTGGCAAGAAAATGCGGTCTGAATGTCGTCGGGTCGATTGCCAAGCCGTTGAACATGACGCGGCTGGAGGAATTGGTCTCCAAACAAGTCGTGCTCCAGAGGCGTGCCGGACAAAAAGTCGACGAGCCGCTGACAGCCGACGAACTCGAGGCGGCTCTGAACAGCAACCAGATTGTCGCGCATTACCAACCGCAAGT
Organism: Alphaproteobacteria bacterium; assembly: GCA_021775805.1. Classification (GTDB taxonomy): domain Bacteria; phylum Pseudomonadota; class Alphaproteobacteria; order Rhizobiales; family JAJFHC01; genus JAJFHC01. The sequence continues at coordinate 40,063 of JAJFHD010000054.1, read as the reverse complement.
GGCGGTCGCATCAGGGATACTGTGCGGTGTAGAGGCGCTGGCACGTTGGCAGCACCCCGAAAGAGGAACAATTCCACCCGACATGTTTGTGCCCTTGGCGGAGGACAGCGGATTGATGGCGCTGCTCACTGACCGCATGATCGAGCGCGTGATATCGGACAGTGCGAAACTGAACAACATTGGATACAGATCGACCATATCGATCAACCTCGGCGCGTCTGTATTGCAGGATACGGCATTTCCCGACAAAGTCGGGGCGATTATCGAACGCAGCGGGTTGGAGAAATCACGTTTCATATTCGAACTGACGGAGAGCAAGCTGGTCGAGGATTCCTTGGACTCCATGGAAGTCCTTGCACGCATGGACCTCGCCGGTTTCCAGTTGTCGCTGGATGATTTCGGCACGCAGTTTTCCAACATGGAGCAACTGTCGAAGTTTCCGTTCAAGGAATTGAAGATTGACCGCGGATTTGTTCGGTCCGCCGCAACAGACGAACGGTCGAGAGCGACGGTCGAATCGTGCGTGTGGCTGGGCAAAAAATTTGGATTGCGCATCGTTGCCGAAGGTGTCGAGACGACCATGGACTGGCAATTTCTGGAAAGCCTTGGCGTCGACATACTTCAGGGTTTCCGAATTGCGAAACCGATGGCGGTCGACGACCTCTTGCAGTGGGCCGAGACCTACAACGCGGCACGAGACCGGACCAAGGTCGCGGCGAATGCATAAGCCGGGACCCTGTCAGACCGAAGCGGCCGATGCGTATGAACCAGTCGCGGCAATTTCTGAGTTGAGTTCGTGTCGACCGTTGCCCGTCAATGGTTTCACGGTGGGCTGACGAACTATCCATCCGGGAAAGAGGCGTTGTGCGGCTTCCTGTGGGGCCCTCAGGCCCTACCACGGCTCCAGGCTCCCATTCTCCCTCTAAAAGCATTTTTCTCAATGTGAATGCGGCGACAGGATCATCCCATAAGGGCTCTATGGACCAGACTCTGGAAGAAATGCACGTGATGTTCCGAGAATTCCACATGGTCCCGGTCGACGACAAACTTACCTTGTCGATAGCCGCGCGAATGAAGCGCTTTTTGAACGTTCTCACAAATTGAAATGTCTTCGACTGCGAGTGTTCCGGTAAACCAGTCCATGAACGACCGTTCCTGATCGCTCGGCTGCCGGTCCAGGAGGAAATAGTCGTGGCGGACCCGTGATGTTTCAGGTCCCGTTGGGAGAATCTGGAACAAGACCATGCTTGGCGTGCCAGGATAAAACAGGGGAATGTGAACCGGCCAGATAAAGCCGAACATGGAATCCTGTTCTATCGAGTCCTGATCAACCGGGTAGGCTGTATTGACGAGTTGATTGCGCCCGACTGCGTGGGTGAATGTGATGTCATCGTTGCTCCAGGTAGCCTTGTTGTCATAGTCAACCAGTTCCATGAGCGACTTGTGATTGGCGTCGCAGTGATAACATTCATGATTGTTGTCAACCAGAGTCTTCCAGTTGGCTGCAACATCGAATTCCCTGCGATCGACCCGCACAAGATCGTCCAAACTGGGGCAACAAGCATACATGTCGCGGAGAAACTTTGGAGTTTGCTCACATAGCGGTATCGCGTCAGGATCGAGATTGACGAACAGGAATCCACCGAACGCCTCAACACGCACCGGTTTGAGATTTGCGTTGTCGGGAATCCAGTCCTTCAGAGACTCGCGACCGCGGGCTCCGCGAAAACAACCGTCGGACTGGTAGCACCACTGGTGATAGGGGCAGACGATGAGCTTGGTGTTGCCGCCACCCTGCAGTAGCGGATGTGCTCTGTGACTGCACACATTGTAGAAAGCCCGAAGTGTTCCGTCACTGTCCCGGATAATGAACACGCCCTGATCTGCAATCTCTCCACAAAAGTAGTCGCCAGCTTCAGGAACGTCTGAGGCATGGCACTGATACCACCAGGACTTGTAAAAGATTGCGGCATGTTCACGTTGGTATACGTCCGGTCGATAATACCAGTCCGATGGCAGCGTCCATGAATTCTCGGCACTTGTCGGGTCGAACAATCCGGCATCGAGGGCGGGAACTGGGTGAGGTGTCATGTGTTCATTCATGGCTGAACTGCCCAAGTATGACTGTCCGGCTGCCAACTGCTGGTAGCCCAGTGACACCAATTTAGCGCCATTTTCCGGAGGAACAATGCAATTTGATGAACGACGACATCGTTGGGAGTCATGGTGAGGAACTGGAAGCTCATCATTTTCTCTCATCTTCACTTCATACGTCGCGGTCGGTCAAAGCGAACACGAAACAGGGGGAACTCCAACTCCAATGAATGGCTTGTCTGCAAACCACATGAAGTTTAGGAATAGCAGCGACAATTTCGTTTCAAAACCGTAGCTCAAATATGCCTTTACATGCTGGGTTCAAAGTCACGTGTCTTCGGACGGCTTCCGCATTCTGGCGCCTTCCGCTCATGTTCTACCGGTGGTTCATATCGCCGTTCCTGCCCGGCGCTTGCCGTCATGTGCCCAGTTGTTCAGCCTATGCCGAAGAAGCGATGGGGCGGTTTGGCGCTTGGCGGGGCGGGTGGCTGACACTTTCCAGGTTGATGCGATGCCATCCTTGGGGTAGTCACGGTCTTGATCCTGTGCCTCGGGAACTGCCCGAACGGTATGGATTGTTATCGGCCTGGCGGTACGGCCGGTGGACCGGACGCCACATTGTTCACAAGTTCAGTGAGAAAGCAGACGGACAGTCACGCCGTCTATGACACATAAACAACGCTCTCAGACTTACCCGCATGGTTGGCGGAGACTGAGCAGGAGAAGCCCATGATTACAATCACCTTTCCAGACGGTGCGCAACGCGAATTGGAGTCCGCCCAGACAGGCGGCGAGATCGCTGCGTCGATTTCCAAATCCTTGTCCAAGAAGGCCGTGGCCATGAAGGTCAACGGAATTCTCAGCGACCTGTCCGATCCGATTGAAAAGGATTCACAAATCGAGATCGTAACCCGCGACGACGACGCGGCCCTGGAGCTGATTCGCCACGACAGTGCCCACGTCATGGCCGAAGCCGTGCAGGAGCTGTTTCCCGGCACGCAGGTGACAATCGGTCCGGTTATCGAGAACGGCTTCTATTACGACTTTGCCCGCGACGAACCGTTTCACCTCGATGATCTGGAAAAGATCGAGGCGAAGATGCACGAGATCGTCAAGCGCGACGCCCCGTTCACGAAGGAGCTCTGGTCGCGGGACGAGGCCAAGGAATTCTTCCGGGCACGCGGCGAGGAATACAAAGTCGAACTCGTGGATCTGATTCCCGAAGGCGAAGATCTGAAGATGTATCGCCAGGGCGAATGGATCGATCTGTGCCGCGGACCTCACATGCCGTCGACCGGCAAGGTTGGCGGTGCCTTCAAGCTGCTCAAGCTTGCGGGGGCCTACTGGCGCGGGGATTCCAACAATCCCATGCTGCAGCGCATCTACGGTACGGCCTGGGCCAGCGACAAGGACCTTAAGGGGTACCTGCACATGCTGGAGGAGGCGGAAAAGCGCGATCATCGCCGGCTTGGGCGGGAAATGGATCTCTATCATTTCCAGGAAGAGGGACCGGGTTCCGTATTCTGGCACCCCAAGGGCTGGACAATGTTTCAGGAACTCATCGCCTACATGCGCCGGCGCCAGATCGAGGCGGGCTATGTTGAGGTCAACACGCCTGACATGCTCGACAAGTCCCTGTGGGAGACGTCGGGCCATTGGGAGAAGTTCGGCGAGAACATGTTCACGAGCATTACGCCGGACGAGCGCACGTTCGCGTTGAAGCCGATGAACTGCCCGGGCCATGTCCAGGTCTTCAAGAACGGTCTCAAGAGCTATCGCGACCTGCCGATCAAGATCGCCGAGTTCGGCAAGGTACACCGCTATGAGCCATCCGGTGCGCTTCACGGCGTGATGCGGGTGCGCTCGTTTACCCAGGACGACGCCCATGTGTTCTGCACTGAGGCGCAAATCACCGAAGAGTGCGTCAAGATCAACGACAACATCCTGAGCATCTATTCAGACTTCGGGTTTGACGAGGTCACGATCAAGTTCTCCGACCGTCCGGAAAAGCGGGTCGGGGAAGACGACATCTGGGACAAGTCGGAAGAAGCCCTCAAAGCGGCGGTTCACGCCGCCGGGCTCGATTTCGAACTGAACCCGGGCGAGGGCGCGTTTTACGGACCGAAACTGGAGTACGTGTTGCGCGATGCGATCGGCCGCGACTGGCAATGCGGCACATTGCAGGTCGATCTGAACCTGCCGGGCAGGCTGGGCGCCATCTACATCGGTGCCGACGGAGAGAAATACACACCCGTCATGCTGCACCGGGCGATGTTCGGCTCGCTCGAACGGTTCACCGGCATTCTGGTGGAAAACTACGCCGGGCACTTCCCGCTATGGCTGGCGCCGCTTCAAATGGTTGTAGCGACGATCACATCGGATGCCGACGATTACGCGCGTTTTGTCGCAGACGCCGCGCGGGCCGCCGGCCTGCGCGTCGAGGTCGACCTGCGAAACGAGAAGATCAACTACAAGGTGCGCGAGCATTCGCATGCGAAAGTGCCGGCAATGTTTGTCTGCGGCAACCGGGAGGCCGAGGAGGGAACGGTTTCGATACGCCGTCTCGGGTCCAAGAACCAGACCTCGGCGGTCCTTGCCGACGCGATTGCGGCTTTGGTCGATGAAGGAACGCCGCCCGATCTGGCCCGGAAGGTGAAACTTGCAGCTGAGTGACGCCTGACGGGACCACTCTTCAATTTGGCGCAGAGGAGCAGAACCTTGTCCTACAAAGCCTATGTGTTCGATGCCTATGGCACCTTGTTCGATGTCCATTCGGCGGTTTCACGGAACGCGGCCCTGGTCGGCGAGAACGCGGCGCGGGTTTCCGAGATCTGGCGTAACAAACAGCTCGAGTACAGCTGGACGCGCACGGGCATGGGCAGGTACAGGGACTTCTGGTCGCTGACGACGGAGGCACTTGATTTCGCACTGGAGTTTGTTCCGGGTGCAAACAAGCGGGCGCGGGACGTGCTTCTGGAGGCTTATCGGACGCTTGATTGCTACGACGAAGTGCCCGGTGTTCTTAAAGCTCTGAAGACGCGCGGGCTAAAGACGGCGATTTTGTCGAACGGCTCGCCGGACATGCTCCAAAGTGCAGTCGATTCGGCAGGGCTCGGGGGGCTTCTGGACGACCTGTTCTCGGTCCATGATGTGGGTGTTTTCAAGACCGACTTTTCAACCTATGCCATGGTTACGGACAAATACCGCATCGAACCGGGCGCCGTCAGTTTTCAGTCCTCGAACCGCTGGGACGTGGCGGGAGCCAGCGCCTTTGGCTTTGACGTGCGCTGGATCAACCGCACGGGCCAGCCGGACGAGTACCGGGATCTGCCGCCAACCGATGTTCTGCAGGACCTGAACGGTTTGCCGTGAGAGGCAATGGCCGCCTGCTTTGGTGTCGCCGTGTGGATTCGATGCGTTCAGACATTTACATCGGAAAATACATAGTCGATGTCGGCAAAAGTGTGCTGCGCAAATCCGTAGGCAAAGGACAGCCCGTGCGGTCCCGCGGTCACACCGTGTTCGGCGTTGCCGGGAATGAACACGGCGGACCCGGTCTGTATCTCGAATTCCAGACCGTCAACCACAACGGTGCCTGAGCCGGACAAACAGAAGTAGAACTCGGGAGGTGCGTGCCGGTGAGGGTTGAGACTGCCGTGAGCGGGAAAATCAGCGACGCCCAGAATAAGGTCCTTGGACGATGTCCGGTCGCCGGATATCAGAGTGCGCCAGGTCACCTCTCCATACACCGGATCGGTTCCGCCTTCGACCGGTTGTTGGTTGAGTTCAGACACAAACGCCTGTGTCAGGGGATGAATTGCAATGATTTCATTGGGATGGTTCTCGTTGGCGGCCTGCGGGAAGGACTCCATCGAGTTGGTTTCAAATACTGGAAGCACGGCCTTTGTTCCCTAATGCAGATTCTATTGTCTGAGTGGATCGGAAAATTCAACGGTCAGTCAGTGGACGCACGGTCCTATTCGAGACGGGCGGGGAATCCCGGCGCACGCAAGTCTGTGTCCAGAAGATCTTCCAGCAACTTTGCAATCTGTGGCGACTGAGCATCTCCGCCATAGGCTGCTTTGCCGCGTCGGAAGGTTTGTTGGGCAAGGCCCGCCATATCCAGAGGCACGTCAAATTCCTGCCCGAAACTCATGGCAAATCCCAGGTCTTTCAGGACCAGGTCCATGGTAAACGCGACATCGTAGCTGCCGTTCAGGATGAGTTGACCTTCCGTTTCATGGACGAAGCTGTTGCCGGAACTTGCCTTGATTGCTTTCCATGCCTGGGTCAGATCGAGGCCGCCGCGCCTGGCCAGCATGAGGGCTTCGGCATCGGCAATCAGATGTATGAAGGCCAGCATGTTCGTGATCACCTTGATCAGCGCGGCCGAACCGAGCGGTCCCATATGAAAGATCTGATTGCCCATCGCCTGAAGGGCCGGCAAGTGCAACTCGAACAGATCCTTGTCGCCGCCCGGCAGCATGGTAATCTGCCCCTGGGCCGCAAGATGCACGCCACCGGTTACAGGCAACTCCATGGTGCGAACGCCCTTTTCCATTGCCACACCGGCCAGCCGGAGTATGTCTTCCTTTCCAAGCGTCGACATCTCGATCCATGTGGTGCCGGGTTTCATTACTTCGAGAAGCTCTCCCAGCACCTGTTCCGACACCGCCGGTGAGGGCAGGCAGGTAACAACCGCATCGGTTTGTTGCGCCAGGATCGCCGGTGTGTCTGCCCAGGTTGCTCCCGCCTGTTCGAGTGCGCTGGCAGCCTCGCGGTTGAGATCGTTTACCGTCACTTGAAATCCGGCATTCAGCAGACTGTTCGCCAAGTGCGCGCCCAGGTTGCCCAGACCGACAAATCCGTAGTGCATGTTCTTGTCCTTCTTTAAGTGAATTTGGTGTTGTTGAATGATTATTCGATTTTGCCGTTTCGCAGTTTGCTGTCTGCGAAGGCGGTTTCACCAAAATGCCGATTGACCGCCACTTTGGAAAGATCTGTCGCTTCAGTTTGGTGGGATCGATCGTGCGGTGAGGCATTGCACCGGTAACCAACAAGCGCCTTGACCTCCAGAAAGTCGCGAAGGCCCCACTCGCCATACTCGCGGCCATTTCCCGACTGTCGATAACCGCCGAACGGTGCAGTCAGGTCGGGCTCGGCATAGTTGATATGGACCTGGCCGGCCCGCAACCTGCGGGCCAAAGCGCCTGCACGGTTATGATCCTTTGACTGGACATATGCTGCCAAACCGAATGGGGCGTTATTCACCATCTGGACTGCGTCTTCATCATTCTTGTAGGACATGATCGACAGGACCGGTCCGAAGATCTCCTCAGACGCAATCGTCATCGATGGGGAAACATCGCCGAACACGGTTGGTTCGATGAAGTACCCTCTGGTCAGCCCCTCGGGACGGTCCGGCCCGCCCACAACCAGTGTTGCGCCGTCGGCGACGCCCTGATCGATCATCTGCCGGACCTTGGAGAATTGCGTGCCGTTCGCCACCGGACCCAGTTGTGTTCTGTCATCGGTCGGGTCACCGACAACAATGCCCTGGGCTGTCCTTTTTGCGATGGATTTCGTCCGTTCCATCAACTTTTCCGGAACCAGCATCAGCGTAGGCGCGTCACATGACTGGCCTGAGTTAGAAAAGCAGGCGGCAACACCCCTCGATACGGCGTCCTCCAGATTGCAGTCGTCGAGAAGGATGTTGGGTGACTTGCCCCCCAGTTCCTGCACCACGCGCTTGATTGTCGGTGCCGCAGCCTGAGCCACTTGAATGCCCGCCCGGGTAGAACCGGTGATTGAAATCACGTCAACGTCACTGTTTCCGGACAAGGTCGACCCGACATTTTCTCCGTCACCGTTGACAAGATTGAAGACGCCTGCGGGGACACCGGCCTCATCCATGATCTCGGCAAAAACGAGCGCACTCAACGGAGACTGTTCGCTGGGTTTGAGAACCATCGTGCAACCGGCAGCGATGGCTGGCGCCACCTTGCAGACAATCTGGTTCATGGGCCAGTTCCAGGGTGTTATCAGTGCGGCGACGCCAATCGCTTCGTGAATGACCCTGGTGGTTCCACGCATGGTTTCGAACGGGAAGTTCTGCAAGCAATCGATTGTTTTGCGCAAGTGGCTGAGTCCCGATTGGGCCTGTTGTTCCAACGCCAAGCGGCTGGGCGCGCCCATTTCGAGGGTCATGGCGCGTGCAAGTTCGTCGATGCGATTCTCGTAGCCACTCGCGATCGTCGACAGAAGGTCGATTCGCTCTTCCTTCGAGGTGCGGGAAAATCCCACAAAGGCCCGTTTTGCAGCCTGTACGGCGCGGTCTGCATCCTCGGCATTGCCCATGGCAACTGTGGCGCAGGGGAGTTCAGTCGCCGGGTTGATAACCTCGATGGTGCGCGCTGAAACCGGCGATACCCATTTGCCCGCAATAGAAAAGTTTCCGGTTTTCATCGCACACCTCGCGCAGGACGAACGGCAGTTGGAAGACTGCCGCTATGGCCCCAAATTCCGTGCTTTCCCCGATTTGCGCAACCTGCTAAATGGCTATGTTAGTATACGCTGGAGTTATAGTCTGTGCGCCTTCCATCCTTCTCGGATCTGATTGCCTTTGATGCCGCAGCGCGATTGGGAACCTTTACCCGTGCGGCGGAGGAACAAAACGTCTCTCAACCTGCAATCAGCCGCAGAGTTGCCGCTTTGGAAGAGGATCTCGGTTGCCGGCTGTTCGACCGGGCAAGCAAACCGATGGCCTTGACGGCAAACGGCGAAAGGCTGTTCGACACCCTGAGGACGGGGTTGAACCGCCTGGAAGTCGTGGTCGACCAGATCCGCAACGAGGGCCGGCTTCGAACGATTTCGATCAGTGCCGGGTCCGGGTTCACCGCGTTTTGGCTTATTCCCCGCCTGGCTGAACTGCAGTCTGCGTTTCCGGACATAAATGTTCGTATCGTCAGCGAAACCTATACCGAAAAGCGCGACGGCGGTGACCTCCAGATCCGTTTTGGCGATGGCAACTGGCCGGGTAGCACGAGCATCAAAGTTCTCGGAGAAGAAGTCTATCCAGCCTGTAGTCCGATCTATCTGAAAGGGCGGTCGACGCCTTTGTCCGTCGCTGAGCTGAAGTCGGAACATCTTCTGCAGATGGATGTGGGCTGGCAGTTCTGGTACGAGTGGCGTTCCTGGTTCCAGGCGATCGACCGGCCACATGATGGAATGACCAGAGTCACGAACTTCGACAGCTATGTCTTGCTGGTAAGTGCGGCCTTGGCCGGGCAGGGTATCTGTCTTTGCTGGGAAGGATTGCTCGATACGTTTCTGGACTCCGGGGCACTGGTTCGATTGACCGAAGAATCGGCGGCGTCCGAGCGCGGTTACTTCGTTACCTACCGAACCGACCTGCCATCGGAGTCGCCCGCCCGGCAGATCGCGAGTTGGCTGGCCGAGGCCAGCGCGGTGCTTTAGACCGGGATGTGGAAAGTCTATGCGGTTTTCCGCCCGCATCCTGCTCCAAAATCCTGATCTAGTTAAATGTAATCGACGAAATGGCTTCGTCGACCTTGTCCTGCGCCCAGGTGCTGACGGCGCCCGGGGGCTCGACCGCGGCTGTGAGATTGACACCGGTGCCGGGCGTGTCGAGTACTTCCTCACCCGCCTGATTGGTCACGGACACGCTTCCGTCGAGCAGAAAGACACCATAGACGCCCCGTACCGGGCCGCCCCAGAAGTCGGTGCCCCGGATCCCGATGAGGGCGAGTGGTGTTCGAATTTCTGCGGTCTTGTTCGCCAGTTTGCCGAACTTGCCGGTAACAAAACGGAACGGGCCTTTCAGGGCGCTGACAAAGGCTGACCCGGTGTCGTTCTGCGGGTCAAAGACAAACTCGTCGACCCGCATCCTGCCGTTTTCACCAAGGGTCAGAACCGTTTCGTCAATCAGGGTGACTTCGACACGGCCGTCGTTGCCGGTTTGAAGTTCGTCGTTGTCATGAACGATCGTTCCCACATTCACCGGCAATTCGTCACCGTCCTGCACGATGGAGACCGCGTTCTGTATGCGCGTTACGGTGCCGATCTGGGCTGCCTGCGAGGCTGCCGCGCCCATGAAAACCACGAATGCGGCAAACAGCAAAACAGAGTGTTTTAGATTTCTCAACGGCATCGACACCCCCGGAACGCGGAATCAAGAATTCAGCCATTAGAATTCTTGTTCGGTTGCGGGGCAAACGAAAGCGAAGAATCCGGTTAACGCCTGGCTGCAATCCGCACTACCGGCATTAGGTAGTGTCACTGATCTGAAATTTCCACTGTTTTTGCTTCACCGATTGCGATCTTGAAACTGGACTTGAACGTCTTTCCGCCAACGTCGGCGGTCATTTCATAGTCACCGGGTGCCAGAATGTGCGATGTCCGAAGGCCCGTCGAACGAACCACCGTGGCGCCTGCCGCATCTTTCAATTCCCAGCGTGTCGTGTCCTTTGCCGGATCCTTGGCGTTAGCCGGTGTGGTCGAAACGAATGTTGCAATTCCGGCCTTGTGATTGATTTCGACTTCGGTCAGCAGGCCGGGCTTTATCGTAATATCGGTTTCGACCAGAGCGTTGGCATCGCCGTAGCGGCTGACGAGGCGATAGGTGCCGGCGTTCAGACGAATGACCTCATCGGGGGTGTTTGACTGGGAAAACAAGCGGCGTTTGCCCTGGCTGCTTTTGGCGGTGCCGAAAACCCAGTGCTTCGCGGCCGTGCCCTGAGGCGCGTCCAGGAATGCCAGCGCCGGCTGGACGCGAAGGGCGCCGGCATTCAGGATGAATGTTGCATCGACCTGTTTGCCCTCGTCGACAGCGATCACCTTGGCCGCGCGCACGGATCCGTAAACCGCCCGCACCACATAGTTGCCGGTCGGCAGGGTAAACAGTGCCTCGGCTGTTAGTTTTGCTCCGACCTGGCGCCATTTCTGCTTTTTAATGTCTTCAATCTGATAGATCCGCCAGTCGATTTCTCGAGTTATGGCAGCCGTGCTGGCGGTTATCTGTGCCTTGAGTTTGATGCCCTCCTTGCCTTTTTCAACTTCGGTTTGCGATATCAGGAAGTCAGGGCGGATTTCATCGGGAATGCGCGGGATGGCGCTTTTGTCGGGCTCAATCTGGCGGGGGTCCAGTTTGCTGCCGGATTCCTGCTTTGGCACCGCACCGGTAACGATGTCGTCTGCGGCGTCGGCAACTTGATCCGCGGCCGGCGTGGTGGTCTGCGACTGCGCGAGCCTGCTGTCCCGGTCTTCCGTTTTCGCGGGCGTGCTTGGCATTTGGCCGAACGCCGCGACCTGCGCTGTGGTGATTGCGGAAACGGCACTCAGGAACGTATCGGTCGCCGGATCCTTCGCTGACCGGTCCTGACCGGTTTCAGAAGCCGGTTCGTCGCCCGGATCCGGTGTCGCGGTTTTTAATGCCGCGGTCTGGCCGTCGGCGAGAGGTGCGGTGGTGTCGACCGGCTCCGCTTCCGCGAGCGTGGGTTCTGCAGGACCGCTGTCGGTGGTCCCGGCAGATGTCGTTGGGTTCGACTCCGTTGATTGTATGGCTTTCGCCTCAGTGCCGTTTGGCGATGCTGCGGCGGCTGTGCCCGCCGGTTTTGCCGACTCAACGGCTGCCGGTGGCTCGGCAGGAATCGTTCCGCCGGCGTCCGATAGCACCTGGTCGGGTGTCGGCGGCGCAATTTCCTCTACGATTGCTGCAGCAGTAAAGGCGCCGTCAATGGCTTTGGACAGACCTTTGGCGTTCCGTGCCGTGTGGAACGTCCCACCGGTGTTCTTTGAGATGCACCGGAGGCGATGATGTTTCGAGCGGTCTACAGAAAAGGCGATGACGTGGACGGTTATTCCGGCGTCGGACGATTTCAATGCGGCGGCGGTGGCGCACGGATCGGGCCCGCAATTGTCGAGGCCGTCGCTCAGCAGGATGATGTTGCGCCGGCCTTCGGTCTTGTTGAGCAGTTTGGCGGCGGCGTTCAGGGAGCGCGCAATCGGGGTCTTGCCATTGGGCACCAGCCGTCGGATTGCCCTTTCGAAACGGCGAGGCTCGATCTTGCCGGGTTTTACAATCGTCTGGATATCACGGCAGCTTACGCGGCTGCGGTGGCCGTACGCGATGATGCCGAGATTGAGTTTATTGCGGTGACGCTTGAGGTTTTCGGCAAGTGCGTTGCGGGTGATGACGACCTTGTTGCGCCGGTCAATCTGGCCCCACATGCTGTTGGAAGAATCGACAATGAGCACAGCGGTCTCGTTCGCCGCCGCGGATTGACCGGCGCCTGCAAAAATCAGGCAAACAAAAATTGCCGATACCACACGACTCAGGCGGACTAAGACAACGTTCACTGCGGCGGTGCGGTCGCGCATGGCGCGAATCCCCCCTGCGACTCAATAGTCGCGGATAATACCGGAGTCGTGGCCAATCGAAAAACCGACACCGGACAATCGGTCTGATTGTGTGCACTTATCCACGTCAAATCTTTCGATTTGCTTGCCGGAAGCGTTTAAGCGCGTCGCACATGTTCATCTGGCGAAAAGAAAAACCGTTGCCATCGATTAATGTTTGACAGGTGCGCGGGCGGCACGATAGGCGAGAGGGCATTCTTAAGTGCCGTTTCCACTGTTTGACACAATTTCATGCGTGCGAGTTGAAAAGCCATGTCGGAAACCCTCGATCTTCTGCACAAACGGCGTTCTGTGGTTGCTCTCAACATGACCGAGCCTGGGCCCACGAAGGATGATCTGGAAGCAATCCTGCGGGCAGGAATGCGGGTGCCGGATCACGGCAAGCTTTCGCCATGGCGGTTTGTAATCATCGAAGGCGACGCACGGTTGACCCTTGGCAGGGTACTGGCCGATGTCTTCCGTGCCGGCAATTCCGGCATTGAACAGGAAAGAGTCGAGTTCGAAGCCGCCAGATTTGCACGCGCGCCGGTGGTGGTGTGCGTGGTCTCGCGGGCCCAGGAGCACGCCAAAATACCTCAATGGGAGCAGGTTCTGTCCGCGGGTGCGGTTTGCCAGAACATGCTGGTGGCAGCGTCTGCCCTGGGTTACGCATCACAATGGCTGACGGAGTGGTACGCATACGACGCCACCGTTCAAAAAGCCCTTGGGCTTGACGGTGGCGAGAAGGTGGCCGGGTTTATCTATCTGGGCACGGCGAAGGAGGCGCCCCAAGAGAGAGTGCGGCCTGAATTCGACGACGTCGTGCAACATTGGAAAGACCCGGCGGCATCCTGAGCGGCGGGCAGAGGGGTTCAACAGACTTCATGTTTTATACAACAGACAACAATGTCCACGGCCTGCGTCACGACCCGTTCAAAACCCTCGTGGCGCCCCGGCCGATCGGCTGGGTCACTTCCCTGAGCAAAGGCGGCGACATCAATCTCGCGCCTTACAGCTTCTTCAATGCCATGTCGACAGACCCGCACGTGGTCGTGTTTGGCAGCCAGGGCAGAAAGGACAGTCAGACCAATATCGAAGACACCGGAGAATTTGTCTGCAACCTGGCGACCTGGGATCTGCGCGATGCCATGAATGAGACTTCGGCGATGGTCGAGCCTGGTGTCAACGAAATGGAGCGGGCGGGTCTTGACGCGGCACCGTCACGGATGGTCAAACCGCCACGGGTGGCGGCCACGCCTGTGGCTCTGGAATGCCGCTATATGCAGACCGTGTCGTTTCCGCAAAAGCCGGGGCATCCGCAATGCGCGGCTGTGTTCGGCGAAGTCGTCGGAATTTTCATCGACGATTCCGTTATTGAAGACGGGATGATCGACATTACCAGGATGAGAACCATCGCCCGGTGCGGTTATCAGGACTACACGTCGGTCGACACGATATTCTCCATGATCCGACCGCAGGTATGATCGGCCACCGCCGTCAGCTGGAATTTCAGTTCAGCCGGTAAAGCGCTGCCCGGTCCAGAAGCTTGCGGGCACGCACCAGGTGAGGGCGGTCGATCATTTCGCCGTCGAGGCCGATAACACCGAGGTCGGGGTCCGCATCGAAGGCCTCGACAATTCGGCTGGCGCGTTCGATGTCGGCTTGCGACGGGGTGAAAATCCGGTTTATGGCGGGTACCTGGGCCGGGTGAATGGCAAGCTTGCCGGTAAAACCGTCACGGGCCGCGGCTTCGCACTCCGCTGCAAAGCCTTCCTCGTTTCGAAAATTCGTGAAGACGGTGTCAATCGGTTGAACATCGGCCGCGCGTGCCGCGAGAAGCGAAAGCGTTCGAGCCAGCCGGTATGGGTCGGCATAACGGCCGTTGGGGGTTTTGTTGGTCGAGGCCCCCAGATCGGCACTGAGATCTTCAGCACCCCAGGAAAGACCGGTCAGGCGCGGGCCGCATTCTGCGTAGGAGCCCATGTGAAACAGCGCTGCCGCTGTTTCGGTTGCGATGACGACGATTTTGGTCGACAGGTCGTCCAGAGCGCAGCGCTTTTCGCCCTGTGCCAGAAGCCCCGACAGTCTCTCGACATCCGCTGCCGACCGCGTCTTTGGCTGGACAATGCCGTCGGGACAGGCGGGCAGTACGGCGTCGACGTCTTTTTGTGTTTCGCCGGTGTCGAAGGGATTGACCCGCACGAACAGTTGCGGGATATGGCTGCGGCCGTTCGAGGGGTGTTGCTCCAGAAAGGCTCTTGTGGTTTCGCGTGCGTTTTGCTTGTTGTCGGGCGAGACAGAATCCTCAAGATCGAGAATGATCGCGTCCGCGCCGCTGGCAAGCGACTTTTCCATTTTTCGGGCGCTGTCGCCCGGTACGAACAGCATCGACCGCATCACATCCTCACGTCGTCTTCGGATTCTTTTTCATGAAGGCCTGACGCCGGCACACGGCCACGAGCTCATCATGCTGATTGAAGGCACGGTGCTCGAATTCGACAATGCCGGCTTCAGGACGTGACCGGCTTTCGCGTTTCTCGATGACTTCAGTCTCCACATGAACCGTATCCCCGTGAAACAGCGGTTTGGGAAATCGCACATCGGTCATGCCCAGATTGGCGATTGTGGTGCCAACCGTGGTGTCATTGACTGAAATGCCGATCATCAGACCCAGTGTGAACAGGCTGTTGACCAGCGGCTGGCCGAATTCGGTTTCGGTTTCGCAGAAATGCCGGTCGATGTGCAGAGGCTGCGGGTTGAGGGTCATGTTGCTGAAAAGCATGTTGTCCATTTCGGTCACCGTGCGGCGAAGCGTATGGGAAAAAACATGCCCGGGATCAAACTGCTCGAAATAAAGACCGCCCATGGCGCCTCCGGTTAACTGATCGATTCAAACCACAGACCGGCGTTATACCGCACCGGGTTTCAGAGTCTCATCAGAAAAGCGATGCGAGTGTTTCGATAGCGCCGTTTTAACATACACGTATGGGTTGTATTGAGGGATTGGTGAGTCGCGATACGAGTCTGATTCTGGTGAAAAGTTGTTAACACCGTGATTCCATATTGATTCTGGAAAACTCCATAAATTATTGATAATAAACAGTTTATATGGATCTCTGCGATGTGGAAAAGCTGTTAACACTTCGTTTACCACCCGACCATAGGACTCGCATAAAGGGTAATCTGAAACCTTTGGTCACAATCGGTTCGGAAGGACGTGGTGCCATGAAATTATGCCTGATCGTGGACAACAGTCATGAGATGCGTGATGCGACCTACGGTTATCTTAGAGACCGGGATTACATTGTTAAGGAGGCAGTGAGTGGCGAGGAGGCGATGAAAGTCTGCGAAGAGACCATGCCGGACGTCATTCTGCTCGATGAATCGGCCTATGAGCGCCGGGGTGGGGCATCATTCCTGAAGCGGCTGATACGGCGCTCGTCACGGCGCCGGCCGGTCGTCATTTTTTGCTCCGGTGACCCGGATGCGTCTCAGATCGGCGCGGCGATCCTGGAGGGCGCGTCCGAGTGTCTGGTCAAACCGTTCGATAATGAATTGCTGGACTTCAAACTGTCCCAGGCGGGCCTGCGGGGAAATGCCGCCTGACACGGTAAATCCGCCGCCGGTTCGAACTGGCACGCGAATTGCTGCCCTGTGTCTGGACACTTGCACATGGGGTTATCATGACAACAGTCAATTCGGTCTCCGTACCCAGTCATATCGACAAAGCCTTGAGGCAGGCCAGTCAGCGAACCGGTGTCGATTTTGACTATCTTCTGAGCACGGCCGTGCGCGAAAGCGGCTTGAAAACAGACGCAAAATCAAAGAGTTCATCGGCTACCGGTCTGTTTCAGTTCATCGATCAGACATGGCTTGGCATGATCAAGTCGGTGGGTCCGTCGCTGGGGCTTTCCGATCAGGCTGCAAAGATCGAGCGCACCACTTCCGGGCGGCACAATGTGACCGATCAGGCGTCCAGGCAGGAAATTCTTGCCCTGCGCAAGGACGCAGAGATCTCGGCACTGATTGCCGGGGCCTACACAAAATCCTCTGAACGTGCCCTTGAGCGCGGCCTTTCGCGCCCGGCGACCGACGGCGAGTTGTATATCGCCCATTTCCTCGGGGCGCAGGGCGCAGTGCGTCTGATCGGAGCCGCCGACCAAACGCCGGAGAAGAGCGGCAAGGAGTTGTTTCCTCAAGCTGCCGCCGCCAATCAGGCGATATTCTTCGACAAGTCCGGCGACCCGCGCAGTGTGAAAGACGTCTACGATCATCTTATTGCCCGCCACGGAAACGGACAGGTTCGGGTTGCGGAAACCGAAAAGACGGCTGGCCAGGACGCTATCGTGGTGTCACCGGCGGCGGCAACCTTCCTTAAACCGGCAAACTTTGCGGCAAAGGATAACCAGGCCTCATGGGGGCAAAATGACCGCAAGGGCTATGATCTGTTCTCCGACCGGGGCGGCCATCATGCAAACCCACCGGCCAGGGGCGGCGGACCGCTCGTTCTGTCATCCGCTCAACTGAGGTTGATGTACGAGCAGGAGGGCAGGCCGGCGCAAGCGGCGTCGCACCAGGGCGGTGAAAACGACAACGTCTTCCTGCGGCCCGGGAAACTCGATGCCCAGACATCCGGTTTGCTTGGACCGCGCAAACCGCTGTACGATCTGTTCAAGGCTCTTTGATTGCCGCTGACGGCCAAGGGATCGGGAACAATGACGGACTTCACGCCAGAGGTGCTTGCCGGTTACCGCAAACGTCTGCTTGACCTGAAAAGCGAACTTGAAGAGTTTCTGGAGTCGGCTTCGGAGGCCAGCGCGCCGGTGACACTGGATCAGACCTCGGTTGGGCGGCTGTCGCGGATGGATGCCATGCAAAGCCAGGCGATGGCACAGGAAACCGAACGCCGCCGGATGACCGAGATAAAGCGAATCGATGCGGCCCTTGAGCGCATGGACGAAGGCGAATACGGATACTGCATCGTGTCCGGTGACCGGATCCCCGACGCGCGGTTGGAGCTCGATCCCGCAGCGGCGACCACGGTTGGAAATGCCAAATAACTCAACTGTTTAAATCCACGGCGCCATGCCGAGAACGTCACGCGGCGCTTTTGTGTCAGAGGTGTCGTGTTTCGACTCGCCAAACGGGGCAGGAGGCCTGTAAAGGCTGCATGACAATGTGCACTGCTCAGGGCGGGAATTCCCGGAGGTAGACCTGGTCGGATGCACGCCTCCATAGAGTTTTGTTCCAAAGGGTTGCCTGCAAATGTTGCTGAACGCGCTGTTCAAGGTCTGGGCCCTGTTTATCGGGGTGGCCCTTCTCATGCTGGGCAACGGGCTGCAAGGCACGCTGCTTGGTCTGCGGGCGACGTCGGAGGGTTTTGGCACCGCGGTGACCGGCGTCGTGATGTCAGGCTATTTTGTCGGTCTGCTGGTCGGTTCGATGCTGGCACCGAAACTGATCAGCAGCGTCGGGCATATCCGGGTGTTTGCCGCCTTCGCGTCGATTTCATCAACGGTGTTTTTGCTGTTTGCGATTTTCGTGAACCCGTACGCTTGGTTTTTCATGAGGCTTCTGACCGGGGCCAGCCTTGCCTGTCTTTATGTGGTTTGTGAAAGCTGGGTAAACCATGCTGCTACAAATCAGGTTCGCGGCAAATTCCTGTCAATCTACATGATCGTCAGTTTTTCGTTCTTCGGGTTGGGCCAGTTGCTGCTGAACCTGGCAGATCCTTCCGGTTTCGAGCTCTTCATCGTTGTCTCAGCCCTGGTGTCGATGGCGTTGGTTCCAATGGCGCTTGCGCCCTCGGGCGGACCCGAAATCGAACAGCCGCGCAGCGTCGCCATCGGCGATATTTACAGGGTATCGCCGTTGGCGGTGGTTGCATGTTTCATGAACGGACTGGCCCAGGGGGCATTCTTCGGAATGGGTGCGGTCTATGCGAATTTGCTCAGCCTGTCATTCTATCAGGTTTCAATTTTGATGAGTCTTCCCCTGATCGGTGTGGTCTTCGCTCAATATCCGGTGGGAATGCTCTCGGACCGGTTTGACCGGCGCACAGTGATGACGGTTCTGGCCTTTGTAACAGCGGTTGCGGCGCTGATCTGCATATTTGCCGCAAAGCATTCGTTTGGGGCGCTTGCGATCGCCTTTGGTCTTTTCGGTGCGCTTTCGCTGCCGCTTTACTCGCTGGCCATCGCCCATGCCAACGACAACCTGGACTACGACCAGATGCTCGGTGCCAGTGCCAAGCTTGTTCTCCTGTTTGGCATTGGCTCGAGTTTCGGCCCCATTCTCGCCGGTGCGGTCATGCGTGAAGTGGGTGCGGATGGATTTTTGGTACTGATGGCCCTGGTCTACTCATCCCTCGGATCGTTCGCTGTATACCGGATGACCCAGCGAGCGCCGGTGCCGCAAGAAGACCAGGGCGACTTCCGGCTGTTGGCGCCGCGCACGACCGCGATTGCAGCGGCGGCAATTGTCGAAGATCTGGGCGATTCCCAGGATGCGCCGGACGAGGCGGCCAGCTGAACCTGTTGTTTGGCCCGTCACCGCGGAATTTCATGGTGAACGGTTCTTTAAAGTTTGCCTGACATTGTGATGTCCTATCGTTGTGGTTTATCCGCTTGGTGGCGGTTCGTCACGGTGATCAAGGGGCGTTATCCTCCGGTTTGTAGTGACAGTTGAGTACGACTGGCATGCGTCGAATCTGTCACGACGCAGGCCGTTCGAGAGTGCGTAGAGGCAAATCATGTCCGAAGAATTGGATATCTCGTATCTTCTCCAAGTGGCCCAGAATCCAGATGTGGCGACACGGCTGGAACTGGCCCGGCAAATGGCTTCTTTTTTCCAGGATCCCGATGCCAACCCACAAGACCGGGTGTCCCTGACACCGGTGTTGATGGAGCTTGCCAATGATTCCGTGGTTACGGTGCGCCAATCGCTCGCCGGAGGCCTGGCTCATACACCGCACGCGCCGCAAAGCATTGTCCGAACTCTGGTCTGCGATACCGACGAAATCTGCCTTCCTCTGTTGAGACACACGCCGGCATTGCCGGAGTCTGACCTGAAGGCCGTGGTCGCGTCCGGCAAGCTTTCGCGGCAGATGGCTGTCGCTTCGCGAACCGGCATCACGCCCGTGCTGGGCCGCATGATTATTGAGACAAGGTCGACCGATCTGTGTCTTCGGCTTCTCAACAACCCTGAGTTTCAGCCCGACAGCCGATTTCTGGAAAGGGTGTTGGAACTGCATGCTGATGATGCCGACATTATCGAGGCGCTGTCTGACCGGCCTAACGTGCCGCTTCACATAAGGGTTCTGCTGATTTCTTCCGCTTCCCATAATCTGTCGTCGGTACAGTCCCTCAAGGGCTGGTTGGAGAAGGGACAGGAAGAGTCCGTACTTGGCGGTGTCAAGGAACAGGCGATCGTCCGGCTCATGTGCGACACACCGACCGATGCCGACGACATCCGGTTGACCGTGAAAGCGCTACACAAGGTGAATGCCCTTACGGCTTCGTTGATCATGAGAGCAACTGTCGCCGGACTGATACATTTTGTCGAAGCCGCCCTTCAGGCGCTTACTGGCATTCCTGAAAAGCGGATTCGAACTTTGCTGCGCGGCCGGGCGCGGCTCGGGTCTCGCGCCGTCTATATGCGGGCGGGACTGCCGCTGGGCGCCTACCGGATTTTCCGGTTTGCCCTCGACATCTTCGAGCAGCGTGATTGCGTCCTTACCGGTGTTTCGGCGGAGCAATTTGGCAAACTGGTGGTGGAGAGAGTCGTAACCGATGCGGACGATCTGCCGATCACAGAGAGAAGGGCGCTCCTGGAATTGCTCGCAAAACTTGCCGGTGACGAAGCGCGGGGCATCGCAAAGCAATTGTACGAGAACATGCCTGTCGCTGCTTAAGCCGATACCGGCCAAATGATTCAACACAAACGCTTCAAGATGCGGATTCTACCCCGAAAACTGTCGTGTCATTTACGTGTCATCGCCATGACGCCGGCTGCGGTCATTCCCGTGACACGGGTGTTTCGATACCATACTTCCGGATTTCGTCCGGAGTCATCCAGTGTATGTCATCGGATGGTGCGGCATTGATCGTGAAATAATAGAAGTCCTCTGCCTGGCGGCGGGAAAACCCGATCTGCATGTAAAACTCGATATAGGGCAGATGAAGTTCGTGACCGACGGGGAAGTCGGTCGCAGTGTCGCCCGACAGATCATCTCCCCATGAATGAACGCCAATTTCTGCACCGTCCTCGACGATGCGTGTATCGCCCACAAGAAAAAAATCGGTACCGCCAGAGGCTACCATACTGTCGCTGGTCAGGACCGTGGTGAGTTGCTTTTTTGCGAGCCACGACAATATCTCGAGATTTGCCTCGTCATCTATGGAACCGGGGACGTTCTTCATGACGATGGTGTCGATTTGCGGATGCCCGGCAAAAACTGATCGTATTTGTTTTGGAGTACGGTTGTTGATGAGGCCGTCGATATGCAGTTTGTTCTCGACAACCTCCAGATGAGTCGTTGTCTTCAGATTGAGATACAGGACCGAAACCGCCTCGTGAAACACCGCCCCGGCGATCAAAACGGATGCCAAAAGGACAACTCCCGAATATTTTAAGAAACATGCCATGAAACGCCGGTTGAAAGTGCCTTGGTCCACTGATCAACATATCCTCTATGTCGCACTGGAATGTGGCGTTGGCATGAAGGGTTCGTCGGTTCGAACCGCAAGGGGCGGTCGACACTGCAGACGGGCGTTCATCGAACGATTGGTGGCGGAGGCGCGGGAGCGGGACTAGGCAGTCCTGGCGTTCACCAGGTCTTTAACCATCCACGAGCCTGGCGTAGTGCTGTTCCAGGTCGGTTACGACCTCATTCAGACGTTCTATGACGGCGATTGTCGTAGGGTCATCGGCGCTTTTGAGTTGGTCACGCATGACAATCTGTACCGCATCCACATGGTTGTCGATCAAGGTCATCGGAACCTGCAGTTTATCTGGAACCGCATCAAGCAATCTGCACAAGCATGAGCACAGCATGGAGATCATGGGATAGCCAAGCGTTTCACCTTCGCCCTTGAGATCGTGGGCACAGCGATAGATCCGCTCGATGGCATCGCCGGTCGGTTCGGAGGATCGGGCGTCTTCCCGGGCCGCCAGGAGCTTGTCGACTTCTTCGTTGACCCAACCGTCGAACTCGCATGACAATTGCTCAAGAGCTGCTTCGGCGCGGGCGATAGCTTCCATATCAATGCCGCTGCCGCTGCCTTTTCTAGCGACTTTCGCCTTCAGGCCGCTGCCCGGCGATGTGCCGTCGTGCTTTTCAAATTGCGCCACGTTCTTCACTGAACATGTCCTCCGTATGCTAGATTTCTATGGCGTCAGGCACATTATCCACGTCTTGTGGTTCTGCACCGTTGGCCTGAGGTTCCGTGCCGTTGTTGCGCTTCATGCCCCGCTTGGCGGAGACCGCACCGACAAGTGGCTGTCTGATCTCGGGGCCGAAGTATCTGTTTGTCCGAACAAACGGGCGCGGGTTCAGAACAATGCTCTGAATGCGCTCCAGGAGGGCATTGGCGGACACCGGCTTGCAGAGAAATTCGGTCACACCGCTGTCGCGTGCCTGAAGAATGCGACGTTTGTCAGCGTGTCCTGTAAGCATGATAATCGGAATGTAGGCGTTCTTGCAGGCGTCCGGATTTCGGATCATCTGAACAAATTCCAGGCCGTCGAAGATCGGCATTGCCCAATCGGTAATGAGGATGTCGGGAGAGTACATTTCCACGATTTCGAGGCCGGAGGCGCCGTCTTCAGCTTCATAGATTTCGCGGGAACCAAATGAATAGATCAAGGTGCGGATGAGACGACGCATGTGAACATTGTCGTCGACAACCGCGAAACTCAGTCTGTCAAAATCGATTCTTGCCATCGCCCCATTAATCGCACGCCGGGGCATGCCCCGGCGTGCGTACTCCTTGAACGGTCGATACGCAGTACATCCGAACGCTCAATACGCAACAATTACGCTACTAACCATGTGCTGAGTCTATGCGACGGCAATTAAGATTCCCTGAACCGGAATGACCTGATTTGATCGAATGGATTCAGTACTGGAACTGTTCGGTGATCACCCGTTCTTCGAGGCTGTGGCCTTCGTCGAACATCATGTCGATGCTGAGAGTCTCGTCGGCCTCGATGTGAACGTCGACAATGTCGTTGAACTGGGTGTGGTCGGCAACCGTGCTCACCGGCCGTTTGTCGGGCTCGAGGACTTTGATCCGGATTTTTGCATTGCGCGGCAACAGGGCCCCCCGCCACCTGCGCGGCCGGAAGGCACTGATCGGTGTGAGCGCCAGGAGCGGCGCATTGATCGGCAGAATCGGCCCATGGGCCGACAGATTGTATGCGGTGCTGCCGGCCGGCGTCGAAACCAACACGCCGTCGCAGATGAGTTCTTCGAGCCTGATTCTGCCGTCTATGGAAAGACGGAGCTTTGCCGCCTGATAACTTTGACGCAACATGGACACTTCATTGAATGCCAGGGCCGTGTGCGTGGTGCCGTTCAGGTCGCAAACAGACATGCGAAGCGGATAGACCTTGGCGATTTCAGCCTTGCTCAGGCGATCAAGCAGGCTGTCCTCGGAATACTCATTCATGAGAAAACCAATCGAACCGCGGTTCATGCCATAAATCGGAATATCTGAATTGAGGAACCGGTGGATCGCCTGCAACATCAACCCGTCGCCGCCGAGGGCGACAATGACGTCGGCACTGTCGAATTCCGCATTGCCATAGCGCGAGACCAATGCCTCGCGGGCGTCGATCGCCTCAGGCGCGTCGCTGGCAATAAATGAAACTCTTTCCGGTGTCATCGGTCACATCCTCTGCAGGGTATCGGCACTATAACGGATACTTGCCTTATGACCAGTTATGACGAAGATGTGCTAAGTCCTTCGTTGACGGTGCGATTTTTGCAAAACGATTAAAGCGATCTGCCAATCTTGAACAGTGTGTTTCCGGCAGGCGCGCTCACAGAACGGGATGGCCGAGATGATGAAGCTGCATGGTTACTGGCGCAGTTCGACGTCTTACCGGGTGCGGATAGCGCTCAACCTCAAGGGCCTCGAGTACGAGTATGTGGCCTGCAACCTGCTCGAAGCAGAGCATCGCGGGGCCGATTACCTGGCGCTCAACCGGCAGGGACTCGTGCCGACACTTGAACTGGACGACGGGACACATCTGACCCAATCCCTGGCGATCATTGAATACCTGGACGAATGCCATCCTCAACCGGCACTCCTGCCGCCGGACCCGGTTGACCGGGCGCGCGTGCGCACGGTCGCCCACGCGGTGGCGCTGGAAATCCATCCGGTGAACAATCTGCGTATCCTGAAGTATCTGGCGGGGCCCTTGGAGCATCCCCCCGAAGCTGTCGGCGAATGGTTTCGTCACTGGGTTGGCGAAACTTTCGAACCGCTTGAGGCGGAACTGTCGAACAGTTCTGCGTCTGCCGCCTTCTGTCACGGAGACCGGCCAACGCTTGCAGACATCTGTCTTGTGCCCCAGGTGGCCAACGGCGCACGTTTCAATGTGGACATGACGCCATATCCGAGCATCAGACGGATCTACGACAACTGTCTGGCATTGGAAGCCTTCGCCAAAGCATCTCCACAAGTTCAGCCAGACGCACCATAGATCCTTCTAATTGTTTTCGGCATGAATTGCGACTCAGGTTAGTTTCCAGTGACAAACGGAGTTTGGTGCCGCGGACCCGCTGAATGCTGGACCGGCAGGCTCCAGTGCCGCACAGCGGGGGAAAATTCGATGCTGTCGCAGACCCGGGAAGAGTTGCTTTTTTCGCTGCTGAAGGTGATTGGCAGCTCAGAGTTGTCGACGAGCCAAAAGATACAGCAGCTGCTTGATAGCGGCCGGCGGTTCTACAACGTCGATTATGCAATTGTAAGCCGAAGTGACGGCCGGAACTACTTCGTGCGCTATCTGTCCACGGAGGATCCGGAATACGTGGAAGGTGAAGTTCTTCCTCTGGCTGACACCGTCTGTCAATTTGTGATTCGTGATCGGAAACCCCGTTCATACCAGTGTGTTTCGCGTGAGTTATCTGACGACTCACTCAAACACGGCGGCTTTGAATTTGACTCCTACATCGGTGCCCCGATCGTGGCGGATGGCAAACAGGTGGGGACGCTTTGCTTCGAGTCGTTCACAGCCAGGGAAGATCCGTTCAAAAAGGAGGACCTAGATCTCGTCGCGAAGCTTGCTGAATGGATAGGCACTCAGTTTGAAAATGAACAGATACACCTGATACACCGCGAAGCTATCACTGAATCGCCCAGTTTCTTTCTCCATGTGGCGCCTGACGGCACCATCATCCAGATTAACCGTTCCCTGGCGACGTTGCTGGGGTGCTCGGAGCAGGATGCCGTAGGTTCAAAAATGGAGGATGTCATTCCCGGTCTTGTGGTTTTCGTGTCGAAATCCAACGGCGAATTTGTTGAAGAAGTAATCGAGATACAGGGCGAGGACGGCGCGCAACACTGGCTTCAGTTTGAATATGTTCCTACCGCAAATCCTGCGACAGGTGATCTGGACGGGTTTATCTTTGCAAACGATGTGACGGCGTCGCTAGAACAGAAACACGCGCTCATGAATTTCAATGTTCAGCTTTCCCAGGATCGCGAGCTGTATGCCGATCAGTACCGCCGCACTCCGGCGATGCTGCATTCTATAGATGCGGCGGGACGCATTCAGGAAGTGAGTGATTTCTGGCTGAAGCGACTCGGTTATCAAAGGCAGGAAGTCGTCGGTGTAATGTCGGTTGATTTCCTTACCCGTGCTTCACGCGAACTGGCCCTGACTGAATTTTTGCCCGAGTTCGGAAAAACCGGCGTGCTGGTAAACAAGCCGCTTCAGTTTTTGACCAAGACCGGAGAAACCGCCGATGTGGAACTTTCTGCAGTTGTAGATCATATGCATGAAGACGCTTCGGACCGAACGCTGGCGGTTCTGGTTGATGTCACGGAACGTAACCGGGTCATGAAGGAGTTGGAGCTGGTCAACGAAGAGCTCCGGCAATTTAACAACCTGGCCGCCCATGATTTGCAGGAGCCACTGCGAAAGGTCCGGTACTTCGGCGATCTGCTCAAGCAAGCGGTATCCGATGCGGATGGCGAGGAGATCGAATACGCGCTGAGCGTAATCGGTGCGTCTGCGGAACGAGCCAGCAGCCTGGTTTCGGATCTTCTTGCGTTCTCACGGGTTTCCAACCACAAGTTGAATCTGGCCCCGACGTCATTGTCAGATTTGGTCAATCCTGCCCTTGAAGACCTGTCTCTGCGTATCGAAGAGAGCGGTGCGACTGTCGATGTCGACCTGCGGGAAACAACGGTGGTTGCGGACCGTTCGCTCAGCCGTCAAATCTTCCATAATCTGTTCTCCAATGGCCTGAAGTACAGAAACGCGGAACGGCCTCTCATTCTAAAGATCAGCAGCACAAGTTCTGAAGGCGAAGTGTGTGTCGATGTCACTGACAACGGGATTGGATTCGACCCAAGCCATACCAACAAAATTTTCAAGCCTTTCAATCGTCTTCATGGGTACTCGGAAATTTCCGGCACAGGAATCGGCCTTGCCGTGGTTACAAAAATTGCGCAACGGCAGGGCTGGCGTGTCACGGCCGAAGGCAGGCCCGGGGAGGGGGCGACTTTTTCGGTCCACATTCCTGGCCGGGTCAACTGAGCCAATTCAGAAGATCTCGATCTAGCCCCGGCCGATATATGGCATTGTTGTCGACATCACCGTCATGAACTGAACGTTTGCGTCAAGCGGCAGACTTGCCATGTAGACGACCGCGTCGGCGACGTGCTTGACGTCCATTGTCGGTTCAATGGCGGTCGAGCCGTCAGCTTGCGGTACGCCTTTTTCCATTCGTCTGGTCATTTCTGTGGCAGCGTTTCCGATGTCGATCTGACTGCAGGCGATGTTATGCCTGCGGCCATCGAGCGAAATGCATTTTGTGAGACCGCTGATGGCGTGTTTCGTGGCTGTGTAGGGGGCGGAGAACGGACGCGGTGTGTGAGCCGAAATCGATCCGTTGTTGATGATCCGGCCACCCTTTGGATCCTGCGCCTTCATGACCCTCATGGCCTGGCGGGCGCACAGAAACGAGCCGGTGAGGTTAATGTCGACAACGGCCTTCCAGTCATCAACCGACAACTCGTCCATCGGTATGGCCGGCGCACCGATTCCGGCGTTGTTGAAGAGCACGTCAAGTCTGCCGAATTCACTGTGGGTCTTCGAAAACAATGTTTCGACAGAGCCGGCATCGGCGACATCGGTGGCAACCGCGAGCATCGTTCCGCCGTCGGAATTTCGCATGCCTGCGGTTTCTTCAAGCTGCTCCGCGCGGCGACCGGCCAGGGCAACGGCGTAGCCCGCGGCCTGCAGAGCCAACGCCACAGCGCGGCCGACTCCGCTCCCCGCTCCGGTAACGATCGCTGTCTTGATGCCGTCCATTGAAATTTCTCCTGATCTGGGCTGGAACCGTCAGCCTTTGTGATGCGCCATGGGCCGTTTAATGAGCGAAGAAACGAGGAATTGCAAATGTCTGGCGTTATGTTGTGTGCTTCAACCGCACGACGTGGGGCGAATTTCATTTCCGATGATATGATATGACAACCAGCGGTGAATGAATGTGATGCCGCATGCAGCAGCACACAAGGGACCTTCAGGTTATGGCATCGCGTTCCGAGCAGGCATCGGGTGGGATCCCGCATGCGAAATATTTTGTGTTCTTTACGGTTCTGCTCGATGCCATGGGGATTGGCATTATTGTGCCGGTCACACCGGATCTGATCCGTGAGTTGTCAGATTTGCCGTTGAGCCAGGCGGCCCTTTGGGGCGGTTATTTGAGCTTTGTCTATGCTCTGATGCAGTTCGTTTTCGGATCGACCATTGGCAACCTGTCGGACCGTTTCGGACGGCGGCCAGTACTGCTGGTATCTCTGGCGGCGCTTGCTGCGGACTACGTCATCATGGGTTTCGCGCCGACGCTGTGGTTGCTGTTCGTGGGCAGATTTATCGCCGGGATCGCAGGCGCCACATATTCGACTGCAAATGCCTTCATTGCCGACGTGACGCCGCCGGACAAACGGGCGCAGAATTTCGGACTTATCGGTGCGGGTTTCGGCCTCGGTTTTGTCCTCGGACCCCT
This sequence comes from Alphaproteobacteria bacterium, assembly GCA_021775805.1. Taxonomy (GTDB): domain Bacteria; phylum Pseudomonadota; class Alphaproteobacteria; order Rhizobiales; family JAJFHC01; genus JAJFHC01. The sequence goes on along the minus strand of JAJFHD010000054.1, from coordinate 12,309 downwards.
GATCGGGGGGCTTGTGGGAGAGTTGGGGACACGGGCGCCTTTTTTTGCCGCCGCAGGACTGGCAATGCTCAATTTCCTTTACGGCCTGGTGGTCCTGCCCGAATCCCTGGCCAGAGAAAACCGGCGCAGGTTTTCATGGGCACGGGCCAACCCGCTCGGCTTCGCCCGACAGATCTCCAAGTTCCCGACCGTTGCCTGGTTCTTTGCCGCCATGGTGCTGTTCAATCTTGCTCACTTCGTCTATCCGTCGGTGTGGAGCTTTTACACCAAGGAGGCGTTCGCCTGGAGCAGCGCCGAGGTGGGTCTGTCGCTGGCGGCCGTAGGTGTCGGATTTGCGGTCGTGCAGGGATGGCTGATCCGTTTCATCCTGCCAAAACTCGGGGAGGTGAGAACAACCGTTCTGGGGTTCGTGGTCAGTATCGCCGGCTTGTTGCTGCTGGCCTTTGCGACGCAGGGGTGGATGGTTTATGCGCTCATGCCACTGACCGCATTGGGAGCGATCATCACGCCGGCGATTACGGCGCTGATGTCGAACCGGATCGCCGATGACGCCCAGGGCGAACTGCAGGGCGCCCTGTCCAGCCTTGCCGGGATTACGCTGATCGTAAGCCCCGTCGTCATGACGCAGCTGTTCGGCTATTTCTCCGGGCCTGCCACACCCTACTATTTCCCCGGAGCGCCGTTTCTGGCGGCAGGACTGATTATGGCCCTGGCTCTGGTACCGTTCCGTGCCGGCTTGCGCGCCGGACGCGGTCCTATGAATGAATCCTGACCGGTTCAGGTGTTCTTGCAAGCCCGGCTGTGAGCACAATGGCCAACACCGAACATCCCAGCATCAACATGAACGATGCATCGTAGCTTCCATGGGCGTCGAAGACAGCGGCGCCCAGATAGGCGCCGATGCCGCCGCACATGTGATGAACCATCGTGACCATACCGCTGAGGGCGCCGAGGCTGCGGGAGCCAAAGGCATTGCGGACAAACACGACAGTGAGGGGGGCGGTAATCCAGTAGGTCATTCCGAACAGCAGGGCAAACGCCGTCACCGAAATGATTTCCTTGTTGATCAACACCAGCGAGAAGATCGCGATGCGCACGACGAAACAGGCAATTGTCGCGCCAATGGGGCCGAACCTGTCGGACCAAACGCCTGCGGCGATGACACCGAGCAGTCCGGCAAGACCCATGAACGCCAGCAGGTTGCCGGCAAGCAACGTGGCCACACCGGTGTCCTGGGCAAACGCAACGATATGGGTCGACACAAAGAAGTCCTGGAAGCCGCACACCGCGTAGACCGCCAGCAGCAGCCACAGGTTTTTTGTCTTCAGGGCCTCACGGGTCGTGAGACCGGACGGTTCCACCGCGGTCGCCGCATCATCCCCTGGGCGCCTGGCCTCGCCTTGAGAGACCGCCCACATGACAAGCGGGAACAGAATCAGATTGATTGCGCCAAGCCAGATGAAGACCGACTGCCAGCCGATCGTGACGAGCACGGCGGCGAGTGCCGAAATGATCAGGAGCTGACCAAGACCCATGCCGGATATGGCAAATGCGTTTGCAAAGCCAGCCCGCTCCGGAAACCGGCGGGTGATCATGACTCCGACCGGAGTGATCGAGGCAATGCCGTTGCCGATGGCAAAGACGATGCCATAGAGCACGTAGACGTGCCACGGTTCGGTCGCCAGACTCATCAACCCGATGCCGACGGCGCTGACCAGCAGACCGCCGCCGAGAATGGCGCGTAGCGGGAAACGGTCGGCAAGAAGACCGGTGATGAACATGCATGAGGCCGAGACGAACAGAAACAGGGCAACCGCCGTGCCCAGCGTGCTGCGGCCCCAGCCGAAGGTCTCCGCCATGGGGCGCAGGACAAGACCAATGGCGTGGCGGGATCCGCCGCCAACAAACAACACGAAAAATCCGGTCGCCAGAATCACGGCACCCGCGAAGGAAAGTTTTTGCCGTGTGGTCATGTGGGCTTAGTCCCCGGTGTCTTGTCACGTCAAGCCTGCCACCGAAGGACGCAAGGAGTCCATGGGCAGAGTAACGCGGCAATTACGGTGGAATTTATTTCATATTGCAATATTTTATATTGCAAATAAATTGACACCATGAAATCATCCGGCAGATCACGAATGTGAGGAGTGGTGCGGTCATGAAAATTGTTTGCATCGGCGGCGGACCGGCAGGGCTCTATTTTGCCATCTCGATGAAATTGCGCGACGCTTCACACGACGTCACGGTCGTGGAACGCAACCGTCCCTACGACACCTTTGGCTGGGGCGTTGTCTTGTCCGATGAGACGCTGGACAATCTTCAGGCCAACGACCCGGTCAGTGCCAATGCAATTCATGACAACTTTGCACACTGGGACGACATCGACGTTCACATCCGCGATGCCGTGATCACATCGGGCGGCCACGGGTTCTCCGGCATCGGCCGCAAACGTCTGCTCAACATTCTGCAGGATCGCGCCAGTGAGCTCGACGTCAAACTGGAATTCGAAAGCGAAGTGGACGGGATCGACGCCTATGCCGACGCCGATCTGATCATTGCCGCCGACGGTCTCAACAGCAAGATTCGGACACAATTCGCCGACCGGTTCGAACCCGATATCGATACCCGCCGGAACAAGTTCATCTGGCTTGGCACCCACAAGCTCTTCGAGGCATTCACGTTTGCCTTCGAGGAAACCGAGCATGGCTGGATCTGGGCGCATGCCTACAAATTCCAGCCCGATACATCGACATTCATCGTCGAGTGCTCGGAAGAGGCATGGCGCAAATTTGGTTTCGAGAACCTCGATACCGAGGAAACCATCGCCGTGTGCGAAGAGGTTTTTGCAAAATACCTCGATGGCCATGCCCTCATGAGCAATGCGGCACACCTGCGCGGTTCGGCCTGGCTCAACTTCCCCCGGGTATCCTGCAAGCGCTGGAGCTTTGACAACGTCGTCCTGATGGGCGATGCGGCCCATACGGCGCATTTCTCGATCGGATCGGGATCCAAGCTTGCCATGGAGGATGCCATCGATCTGGCGGCTCTCCTGCACGAAGCACCGTCGCAGGCCGCAGCGCTCGAAGAGTACGAAACCAAACGCCGGACGGAAGTTCTGCGGCTGCAGAGTTCAGCCAGGAATTCGACCGAGTGGTTCGAGGATATCGACAGGTATTTCGACCTCGAGCCGATCCAGTTCGCCTATTCCCTTCTGACCCGCAGCCAGCGCGTGAGCCACGACAACCTTCGCTTGCGCGATCCGGAGTGGTTGAGCGGCGCCGAATCCTGGTTCCTGTCACAGGCGGAAGGCCGGCCGGTCAATGTGGCCCGCCCGCCGATGTTTGCGCCATACACCGTGCGCGGCATGACGCTGGCCAACAGGATCGCTGTGTCGCCTATGTCGATGTATTCGGCCACAAACGGGACGCCGGACGATTTTCACCTGGTTCACTACGGCGCACGGGCGCAGGGCGGTGCGGGGCTCGTATTCACGGAAATGACCGACGTCAGCGCGGACGGCCGGATCACGCCGGGGTGCGCCGGTCTGTACGCGCCGGAACACGAGGTCGCGTGGCGGCGGATTGTCGACTTCGTTCACGATCATACCCAGGCGAAATTCGCTGCCCAACTTGGCCATGCCGGCCCCAAAGGATCGACAAAACTGGGCTGGGACGGCATGGACGAACCGCTGGAGACCGGCAATTGGGAGCTGACGGCGCCCTCCGCCGTCAGGTGGGCGCAGGCCAACCAACTGCCGGCGGAACTCGACCGTGAGAAGATGGACCGGATCCGCGATGACTTCGTGCGCTCGGCAAAGATGGCGGATCGGTGCGGCTTCGACATGCTTGAGCTTCACTATGCCCATGGTTATCTGATGTCGGCGTTCATCACGCCCCTGACCAACAAAAGAACCGACGCTTATGGCGGGCCGTTGGAAAACCGGCTGCGATATCCCATCGAGGTATTTCAGGCGGTCCGTCAGGTCTGGCCTGATGAAAAGCCGATTTCGATCAGGATCTCCGCCAATGACTGGGTTGGTGAGGAAGGCATTACACCGGACGATGCGGTGGAAATCGCCATTGCTCTCAAGGCTGCCGGAGTCGATATCATCGATGTGTCCGCAGGCCAGACGTCGGCCCGCGCAGAGCCGGTCTACGGCCGGATGTTCCAGACGCCTTTCTCAGACCGCATCCGCAACGAAGCGGAAATTGCAACCATGGCGGTCGGCAACATCTTTGAGCCCGATCACGTCAACTCCATTCTGATGGCCGGCCGTGCCGACATCTGTTGTCTCGCCCGTCCGCATCTGTCCGACCCGAACTGGACGCTGCGCGCAGCCGCTGCCCAGGGTTATGACCAGCAGCCCTGGCCCCGGCAGTACGAGTCAGGCAAGGATCAGATGGAACGCACGCTTCAGAGAGCTGCGGACCTTGCCGCGCAAATGGCCAATGTGAGGGTATGAGCGTGGCAAACCCTCTCGACGGCAGGCACGCGGTCGTAACCGGCGGTGCGCGTGGCATTGGTGCCGCAATTGCGTCAGGTTTGTGCGAAAACGGCGCCAGGGTGACGATCATGGGGCGCAACGAAGCCGCGCTTCGGGAGACAGCTTCCAGGTTGCCTGATGCCGCCGGCATAACATGTGACGTGACGTCGGCAGCCTCGGTTGGAAACGCCTTTGCAAAGGCTGCCGACAGTTTTGGACCGGTCGATATTCTGATCAACAACGCCGGTGCCGCCCGGTCGGCGCCGTTTGCGGCGACGGACAACGATCTCTGGGAGGCCATGCTTTCGGTGAATCTGACGGGGGTGTTCAACTGCACCCGGCAGGTCGCGGAAGCGATGGGCGGGCGCGGTCACGGAAGAATTGTGTCGGTGGCGAGCACTGCCGGCCTAACGGGTTACGCTTATGTGGCGGCCTATTGCGCTGCAAAACACGGCGTCATTGGCTTGACCCGGGCACTGGCGCTCGAGATGGCACGGACCGGCGTGACCGTCAATGCGGTGTGTCCGGGGTTCACGGAGACCGATCTCCTGGCGGAGTCGGTTGCCAACATTGTGGAAAAAACCGGCCGAAGTGCACAAGAAGCGCGCAAGTCGCTGATGCGGACCAATCCGCAGGGACGGTTCGTGACGCCGGGAGAAGTGGCTGACGCCGTGTTGTGGCTGTGTGGAGACGATGCCGGTTCGATCACGGGTCAGGCGATTGCCGTTGCGGGCGGAGAGGTGATGACATGAGCAAGGCTGCGGCACGAACGTTGCCGGATATGGAAGAGAGCTCGAAAGACCGGCTCAGGTTGTGGCTGAGGCTCCTCACCTGCACGACGCAGATCGAACAGACGATCCGGTCGAAGCTGCGTCGGGAATTTGACACGACCTTGCCGCGTTTCGACGTGCTCGCCAGCCTGGCACGCTCCGAGAGCGGCCTGACCATGAGCGATCTTTCCAGACAGTTGATGGTATCGAACGGCAACGTGACCGGACTCGTCGACCGTATGACGGACGAAGGGCTGGTGATGCGTGTGCCGCACCCGGCCGACCGGCGCTCGTCTTACGTCGCGTTGTCGGACAAGGGTTGGGAGCGATTTTCAGATATGGCCGCCCATCATGCAGGCTGGATTGATGACATGTTCAACGGGCTTGACGACCGCGATGCGGCGGATCTTTCCCGGTTGCTCGGCAGACTCAAGGATGCCGCCTCGAAAGGAGACAGTTCATGACGGCCATGAAAAACTTTGCGCCGAAGCATTTCCGTTGGCAAATGACCGGCGAGGTGGCGACGATCACGCTGAACCGGCCGGAGCGAAAAAATCCTCTCACATTCGAATCCTATGCCGAGTTGCGCGACTGCTTTCGAGATCTCGTCTACGCCGACGATGTGTCCGCGGTGGTGATCAACGGCGAAGGCGGCAATTTCTGTTCCGGCGGTGATGTCCACGAGATCATCGGCCCGCTGCTCGACAAGGATATGAAGGGGTTGCTTCAGTTCACCCGGATGACCGGCGATCTGGTCAAGGCGATCCGCAACTGTCCGCAGCCGGTGATCAGCGCGATTGACGGCATCTGTGTCGGTGCCGGCGCTATGATCGCACTGGCCTCGGACATGCGGCTCGGCACGCCCGAGGCCAAGACCGCCTTCCTGTTCGTGCGCGTGGGGCTTGCCGGCTGCGACATGGGCGCGTGTGCCATGCTGCCGCGTGTCGTCGGGCAGGGTCGGGCAGCCGAACTGCTTTTCTCCGGCCGTTCGATGAGTGCGCAGGAAGGCGAGCGCTGGGGATTCTACAACCGGATCTGTTCCGGCGATGACGTACTTTCTGAAGCGCAATCGATGGCGGCCAAACTTTCAGCAGGCCCCAATTTCGGACATATGATGACCAAGACCATGCTCAATCAGGAATGGAACATGACACTCGACCAGGCGATCGAAGCCGAAGCCCAGGCACAGGCGATCTGCATGCAGACACGCGACTTCAGGCGAGCCTTCGACGCGTTTGTCGCCAAGGAACGTCCGGTGTTTGAAGGAGACTGACCGTATGCCTGACCGCAGTTTCCTGACCTGGCCGTTCTTTGACGATCACCACCGCACGCTTGCGGCCGACCTCGATACCTGGGCGGCGTTGGAAATCGACCCGTCGGAGCCCAGCGAAGACGGTGTCGACGACGCCTGCAGGCGACTGGTTGCGGACCTGGCTGCAGGCGGCTGGCTGGACTATGCGGTCTCCAAGGCCGGTGGCGGCCGATTCGACCAACTTGATGTGCGTTCGCTGTGCATCATCCGCGAGACGCTGAGCCGGCACAGCGGACTGGCGGACTTCTCGTTTGCCATGCAGGGGCTGGGCAGCGGGCCGATCACGCTTGCCGGATCCGATGCCCAGCGGGATGCTTACCTGCCGGCTGTCCGAGAGGGAAAAAAGATAGCTGCATTCGCCCTGTCTGAACCTGAAGCGGGTTCGGACGTGGCGGCGCTTGCCACCACAGCCCGGCGCGACGGCGACACGTTCGTCCTGGACGGCTCGAAGACCTGGATCTCGAACGGCGGTATCGCTGACTACTATGTTGTCTTTGCGCGTACCGGCGGGGGGGAGGGCGCCCGAGGCCTTTCGGCATTCATCGTCGATGCGGACACGCCGGGACTCTCTGTCGCCGAGCGCATCCCTGTCATAGCGCCGCATCCGCTTGCCCGGCTTGAATTCTCCGATTGCGTGGTTCCGGTCGCAAACATGCTCGGTAAACCGGGCGAGGGCTTCAAGATCGCCATGGCGACCCTTGACATATTCCGGTCGACGGTAGGGGCCGCCGGCTTGGGCTTTGCACGCCGGGCCATGGATGAAAGCCTGGCAAGGGCGACAAGCCGTTCGCTGTTCGGTGCACCGATGGGGGACCTGCAACTGGTGCAGGGCATGATCGCTGACATGGCCGTGGAGATCGACGCCGCGGCTCTGCTGGTTTATCGTGCTGCCTGGGCGAAAGACGCAGGCGCGCCGCGCGTGACACGAGAGGCGGCGGCGGCAAAACTCTACGCAACCGAAGCTGCCCAGTCTGTGATCGACCGCGCTGTTCAGATCCACGGCGGACACGGCGTCGTCAGTGGCAATCCGGTGGAACGCCTCTATCGGGAAATTCGGGCGCTTCGGATCTACGAAGGCGCGTCCGAAGTTCAGAAAGTGATCATCGCCCGGCAGGTTTTGGCCGATGCTGCGGCGAACCTGCAGGACAGCCCGGGAGATTGACATGCTTGGACCAACCGCTCACACCGACACCTTTTCACGCGACAACCTGCCGGCGCGCGACATGTGGCCCGACCTGATCCTTGAAAGACCGGAATACCGGTATCCCGACCACATCAACGTGGCGGTCGAACTGACCGACCGCAACGTCGAGGCGGGACACGGAGACCGCTTTGCCCTGATCGGCAATGGACGCAAGCGGACCTACCGTGAGCTTGCCGACTGGTCAAACCGCATCGCCCGGGCGCTGGTAGAAGATTTCGGCGTTGAGCCGGGCAACCGCGTCCTGATCCGTTCCGGCAACAACCCGGCCATGGTGGCGGCATGGCTGGGCGCAACCAAGGCGGGCGCCGTGGTCGTCAATACCATGCCTATGCTGCGGGCGGCGGAACTTTCCAAGATCGTCGACAAGGCGGAAATCGCACTGGCCCTGTGCGACACCAGGCTGGCGGAAGACATGGATCGCTGTGCCCGCGACAGCCGGTTTCTCAAGCGCGTCGTCCTGTTCGACGGCAGCCGCAACCATGAGGCCGAGCTGGACGAAGTGGCGCTGGGCAAGCCGACATCCTTCGACGCGATTAAAACCGGCCGGGACGATGTCGCTCTTCTGGGTTTCACATCCGGCACGACCGGGCAACCGAAAGCGACCATGCATTTCCACCGCGATATCCTGGCGATTGCCGACGGGTACGCGCAATCGGTTCTGGGCGTCACACCGGATGACGTCTTTGCTGGTTCACCGCCGCTGGCCTTCACCTTCGGGCTGGGCGGACTGGCGGTCTTTCCGTTGCGCTTCGGCGCCACGGCCACGCTTCTGGAGGAAGCGACGCCGCCCAATCTGGTCAAGATCATCGACACCCATAAGGTCACCATCTGTTTTACGGCGCCAACCGCCTACCGCGCCATGATGGGCGCAATGGACGATGGCGCGGATCTGTCCAGCCTTCGACTCGCGGTGTCTGCGGGCGAAACACTGCCGGCGCCTGTGTACAAGGATTGGGTCGCGAAAACCGGCGTGCCGATTCTCGACGGTATCGGGGCGACGGAACTGCTGCATATCTTCATCACCAATACGCCGGACGACAATAAGCCCGGCGTCACCGGCAAACCAGTCGTTGGATACGAAGCCCGTGTGGTCGGCGACGACATGAACGACATGCCGAAAGGGCAGGTGGGCAAGCTTGCCGTGCGGGGTCCGACCGGGTGCCGCTATCTGGCCGACGACCGCCAGGCGGGCTACGTGCGCGATGGCTGGAACCTCACGGGCGATGCCTTCTTTGAAGACGAGGACGGCTATTTCCATTTCGCCGCCCGAACCGACGATATGATCATCTCGTCTGGTTACAACATTGCCGGACCGGAAGTGGAAGCGGCCCTGCTGGCGCACGAAGCTGTCAGTGAGTGCGCAGTCGTCGGTGTCGATCACGAGGAGCGCGGCCAGATCGTCAAGGCGTTCGTTGTGCCGGTGTCGGGTTATGCCGGCGATGCGGAACTCGTCAAGGCCCTGCAGGATCACGTGAAACAATCGATCGCGCCATACAAATATCCACGCGCCGTCGAATTCATCAAAGCGCTGCCCAAGACCCAGACCGGCAAAGTCCAGCGCTTTAGGCTTAAGGAGTGATGCGGCACTGGTTGCCGCTCGCAGAACCCGGAAACATACAGGACCCATCTCATGGAACAACTCAACCCGTCACACTGGAAGCGGCCGTCCGGATATTCCAACGGCATAGCGGCCGAAGGGCGCATGATCTTCGTCGCGGGCCAGATCGGCTGGAACCACAATTGCGAGTTCCAGACCGACGATTTTGTCGGGCAGGTGGAACAGACCCTGCACAACACCGTGGCAATTCTGGCAGAGGGCGGCGCCGGTCCTGAGCACATCGCCCGCATGACCTGGTACGTGGTCGACAAGCAGGAGTACCTGTCAAACCTGGAAGGCATTGGTGTGGCCTACAAGCGCATCATCGGTAGTGTATTTCCCGCCATGGCGCTGGTGCAGGTCGTGGCGCTGGTCGAAGACCGTGCGCGGGTCGAGATCGAGACGACGGCTGTGGTGCCGATTTAGGCGGACCGGAACCAGAGAGCCCAACCGCCCCACATTGTACGGTTCATGTGATTGCATAGATCGTCATCTGTGGCAGCGCGAAAGCGATGCCGAAGATCCACTCGCCTCGTATTCGGTCTCGGGTCCGGCCAACGGATTCTCGTCCTCGCTGACCGCTCGGACAGGAATGACGGCCCGCGCAACCTGATCGATTTTGGGTTTCGCAGATTCCCGATTTTCGTGTTCCGCCCGTTGTCACCGTGAAAGTGAACACGGGAAATCGCCTTGCATGAAAAAATGAATTGATTTTTCACGAAATCGCCTCCAGTGTCCTGATTGTTCAGGGTGAGGAGCGGCGATGTCTTCCGTCGAGACGATTGAGACTTCTGTGGAAGGTGCAACTGACGACGGTGGCATTGCCGCGTCGATCGGCAGCGATCTGCGTGCTCTTCGCAAGTCCAAAGGCCTGACACTTTCCGAACTTGCCCTGGCCACCGGGCGTTCCGTTGGTTATCTGAGCCAGGTGGAGCGCGGGCTCTCTTCCGTTTCGATCCAGGATCTGCGCAAGCTTGCCAATGTGTTCGGTGTGCCGCTGGGCTGGTTTCTGGCGCAGGACGATGCGCCGGAGGAAGAGCGCGGACATATCGTGCGTGCCGACGCCAGGCGGCGGATCGGCAGTGAGGAGAGCGGGCTTGTCGAGGAGTTGCTGTCGCCCGATCTTGGCGGTGCTTTCGAAGTGTTCCGCAGCGTGTTCCTGCCTGGTGCCGAACTGCCCGAGAACGGTTTCCGCGAGACCGAGGAGGCCGGCTACGTGGTGGCCGGCGAACTCGATCTGTGGATCGACGACACTCATTTCCATCTGAAACCGGGCGACAGTTTCCGCCTGAATCATGAAACCCATCGCTGGCGCAATCCCGGCACCGTACCGTGTGTGGTGATCTGGGTGATTGCGCCACCAGTCTATTGAAAGAGGGTGCAATGAAGGAATTTCCAAGCCAGGCCCGCGCGGTCATCATCGGTGGCGGCGTTGTGGGGTGTTCGCTGGCCTACCACCTGGCCAAGCTCGGCTGGACCGACGTGGTCCTGCTTGAACGCAAGCAGCTGACATGCGGCACCACATGGCATGCGGCCGGGCTGATCGGCCAGTTGCGCGCCACCGCCAACATGACCCAGCTTGCGAAGTACTCGGCTGAACTCTACGGCTCGCTGGAAGCCGAAACGGAAGTCGCGACCGGCTTCCGCCAGCACGGTTCGCTGGGCGTTGCGATTTCCGATGCCCGCCTGGAAGAGTTCAGGCGCGGGGCATCCATGGCCAAGACGTTCGGTCTTGAAGCGGAAATGCTCTCACCGGACGAATGCAAGCAGGCCTACCCGTTTCTCAATCTCGATGGCGTCCACGGTGGTGTCTTCCTGCCCAAGGACGGCCAGGCTGACCCGTCGAACATTACCCATGCCCTGGCCAAAGGTGCGCGCAACCGCGGCGTGAAAATTTTCGAACAGACCAAGGTGACGGCAATCCACAAGAAGGACGGCCGGGTGACGGGAGTTTCCACCGACAAGGGCGACATCACGGCCGACTACGTGGTCAATTGTGCCGGAATGTGGGGCCGCGAAGTCGGCCAGATGGCCGGTGTCAACGTGCCGCTTCAGGCGTGCGAGCATTTTTACATCGTGACCGAAGCCATTTCCGAACTGCCCGGTGGACTGCCGGTCCTGCGGGTTCCGGACGAATGCGCCTACTACAAGGAAGACGCCGGCAAGATCCTTCTTGGCGCGTTTGAACCCAACGCCAAGCCCTGGGGCATGGACGGCATTCCCGAGGACTTCTGCTTCGACCAGTTACCGGAAGATTTTGAGCAGTTCGAGCCGATCCTTGAGAAGGCCGTCAACCGCATGCCGTTGTTGGAGACCGCCGGTATTCATACCTTCTTCTGCGGTCCCGAAAGCTTTACTCCCGACGACCGTTATCTGTTGGGTGAGGCGCCGGAGGTGGAGAACTTTTTCGTGGCCGCCGGTTTCAATTCTGTCGGCATTCAGTCGGCCGGCGGGGCCGGCAAGGCCCTGGCGGAATGGATGGAAAGCGGTGAACCGCCGTTCGATCTGTGGGACGTGGACATCCGCCGGATGATGCCGTTCCAGAACAGCAAGACATTCCTGTTCGAGCGTGCCAAAGAGTCGCTCGGCCTGCTCTATGCTGACCACTGGCCTTACCGCCAGTACGAGACGGCCCGCGGTGTCCGCAAATCTCCGTTGCACGAACGCCTCGAAGAACGCGGTGCCTGTTTTGGCGAAGCTGCTGGTTGGGAGCGAGCCAACTGGTTCCTGCCGGCTGATCAGGCAGCCGCCGGCAAACGGGCGGAGTACGAGTACAGTTGGAAACGCCAGAACTGGTTCGACCATGCGGCGGCCGAGCACAAGGCCGTGCGCGAAAATGTCGGGCTGTTCGACATGACGTCTTTTGCCAAGTTCCGCGTCGAGGGGCGGGACGCGGAGGCCGTGCTGCAACGCATCTGTGCCAACGACGTCGCGGTCGAGCCCGGC